>DASWII010000026.1:0-123200 GCA_036397755.1 Gemmatimonadales bacterium | reverse complement strand
CCGCCGGGTTCTTGGGGCTGTTCCTCCTGGCGTACGGGCTGTTCGCGCGCACGTTCCCGATGGTGAGTCCGCGGATGGTCGCGCGCACCCTGGAGGCCGTGCACCACTGAGGCGCGTTTCGTTCGCCTACTCACCGGAGGGTGTCATGCCTCGTCCCGCCGCAGTCTCCATCGCGTTGAGCCTCACGCTCGGCGCCTGCATCCCGTCGATCCACGCGGTCTACTCCGACGCCGATCTCGTCTTCCGCTCCGAGTTGCTCGGCGTGTGGGAGAACACCGACCACGGAGAAATCGCGGTGATTGGGGAGGGCGCCGACTCGGGATCATACCTGATTACCTATGTCCAGGACGGGCAGGCGACCCAGCTCCTCGGCTATCTCGCGCGGATCGACGGCCGCCTCGTGCTCGACGTGCGGTCGGCTGAGTGAGAGGCAGGAACAGGCCTTCCTCCGGCAAGCCGGTGAGCTGAGTCGGCCACGCGCTCGGTGGGTGGGGCCGCGGGGCGAGGTCGCCTCGGACTCGAGGTTCCGACGCTCCCTGCGCCTGCCGTGGCACGCATAGAGGAACTCCCGACCGGTTAAGTGCCGAGCTCCCGGTACCATGCGTTAAACGCTCTGGGGAAGAACGCGGGACTGAACAGCGTCCATGCTCCCAGCGACGCCGGCAGCGCGAAACGCTCGCGGGCCTCCTCGGCGGTCAGGCCCGCGCCGTGGGCGCGCCGGGCGGCGTCCTCCACCGCTTCCAGGACGCTCACGTAGCTCGCGAGACCGTCAGCACCGCTCACCCCGCCGTGTCCCGGCACGTACTGCGTCTCCCGCGCACGTTTGAGGGCGGCAACGGACGCGGCGAGTTGCGCCGGCTTCGCATCGACATAATTGGGAAAGATCGCGTTCCAGTAGAGGTCACCGCAGAACACGACATTCGGGTCCTCGAGTTCCACGATGAGGTCGCTGTCCGTGTGCCCCGCGAACGGCGTGACGGTGACGTGGCGGTCTCCCAGGTCGAGCGTGGTGCTGGTGTCGGGGGGAAGGAGACGCGCGTCGGTGAGTGCGGCGTCACGGGCGGCGTCGGGCGGGGTGTTCCGATCGAGGACGGCTGCGCGCGTCACCGCGGTCGTGCGCACCGCCGGATGCGCCGGCACGTCGTGATAGCCAGCAACGCCGTTGACGTGGTCCGAGTGGTAGTGCGTCAGCAGCACCACCGTGGGCCGTCTTCCGGTGAGCTCCACCGCGCGTTCCGCCAGCCACCGTGCACCGGCGGGCTGATAAAACCCCTCGATGGCGAGCACCGCTTCCCTACCCGCGATGATCCCCCCGTTTGCCAGCGTTGTGCGATCGCCCTCGAACGGCGTCGACACAAGTGCCCACACCCCCTCCGCCACGCGCTGCAGGACGCCGAACGCCTCGCTCGCGACGACGCTTCCCGCCTGACGCCAGGCCCATCCCCGACGTCGAGCCACCATCCCCACCATGGCGAGATGCGACGCGCACGTCGCGGATGTCTCGATGAACCGTCGTCGCGAGCGAGGCGGCATGCGTGAGTCGGCTCCGAGAAATAGGTGAGAGAAGGTGCTGACGCCGCGCCGCCGCGGCAACCACCGCGAGGTGGACACAACGAAGAAGGGCCGGCGCACGGCCGACCCTCGCGACTCACGCTGTCCGCCCGTACCGGGCGGTGCTAGATGCCTCAGCCGAAGCCGCTCGGTTGACAGTACCCGCCGCCGCTCGATGCGCTCGACTGTCCCGCCAGGATGTTGAGACCCGTGAAGACGCGGCTCACCCGGCTCGAATCACAGTGCGTGCATCGGGGCTCCAACGACGCGTAGTCCGCCATTGAGGCGCGGACCTCGAAGGTCTCCCCGCAGTTCTCGCATCGATAGTCGTATCTCGGCACTGCCGCACCTGTTCGCTGGTTGAGTAGATCCAAATATTGCAATATTGCTATGTTAAGTCAATCCCACGCGCCCCTCCGCTGGGATCGCGTCCCAGGAGTTCCTCGCGGAAGACGAGGCCCGGCGGGTCCCGCTCGGACGCTCGATCCGGACCACGAACCCGTGGGACACCACGTTAGCCCCCGCTGCGCAGCGCTGCCCCTGCCAGTTGCTCCAGTTCCTCCGCGGGAAGTCGCCCGCTCGCCATCACTCCGAGGCCGCGTCCGAACACCACCACCATGCCGGATCCGGCGGTGCGTTCCGTGACCGCTTCCGCCAGCCCCTCCATGGTCAAGGCGCTCCACACGACCAGGGCGATCGGGGTGCCGTCCGGCAGGCGTTGCCCGATGCGTACTGCCGCCGCGGTGCCGATCGTGCCCACCTCGTACCCAACGACCGACGCCTGCGGCACTATCGGCACCGGCTGGCCGAGGTGTTGTGCGGCCGCCTCGGGCGTCGCCGGGCGCCACTCGGTTGCCTCCGTTGCCGGCGAGACCCCCGCTGCCACCCCGCCGACCTTCGACTCCGCGAGTGCGAAGCCGGACACGGACCCGACGAGGTCTTGCCAGATGATCTCGATGGGTGCCTCCGCTCTATCCGCCGTGCGGACCGCCGCCTGCTCTCGCATCCTCGCCGCCATCTCGCGTTCCGGGGCCGGACGCAACATCGGTGCGGCCGGTTGCACCACGTCACCCGCACCGGTGGCCGCGACGTCGAGGCGGTCTGCGGTCACGGCCTCGGCGGCCCTATCCGAGTCCGATCCAACGGGCTCGGGCGCCCGCAATGCCACCGTGGGCGGAGTTGGAGCCCGAGCCGGCGCGGTCGCTGGCGCCGTGGCTTGGGTCGCCTCGCTGGCACCGGCGGTTTGTTCGGTTGCGCGGCCGGTTGCCTGGCTCCCCTCGGCGGCGGGGGCCCGCGCATCCGCCGCTCCGGTCGCGATCTCGGTCACGGCCGGCGCGGGCGCGTATCCGCGGTCGCGAAGCACGGCACTCACCCCGACCACCGTGACCAGCACCGCCGCCGCCGCCAGTCCCTGGATGCGGCGCATCCGGACAACGCGATGCGTCCTTCTCCGCGCGGCGGATGCCTGGATCGCGGCAAACTCCGGCCGGTGGATCTCGGGATTCGCCTGTCCCAGGACGACGCCCGCGCGCGCGCGCAGCGCGCGTTCCTCCTCGAGCGCGTTGCGGCACGCCTCGCACGACGCCGCGTGGCCCTCCACTTCCTCGACCGACATCATTCCCGGCAAGGGAAGGGCCCCGTCCAGATACGCGTGCAGCGTCCCATCATTGATGTGCGGCATGTCGTTCCTCCTGAGCCTCGTAGGCGGCCACCAGCCGCTTGCGTGCTCGCGCGAGCGTCGTCCCGATCGCGCTGCCCGCGAGACCGGTCTCCGCCGCAATCTCCTCATAGTTCAGCCCCGCGTCCCACAGCAGCAGCACGTCGCGATCCCGCTCGGTCAGGGACTCCAGGGCGCGTCGCACCGCGCGCACCTGCTCCGACCGATCGAGTTCCTCGGCAGGATTCGGCACGGGACGTAGCTCGGCTTCCGTCTTGATGAGCACCAGGTGCCTCTTGCGCCGCTCGGCGGCTCGCGCCTCGTCGCGCGCGAGGTTTCCCGCGACGGTGAACAGCCAGGCCCTCGGATGATCCGGCGTTTCATTCAACCCGCGCACGAACGCCTCCTGTGCGAGATCGTGGGCCCGGTCCGCGTCCCATACCTTGCGGTACAGGAAGCGAACCAGGTCCTCGAAAGTGGTCCGGTACACGTGCGCCCAGTCGACGGTCACGACAGCAGTCTATTGCCCGCGGAATGCGCGCACCAGCCGACGAATAGCGTCTCCCGTCATGGCGTCCTTGCCGCCATCGGCGATCTCGATGTTGACCCCGTCACCCGCCACGAGCACGTGCTCGAAGGCCGCCGCGTAGGGTTCGAGCTCCGGCAGCGCGCGCAACACGGCGAAGTACGCGGTGCTGAATGGCGCGACTGTGATCGTCGGCCGACGCTCGTCACTGCCCAACTCGGTCCAGCGTCCGTCCCGCGCTTCGAAGAGCCGGCCCGCCACATGGCGCACCGCATTCGTTGACCCGGCGGTGTGCGCCAGGAGATCCGCTTCGGCCGATCCGATGTCCGCCATCGTCTTGGACTCCCGCTGCACGCGCGAACGCTCGGCGGACTGCACGGCCACGGCCCCGGACGCCATCGCGGGAGCCTGCGCGAACAGGCGACCGCGCACGCCAGAGTCCCGCACGGGCACGTCGGCCACCGCCATCGGTTCCTGCACCAGGTACGACGTGTATTCACTCAGCACGCCGTACCGCAGGGCCGTGCGACGGATCTCCTCCACCAGCTCGTCATTGTGACCGTTCAGGCGGAGATCCCGTGAGAGCTCCCCGATCTTGCGGGCGGCCCACAGGCGCGCCACGAAGTCGTTCTCCGTTGCTTCGGCGGGAAACGTGACCGCGGCGCCGAACCGCTCGACGCGCCCGTTGCGCCGACCCGTCATTCGGAGCTCGCCGCCTTCGCTCTGCTCACCGCGGTATCGCCCGAGCACCACGAGCTCGTCGCCGGCAAACAGGTCCGGCAGCGTGCGGGGATACACTTCGTCGAACGTGACGGGTGCGCCGGCCATCCGCAGGTCGGTCAGCACCGGATGCTGGATCTTGGCGGCAAGTTGGCTGAGCGAGGCCTCCACATCCTCGCCGGGCTGGACGTACTCGGTGGATCCGCGGCCCGCGGCCGACAGCCGGTCCAGCAGATACGTGTTGACGTCGTGCCCCATGCCGAAGGCGAACACCCGCGCGGCGCCGCGATCCCGCTCGGCCGCCGCGGCGATGCGCTCGGGATCTTCCTCACCCACGGAGGGCAGCCCGTCGGTGAGGAACAGGACGATCGGGAGGCGCCCTTCGCTCGATGGCGCATCGAACGCGCGACGCAGCGCGGACCCGATGTCCGTGCCACCGCCCGCCTCGAGGTCGTGAATCCACCGTACCCCGGCCTCACGGGCCTCGGCGTGACCGGGGCTCCAGTCGGCGCGATACGCCCGCACCGACCCGCTGAACGCGAACAACCGGAAGCGGTCCTGATCGCCGAGCGTATTCAGGAGTTGGCGGATGGCTCGCTTCGCTTGATCCAGCTTCGAACCCGACATCGATCCCGATATGTCGAGAACCACAGTGAGATCGCGCGGAAGCATCGGTCCGCGCACCTGTCCGGGCGACAGGGTCAGCATGAAATACCCGTCTTCACCCACAGGACGATGGGTGACCAGCGTCACACCGGCGAGCGGTCGCGCAAACGGGAGGAAGATCGCGAGGTCACCCGTGAGATCGTCCGCCACGCGAGCCCGCAACTCCCCGTCGGCGCGGTCGATCGCGATCCGGTGGGTCGGCGAGAATGGATTGGCGAATTGTCCGCCCGCCGCCGCGGTCAGCGTCACGGCAATCGGAGCCGGACGGTGTTCCGGTGTGGGTCGCTCGCCGCCATCGCCGCGCGGACCGCCATACCGGCCCCCGGCCGCGTACCGGAAGGCCAGTGCATCCCCCGAGCGGCGGAGTACTTGTGTGTACCTGAGGGTGATCTTGCGCGTGTCACCTGCGCCGATCGGGAACACGCGGGCGCGGACCAGTCCGTGTCCTACCAACTCGATCAGCGCGGGGTCCCGCTTCCGCCGAACGATCTCCTCGTAGATCGAGCGTGCCGTGCCGGCGTCCATCATCTCCCCGCGCAGCTCTTCGTCGCCCTGAAAGAGCGAGAACTGGTTGAAGATGGCTTCGCCCGGAAGGGGGTAGAGGTAGTCGCCCTCCGCCAGCCCGCCTCCGGCATTGCGGAACCACTCTTCCACGCGCACGTGCGCGACTCGACCATCGATACGTACGTCCACCGCCGTGCGCAGGCGCTCCACCTGCGGTCCCCTCCACAAGTCGGGCGGTTCGATCCAGCCCTGTGCCAAGGCGGGCGCGCCGGCGAGCGTCAACGCTGCAACCATCCATCCAGTCTTCATCATGGCCTCCGAGTTGGTGTTCTACTTGAGAGACGATCCAGCGCGGGCGGCTTGCACAGCTGGCCTGGTGGATGTTTCGTCCACAGCGGTCGAGGGGAACCAGCCTCGCGGGAAGGGGTGATATGTGAGGAGCGTGCGAACGTCACTGTGGAGAATGAGTCAATTGATGCCTAGACAACGACTTGCGGGATTGTGGGTGGTGGGGTTGCTGCTGTCCGGGTCTGCGGGCGGCTTGGGTGCGCAGGACGGGATCGGGTGGACGTTTCGGAGCAGTCCCGGCGCGGATCTCTGGTTCCATGGATTGGCGGTCATCGGTCTCGATGTGCCCGGTACGTTCCCCGCCCTCGATCCCGAGTATGCGAGCGCCGTCCGGCAGGCCAAGGAGGCCGCCGGCGTGTACCCCACGGCATTGGACCAGCAGGCGGAGAGATTGCGCGACGAGTTCCGCAAGGATCCGGCGTTCCAGGTGTTCCAGTTCGTGCCGTTGTACTTCGCCGACGTGCCCCGCGACCGCATGTTCAGCGCGTTGCGTGCCGTGGCGGATGGGCGGCTGGGTGACACCGAGCTCATCGATCGAACGGCGCGCCCGGGGGTGGGAGCCGTGGCGCGGGCGCTCACGAGCGGGGGACAGCGTCGGGCACTCGGGCGTCTGCTGGACCTCCTCGACGTGGAGTGGCAGGGCTTCTACGAGTCGTATTGGTCCGAACACGTGGAGGCGGGGCTCGCCTCACGGGTCGCCGCCGCCGGGGAGCTCTGGTCCGACCAGATCGAGCCCGCCGCGGAGCGGTTCTTCCGGGCGCGGCGTATCGATCGGGGCATCGTACTCGTGTCACCCGCGGTGGGACCTGAGGGTCGGTTGGACGAGGGTGTGCCGGCGTCGCGGTCCGACAACGTCATCGCCGCGCCGTTGCCGCTGGAAGGGGACGTCGACGCCACCGTGTTCGGCGCGCTCTATCAGGCCTGCTATGCGATCGTGGCTGAAGCGCTGCGCGCACCGGGGGTGATTGCCTCGGACCAGGCGGGCGTGGCGACCGCGGTGCGCTGCGGTGAACGCCTGCTCGGTCGCGCGTCCCAGGATCTCGCCCGGCGCTACGTCGAAACCTTCACCCGGCTGGCGCCGGCGAACCGCGCCAAGCCGGGATCGGTGGACTTCGCCGAAGCGTACGCTCTCGACCCGGCGCTCGAACGAGCGCTCGACGTACTCACGGAAACCGCCGCGGGCCCGCGGGCCCGCGCGGGTCGTCCCAACCCCGATTTCGGGTGGGTGTTTCGACCCCAACCGCACACGGACCTATGGTTCCACACGCTGGCGGTGATTTCCGCGGACGACGAGGGTCCGCTCGGGCTGTACAGTGCGGACTACGCGCGCCGCGTGCGTGACGCCAAGCGCGATGCGGGGGTGTATCCCACCCCGCTGGATTCCGCGGCGCCACGGTTGCGCGACCTGCTACGCGACGACCGCGTCACCCAGATCGTCCATTTCGTTCCGCTGTATCTGGCCCAAGTGCAACCGGATCGCTTCCTGGACGTATTGAGGAATGTGGAGAAGGGCAACCTCGATGCCCTGCGGGCGCTCCCGCCGGACATGGGGCCGGGATTGCAGCAGCTGGTGTTTGGCTTCGAGGACCGCACCAACCGTCGTGCCCTGCGGGAGTTGATCGCCGTCATGGACACCGAATGGGAGGTGTTCTTCAAGAACTACTGGGAGCGTACCTACGAGGAGCACCGAGATTACTACGAAGAGATCCAGCGGGTCTGGGACGATGAGATCGGGGCACAGCTCGGCCAGTATCTCGAGAACCGGCGGCTCACGAGTGGGCTCGTGCTGCTCTCGGCGTCGCTCGGGCCGGAGGGGCGCATCAGCGACCCCGACGCGTTCGATCCCCGGGATCAGGTGGCGGCGGTGTACCTCCCGATTTGGTCGGACGATCCGGCCGTCCCGATCTTCTTCTTCGTCAAGGAACTGTGCTTCCTGTTGGTCGACGACGGGCAGATCGCGCGCTTCGCGGGTTCCCCCGATGAGCGGGAGGACCTGCGGCGCCGTGCGGCGGTACGGTGTGGCGCCATGGTCCTGGAGTTCTACGCCCCGGTGCTGGCGATGCGGTACCGCCGCGCGTTCCTCGATGCCGTCGGCGCCGAGGAGAGTTCGACCGTGACGGCATTCGAGCGCGTGTACTTCATCGATGCGGAGGTGCTCAACGTGATCCGCGACCAGGTGCGGCGAGACCGGTGAACAGCGATCTCGCAGTGCGGTCGGACCCGGGCCCTGCGGGGGTGTATCCGAGCCGCCGGCCGGTCCCCCCTACGCTCCAAATGCCCCGAACGGATCGGCCGTTCACGGCGGGCGTTGGGGTATCGGCGATTCTGCACGCGGTGCTGATCGTCGCCGTCATTTGGGGCAGCCGCGTCGCGGCAACTCATCTGAGCATGGGCGATCCCGGTGGGCTCCCAGGCGGTGGTGGGGGCGGAGGTGGCGGCCGCTCGATTCAGTATGTGGAGCTGCCACCCTGGGCGGCGCCGTCGTCTGGAGCCCCGGCGGTGAAGGCGCCCGAGCCCGAGGCGGTGGACGAGCATGCTGAACTCGTGTTGCCGGAGGTCACGGCTCCCGAGGAGCCCGTGCTCGCGACCAAGACACTTGGCGCGGCGGACTACGGGTTGGTGCCCGTTCAGGTCGCCGGCGCGGGGCAAGGGTCCGGTGAGGGTCCGGGCTCGGGGACGGGCTCGGGTGGTGGAGTTGGGTCCGGCCAGGGAACCGGCATCGGCAGCGGCGTCGGCCCGGGCACGGGAGGGCAGGGCGGAGATGCGATCGCACCCGAACCGCGCTCCGTGGTGTATCCGTTCGAGGACCCCCCATCGTCGGTGCGCGGTCAGCAGTACAGTATCCACTTCTGGGTCGATCAGCGCGGCCGCGCTACGAAGGTCGAGATCACACCCCGCATCGACGACGCCGCCTTCCGGAGAAAGCTGGAGGAGCGGATGCTGCAATGGGTGTTCTATCCGGCCCGCACCGTGGAAGGTCGCGCGGTTGCCGGCGAGCTCATCGTGACGTACGAGCCGTAACGACGGCCCGCCGCCTCACGCCACCGCGCACTCGTTCTTGCCGGTCTCCAGCACCTCCGCCTCGAAATCATCTACCGTCAACAAGCCGACGTTGACCGCCTTGATGGCTCGATAGCTATCGGGGAAGGTCGCGGTGTGCTTCCGCACCCAGGCGGCGAACTGCTCGTGGTCGTTCGGCTCCAGGCCTTGGTTGGACGCGCGGATGTCACCGAACCGCGCGCACACCGCTCCGTTGACGTTCCGCTCGCGCTCGCTCGCGTAGTGCGCGGGACAGATCAGCATGTCGTCGTTCCAGCTCGCCCGCGCCGACTCCAGGCTGTTCCACAGCGTCGTCGTCCACTCTTCGGCTCGACCCGCCAGATCCGGCCGGCCGACCGAGGCGACGAACACAAAATCCCCCGTGAGCGCGACGGCATCGTCCACGGTGAAGGTCACGCTGCCCTCGGTGTGCCCCGGCGTGTGGAGTACGTGGACTCTGGCGCGCCCGACAGGGAGGGTGCGCGCGGGATCGAGCGGCTCGAAGCGGAGTCTTCCGGGTGTGCCGTCATACGGATACACCGCGTCGGCCGGATGCAGGTAGTAGGGGACGCCGAGGGCGCCGGCCAGCGCCGGCCCGCCGCTGATGTAGTCCGCGTGGCAATGCGTGTCGGCGACTCCAACGATGCGTGCGCCAGCCGCCTCGGCGGCGGCCCGGTAGGCGGACCAGTCCCGCGGGGCGTCCACCACCAAGGCCGCGCCATCGCTCACCAGGACGTACCCCAGCGCACCCTTCCCGATTCGATCGAGCTGGATCAGCGCGTCGACGCTCGGCGGCGCGGGCAGCTCCCGTTGCAGACAGAGCTGCATCCAAGCGGCCATCCCACCCCGCAGCGACTTGGCGTCGAGCCCCAGTTGCCGCAGAAAGGCCGCGGCCGGCAGGCTGCTGTTGCCGTGCGCGCACACCACCGCGACGGGCACGCCGCGATCGAGTCCCAAGTCATCGGCGGACCGCACCGTCGCGAGCCGCGAACCGACGATGTTGTGGAAAAGGCCGTCCGATGCCAGCTCGATCCGGCCCGCGGCGACGCTGCCCGGGGCGCGAATATCGAGCACCTGCACGGCGTCGCCATGCTCGAGCTGCCGAGCGAGTTCCGCCGGGTCGATTTCTGGTACGGTAGCGTGGTGCATCGCTTCCCTCGTTGACTTGTCCGCACAGTGGATTCCGTGCGATCGATGCTCGATCCCGCGGTGCTAGGCCAGCCGACAGCCGGGGTGCGTCACTTCATCCGGGCCGATATCCGGCCAATCCCAACAAATAGACGGCTTGGCTGAACGCCCGTTGGGCAGCAGTCGGTTGTGCAGGACGCAGCCGACTCCGTCGCTCGGGTCGAGGTAGCCGCAGGCGGAAATCACCTCGCACTCGAGCATCGTCGGGCCGGTCCGCGTCACCTTGCACAGGTACGGCGACCGCCGTGCGCGCAGCAATAGCTCCAGATGCGGATCCGCGTCCGGAGCGACGATCTCCAACGTCAGGTCCCGGCAGCAAGCGGCGCCCTTCGTGTTGTCCGCCGTGCGACACGGTGCGTCCACGCAGGGATTTGGGCTCTGCAGCACTGGCAGTGTGCGCTGGGGCGCGCGCTTGAGCGGCAGGTGCAGCACCCTCCGCCGCTGCTTGAACGAGACGAGGTGTCGCGAGCCCCGCGTGAACGGCGCACGCGTGTCCCGTGCCGATTGCGACGGGTTGGGCAGGTACCCCGCGAATCCGTGCGCGGCGCATGCGACCTTGCCGTTACCGTCGGCTCCGGTCGTGAGGTGCTTGCACGCCACATGTACGGTCGCGTCGACGAGCAACACGTCGTGCTCGACGTACGGTGGGCCGAACGTGATCCGTTCGGTATGTCCCAAGAGCCACGTGGCGAGCGCATCCTGCATCGTCACGCTGTCCTCCCGGAGGTCGGCGACCCGAAGGGTGAGTTCGAGTTCACGGCAGTGCCGCCCGAGTTGCGAACATCGCGGTGGAGTTGGCATGCAGGTTCGATGGGCAACCGGGTTTCGGGAAGGATCGACGTGGCGCCCACGTCGCAAGGAATCGGTCAACCCACTACCACTGCTGCGACCCGGGCTTACATTAGTGGGCAGTTTCACGGGCCCTTGGGCGAACTAGCAATATACAAAGGGACGGAGGCGGAGTTTCATGCGTAAGGTATTGGCGGCGATGGCGGTGTTTGCGGTCGGTTGCGGCGGTGGCGCCGACCAGACGCCGGCGGACACGGCCCCGGCGGTGACGGCGCAGCCGGCGGCGGAGGCCCCGATGGCTGGTAACGGCACGGTGCACGAAGTGGAGATGGAGCTGACGGCGGACGGACAGTACGTGTACGAACCCGCGAGCCTCACTATCAAGGTGGGGGACACGGTGCGCTGGTTGAACGTGAGCGGGTTTCCGCACAACGTGGCATTCTACGCGGACCAGATTCCAGAGGGTGCCGAGACGTTCCTCACGGCGGTGTACGCGGCCGACGCCGGGAAGATCGGCCCAATGAGTGGACGCTTGATGGTTCAGGCGGGCGACGTGTACGAGATCACGTTCGTCGGAGCGCCCACCGGTTCGTACGGATACTTCTGCACGCCGCACGAAGCACTCGGGATGAAGGCGACCCTGACGGTCGAGTAGCGGCGGTTTCGACGTCGCGAGGGACGGTTCGGTCTAGGAGCCGTCCCTCGGAGTGCTGTGAGTATCGCCGGCCGCTGAGGACGCGCGTACGCCGGAGCCTGCCGGCGAGACCGCCGGACAACCAAGGGAGGGTTAGTGCGCGAGGTTACGTTGACCCTGGCGATGGCTGTGATCGCCGTCGCGACGGCGGTCGCACAGGAGGCCCCGCGAGTCTGGATCGCGGACGACCAGGAGCGCCGCGAGTTCGTCATCAGCATGGGTCCGTTCGACCTGGCCGCCGGCACGCGGTTCCTGGAGGAGCTTGGGCCCGCCGCGCACCAACACGATCCGCACGCGGTGCACGGCGCGGCGGTGCTCCCGCCGGTCACGACCTTGAGGGCTCCCGCCAGTGTCTACCTCACCGGCTTCAGCTATGAGCTCACCGATGCCGAGGGTCGCGAACTGCCGCCCGAGTTCGTGCACCACCTGAACCTCGTGAACCCAGACGCGCGCGAGTTGTTTCTCCCGATCGCGCAGCGCATGCTCGCCGTTGGCAAGGAAACGGGCTCGCAGTCCATGCCGGGTTTGCTGATGGGGTACCCGGTGGCGGAGGGCACACAGATCGTGGTCAACGGCATGCTTCACAATCCGTCAGGTGAATCCTACACCGGTGTCGAGGTTCGCGTGCACCTGCGATACGTCCCGGCGGGCAGGCTCTGGCCGTTGTTCAACGTGTTCCCGTTCCAGCTGGATGTCGCGTTCCCCGCGGGCGACAAGTCGTTCGACCTTCCGCCCGGCACGTCGACGTGGTCGTACGAGGCCCAGCCATCCATGGAGGGGCGCATCATGGCGATTGGCGGGCACATGCACGATTTCGCGACGTCGATCACCTTCGAGGACGCGACCGAGGGCCGAGTGTTGTGGGAAGGCCTCCCGATTCTCGACGAGCAGGGCCGCCTTCAGGGTGTCACGCTCGGACGCCTCTATCGCAAGCTCGGTGTGAAGCTCCGCAAGGACCACGTATATCGCGTCACCGTCACCTACGAGAACCCGACCGCCGACACGCTGTACGCCGGTGGCATGGGTGTGGTGGGCGGGATTTTCATGCAGGCCGGTGGCGGCATGTGGCCGCGGGCCGACAAGTCCAGCGAACTGTACGCGCTGGACATGCGGCATTACCTGCGGGAGATCAGTGGACCGTATGACACGATCGCCGGTGAAACCCCGCGCCCGGCCCCCGTGGCCGACCACGTACACAACGGCGGGCACTAACAAGCGACCGCTCGCGGCCGGCGAGCGGCTACAGCCAGCCGGCCTCGCGGTACCATTCCACGGTCTGACGGAGCCCCAACTCCAGACCGACGTCCGCGTGCCACCCGGTATCCCGTGGCAGTGCGTCGCTGGCGCAGGTCCACGCGACCTGGCGGAACTCCTTCGCCTTATCCGGTGACAGCAACGTGCGCCGCCCAACCAACCGGGCGCCGAGGTACGTTACACCCATGGCCGCGCGCGTGAGCCATTGGGGGAGGGGGATGATCACCGGGCCCGCGGAGCCCGTGCCGTGGAGCGCCTCGTGCACCGCGCATACGAAACTCCGCGCCGTGACGATCTCGGGGTGCGCGGCAAAGTACACCCCCGTGGTCTCCGCACCGGTCCCGGCGGCCACGAGAGCGCGCGCGAGGTCCGCCACGTATACGAACGAGAGTTCCTGATCGGCCGGCACGACGAGCGGCGCAAGATGCCAGCGCACGATCTTCAACATGCGGAAAATCTCGGTGTCGCGCGGGCCATAGACCGTTGGGGGGCGGACGATCGTGGAGGGCAGCTCCGCATCGCCCACGACAGTCTCGCCGGCGAGTTTGCTCGCCCCATACTGACTTACCGGGGTTGGAGCGTCTGCCTCCGTCCGGGGACGGCCGCGCTGCGACGGTCCGGAGCCGGCCAGGGAACTCACGTACACGAACCGGGTCACCGTGCCGGCCGCGGTCGCGGCCGCCACGAGCGCTTTGGTGAGGTCCCGGTTGACCTGGAACAACTCGTCGCGGGTCTTCCCGGCCGTCATCCCGGCGACGTGGAACACCACGTCGCACCCCCGGCATCCGCGCTCGAGCGCCGCCGGATCGCGTAGATCCCCGGGAATGATGTTGGGTGGGGCGTTGCCGAACAGTGCCGCCGCCTTGGCGGGATTGCGCACGAGGCACACCGGCTCATGGCCGGCCGCCTGGAGTGCTTCCACGAGATGCGAACCGATGAAGCCGGTGCCACCGGTGACGAAGGCCTTCACAGCGCGTGATCGTAGAGCCGCAGGGTCTTGTACCGCGCGAAGCCCATACGCTCCAACGCGTTGTTCATGGGGATGTTGTCGTCCAGGATCCACCCCGCCTCGGCCCACCGATATCCGAGGGCGTATCCCTTTTCCCAGATCCAGTGGTACATGAGTGCGTCCGCGCCGGTCTTGCGGTACTCGGCCAGGACACCCAGCAACAGGATGCGAATGCGCTTGATACTGCGCGCTTTCCAGAGGACGCGAAGGATCCCCGGGAAGATTCTGCCCGTCGGGTTGGCTTTCAACGCCACGTTCAGGTCCGGCAGCGCGGCGGCAAAGCCGATGACCTCGCCTTCGCGTTCCGCGAACACGACGAGATCGGGGACCACCACCGGCTTCAACTGCTTGGCGAGGTGGTCGATCTCGTGGTCGGTCATCGGCACGAACCCCCAGTTCCGCTCCCACGCGGCGTTGTACACCTGCTTGATCCGTTCGACCTCCTCGCCGAACCGCCTCTTGTTGAGCGATCGCAGCGTGATGCCTTTGCGTTCCGCGATCAGCTTCGCTCCCCGGACGAGCCGATCGGGCATGTTCGGACTCTCGGTTGCATACTGGTAGAGATCGCGCACGCGCGTGAACCCCGCCTCCTCCACGAGCGAGACGTAGTAGACCGGATTGTGTGGGTTGAGCAACGTCGGTGGCGTTTCGAACCCATCCACCACCAGCCCACACTCGTCGTTCGTGGAGAACGACGCCGGGCCGCGCATCACCGTGAGGCCGCGCGGCTTGAGCCAGCCCGCGGCGGCGTCGAACAGCGCTCGGGCCACCGCGGCGTCGTTCACGCACTCGAAAAACCCGAAGAAACCGACGGTGTCCTCGTGGAACTCGTTGTGCGCGCGGTTGTGGGTGGCCGCGATGCGCCCGATCACCTCCCACGACCGACCGTCGCGGCGCACGCGCGGCAGGCGACTCCCGCCCGCGGCCGGCCGTTCGGCCGTGAAATACTGCGCCTCCGCGTGCTCGAAATAGGGGTTCTTGGTGCGGGACAGCAGGGTATTGACGTCCATACGCAACGGAGGGACCCAGCAGGGGTCCCTTCGATGCAGTTCATACGGAAGCGCTACGAAGCGCCGCAGGTCGGCGGCCGTCTGCACCGGCCGCACGACCACCCCGCCTGTCAAATGACCCCCATCTCCTTCCCAATCCGGCCGAACGTCTCGAGGGCCGACTCCACCTGCTCCTCGGTATGCGTGGCCATCAGGCTCGCCCGGAGCCGGCACTCGTCCGGGGGGACCGCGGGTGGAACCACCGGGTTCGTAAAGACGCCGGCGTCGAAGAGCTGGCGCCAGAAGTAGAACGTATTCTCGAGAGTGCCGATCAGCACCGGGACGATCGGGGTTTGCGTCGGACCGATATCGAATCCCAGCCGCCGGCAACCTTCCTGGAAGCGCTTGGTGTTGATCCAAAGTCGCTCGCGCCGCTCGGGTTCGTCCACCATCACCTCGAGCGCAGCCAAGACGCCGGCGGTGTTCGATGGGGGAAGCGCGGCGCTGAAGATGAGTGGGCGGCTGTGGTGCTTCAGGTAGTGGATCACGCTTTCCGAACCCGCGACGTATCCGCCGATCGACGCCAGCGACTTGGAGAACGTTCCCACAATGAGGTCGACGTCGTCTGCCATGCCGAAATGCGCCGCCGTGCCGTCACCCTTTGGTCCCAAGACACCGATGGAGTGGGCGTCGTCGATCGTGAGTGCCGCGCCATAGTGTTGTGCGAGCTTGACCAACTCCGGCACCCGGGCGATGTCCCCCTCCATGGAATACACACCGTCCACCACGATCATGCGGCCCTTGTCGCCATAGCGCTGCAGCAGCCGCTCGAGGGTTCCGAGGTTGCCGTGCGCGAATCGATGCGTATCGCCAAACGACATCTTGGCGCCGTCGACGATCGACGCGTGATCGAGCTTGTCGAGCAGGACGACATCGCCCCGGCCGACCAGGCCTGAGATCAGTCCAACATTGGCCATGTAGCCGGTGGAGAACACCAGCGCAGCTTCCTTGCCGAGGAACCGTGCGATCGCGTCCTCGAGTTGCTCGTGGAGATCCAACGTACCGTTGAGAAACCGGCTCCCGGTGCAGCCGGAGCCGTAGCGGTCCAGCGCCGCCCGCGCGGCCTCGAGCACTCGGGGGTGGTGCGTCAGCCCCAGATAGTTGTTGGATCCCATCATGAGCTTCGGGTGACCGTCGATGACTACCACGGTGTCTTCCGACTGGGAGATGGGCTTGAAATAGGGGTAGAGCCCCTGTGCCTGGACCTCGCGCGCGCGTGTGAAATTGCGGCATTTGTCGAACAGCGTGATTTGCTGAATCGTCTGGACGTCCACTGAAGCCTCGCGAGGCTCGAGATGTGTGATCGGTCAGCACCAAGCTACTGACCACGTGGGGAGGCGACAAGACACGCGGGGGGGATTTGGGGGGGCCACGCTCGCATAACCCGCTTGGCGGCAATGATTTGGGTGCCGCCGGTCGGGAACCCACACGGTCGAGACCGGGTAGGTGTGACCCTCAGCACGGCGCCATGGACTTTCGTGCCAGCACTTTGTTTCTTGCGTTCGTTCACGATCAGGATGACGGCTCAGCAACGTATGGGTGACCTTCGCACTCCCTTCAAGGTCTCGCCGGTGGGCGCGCGTGTCGCGTTCGTGCTGGTCTGTGCCCCCCGTGTGCTCCTCGGACAAGGGGACGTCGCGCAGCTGGGGCGGGAGCGCGGCGGGCAGCTGCCGCCGGTGGGCTACTACGAGGCCCTCGCGCGTGACTCGTTCGCGTTTCAGTTCTCCCAGGACAACGGGTGGATTCGGCGCGGACGGGTGGTCGCCGCGCAGCGGCAGCAAGCTCGCCGCGCGATGCTCGAGTCCGGGGCGGCGGCCCTCGCGGCGCAGGCCGGCGCCTTGGCCGGTGACGTGAACCTCCCCGTGTTTCCCATCCTCTTCGCCAACACGGATTCGGCGCAGATCGTCACTGCCATCCCGCGTAGCGTGTTGGAATACCGGCTGTACGGAACCCACGCGCCGGAGCCGTACTCCGTCTACAACTACTACCAGGAAATCTCTGGTGAGCGCCTGCGGGTGCTGGGCACCGTGCTGGACTGGGCGCGTGTGAGTCAGCCGGACACGTTTTACGAGGGTAGCAACAACGGGCTCGGTGGCGCGGCCATCAATCAACTCATTCAGGAAATCGTCGCGGCCCACGACGATACCGTCGACTACGGGATGTTCGACAACGACGGGCCGGATGGCGTGCCCAACTCCGGCGACGACGACGGCAAGGTGGACGCCATCGTGATGCTGCATCCGGAAACCGGGGGCGAGTGCGGCGGCCCGAACATCTGGTCCCACCGGTACAACTACGGCCCGGGTGGATCGCTGGCGACGGACGACGCCAGCGCGAACGGTGGGTTCATCAAGGTCGACGACTACATCATCCAGGGTGCGCAAGGCGGCGACAGCGGATGCGCTCCCGGCGAGCCGCAGGCGCCCGGGGTCGTGACCCACGAGACCGGCCATCTGTTTGGGTTGCCGGACCTGTACGATACGGACTACGGCGGGGCCGGCATTGGGCGGTGGGGGTTGATGGGATCGGGCAACTACAACCGACCCAATAGTCCCGCCCACATGGAGGGCTGGTCCCGGGCGGAGCTGGGGTGGGTGACCGAGGTGACCGTCGCCCGGGACACGATCATTGTGCTGCCGGTGGTGGAATCCGCCGATACGGTGTTCGTGGTGCCGGCCGACGGATCCTCCGAGTACTTCCTGCTGGAGAACCGCCAGCGGGTTGGTTCGGACCAATACCTCCGCGAGTCGGGCCTGTTGATCTGGCACGTGGACCCGAGCCGCATCGCGCAACGCCGCTTCCTCAACGAGGTCAACGACGCGCTTCCGTACGGGATGGCGCTCGAGCAGGCCGACGGATTCCGCTCGCTGCAGGGGCTGGACCCGGTCAATACCGGAGATGCGGGCGACCCGTATCCGGGATCGTCGGGTAACACCGTGTTCGGGATCAACTCGAACCCCTCGTCCGTCCTCAACGATTCCACCCCGACCTACATCACCGTCGACTCCATTCAGCAGCTCGCGGCCGACGGACCGATGCGGGCCCGTGTCCTGTTCACGCGGCCCACGTATATCTCCACGACCGACGCGGGTGCGACGTTCCGGCTGGATGGGCAACCGATGACGGTGTTCAGGGACATCTTGGTCGCGGGATCCGTGCACACGCTGTCGATCGACTCGGTGCAAGTCGAGCCGGACGGCGCGAGCCGGCACACCTGGGTGAGTTGGTCCAACGGCGGGGCGCGTGAGCACCAGTTCACGGCCACCTCGGACGGCGATACTATCCTGGCAAACGTGGAGGCCGAGTATCGGCTCAGGGTGACGGTGGCCGGGAGCGGTGGGGCGGTGTCATCGAGTCCCCCCGCGGATCTGGCGGGCACCTTCTTGCCCAAGAATGCGACGATTCAGCTCACGGCGAGCACGTCGCAACCCAGCACCCACTTCGAGGGGTGGACGGGAACCGTGGCGTCTGCCAACCCGGTGCTGGACCTGACGATGACGGGGCCGCACGACATTCAGGCGCAGTTCGTTCCGGTATTGAACTCCGACGGCGCGGACCTGGGTGTCGGCACGATGGGCGCACCGTACCGGGACACGCTCACCGCGGCGGGCGGAATCGGCACATACCAGTGGCGTCGACTGACGGGCACGCTGCCCCTTGGGCTCACGCTGGTGCCCGAAGGGGTGGTGCTGGGAAGGCCCGCGGCAAGCGGTGCGTTCACCCTTGTGGTCGAGGTGACATCGGGATCCCAACGCGATACCGCGACGGTCGCGCTCGAAATCGGGGAGCCGGTACTTGCCATGGCGGCCGTGGTCAACAAGCTGGTGGGGTTGGAGAGCGCGCTCACGCGCGACGAGGAGTTCTACCTCGATCTACTGGGTAATAGCGATGGCACGTTCGATCTGGGAGACTTCCTCGCCTGGGTACGGTCGGGTGCCGCCACGGTGTCGCCCGAAACGCTTGCTCGCCTCCGCGCGCTGAGGCCGGTGCCATGACGCGAGGATCCCGCTCCGCCGTCGCGATCGCCCTCGTGTCGCTGCTCGCACACGGATGCGACCTTGGTCCGCCCGCGGGCGAGATCGTGTTCACGCTCGACGGCCCACAGCCGGTCGCCGCGGTGCAATTTCGCGTCGTGGCGGGAGAGCCCGAGACGATCGATACGGTGACGGCGGCTTGCACGAACTGCGCGGTGTACATGGTGCGGAACGGCGATCGTGAGGTCCGCGGCGTGCTCGTGGGCGATCTGAGCGCCGGGGAGGCGCTCAGCGTCCTGGTGTCCAACCGTGAAGCGGTGGACCTGTACACGGCGACGGTGGCGGGCGTGGCACTTGCGGACTTCACGCTGATTGCGTCCGCCGGATTCACGTTGACGGGTCCGCCACCCGTCTCGCAGTAGGGAATCGGACTGTGTTCGCCGTGCAAAGCGTTCTGCACGCGCCAACACTCAGGGGTCAGCGACGGACGCAGGCGACATGAGCGACGGCGAGGAGGACCACCGGGGCCTCACGGGCACTTTCGACACGTGCCATGATAGGATAGGATACTCCAATTCCCCTCCGCGGAGTTTGGGCATGTCCCTGGGCCGCCGCCGTGTTCTCAGCCTGCTCCTGATCCTCGCCGCCTGCCAGGAAGCACGTTACCCCACCACGTTGACGTTCAGCTCGTCGGTCATGTCGTTCGACGCGGTGGGCGACACGAAGCAACTCACGGGCGTCGTCAAGGATCAGAATGATCGGGAGATGCCTGATGAGGTGGTGGCTTTTTCGTCGGACAACGGTGCGGTGGCATCCGTATCGGCCACCGGCATGGTGACGTCCGTCGGGAACGGGTCGGCCGTGATTACGGGGTCGGTGGGGTCGGTGACCGCCACGGTCAACGTCACGGTGACGCAGGTCCCGAAGTTCGTGACGGCCACGGCCGGCAGCGGTCAATCGGGGCCGGTCGCCGCCACGCTGCCCAACCCGCTCACGGCGCGCGTGGAGGACAGGCTCAATGCCCCGGTACGGGGCGCGACCGTGAACTTCGTCGTCTCCGTCAACGGGGGGACGGTCTCACCCGCCGCGCCCGTGACGGATTCGACGGGCGTGGCCACGGCCATGTGGACCTTCGGAAATTTCGCCGGGGCGTACACCGTGCAGGCTACGCCGGCGCAGGGCACCGGATCCGCCCAGTTCACCGGGACCGCAAACCCAGCGCCGGCCGACACGATCTTCGAGGTATCGGGAGGAGATCAGTCAGCACAGGCGGGGACGACGTTGCCGAATCCGCTCGTGGTGAAAGTCACCGATCAGTATGGGAACCGCAATTTGGGTGTGGCGGTCACGTTCACGGTCACGAGTGGGTCAGGGACCATCATGCCGGGTCCCGCGCCGGCTTCGGTCGATTCCACCGACTCGTTGGGCGAGGCCTCGGTCACCTGGACCCTGGGCCCGGAGCTTGGGCCGCAAACGGTCCAGGCAGCGGCTACGGGCCTCAAGGGATCTCCCGTGACCTTCGTGGCGGTCGCGACGGGAGCGCAGCCGGCCTCGGTCGAGGTGTATGAAGGTGACAATGAGGTCGGCCTGGTTGCCAAACCGGTCAACTACCCGCCGGCGGTTCTCGTGCGCGACGGCGGTGGCAGCCCGTTTCCCAATGCCACCGTCGATTTCGCGGTCCAGTCGGGTGGTGGGAGTGCGACACTGCTGACGGCCGTCACGGACGCTGATGGAATCGCGCGCGTCGGTTCGTGGACCCTTGGCGCGTCCGCCGGCGCCAACACCATGACGGCCACCGTGTCCGGGGCGGGGATCGCCGGCAATCCGGTGACGTTCACCGTGGAGGGTCGTAACGCGGCGTTCGACATCGAGCTCCGCTATCTCAATACGCCGTCGGCGCCGCACCAGGCAGCCTTCGATCTGGCAGAGCAATTCTGGGAGCGGGCCATTTTCGGGGACCTGGATCCCTATCAGTTGAACTGGACGGGGTCGTGTGCCGGGGTGCCGCTGCCGAATGTCAATGAGACGGTGGACGACGTCATCATCTACGTCTCCCTCGACTCGATCGACGGGCCATTCAACAAGCTGGGTGGGGCGACGCCGTGCGACATCCGGGATGTCGGGTACCTCACCGATCTGGGGGTCATGATCTTCGACACCACGGACCTGACGTATTTCAACAATCTCGGCTTACTCGACGAGATCGTCAAACACGAGATGGGCCATGTGCTTGGGATCGGCACGTTGTGGCACATCCTGCCGTCCCAGGCCGACCCGTTTCTCAAGAATCCCTCGCGCCCGAACAACGCGGGGGCGGACACCCATTTTGCGGGGCCGCTGACTATAGGACGGTTTGACGCCATTGGGGGCGAATCCTACGGCGGGGCCAAGGTGCCGGTAGAGAATACGGCGGTGGCCGGCAGCGCCGACTCGCATTGGCGCGAGTCGGTCTTCAACCATGAGCTCCTGACGCCTGAGCTCGACCAGGGCTCCAACCCGATCAGCACCATCACGCTGTCATCGCTGGTCGACCTCGGCTATCTGGTTACGTATTCGGCCGCCGAAGCCTATGTCCTGCCCGGGGCGGTTCCGGTTGCCGGATTGGCTGGGACGGGACTGATCGACTTCGGGAGTGATGTGTTGATCGGCCGCATCCGCGTGTCCGACCGCAACGGCCGTCTCGTTCGGTGGATCGAGCCGGTTCGCGAGTAATGCGGATGAGTGCTCTGGTGTGCGGGTCGGTGCTCGTCGCGTCGGCAGTCGCGGGCTGCGCCCGTCCCGCCGCGCATACCACGTTGGCCGGCTGCACCGCACCGACCGGTCGGGTCACCGATATCGTGGTGCTGACTCCCGGCAGCTACCAGGTGACCCTCGTCGCCACGTTTGGCGACAGCGCCGGACGCGCCACGAACGGTCACCTGCAGCTCGCCGTCCCACCCGACAGCTTGTTGACCTGGGGAGGGCGGGCGACGCCCCTCGTGGGCTTTACGGACATCCAGCTCGAATTCGTGGGCGCCTCCACGCTCGGTGATGGCACCTCCACGGATCCGGCGATGCCCGGAGCGATCGTGTTTCAGGAAGATCAGCAGTCGGCCATCATCCGACTGGGCTCGGAGGCCAATCGGCGCGACGTGATCCGGTTCGAGGGGGCGTACACGGTGCTGCGGGTCACCGAGGGGCGTCCCGACGGGTTCGCCGGGACGTGGTCCAGCGGTGAGATGGGACCAGTGGCCACCGGCTACTTCTGCGGAGTGGCCCGGTAGGATTGGGCTGGAGGCGTAATTACCCCCTTGCTCCCTTTCCCCCCTCACCGCCTTACCTCCTGACCCTCCTACTATCTTACCGTCGTACGACACGCCGGGGCGGTAGCTCAGCTGGGAGAGCACCGGCTTTGCAAGCCGGGGGTCGTGGGTTCGAACCCCATCCGCTCCATGAAACAAACAGCCCCCCGATGGAGGCAGGGCTGCGTTGAGACGTAGGCCAGAGCGGATGGGGTTCGACGCGGTGCGACCCCTATTCCGGATTGGGAGGCGGTTTCGGCTGCGTGCCATGATCGTCCGTCCGTCGTAGACCGGGGGGCAGGTCGGTGACCCGGATGCCGCCTGTGCGGACCGTGGGCGAGTCGGACGGAGGTGGGTGCTTGGGCGGTGGGGCTGCGACCGGGGTCTTGGCCCCGGTCGTCGGGGACCCTCGGCGCAGCAGTGCCACGCCCACCACGAGACCGGTGACCGCCATCATCACACCCAACCAGCGGGTCCAATCGTCGTCGAGGAGGAACTCGACCAATCCCGCGCCAGCGACGAGGAAGAACGCCCCGGGCACCAGGAGGTCGGACAACGCTCGCTTGGCCATGCTGCGAATCTAAGCATGGTTCGCCCGGGGACTACCCCCGGCGAGCTTCGGGACCCCTTGCCAGCACGGCCCGGCGGCAGTTATTCCCAATCCGGTTCTCAGCCTTGGGAGTCTTCTTGATGATCCGCATTCTCTCGCTGCGCGGCTTTGTGGTCGTCGTCGCCCTTTTGGGGCTCTTGGGCGGGTACGCCCGCGCCCAGGGAGTCGCACCCGCGCCCGATCGACGCCCGGACGAGGGTGAAGGGCCCTTCGATCGCCTCATTTTGCGTGGCGCCATTGTGATCGACGGAACCGGGGCGCCCGCGCGTGGGCCGGTGGACATCGTGATCGAGCGCAACCGCATCGAGCGAATCGTGGGTGTCGGCGTGCCCGATGTCCCGATCGACGAGAGTCGTCGCCCAACGGACGCGACGAGAGAGATCGACGTGTCGGGGATGTACGTCCTGCCGGGGTTCGTGGACCTGCACCTGCACACCGGAGGTGTGCCCAAGGCGCCTGAGGCTGAGTACGTCTACAAGCTGTGGATGGCCCACGGGATCACCTCGGGCCGAGGCGTGGATTTCGGACCGATGGATTGGTCGCTGAGCGAGAAGGCTCGCAGCGCCGATAATGCCATCGTGGCTCCGCGGATGTGGGTGTACCAGCGCCCGGGCCAGGGATGGAATCGCGGCGCGGTCCGCACGCCCGAGCAGGCGCGCGCCTGGGTGCGGTGGGCGGCGAACCGGGGGGTCGACGGCGTCAAGTTGGGGGCGTATCCACCCGCCGTCATGGCGGCGCTGCTCGACGAGGCGAATCTGCAGCACCTTGGCTCGACGGCGCACCTGGCACAGACGGGCGTCGCGCAGATGAACGCCCTGGATGCGGCCCGGCTCGGTCTCGGCACGGTGACCCACTTCTATGGACTCTTCGAAGCGATATACGACGACCACGACGTGCAGCCGTGGCCGTCCGACATGAACTACGGCGACGAGCAGCACCGGTTTGGGCAGGTTGCCCGGCAGTGGAACCTGATCTATCCGCCGGGAAGCGCTGAGTGGAAAGCACTGCTCGCGGAACTCCGGTCGCTCGATGTGACCCTCGATCCCACGATGACCGCGTATCTGGCGAGTCGCGACGTCATGCGGGAACGCACGGCCGAGTGGCACGAACGATACACGCTGCCGTCGCTGTGGGACTACTACGCGCCGAGCCGGGAGAACCATGGCTCGTATTACTACCGGTGGACGTCGGCCGACGAGATCGCGTGGAAGAACTTCTTTCGCGTCTGGATGCAGCTACTCGACGACTACAAAGACCTGGGTGGTCGTGTGACGGTGGGTTCCGACGCGGGGTTCATTTACAACCTGTTTGGCTTCGGTACGATCGAGGAGATGGAGCTCCTCCAGGAGGCGGGATTCCACCCTCTCGAGGTGATTCGCGCCGCCACGCTGCATGGCGCGGAGACCCTGATGAAGCCACTCGGCCGACCCATCGATTTCGGCGTGGTCAGGGAGGGGTTCCTCGCGGATCTCGTCGTGGTTGACGAGAACCCGCTCGAAGATCTGAAGGTGCTGTATGGGACGGGGGTCGTGCGCCTGAACGACGACACCGGTCAGGTGGAGCGGAGGGGCGGGATCCGATACACCGTCAAGGACGGGATCGTGTACGACGCGAAACAGCTGCTCGAGGATGTCGCGGCCATGGTGGAGCGGCAGCGAAGGGCGCGGGCGACGTCGGACGGAGGGCGGTGAACCGGTCCTAGAACGGGATGGCGAACGCCAAGCCGGTATGGACAGCCAGGTCGAGCTGGAGCTTGCTGAATCCCAAGCTGGCAAACCGCGACGCGACGGCGTGCACCTCGACGAAAACCGCGCCCAGGCCGCTCAAGTAGTTGACGCCGACTCCTCCACGTCCCGCCGGAGACCACGTGCTGGGTTGGGTAGGGTCGCGCGGGGCATTGCGCACGGCGCCGGCGCCCACCAGGACGTACGGAACGAGATTGCTCGTGCCGGGCCACCCCACCTGGAGGTCTCCGAACACATAGAGCCGGCCGATCCCGTCGGGGTTCACGGTGGCCGTCGGGCCGCGGTAGCGCGTCGCCACGATCGTGAGATCGCCGCGGATGGCGACGCGACCGCCCAGCTGCACGCCCACGCCGCCACCGTACGCAACCGATGGGGCGAGGTCGTCGGTGGTATCGCTCAGACTGGAGAGCGGTGCGAAATAGGATCCGTGCGCGTGGATGACGAGCGCCCCGTCTTGCGCCAACCCCGGGGTCGCACTCATGACCCACAGGAACAGCGTTCCCACGGCACCCCGCACCACCGGCCTGGTCATGTCGAACCCGGCGTCACTACCGTGCCAACCTCACCCGGCCGCCGCGAACCGGCGCGATACCTCTCTCCAATTGACCGTGTTCCACCATGCCTCGATGTAGTCGGGACGCCGGTTCTGATAACGCAGGTAGTAGGCGTGCTCCCACACGTCGAGACCGAGAATCGGCGTCTTGCCGTCCATCAGCGGGCTGTCCTGATTGGCCGTGCTGAGCACCGTCAGTCCGTCACCGTCCCGAAGGAGCCATGCCCAGCCGCTGCCGAAGCGCGTCGCGGCCGCGTTGCTGAAGGCGCTGCGAAAGCCCGCGAGGTCGCCAAACGACTCGGCAAGCGCCACCGCCAGATCGCCTTCCGGCTCGCCACCGCCGTCGCCGGACATCACGGTCCAGAAAAGCGAATGGTTTGCGTGACCACCGCCGTTGTTCCGGACCGCGCTACGGATGGCCTCCGGGACGGACGCCAGGTCGCGAAGCAGGTCCTCCATGCCGAGGGCTTGCAGGTCCGGAGTGCTTTCGAGTGCCGCGTTGAGCTTGGCCACGTATCCCGCGTGGTGTTTGGAGTAATGGATCTCCATCGTGCGTGCGTCGATGTGGGGCTCGAGGGCCGCGTAGTCGTAGGGAAGCTGGGGGAGTTCGTGGGTCATGAGCCGTACTCCTATGCCGTCAATTGAGAGTTAGGATTGTCCAGAGCCGCCGGCGACGACGGCGCTCCTAATTAAGGCAGCGGAGTATTCGCGACACAAGGGGAATATCGAACGCGCATGCGGGCATCAATATGATCGGGGGTCGAAGAGCGGGGTGGGGGAACTCCGTAGCACCCGGTGCCTTGCACCGCGAACGGCAGCCCCGCCGGCGGTGCCGGCAAGCGGTGGACGGTGCGGTGCGGACGGGGAGATCCGGGCCGGCTGTGCGGCGGCGGCGAGGTTGTGGGAGCGTCCACGCGTTCCTACGTTCCTGCGTATGACGATCAAGCACGGCGCGGCCACGCCCCCGCTCGAGGCGCACGGTCTCCGCGTCATCGCCGATGTCACCAGAATGCTCGCCGCCGACCTGGGAACGGAGGAACTGCTCGAGCGGGTCGTCGACGTGCTTGCGTATGGGCTGGGTTCGGAGCGGTGCCGCATCTGGGTACGCGAACCGGACGGTACGCAACTGCGGCCGGTGGTGCCCCCGGATGAGACCCCACCCGACCGACGGCCGGTCGATGCGATCCGGGGCACCGAGGATGCCGATCCGGTCACGGCCGATGCCGAGCGCGTCTGGGTCCGCTATCCGCTGGTGCACGAAGGCGAGCTCTTGGGCCAGTTGGAGGCGGCCTTCGCGACATCAGCTCCCTATCGCGAGCATGCGCGCGTCCTGCAGATCGTGGCGAGCGTGCTCTCGACGTTGCTCGGCGCGCTCGAACTGTCGGAAGACCTGGCCAGCGAGGTGGCGCTGCGCACGCGGGAGATCGAGGCGCAGCGGATGTTTACGGCCAAGATCATCGACTCCCTGCCCGTGGGTCTCTACGTCATCGATCGGAACTACCACATCCAGGCGTGGAACCGTAAGCGCGAAACGGGCACCCAAGGGGTCGTGCGGGAGGAGGCGCTCGGTCGCAACGTGTTCGACGTGCTGCATCGGCAGCCGCATGTGCTGCTCAAGCGCGAATTCGATCGGGTGTTCCTGACGGGGGAAATGGAGGAGATGGAGGTCGTGTCTGAGACGTCGGGCGACCGTCGGTTCTATCGGCTGACCAAGATCCCCATGTGCCTGGAGGACGGCCCGGTGAGCCACGTCATCACCATCGGCGAGGACATCACCGAGTGGAAGCACATTCAGCATCAGGTGTCGCAGACCGAGAAGCTGGCGGCGGTCGGGCAGCTGGCGGCCGGCGTCATGCACGAGATCAACAATCCCCTTGCCACGATCGGTGCGTGCGTCGAGGCGATCGACGCCAAGATCGAGGATGTGCCCGAGGGGGAGCGGCAGGGGATCGAGGAGTATCTGCGGATCGTGGATGCCGAACTGCGGCGGTGCCACGCCATCGTCAACGGATTGCTCGACTTTTCCCGCCCGAAGGCGCGCGTCAAGCGCAAGGCGAACATCAACGCGATCGTGGAGGATGCCCTCTTTCTGATCAAGCACCATGACCGGTTCAAGGAGATCACCCTCTACCGCCAGCTGATGGCCGGCCTGCCGCCGGTGGAGGCGAACACCGAGCAGCTGATTCAGGTGTTTCTGGCGTTGATGCTGAACTCCATCGATGCCTTGGAGGGGAAGGGGACCCTCACGGTGCGCACCCAACTGGATCCCGAGCGGGGTGATGAGGTGCTGGTGGTGATTTCGGATACGGGGGCGGGCATCGCCGACGACGACTTGCCCAAGATCTTCGAGCCGTTCTTTACCACCAAGCAGCCGGGGAGGGGAACAGGCCTCGGCCTGTCGATCTGCTACGGGATCGTGCAGGAGCACGGCGGGCGGATTACGGTGGCGTCCCAGCCGGGGTATGGTACCGAGTTCGCCGTGCGGCTGCCGGTGCTGCGGGAGAGCGAGTCGTGAAGATTCTGGTGGTCGAGGACGATCGAATCGTGGGACAGCACGTGCTCCGCGGGCTCGAGGAGCACCGCTTCACGGTCGATCTCGTCGACGAGGGTTCCGCGGCGCTCGATCGCGCGTCGCACAGCGACTACGACGTGATCGTGCTGGACTTGCGGCTTCCCAAGATGTCGGGCGCGGAAGTGCTGCGCACCCTCCGTGATCGAGGCGTGACCACACCGGTCCTCGTGCTGACGGCGCAAGACGCGCTCGAATCCAAGGTGCAGGCGTTGCGCATGGGCGCGGACGACTATGTCACCAAGCCCTTCGCGTTCGAGGAGCTGCTGGCGAGGGTGGAAGCGCTGGGTCGCCGCCCCAAGGAGATCGCCCCGCCGGTCCTGCATGTGGGTGATCTCCAGGTGGATACCGGACGGCACGAAGTGCAGCGTGCGGGACGCACGATCGAGCTGACCCCCAAGGAATACGCGGTGCTCGAATACTTGGCGCGCAATGCCGGTCGCGTCCTGTCGCGGACGCTCATCACCGAGTACGCGTGGGATTATCACTTCGATCCAGGCACCAACGTCGTCGACGTCGTCATCAACCGACTGCGGAAGAAGATCGACGCCCCGGCGTCGGCGAAGTTGATCCACACCGTGCGCGGTGTGGGATACGTGCTCAAAGTGAGCTAGCGCATGCGGACCATTCGCGGGCGCTTGGCGGTGTGGTACGCCGTCGCGCTCGGCATCACCATCACCGTGTTTGGCGGCATCCTCTATGTGATTCAGCGCTGGGCGGCCTTCCCGGAACTGGACAGCCGCGTGCGGATTGAGACCAGCCTGATCAGCGCGATTCTGACAGAGGCGTTTCGCACTCGCGAGACGGTGGTCACCGTCGACCTGCAAAACGGCCAGCTCGTGCTCCTGCCGGACGTGGCATCGCTGCTGGAGGGCGTGCCGGGGTACGTGGCGGTGATCGGCGAGTCGGGTGCGCTGTTCCTTTCGGCGGAGGCCCGCGCCCTCCCGTTCACGGACGTGGATCGGCTCATGGGGGTCGTGGGCGGCGACGTCATCGTGCAGCAGTTCGGGCTGGCGAACTTGGGCCCGCCGGTCGGGCGAGTGCGCTACGTCGTGAGTCCGCTCGACCAAGCCGGGGCGGAGGTCCGGGGCGTCCTGGCGGCCGCTCCCATCGAAGAGCTGCGGCTCCCGCCCGAACGGCTCTTGAGCGCGATGATGGTGATCGCCCCGCTCGTCCTCCTGGTGTCGTGGTTCATCGGAGACTTCCTGGCCGGCCGCACCCTCCAGCCCGTCGACGCCATCGTCGACGAGGTGACGGCAATCAGCGATGGACGGAGTCTGCACCGGCGGCTCGCCGCGCCGGCGACGCACGACGAGCTGGCGCGCCTGACGACGACCCTGAACGAAATGCTGGGCCGCTTGGAGCGGAGCTTCGGCTCACTGCGGCGGTTCACGGCGGACGCAAGCCATGAACTCAAGACGCCGCTCACGGTGGTGCGCTCCGGGATCGAACGCACCATTACTCATCCCGACCTGTCGCCGGACGTGATGGCCACGCTGGAGGAGACCCTGTTCGAGGTCAACCGCATGACCGAACTGGTCGATTCGTTGCTCACGCTTGCGCGGGCCGACGAAGGCCGGGCGCCCCTGCACCTGGAACGGGAGGATGTTCGCGACTTGCTCGCCGAACTCGAGGAGACCGCGTCCATCCTGGGCGAGCAGGTGGGGGTGACCGTTACGGTCGACGTACCACCGCGGCCGATCGAGATCGAGATGGACCACGGGCGCGTCCGCCAACTGCTCATGAACCTCCTGACCAACGCGATCAAGTACACTCCGCGCGGCGGTGCGGTGGACGTGAGCGTTGAGGCGGATGACCGTGAGGTCGTCATCCGCGTGAAGGACACCGGGATTGGTATTGCGCCCGGGGATCTCCCGAATATCTTCGACCGCTTCTGGCGGGCGGACTCGGCACGGAGCCGCACGGGCGAGCGTCCAGGGACCGGGTTGGGCTTGGCCATTTCGAAGTGGACGGCCGAGGCCCACGGAGGGTCCATCGACGTACAAAGCCGACCGGCCCGCGGAACGACCTTTACGGTGCGGATGCCTCGGGCACCGGAAATCGGAGCGCGGAGCGAGTCGTAACGGGGTCGTCATCGATTTGTAATGCTTCTTGAAACCCCCCGCGTCTTTCCGGGTGGCCGCGCGGTGTATCGACTGTGTAGTATTCGCACCACCACGTTTCGCTTGCTGAGGAGGGTGCCGCCGTGTTTGACGTGTTAGTCGAGTCGAATCGCAAGGGACGACGCGACGTCAAGGGCACAGTCGGAGGGATGCTGACGTCGACGGTCCTTCAGACCGCGCTGATCGCCGCGGCCGTCGTGGCCACCCAGCAGGTGGTGGACCACACGCAGGAAGACCGCATGGACACGATTCAGCTCATCCTCGACGAGCCGAAGCCCGACGAGCCCGAACCGGAACCGGAGGAGGCCCCGCCGGTCATCACGTCGCTCAATCCTCCCCCGAAGGGATTCCAGGTTCTCAGCGCGCCCATCGACATTCCCACCGAGATTCCGCCGATCGACCTGAATCAGCGCTTCGATCCGCGCGACTTCAGCGGTGTGGGCGTCGAGGGTGGTGTATTCCAGGGAGTGGAAGGCGGAACCGGCGACGTGACGGATCTCAGCCAAGTGTTCTCGGAGTCCGTTGTCGACGAGACCCCTGAGCGTCTCTCCTGTCCGGTGCCGCAGTATCCGCGGATGATGCAGCAGGCCAACGTCGAAGGGAACGTCCTGCTGCAGTTCGTCGTGGAGACGAACGGACACGTGGAGCGGAATAACATCGAAGTCCTCAGTTCCACGCACCGGGCCTTCGAGGCGCCCGCGCGAGACATGATCCAGAAGTGCCTGTTTCGGCCGGGCCGCGTGCGCGCAAACGCGGTGCGCGTGCTGGTGCAAATGCCGATTGTGTTCACCCTGTCGAATCGTTGACCGCAGACGTTGTCAGTCCACGACCACCACGTAGGAGGCTCGGTCCATCATGGGAATTTCACTCCTTGAGCTCTGGGGAGACGCCGGATGGTTTGCCAGAGGCATCATCGTCCTGCTGGCTATCATGTCGCTCATCTCGCTCGGTACGGGAATTACAAAATGGTTCCGTTTCCGGAAGTCGACGCGCGAAACCGCCAAGTTCGCTCCCGAGTTCGCTCGGTTCCTCCAGGAGGAACAGCTGGATGCGGCAATCGCCGTGGCGGAGAAGCAGAAGGTGTCGCACGTCGCCCGGGTGTTGGGTGAGGCCCTGGCCGAGGTCAAGCCGCTGTTGCGCGACCGGGCCACTATCACGAGCGCCGACATCAACTCCGCGGAACGAGCGGTCGAGCGGCAGATGTTGATTCTGCTCTCCGAGCTCAAACGCGGGACGGGGATTCTCGCCACCGTGGGGTCCACGGCGCCGTTCGTGGGATTGCTCGGCACGACCATGGGGATCGTGAATTCGTTTACTGGTCTGGCATCAGGTACGGGTGGCGGCGGGTTGGCCGCCGTGTCAGCCGGGATCTCCGAAGCGCTGATCACCACGGCGTTCGGCTTGGCGGTGGCCATCCCGGCCGTGTGGCTGTTCAACTACTTCCAGACGAAGATCGAGAATCTGACGGTCGAAATGACCTATACGTCCAAGGAGCTCATCGACTTCCTCATCAAGAGCGTCGGCAGCGAGTTTGGGCGGTCGATCTTCACTAAGGAGTTCAAGACGCAGCAGGCGGCGCAGACCGGCCACGTCAGCAAGTGACCGGCGCGGTGCAGTCCGGAAGTCGTCTCACAAGGAGCAGATGAACCATGGGCATATCCGTAGGTGGCGGCGATGGCATCAAGTCGGAGCCCAACGTCGTCCCGATGATCGACATTATGCTGGTGCTCCTGATCATCTTCATGATCGTGACACCCGTGATCGCGGCCGGATTCCAGGCCGATATGCCGATGGCCCGAAACATCGAGGCACGCCAGGAAGAGCCGGAGGACGTCGTGCTGGGCATCGACAAAGAAGGCAAGTACTACCTCGATCCGGGAACGGGATCGATCAGTTTCGTACCGCCTGACTCGCTTGGATCGTTTCTGCGTCAGATCTACGACGTACGCATGAAGGACAAGGTCATGTACTTCCGTGCCGACAAGAACCTGGACTATGGCGTCGTGCAGGAGGCGATCGAGATCGCTCGCGCCGCCGGCGTTCGGGTGCTGGCGGCGATCACCGAGCAATCGAGAGAAGGCGCCGGCATCCTCGGTGCGGTGGGGAGGTAACCATGGGAATCTCCGTACCGGCAAGTGGCGGCGGTGGGTTCAACGCCGAACCGAACGTAGTTCCGATGATCGACATTCTGCTGGTGTTGCTCATCATCTTCATGATGCAGATCCCGCTGTCCCGCAAGGCCATGGATGCGCAAGTGCCGCCCGAACAGCGGGAACAGCAACAGGAGAACCAGACCCAGAGCAACAACATCGTGCTGGAATTGACTGCCGAAGGTGGCTACGCGGTCAACGGGGAACCCGTGTCCCGGGGGGGTCTCGACGCACGGTTCCACGAGATTTACGACAATCGGCCCGTCAAGATTCTCTTTCTCAAGTCGGCGCCGACGCGCAAGTATGACGAGGTGATCCAGGCGATGGACATCGCGCGGGGCGCGGGCGTACAGGTGATCGGGTTCACGCCACCCGATCCGGTTGCCGCGACCGAGCAGTAGGCGGATCGCGCAGCGCGATGAGCGGTGAACGGGCGCGCCTTCGTTGGAGGGCGCGCCCGTCGCGTGTTCGGTCGGTACGCGGAGACCGGACGCCCAGCCGCAGACGCCGAGGTCCGTCTCGAGTCCCCAGAGGAGGAGTCGTGCCGTGCGATCATTGATTACCTGCCTCATGCTCGCCGTCTCCAGCGTGGCCTCGGCGCAAGTCCCGGCCGTGGACGGTCCGGCGGTGTTTCTCGACGGCGTGCCATTCACGCTCACGGTGACCAACCCCGGACTGGACCCCGTGGTCGTGGTGATACGAACCGCCGACGGGGCCGAACTCGCGCGCCGGGCGCTCGGCCCGGTCGAGTCGACGAGTGTCCGGAATCTCGAGGTGACGGCGCGATCGCAGCTCCCGCTGGTGGTGGAGGCCGCCGGGGAGCGTACGGAAATGACCGCGCCGTTTCTGCCCGCGTGGTTCTCCGTCCTTCCCCCGCTCCTCGCGATCGTGTTGGCGCTCGTGTTTCGGGAGGTCATCACGAGCCTGTTTCTCGGCGTGTGGCTGGGGGCGCTGTTTGTTGCGGGCTACAACCCGCTCGCCGCCCTGTTGATGACCGTCGACCGATTCATCCGTCACGCCCTGGCCGATCCCGACCGCGCGGCGGTCGTGATCTTCTCGCTCCTGCTGGGAGGCATGGTCGGCGTGATGTCGCGCATGGGCGGAACCCGCGCCATCGTGGACGCCGTGACGCCGTTGGCCACCACCCAGCGGCGGGCGCAGCTTGCCGCGTGGCTCGCGGGCCTCGCGATCTTCTTCGACGACTACGCCAACACCCTGCTCGTGGGCAACACGATGCGGCCCCTCACCGATCGACTACAGGTCTCCCGCGAAAAGCTCGCATACATTGTGGATTCCACGGCCGCGCCGGTGGCCGCGATCGTCTTCGTGTCGACATGGGTCGGCTATGAGATCAGCCTGATCGGTGACGGGCTGCGGTTTGCGGCGGAGCAAGAGGCGGCCGGATCGGCGGCCGCGGCGGCGCTAAGCGCGGCATCCCCGTTCGCGGTGTTCCTCCAGTCGATCCCGTACTTGTTCTACCCCCTCTTCGCGATCGCGACCGTCGCCCTTATCGCGGTCATGCAGCGTGATTTCGGGCCGATGCTTGCCGCGGAGCGAAGGGCCTTCGGGGGGGGTGGGGTATTCCGACCGGGGGCGCAGCTCGCGGCGAACCTCGAAGGCGAGGTCGGCGAGGCGCCCGAAGGCACGCCGCTCCGCTGGTGGAACGGTGCGATCCCCGTGGTCGCAGTGGTCGTCACCGTGCTCGCCGGATTGGTGTGGACTGGCCTCCAGGGGTCCGAGCCCGCCGGGCCCGAATCGTTGATGGACACGGTGCGCCGAGTCGTCAACAACGCGGATCCGTTCGCCACGCTGCTGTGGGGTTCGCTGGTTGGCGCCGTCACGGCGGTGGTCCTGGCAACGTCCCAGCGGATCCTCACGGTGGCCGATGCGATGGCGTCACTGGTCGGGGGCATGAAGGCCATGATGTTGGCCATGATCATTCTCGTGCTCGCGTGGTCGCTCGGGGAGGTCACCAGTGATCTGCAGACCGCGTCCTTCCTTTCCGGCGTGCTGTCGGACCGACTCCCGCTCGAGCTCGTGCCGGCCGCGGTGTTCGTGGTGGCGGCGCTCATGGCCTTTGCGACGGGGACCTCGTGGGCGACGATGGCGGTCCTGATGCCGCTCATCATCCCGCTGGCCGTGGCACTCGGAGCGGGCGTTGGCGGGGGCGCGGAGCATGGGATCCTGGTGGGCGGGATCGCGTCCGTCCTTGCCGGGGCGATCTTTGGGGACCACTGCTCACCGATCTCCGACACCACCGTCCTGAGCTCCATGGCGTCGGGGTGCGACCATGTCGATCACGTCCGCACACAGCTGCCCTATGCCCTGCTCGGTGCCGCCATCGCGCTGGTCGTCATGCTACCGCTCAACCTGGTGTTCGGATCGAGCCCATGGGCGGCGATGGCCATGGTCCTGCTGGGTTGGGGACTGATCGCTGCCGTGATACGCTTCGTCGGCAGGCGGAGCGACGTCACGCTTGGCGAGGGGCAGCTTTCGCGCTAGGCCTCGGCGAGTCGGCGTGCCTGCCAGAGGGCGCCGGCAACCGGGTCGACCGGTTCGTGCATGATTTGCACGTCGCCGATGGTGTTCAGCAATCTCCGCTCGAGGGCCTCGCGAACCGGCGAGCCGGGCTGTACCAGGCCGCCTGCCAAAGCGACCCGCGGCGCGTCCGGGGCGAACGGTTTGGCGAGCGGCATGGCCAGCTCGGCGAGCCGCTCGGCGCACGCCTCGACCGCCGCGCTGGCGATCGCGTCCCCCGCGGCGGCGGCCGCCGCGACCTCCACGGCGAGCGTGGCGATCTCCGCGTAGCCGGCCGACTGCGCCCACTGCACGAGATCGCCGAACGTGCGCGCCCCCCGCGTCGCCAGCAGCCGGTGGAGCAGCCCGGCGGCTGCGGGGTCGCGCCGGTCGTGTCCGCGCGCCGCCCGGCCGAGCGCCTCCCGCGCCAGGGCGTATCCACCCGCGTCGTCCCCTGCGTGGGGCCCGTACCCCCCGGTGCGGCGCAGCCGGCCCGCCGGATCTCGCGCCAACGCCACCGCCCCCGTGCCGGCGACGATCACGATACCGGCCTCACCTGGAAACGCCGCGTCCAACGCGATATGCACGTCGGTCGTGACGGCGATCGGACAGGGGAGCCCCAGCGTCGCCCGAAGCGCATGCTCGAGGCCCGCGCGCTCCTCCTCGTTCCCGGCTCCCGCCGCGCCGACCACCACGGCGGCCGGTGCCTCGCCGGCGCGACGGAGCGCGGCGCCGATCGTGTCGGCAATCGCGCCCGCGGCCCGGTCCGCGCGACCCGGACCGGTGGCTCCCCCGGCGCCGCGCTCGCGCACGATCACCGCGCCGTCCGGTGTGGCCAGCGCCGCTTCGGTGTGCGACGCACCCGCATCCACACCCACCAGGATCACGCGCGCTCTCCCGGGCGCACCCACACTGTTCCCGCCACCCAGCCTACGGTCAGCGTGACCAGCGTACCGAGCGGCACGTACCACGGCCACGCGAGGGTCGCGAAGATCCATGGTTTCGCCAGGACGACAATGAGCATGGTGACGGTCGCCGTCGCAAGCGCCGTGACGGCATGCCGTTCACGCAGGGTGCTGAATCCCCCGAGGATGTACGTGCCCAGGAGCCCGCCGTAGGTAATCGAGGCGATGGAGAGCGCGAGCTCGACCACGGGCTGATCGTCGGATCGGAACGCGAGTGCCCCGCCACCCAGCACGATTGCCCAGCCTACCGTGGCGAGACGCCCCACCTTGAGGAGGTGGGTTGGCGCGTTCCTCCCGGTCAGAGGCGCGTAGAAGTCGTGGGTTGTGGCCGACGCGAGCGCGTTGAGGGACGAGCTCACGGTGCTCATCGCCGCGGCGAGCAAGCCTGCCACCACCAGCCCGGCGAGTCCCGCGGGGAGCTGGTGCACGACGAACGTCGGATAAAGCTGATCACCGCTCAGCGCCGCATCGTCGGCACCGGCGGCCCACAGTGCGGTCCCGACGAACAGGAACAGCGCGAACTGCGCGATCACCAGCACACCCGAACCGACGAGGGCCTTCCGTGCGTCCCGCAGGCTGCGGGTTGCCAACAGCCGCTGTACGATGAGGTGATCCGTGCCATGCGACGCCGCCGAGAGGAGCGCGCCTCCGACCACCGCTCCGACGAATGTGTAGGTGACGTCGAACGAGAAGTGCCACTCGAATATGCGTAGCTTGCCGGCCGCCGCCGCGCGAGCCACGATCGGCTCCAGCCCACCCACCAGCGCCGCGGCAACGATGAGGGTCGCCACGCCTCCGATGACGTACAGCGCCATCTGGACGACGTCCACCCACACGACGGCGCGGAGTCCACCCGCCACCGTGTAGGCGAGCGTGGCGACGGCGACGACCAACACGCTCACGGGGATCGACCACCCGGTGACGATCGCCAGCGGGATGGCCGTGGCGAACACGCGGACACTGTCACCCAGCGCGCGAATGACCATGAAGAGCGCGGAGGCCGACCGTTGCGTCGTGGGGCCGAATCGCGTTCCCAGCCTCGTGTAGGCGGTTTCTTGGTCCCCCCGGAAGTAACCGGGGAGGAGCCACGCGGCCACGCCGACACGCCCGATGAGGTAGCCGATCGGCAGCTGCAGAAACGTGTAATTCCCCCGCGCGGCGATCCCGGGGACGGAGATCACCGTGAGCGCCGAGGTCTCGGTGGCCACGATGGAAAGCATGATCGCCCACCAGGGCAGCGTGTGTCTGCCGAGAAAGTAGTCCGATGCGTCCCGCTGGCGCCGGCTGAAATGGAGGCCGATGCCGATCACGGCGGCGAAGTATGCGGCCATCACGAGCACGTCGGGTGTGGTCATCGCGGCGGATTCCGGTAAAACGAAAGGGCCTGCGCGCACGCGCAGGCCCTCTGCCCATCCACGGCTGGCGAACGCAATCTCAGGCGGTGAACGAGCTCCCGCAGCCGCAGCCGCCGGTCGCGTTTGGATTCTCGAAGGTGAAACCCGCGCCCTGCATGCTCGACACGTAGTCAATCGTAGTGCCGCTCAGATACTGCGCGCTGAAGGCATCCACGAATACCCGCACACCCTCCTGCTCGAAGACGAGGTCGTCATCCAGCGGAGTCTCTTCGATGTTGAGCCCGTACTTGAACCCCGAGCATCCGCCCGGCAGGACGGAAATCCGCAGGCCGGCGGACTCGATCGCCACCTGTTCCGCCTCCATAAACCGAGTGACCTGCTCCGCGGCCTGGGGCGTAAGATGAATCGCGACATTGACTTCGGGGCGCTGGGTCGTGCTCATGGGTCGTCTCCTCCGTGGATCAGCAAAGTAGGAGGTGCCATTTCCGGAGTCAATGGACCTCCTGCGATTCGTTTCGGAATCGGGCTCCCCGCCTCGGAATACGGCCCCGGCGCGACTGGCGGGGAAGCTATCTCGACGGCTCGGCCGCATCGATGACCCTGATGACGGCGTCGGCCACGTTCCGCCTGACGGCGGCTATCGCCCCGTTTGCCCGCGTCGGGTGCACACGGTTCGTCAGGAGGACGACGAACAGGTCGCGCTCCGGGTCGACCCAAATGCTGGTGCCGGTGAACCCCGTGTGACCGAATCCGGCCGGTGAGATGAGACTGCCCGACGACCCCGCGCCGGAGAGCGACGGAGTGTCCCACCCCAGGGCTCGGGTGGATCCGTCCGGGCCGGGTTGTCGCCGGGTGAATCCACGCACGATCGCGGCGGGCAGCGCCGGCGAAGCCTGGGCGTCCAGCCGATCGTGGTACGCGTCCAGCAGCCACGTGAGGAACCGGGCCAGATCGGGCGCGTTGGAGAACAGGCCCGCGTGGCCCGCGACGCCCCCGAGTCGAGCGGCGTTCTCGTCGTGCACCTCGCCGAGCAGCATCCGCCCGCGCCAAGGGTCGAGCTCCGTGGGTGCGATGTCAGAGAGCCAATCTTGCGGAGGCCGGAACCGCGTTCGGCGCATGTCCAGCGGATCGAACAGCCGAGTGGCGAGCCACTCGTCGAGAGACTCTCCGGTCACGCGCTCGACCGCCTTCCCCAGTGCGATCGCACCGAGGTCGGAGTAGGCGTAGCGCGTGCCCGGCGGTGCGCCCAGCCGCTCGGCCATGACGATCGCAAGGGCGCCGTCGGGCGTCGCCGTTTCCCGGTAGAGCGGTCTCCAGGGAGCGAGCCCGGACGTGTGGGTCAACAAGTGCCGCAACGTCACACGGCCTTTGTCGCCCGCCGCGAACTCGGGCAGGTAGTCCGCCACGCGGCCATCCAGGTCCATGACCCCCTCCGCCACCAGCATCATCACCGCGGTTGTGAGGCCAACGACTTTGGTGAGACTGGCCAGGTCGTACACGGTTTCGGGAGTGACCGGACGGGGGTCGTCCACCCCAAGCGTGCCGAACGCCGCCACGTGCGCGGGCCGCCCGCGGTGACCGACCCAGAGTACGCCTCCGGGAAACGCTCCGGCGGCAACCTCGGCCGCGAGATAGCGATCGAGGTCCGCGAACGAGTCGATCAAGCGCCCGTCGGGTTCGTCACCGCCGCCGCCACCCGCGTCCACACCGACGATGACACCGTCGCCGATCTCGGCGACTCCCGGCAGCGTGATTGGGAGCTTCCCGGTGATCGGCGCCCCTCCCGCCAGCGCCTGGGCCACGGCGATCTCGCTCACCTCGACGCTGCTCCACGCGAGCAGATACCCTCCGAGAAAATCGGGCAGTTGAGCGAGCAGGTAGGGGCTGCCCAGCGAGACGAGAATGGTCGCGCGCTTGTCGCCGATTTCCGTGATCAAGTTTGCGACCGCCGTGGGAAGGTCGATCCGACCGCTTCCCGACGAGACCCGCACGCTGGTGACGGCCACGACCCGATCGTGCCGTTCGATCATCGTGCGCGCGGAGTCGTACGAGGCCGGCCCCGATGCCGGGTACAATCTGAATACGCTCGCCGTGTCGCCGAGCGTGCGGAGCTCGCGGTTGAGCGCGCCGCCGAGGGAGACATCGCCCTCGCCGGCGTACACAATCATGGCGAGGCGACCTCGTGTGGCGCGGTACGATGCGACGGGACCGGCCCACACCAACGTCAACGACCGTCGCGCCACGTCCGCGGCGATGGCGCGAAAGGCGCGGTGGCCCACCACATCGGGCACGCGGTCGAGCGGCACGGTGCGCCGCTCGAAGAGCCCGGCCCGACGCTTCAGTTCCAGCACGCGGCGCACCGATCGATCCAGCCGCTCTTCCGGAAGCCGACCGGACTGAACGGCCCGAACCACGGCGTCCACGGCCTCCGTCAGATGGGACGGCATTAACAACATGTCGCTCCCCGCGAGCAGGGCGCGCACCGCGGTCTCGCCCGCTCCGTACCGGCCGACCAGCGCTCCCATGTCCAGGGCGTCGGTCACCACCAATCCCGTGAACCCGAGCGAGTCACGGAGGATCTCCTCCATCACACGCGAGGAGAGCGTCGCGGGCGTGTCGTCGGGGTCGTTGAGGCACGGCAGCGCCAGATGCGCGGTCATCACGGCCGTCACGCCCACCTCGATGGCGGCCCGGAACGGCACCAGGTCCAGCGTATCCAGCTCCCCCCAACAGCGGTGCACCACGGGAAGCGCGATGTGCGAATCGAGGTCCGTGTCGCCGTGCCCGGGAAAGTGTTTGGCCGTCGTCATCAGTCCCTGGTCCCGCGCGCCGCGCACGTACGCGCTCACCATCCGTGCAGCGCGGTGGGCGTCTTCGCCGAACGACCGCGTGTTGATGATCGGATTCGCGGGATTGCTATTCACGTCGGCGACGGGCGAAAAGCTCAGATGAATGCCGACCGCACGCGCCTCCAACGCGGTGACCCGACCCAGCTCGTATGCGTCGCTTTCGCGAGCGGTCGCCCCCAAGGCCATGGGAGCGGGAAAGGCGGTGCCACCGGCCAGACGCATCCCCGTCCCCCACTCCAGATCCGCCGCCACGAGCAGCGGGAGACGCGAACGGCGTTGCATGGCGTTGAGCTTGGCGGCCACCTCCAGTGGTCGCCCCGTCGAGATGATGACGCCACCCACGGCGAGGGAATCGATCCACAGGGCGAGCGTGTCGTACTCCTCGCTCTCGTACGACGCGTAATTGCCGAGGCGCCAAGGCATGACGAGTTGGCCGACCTTCGCGCGGATCGAAAGCGTTCCCAGGATCGAGTCGACGGATATCTTGGTGGTTGCTCCCGTCACGCCCGTGGCTGGGAGTACCGCCATCGGATCAGGCTGCATCGGCGGCGGCGGTGGAACCCGGGACCGCGCGCATGCGGTCACGAGAAGGATGCCTATGAGGAGGTGGCGGCCGTGGGACATCGACGTTGGACCTTCTCCATGCTCGTGGTGGTGCTGGCCTGTGGGGCCGCGGTGCCCGACGCTGCGGTCCGTCCCGGAATCGACGTCCTCCTGCGGGACTCGGCTCATCTCGTCGCCGGCCGTCGCGTGGGACTGCTGGCCAACGCCGCCAGCGTCGATCGGAACGGCGTGAGCGATCTCGGGCGGCTGCTCGCCGCCGGAGTGGAAGTTACCGCCATATTCAGCCCGGAACATGGGTATCGGGTGCGCTTGGAAGGTAGCGTGCCGGATGCCGTGGATTCGGCGACGGGGTTGCCCGTCTTCGGTCTGTACGGTGCCTCCAGCCGGCCGACGGCCGCCGCGCTGGACTTGATCGACGTGCTGCTGGTGGACTTGCCCGACATTGGTGGACGCACGTACACCTACGCTTCCACCATGTTCGACGCGATGGAGGCGGCGGGAGCAAGCGGCATTGCCGTGGTCGTGCTCGACCGTCCCAATCCGATCGGTGGGCAGCTCGTGCAGGGCCCGACACTGCACAGCCGATATGCATCCGAGGTGGGCAGACTCCCGATCCCGATGCGCCACGGGATGACCCTGGGTGAGCTCGCGCGGTTGGGTGCCGCGGAGCTGGGGATCGATGCCGACGTGTCTGTGGTCCCGGTGGCCGGGTGGACCAGAGGGATGTGGTTCGACGGCACGGGGATGACGTGGGCGAACCCTTCGCCGAGCATGCCGAGTCTCGAGAGCGCGACGCACTATCCGGGACTGGTGATTTTCGAAGCCACGCGGCTATCCGTGGGTCGAGGGACTCCCATCGCATTCCAGTTGGTGGCGGCACCATGGCTCGATCCGGCCGCCGTCCTTGGCGAGGTCTCCGCGTCCGGCGGCGTGGAGTGGAGTGATACCACCGTGGTGCCCCAGAGTCCTCCGGACAATAAGTATGGCGGTGAGTTGCTGCCCGCTATTCGGCTGCGTGCCATTGACCGCGATCGTTATGATCCCGTCGCCACCGGTGTGGCCCTGTTTTTGGCGATCGGGCGGGTTCACCCGGATCGCATGCAGCCGGACTCCGCGGGCATGACGCGCCTGTGGGGTTCTCCTGCGCTCTGGAACGCCTGGCATGACGGCGTGCCCGCCGGGGAGGTCGTGGCGGGCTGGCAGGATGATCTCGCCGCGTTCCGTGCGCGACGCGAGGCGTTCGTCCTGTACCGGTGATCGGCGACTGGTCGCGTCTCGTGGCGGTGATTAGCGTTAGCCACTCGGAACTCGACACGAGCATGGGGCGTGCGAGCGACGAGAGTGCGGCGTCGGGGAGGCGCGGATGATTGTCGATGTTGTCGTGAGCATCGTTGGTGTCGGACTCATCGTCGGGGAGCTCTGGTACTTCCTGGGGCCCCGTCGAAGGGCGGACACCGCGCGCCCGGCGACCGTGCAGGAGGTGCAAGTGCTCGTGAAAAACGGCTACGAGCCGTCGACGATCTTCGTGGAGGTTGGCCGCCCGGTACGTCTGCTGTTCTATCGCGACGAGACCGCCGAGTGTTCCGAGAAAGTCGTGTTCGAGCGGCCGTCCCTCCACCAGGACCTGCCGGCCTTCCAGACGACGGCGGTGGAGTTCACGCCCGACGAGCCCGGCGACTACCCGTTCCGGTGCGGCAAGTCGATTCTGCGTGGAAGGGTGGTGGCGCAGGCCGGCCGAGAAGGGGCACGGCAGAATCTCGGACGGGGGCATGCCAAACATGGCTGAGTCACGGGTCACCCTGCCGGTCGAGGGCATGACGTGCGGCGCCTGCGCCGTCACCGTGCAGAAGCGCCTGGAGCAGGCCCCCGGGGTCGTTGACGCCGCGGTGAACTACGCCACCGGCAAGGCCTCGGTGCGGCTGCGCGACGACAGTGTCCTGGTCGCGGACCTGGTCAAGGCGATCCGCGACGTCGGGTACGACTGTGCCAAGGCCACCGCGACGTTCGCCGTGGAGGGGCTGCACTACGCCAGTGGGGTGGGGAATCTCGAAGACGCGTTGGCCGGGTTGCGCGGGGTGCTCTCGGCGTCCGCCAATCAGGCGACCGAGATCGTGCGGGTGGAGTACGTGCCCGGTCTCGTGGTGGCGGCCGATCTAGAGGCGGCGGTGGGTCGCGCGGGGTTTGCCGTCGCTGAGCCGCTGGCGGAAGAGGACCCGGTGGAACGCGAACACCGGCGGCGAAGGCAGGAGGTGCGGCGCCTCGCGTGGAAGTTCGCCCTGGCAGCGGTGGTTGCCGTCCTCACGATGATTGGCTCGATGCCGCTGATGCACCGCATGGATGCGCACGGCGCGGATCTGTTCGCGCGACTCACGCAGCCGTTGGACGGCGTGCTTGCGTCGCTCCTGCCGCAGCTCTATGAGTTTGGGCGATCGGACCCGCAGTCCCTCAAGTACGTCCTGCTCGTACTGACGATCCCGGTGCTGTTCTGGAGCGGCCGGCAGTTCTTCGTCGGGGCGCGCAGCGGGCTCAAGCACCGGACGGCGGATATGAACACGTTGATCGCCGTCGGGACCGGTGCCGCGTTTCTGTATTCCGTCGTGGCCACGGTCGTCCCGTCACTGTTCGCCGGCGCCGGGCTCCCCGCCGACGTCTACTTCGAGGCGGTGGCCGCCATCATCGCGCTCATTCTTCTGGGCCGACTCCTCGAAGCGCGGGCAAAGGGACAGACGTCGGCGGCGATCGCGCGTCTCATGGCGCTCCGCCCCAAGACGGCGCTGGTGCAGCGGGCCGGGAGAGACGAAGCGGTGCCGTTGGCGGAGGTCGTCGTCGGCGATCGGGTCATCGTGCGGCCAGGCGAGACGATCCCGGTTGACGGGCGCGTCGTGGAGGGAGAGTCCAGCGTCAACGAGGCAATGCTGACCGGCGAGCCGCTGCCGGTGGCCAAAGGGGCCGGCGACGTCGTGATCGGCGGCACGGTGAACGGGACGGGATCGCTCGTGTTCGAGGCGACCGCCGTGGGAACGGCCACGACGCTCGCGCAGATCGTACGCCTGGTGGAGGACGCCCAGGCCACGAAGGCGCCGGTGCAGCGCATGGTGGATCGCGTGGCCGGGGTGTTCGTCCCCGTGGTGATCGCGATTGCCATCGGGGCCTTCGTCCTCTGGTTCGTTGTTGGACCCGAACCCAAGTGGGTCTTCAGCATGGTCGCGCTGGTCACTGTGCTGGTCATCGCGTGCCCCTGCGCGCTGGGCCTCGCCACGCCCACGGCCATCATGGTCGGCACCGGGAAGGGAGCCGAACATGGTGTGCTGATCCGCGGGGGGGAGGCGCTGGAGGGCGTCCAGGCCATTGACACGATCGTGTTCGACAAGACCGGAACGATCACCCGCGGGGAGCCGACCGTGACGCATGTCGTCGGCGCGGCCACCGCCGAGGGCACCACGGTGGCGGCGGAGGACCTGCTGCGGCTTGCCGCGGCGGTCGAGTCGCGATCGGAGCACCCCCTGGCGCACGCCGTCGTGCAGGCCGCGGTTGCGCGCGGCATTGCCGTCCCGGGAGTCGAGCGGTTTGTCGCCATGGAGGGACGGGGGGCCCGCGGGATTGTCGGGAAGTACCTGGTGGAGGCGGTGAGTGTCCGGCATGCGAAGGAACGCAACCTCGACCTGGGAGGTCTGACGCGCGACCTGGAGCGGCACATTCTGCAGGGGCGCTCCCCCGTGATTGTGGTGGTCAACGACACGGTCCGCGGCCTGATCGTGATCGCGGACGAGGTCAAGCCCGAGGCCAAGCAGGCGATTCGCCGGCTCAAGGCCATGGGTCTGGACGTTTACATGTTGAGCGGCGACAGCAAAGTCGTGGCGGGTCTCGTCGCCCGGGACGTCGGTATCGAGCACGTCATCGCGGAAGTCGATCCGCGGGACAAGGCCGACGCGATCAAGCGATTGCAGCAAGACGGCAAGCGCATCGTGGCCATGGTCGGGGACGGCCTGAACGACGCGCCCGCGCTCGCACAGGCGCACGTCGGGTTCGCGATCGGGACGGGCACCGACGTGGCCATCGAGGCCTCCGATATTACCTTGGTGCGGGGCGACTTGAACGCCGTGGTCCTGGCCATCGAGTTGTCGCGTCGTACCATGCGCACGATTCGGGCAAACTTGTTCTTTGCCTTCGTGTACAACATCCTCGGCATTCCCATCGCCGCCGGGCTGCTGTATCCGCCCTTCGGGATTCTGCTGAGTCCGGTCGTGGCGAGTGCGGCGATGGCCATGTCGAGCCTGAGCGTCGTGGGTAACAGCCTGCGGCTGCGGAACTTCACACCTCGGTGGAAGACGGTATAGGAACGCATGAGGTACTTTCATCGCACATCGCTGGCGCCGGACAGCGTTCTGGCGGAAGCGGACAATCACTTCGGGGCGCTTCTCCAGGGAGTGGGCACCGAGCATCGAGCACGCAGCTACGAGGGATCGCTCGGCCGGGTCACGGTGCGCGTGGCCGCGGAAGGCGGCCACTACACGCTGATCGACGTCAGCACGGATCAAGTAGGTGAAAGTGAAGCGGACACGGTGGCGAAGCGCTTCCTGACCCTCGTGCACGCGCGCGTGGATCCCACCCATCAGATGCGGGGGGCGTACTGATGCGATCGGTGCGCCTGAACGTCACGGGCATGACGTGCGGACATTGTCAGGGGAAGGTCGAGCGCGCGTTGCGAGCCGTGCGGGGGGTGTACGCGGTCGACGTGGACCTCGCAGCCGGCAGCGCCGCCGTCGACTTCGATGATGCACAGGCGTCGGTGGCGCAGCTTACGGCCGCGGTCGCCGCCGTGGGGTATCACGCCACAGACGCCGGCTAGCGTGGTGCAGGCGGCGGCATCCGGGACGATCCCGGCAGGGCTCTCCCGGGAGCAGCTCGCGGAAATGTATTACTACCTGCGGCTCACCCGGTCCCTCGATGAGCGACTGAGCAATCTGTACCGCCAGGGGAAGGTGATCGGTGGGCTGTACAGCTCGCTCGGGCAGGAAGGCGAGAGCGTTGCGAGCGCCTATGCCCTCGGGCCGGGCGACCTCCTGTCGCCGCTCATCCGCAACCTCGGGTCCATGCTCGTGCGGGGTGCGCAGCCGGTCGAGATCCTGCGGCAGTACATGGCCAAGGCCACGAGCCCCACGGCCGGTCGCGAGATGAACGTGCACTTCCACGACCTCCGGCAGGGGTACCTCGGGCAAATCTCCCATCTGGGGGACATGGTGCCCGTCGTGGCCGGCATCGCCCTGTCCTTCAAACTGCGGCGGCAGGCGCGCGTGTGCCTCGTGTATGTCGGCGACGGCGCGACGAGCACCGGGGCGTTCCACGAGGGTGTTGCCTTCGCGGCGGCCCGAGGCGTACCGCTGGTCATCGTGTTGGAGCACAACGGTTACGCTTACTCCACACCGACGGCGCGACAAACGGCGGTGGCGCGGCTCGCCGACAAGGCGAAGGCGTATGGCATACCCGGCCGCACCGTCGATGGCAATGACGTGCTGGCGGTGTACGAGGCCAGCAAGGAGTACGTCGAACGGGCCCGTGGCGGTGGTGGCCCCGCGGTCCTCGAAGTCGTGACCTATCGGCGGCGAGGGCACGCCCAGCATGACGACCAGCGGTATCAGCCCAAAGACGAGATCGCGGCGTGGGAGCGGAACGACCCCATAGAGCGGTTCGTGCGACACATCACCGAGCGGGGGTGGCTCAGCGAGGATGATCGTCGCGCGATCGACGGTCGGGTCGAGGCGCAGCTCGATAGGGCGATCGCGGAGTCGGAGCACGACCCGTTGCCGGATGCCGGGAGCGGCCTGTCCGGCGTGTACCTCGATCCTCCCACCAGCGAACCCCTGTGGTTCCGGAGTCTCCATGCCTGAAGTCACCTATCTCGAGGCGCTGCGCCAGGGGTTGATCGAGGAAATGGAGCGCGATCCGAACGTCTTCATCTTGGGCGAGGATATCGCGATCTATGGTGGTGCGTTCAAGGTGACCGACGGGCTGCTGGAACGGTTCGGACGAGACCGGGTGATCGACACGCCGATCAGCGAGGCGGCCATCGTTGGCGCGGCGGCGGGTGCGGCACATATGGGATTTCGCCCGGTGGCGGAGATGCAGTTCATCGACTTCATCTCCTGCGCGTACGACATGCTCACGAACTACGTGGCCACGGCGCGATATCGGGCTGGGCTGCCGACGCCGATCGTGGTGCGCGGGCCTTCGGGTGGGTATGTGCGCGGCGGTCCGTTCCATTCGCAGATGCCGGAAGCGGCGTTCTTTCACACGCCGGGACTCAAGCTCGTCTGTCCTGCCACGGCGCGCGACGCCAAGGGACTGATCAAGGCGGCGGTGCGCGACGACGATCCGGTGCTGTACTTCGAGCATAAGTACCTGTACCGCCGCATCAAGGAGGACCTGTCGGATGGGGTGGACGAGATCACGCCGATCGGCAAAGCGCGCATTGCTCGCGAGGGCCGGGACCTGACCATCATCACGTGGTCGGCCATGGTGTGGAAGTCGCTCGAGGCCGCCGAGCAGATCGCCGCGGACGACGGTGCCGAAATCGAGGTGCTCGATCTGCGCACACTTCTGCCCATGGACGACGCAGCGATCCTGACGACGGTGAAGAAGACCAACAAGGTGCTGATTGTCCATGAGGACACCCGCACGGGCGGTGTGGCCGGCGAGATCACCGCGCGGATCAACGAGGGAGCGTTCGAATGGCTCGACGGTCCGATCATGCGGGTGACGGCCCACGACACGCCGCTGCCGTACGCTCCGACGCTCGAGGACTACGTGCTGCCCCAGACCGACGACATCGTGCGGGCGGCGCGGTGGCTGCTCGCGTATTAGGGAGCGAGGGTCCGGCGCACATCCATATCGAGTCGTGACCGCAACACGAGCAGCGCGCGGTGACGTGTGACGACCGCACACCAGCCATGACCCTCCCACGGCGGTGGCGCGCGCGGATCCAGGAACCCGCCGAGGCGCAGATGCGTGAGCGTCGCGTGCTGCAGGGTGCGGGTTACTTCGGTACGCGAGCGAGAGGATCCGGCACGGACGAGCACTTCCACCCGCGCGGCGCGCACGACGACACGGTCGGGATTCCATCCGGCGGTCTCGCACGCGGCACGAATGGCCCGCTCGCAGAATCGAGCAGTGGCGGGTATTTTGAACACCTGTTCGTGACGGCGGATCGGCCACACGAGGTGGTACCATTTCGCGGCCGTCGCGATAGCGGCGAAGGGCTGCATGCGGATACCATGCTCCCCGCCGACTCGTAAGACCTACCCGGATTTACGCAGAGATCGTCCAACGCGCGCGACGCGTTGGGCCGGAGGAGACCGGACTCGCATGGCTCGTGTTGACGTCATCATGCCGCAGATGGGGGAGTCCATTGCGGAAGGGACCGTATCGCGCTGGCTGAAGTCGGTGGGCGACACGGTCAAGCGGGACGAGGCGATCCTCGAGATTTCCACGGACAAGGTCGACGCGGAAATTCCGTCACCGGCGGCCGGGGTGCTGGCGGAGATCAACGTGGCCGAAGGGCAAACGGTCGAGGTGCTGACCGTGATCGCGGTGATCGAGACCGATGCGGCGGCCGCCGCCGCGGCGTCGCCGCCCGCCGCTGCGGCATCGGCTCCGCCCGCCGCTACGGCACCGGCTCCGCCCGCGGCTGCGGCACCGGCTCCGCCCGCCGGCACGGCGCCGGCTTCGCCCGCCGCTACGGCACCGGCTCCGCCCGCCGCCACGGTGCCTGGTCCTGCCGGCGAGTCGGCCGACGAGCGGCTACGACGGAAGTCGACACCGCTCGTGCGCCGGATCGCGGCCGAACATCAGGTGGACATCGCGGCGATTGCCGGTACCGGGCACGCCGGGCGCGTCACCAAGAGGGACATCCTGGCGCATCTCGAGAGCGGCGGACCGGCTGTGTCGGCGCCGAAGGCCGCGCCGGCAGTGGGGGGCGTGACCCATCCATCGGTGGAGCCGTGGCCGGGCGACACGGTGGAGCCGATGAGCCGCATCAGGAAGCTCACGGCCGATCACATGATCATGTCCCGGCGCACCTCGGCGCATGTGGTGAGCTTCTACGAGGTGGATTACTCGCACATCGCGCGTCTGCGCGCGACGCACAAACATGATTTCGGGCAGCGAGGCGCCAAGCTCACGTACCTCGGCTTCATCGTGAAAGTCGTGGCGGATCAGCTCAAGCGGCACCGGGTCCTCAATGCGTCCGTGAGCGGCGATTCCATCATCTATCGCACCCCTATCAACATCGGAATCGCGGTGGCGTTGGAGTGGGGGCTGATCGTGCCCGTCCTGAAGCATGCGGACGAGTTGTCGCTCCTTGGCATCGCCAAGAAGATGGCGGATCTGGCCGATCGTGCCCGCACCAAGAAGCTGAATCCTGACGAAGTGCAGCAGGGCACGTTCAGCATTACCAACCCCGGCGGGTTCGGATCGTACGTCGGCGCGCCGATCATCAGCCAGCCGCAAGTGGCGATCCTCGGTGTCGGCTCCATCGAGAAACGCCCGAAGGTGATCACGCTCGACGACGGCCAGGACGTGATCGCGATCCGCACCATGGGCATGCTCTCGCTTGCCTACGATCACCGCATCGTGGATGGTGCCGACGCCGACCGGTTCATGGCCGACGTCAAACAAGGGCTCGAACAGTTTGCGGAAGGAGCACTGTAGGTGGCCAGCAGATCCCTCACGGTGAGCGGTGAAGTGTGGCGGGTCTATCCGTCCGGTCGCGTGAGCAGCTACGATCGCGACGAGTTTGCGTTGGTGTTCGAGTTGGGGACCGGCCCCGGTCGGATCCGGCGCGTGACGCAATTCTCGCCGATCGGCGCCCGCCAGTGGGATGCGGCGTTGCTGGCGCTGAGCGATCGCGAGCTCGAATCGCTGTTTCACCACTCGCAGCCGGCTCGGACGAGCCCCCACGTCCGGTACGATCGGCCCCAGTAGGGTGACGTTCGTCGATCTCCACGTCCATACCACCGCGTCGGACGGCGAGTTCACCCCCGCCGAGGTCGTGGGTCGAGCGGCGGAAGTCGGTCTCGCCGCCATCGCGCTCACGGATCACGACACGTTAGGAGGCGTGCCGGAAGCCGAAGCCGCCGGGGAGCGGCTGGGCGTGCGGGTTGTGGCCGGGTGTGAGTTCAGCGCGAGCGCACCGTGGGGCGAGCTGCATCTCCTCGGGTACTTCCTGTCGCCGGACGATGATGCCCTCCTCGAGTTTCTCCAGCAGCAGCAAGACGGGCGGGCGGCGCGCGCCGACCACATCGTCGAACGCCTGCGGGGGTTGGGCGTCCCGCTGGAATCTCGCGCCGTGCGATTCCACGCCGGAGGCACGATCGGACGCCCGCATGTGGCGCGGGCGTTGGTCGAAGCGGGAGCCGTAGAGGACATCGCGGAGGCGTTCGACCGGTACCTCGGCCGCGGCCGGCCGGCGTTCGTCGCCAAAGTGCTGCCGTCGACGGAAGAGGTGTGTGCGGTGGTGCACGGCGGAGGGGGGGTGCTGTCGGCGGCCCACCTGCGCGATCGCGCCTCCCGCGGTAGCCTCAAGCGGCTTGCCGCGGCCGGAGTGGATGCCGTGGAAGCGCGCCATCCGTCGCACGATCCGGACATGGCGGGCCGCATCGAGCGGCTGGCCGCCGAGGTGGGCATGGTCGTTACCGGAGGCTCGGACTGGCACGGAGACTCACGCCTGGCGGCGAGCCGCGGGGTGTTGGGAAGCCAGCAGGTTCCCGCCGCATGGCTGGAACGGCTGGAGGATCGGCAACGTTCGTTGAACGCGTCGGAGGTGGGTACGTGAACCGGCTGATCGCAGTGGGCGCGCGGGCCCCCGACTTCGAGCTCGCGGCGTCGGATGGCAGGCAGTATCGGCTGATGGAATTGCTCGAGACGACTGGGGTGCTCCTGATCTTTTACCCGGGCAACAACACCCCTGGGTGAAACCGCCAACTCTCCGCCGTGCGCGATGAGATCGAGTTGTACCGCAAGGCCACAGTCCAGCCGCTGGGCGTGAACCCGGCGGGCCTCGAAAGCCATCGGTCCTATGTGGCCAAGTTCGGATTCCCGTTCCCTCTCCTCAGCGATCCCGACCGATCGGTGACGGCCGCGTACGGCGCGCTCAAGGACGACGGCAAGCGGATCCAGCGGAGTGTCGTGTTGATCGACCGTGCGGGCACGGTCAGGTTCGCGGCGCGCGGCGCCCCCGGGGCCGACGTCAGCCTCGTGTCACTGGGGTAACCGTGGACTTGACTGGTCGCGTGGCGCTCGTGACCGGGGCCGGTCGCCGAGTTGGACAAGCGATCGCCGAGGCAATCGGTGCGGCGGGGGCGCGTGTGGCCATCCACTACCATCGGTCCGACGCGGGGGCCCAGGCGCTGGCGCAGCGTCTTGCCGGCGCCGTGGCGTTTCAGGCCGACCTGCGGGACGCGCATGCCGCGCAAGACCTGCCGGGCCGCGTCGCGGCCGACATGGGACGACTGGACATCCTGGTCAACTCTGCGTCGGTCATGGAGCGGCAAGTGTTCGGCTCGGTCTCACCCGAGGAATGGGACGCGGTCATGCAGTTGAACCTGCGGGCCTACTTCTTCACCGCCCAGGGCGCGGCCCCGGAGCTTCGGCGGCGGCACGGGCAGATCGTCAACATCTCCGACATGTCCGCGCGGCAGCCGTGGCCCGGATACCTGGTGCACTCCGCCAGCAAGGCGGCCGTGGAGCATTTGACGCGCGGGCTGGCGGTGGTGCTCGCGCCCGAGGTGCGCGTGAATGCCGTGGCACCTGGGGCGGTGTTGCTTCCCGATGCCTGGGGGGCGGAGCGCCGGGAGGCCATTGTGCGGACGACGCCCCTCGGGCGACTGGGAAGTCCGACGGACGTTGCCGGGGCGGTCCGGTACCTGCTTGGCGCGGAGTTCACGACGGGGACGACGCTCACGGTGGATGGTGGGCGCTACCTGATGCCGCGCGGCGAGTAGCCCCCGCGCTGCTAGATTCAGGGAACCCACGGCGCGGGCGGCGGGTTGGTAGAGGCGTGCGGCAGCGCGGATCGACGCACCGCCACCAGGAACGGGAAGGGGATGGCAACGACGTGACCGACGAACGGAATCACAGCGACTACGACGTGATCATCGTGGGCGGTGGTCCGGCCGGACTGTGTGCGAGTTTGTATGCCGGCCGGGGGATGCTCAATGCATTGCTCATCGAGCGGGGGCTCCCCGGTGGGGAGTTGCTCAACACCGACCTGATCGAGGATTACCTCGGGTTCGAGAGTATCAAGGGGCCCGAGTTGGCGCGGATCATGACGGAGCATGCCAAGAAGTTCGGTGCCCAGTTCGTCATGGACACGGTGGACAGCATTGAGAGAGCCGATGACGGCTCGTTCACGGTGCGGACCCAATTGGGCAAGACCTATCGTGCGCCGGCGGTGATCCTCACCGCTGGGGGTACGCCGCGCAAGCTCGGTGTCGAAGGCGAGGCAGAGTTTGCCGGTCGGGGGGTGTCGTACTGCGCGGTGTGCGATGGCGCCTTCTTCAAGGGTGAGGTGCTGGCCGTGGTCGGTGGGGGGGACGCAGCCGTGGAAGAGGCGGACTATCTCACTCGGTACGCCCAGAAGGTGTTCATCGTGCACCGACGTGATGAGCTCCGTGCGTCGCAGATACTCCAGGAGCGGGCTTTCAAGAACCCGAAGATCGAGATGGTCTGGAACCGGGTGGTGGAACGCATCGAGGGCAACGAACGCGGTGTGACCTCGCTGCATCTGCAGGATACCAATAGTGGCGAGCCCTCCACGCTCGAGGTGGGCGGCGTGTTCGTGTTCATCGGGTTCACGCCGAATTCCGGACTCATCAAGGGGCACTTCGACCACGACGCCAGCGGCTACGTTTTGACCGACGGGAACATGATGACGTCGATCCCGGGGTTGTTCGCGGCGGGCGACCTGCGGGCGCAGTTGACGCGACAGATCACGACGGCGGTGGGAGATGCGACGACAGCGGCCATCGCGGTGGAGAAGTATCTCACCGAGCTCCGCCAGGAGCCGTCGACCCCGTCTGCGGAGCAGGTGGTTGCCTCGCGCTGAGGTCGTGACCCTGACGAACGGCGTGTTCGCGGAGAACTGCTTCATCATCGCGGACACCGAGTCGAAGGAGGCGGTCCTGGTCGACCCCGGGGAGGAGGCCGATCTCTTTCTGCGCCGCCTCGACACGGAGGGCCTGCGCCTCCGGGCAGTCTGGCTGACGCACGCCCACCTCGATCACATTCTCGGCGTTCGCGCCGTGGTCGACCGCACGGGGGTGCCGGTGCTGTTGCACCCGGACGATCGCTCGCTGTATGACAACGCCGTGCAGCAGGGCAGCTGGTTCGGCATGCGCGTCGATCAGCCGCCTCCACCCGATGGTGACCTGCGACCGGGTGAGGGTATCTCGGTGGGGGCGCTGTCGTTCGAAGTGCGGCACGTGCCGGGACACTCCCCCGGCAGCGTCGCGTTTGTGGGTGAGGGAGTGGCGGTCGTGGGAGACGCGCTGTTCAAGGGATCGGTCGGCCGCACGGACCTGCCGGGCGGGGATTGGGAAACGCTGCTGGCCAGCATTCAGGAGCAGCTCCTTACCTTGCCCGACCACACGGTCGTGTACTCGGGTCACGGTCCGCAAAGCACCATCGGCCATGAGCGGAACACCAACCCATTTCTCACTGGGGAGCTGCGCGGTGTCTGACGCCGCGGGCCGCGATCGCGATGCCGGGGCGGAGGTGGTGACGCGCCCAGTGAAGGACGAGAACGCGCTGCGCTGCCTGCGCTGCGGGTTTCCGGTGGTCTCCCGAGCGTGGGGCTGCAAAAACCCCTGCGGCAACTGCGGCTTCGTGTACCCGTTGGGCGACTGCTCGGACTAGCGATGAGCGCGGACGCATCCCACGAGACGCCGGACGGCACCCGGACGGAGCACGATCCGCTGGGTGCGTTTGCCGTGCCCGCGGCGGCACTCTACGGCATTCAGACGGCCCGCGCGCGAGAGAACTTCCCGATTTCGGGTCTCGGTCCGCATCCGGAGTTCGTCATAGCCATGGTGCGGATCAAGCGAGCCGCCGCGCTCACACATCGCGCAACGAATCGGTTGGACGGTCGCTTGGCGGACGCGATCGTGCGGGCGGCCGACGAGGTGCTCGCGGGGTCGCATCGGGAGCAGTTCGTCGTCGACCCCTATCAGGCCGGTGCCGGCACGTCCCACAACATGAACGTCAACGAAGTGCTGGCCAATCGCGCCAACGAGCTGTTGGGCCACCCTCGGGGCAGTTACAACCCTGTGCACCCCAACGATCACGTCAACATGGCGCAAAGCACCAACGACACCATTCCGACGGCGATCCGGCTGGCGGCCATCTCCTCGTGGGCAGGGCTCCAGGCGGCCATCGAAGGGTTGGCGCAGGCATTCGACAACCGGGCTCAGGCGTTCGACGGGATCGTAAAGACCGGCCGAACCCACCTGCAGGACGCCACGCCCATCCGGCTTGGGCAGGAGTTCGCGGCCTACGCCGGGTCCGCGCGGCGCGGTGCCGACCGCATTGCCGCCGCCGTGGATGCGCTGCACGAGCTGAACATCGGTGGCTCAGCGGTCGGCACCGGCCTCAATGTCGAGCCCGGGTACCCGCGCTTGATGGTCGAGCGGCTGTCCGCCGATACCGGTGCCGCGCTGCGGGTGGCGCGCGACCCGGTGCAGCTGATGCAGTCCATGGGCGACGTGGTCGCGCTGAGTGGCGCGCTGCGCACCTTTGCGGTCGATCTGAGCAAGATCGCCAACGACATTCGTCTGCTGGCGTCCGGTCCGCGGACCGGCCTCGGCGAGATCACGGTGCCGGTGGTGCAACCCGGGTCCAGCATCATGCCTGGGAAGGTGAACCCGGTCATCGCCGAGATGGTCAACATGGTGTGCTTTCAGGTGGTGGGGAATGACACGACGGTGGCGATTGCGGGAGAGGCCGGTCAGCTCGAGTTGAATGTCATGATGCCGGTCATGGCCCACAACGTCCTGCTCTCGATGCGACTGCTGACCAACGCGACGAGGGTATTTGCCGACCGGTGCGTGAGCGGGATTACCGCGAATCTCGAGCAGATCGCGCATTGGCTGGAACGAAGTCCGGCGTTGGTGACGGCGCTCGCGCCACAGATCGGCTACGAGGCCGCGGCGGCGCTCGCGAAGGAGGCGGTCGCGCGCGGCGTCACCGTGCGGGAGCTCGTCGAGGAAAAGGGGCTCCTGAGCGCGGAGGCCGCGCGTGACGTGTTCGATCTCCGGCGTATGACCGAGCCAGGCGTGCCCGGTCAACATGACTGACGCGGGCCGGTCGGACCGGGTTGCATTCCACGGATGGGTTGGGAATATTGCAGTTGTGGGAGGGGAGGCGGTATGCGAGTGACTACGTGGGCGGAATACGGAGTAATCGTCGCGCTCCATCTGGCGAGGCGCGAAAGTTCGAATCCGGTCCCGGCTCGGGACGTCGCGGAATTCGAGCACTTACCCACCGACTATGTCGAACAGATCTTCCTGCGGCTGCGGCGTGCGGGCTTGGTGACGAGCGTTCGTGGAGCGCGCGGAGGGTATCGGCTCAGTCGGGAGCCGGCCGAGATCTCGATTCGGGACGTCGTCGAGGCGGCGGAGGGGACGACCTTCGAGGTCAACTGTGACAGTCATCGCGTGAGCGATCAGCGGTGCGATCCGGCGGTGAATTGCAGCATCCGGCCCGTGTGGCGGATGCTGCGGACGCGGATCGACGAGGTGCTGTCCGGTGTGAGCTTGGAGGACCTGCTCGTGCAGGAGGAAGCGGTCAGCGAGCGGCTCGAGTCGGTGGTGTTCGGCTGACGGGAAGTCGCATCCGCTGTTGTCGCAAGCGAGGTGCGGTTAGCGTTGAGGCATGAGCGGACATGCGCTCGACCACGACGCCCTCATCCGGTACTCCCGGCATCTGACCCTCAGCGAAGTTGGAGTCGCGGGCCAGCAACGTCTGTTGGCGTCCCGCGTCATGCTGGTGGGCGCCGGTGGGCTCGGCTCTCCCGCCGCGCTGTACCTCGGCGCGGCGGGGGTTGGGACGATCGGCGTTGTGGACGGTGACCGGGTCGAGCTGTCCAACCTGCAGCGCCAAGTGCTTTATGGCACGGCGGACGTTGGGGAACCGAAGCCCGCGTCCGCGGCGCAGCGCCTTCGCGAACTCAACCCGGCGGTGCGCGTGGTCGCCACGGGCGCGCGACTCGACTCCGGCAACGCCCTCGACGTGTTGGCCGGGTATGATGTGGTGATCGACGGCAGCGACAACTTCCCCACCAGATACTTGGTCAACGATGCCTGCGTCCTCCTCGACCAACCGTACGTGTATGGCGCTATTCTGCGGTTCGAGGGACAGGTGTCCGTGTTCGCGGCTCCCGATGGTCCGTGCTATCGCTGCTTGTTCCGCGAGCCCCCCCCGCCCGATCTGATCCCTTCGTGTGCCGACGCCGGGGTGATGGGTGTTCTTCCCGGGGTCATCGGAACACTGCAGGCGCTCGAGGCGCTGAAGCTCCTGCTGGGTGTGGGGAGTCCGCTGGTCGGGCGCCTCCTGATGTTCGATGGGTTGCGTGCCGAGTTCCGCGAAATCGCGCTGCGGCGCGACCCGTCGTGCGTGGTGTGCGGCGAGCACCCGACCGTCACGGCGCTCATCGACTACGAGCACTTTTGCGGGATCTCGTCACCGACCCAGGCGTTCGAAGTCGGCGTGCGGCAGTTCGCGGGAGAGTGGCGCGCCGGATCGGTGCAACTCGTCGATGTGCGAGAATCCGGAGAGCTTGCGGTGTGCGCGATCGAAGGGGCGCTCCACGTCCCGCTTGGCGAACTTCCGGGGAGGCTGCTCGAGATCGCGCGCGATCGACCGGTCGTTGTGCTGTGTCACACGGGGAATCGGTCCGCGCGCGCGACCGAGATGCTGCGGGCGGCCGGTTTCGCCAACGTGCGAAACCTCGCCGGCGGCATCGATGCGTGGGCGCGCGAGGTCGACCCGGCGATGCCGCGGTATTGAGCGGCGGCGGCTCCTGCGGCAGTGCCGAAGGCGGGATTCGAACCCGCACGGGCTTACGCCCACTGCGCCCTGAACGCAGCGCGTCTACCAGTTCCACCACTTCGGCGTAGCCACAGATTACCTAGGAGATGCGCAGATTTGCAGCGGTCGAGTCCCGGATCGGTCCGCACGGCCACCTTGACCAAGCGGAAAGTGTTATCTAGTTTGGACTTAGCTCGTGTCAAACCGCGCGCGATTAGGCGCATCCCCTGGGACAGTCGTGGCTCGCAACCCGAAGGCGCGCCACGACTACGAGATCCTGGAAACCTTCCAGGCCGGTCTCGCACTTACCGGGACCGAGATCAAGTCCATCCGGGCACGCAAGGTCAGTCTCACGGGGGCGTATGGAACAGTGCGCCGGGGTGAAGTGTGGCTGGAAGGTATGAACGTGTCACCGTACGACAGCGGCGGGTACACCAACCACGATCCGGTGCGGACGCGCAAGCTGTTGCTGCACCGCAAGGAGATCAGGCGTTTGATCGGCGCATTGGAACGCAAAGGGCTGACCCTGGTGCCGCTCGACCTGCACGTGGACGATGGGTGGGCCAAGGTCACCATGGCCGTGGCTCGCGGCAAGAAGCTGCACGACAAGCGGGAAGATCTGAAGCGGCGGGATCAGGAGCGAGAGACCGCCCGACTGGTGGGGCGCCGACGGTGACGCCGCTCCTGCTCGCCCTCATGACCTGGATCGCCACGGGCCCTCCCGCCGCGCCGCGTGCGGAGCGCACACTCATCGTCGCCACGAGTCGCGGGGAAGTGCCCGTCCCGATCCGCGAGACGCGGGGCCATGCGGCCCTGCCGACCCCCGCGCTGGAGCGGCTCCTCCCGATGGTCGGAGAGGTGGACGGCGATTGGGCGACGGTCAGTTTTGCCGGCGCCTCGTTCCGATTTCTGCTCGGCGCGCCGGTGGTGGCGTACCGCGGTCGGGCGCATCCCCTCGCGGGCGGCGCCTATGTCGCGCGGGACACGTTGTTCGTACCACTGCAGCTATTGTCGGAGATCGTGCCCCGCATCTTCACCGAGGGCTATCGCTACGATCCGCTGGCGGTGCGGTTCGAGGAGGCACGACTCACTCCCGTGATCTCGGCGGCGCCCGCGCCGGCGCCGACCGTCGAGCCCGAGGCCGGCCCGCCGCTCCGGGCTCCGTCGGAAGCCGCGCGCCGACGCGGGTTTCGTGCCTGGCACAAGGTCGTGATCGATCCGGGCCACGGTGGGGTGGACCGAGGGAACCCGGGCCTGTTTCTCCCGCGGGGCGTGCAAGAGGCGAACATCACGCTGGCGGTGGCCAAGCTGGTGCAGCGCATGTTGAACGAGCGCGGCGTCGAAGTCGTCATGACGCGCACGACCGACACGCTCATCGCGTTGGGCGATCGATCGAGGTTTTGCCGAGCGTCGTGCGACGCGTTCGTGAGCATCCATGTGAACAGTCTCGCGCGGCGCACGGGCTATCAGGCGGTCAACGGCGTGGAGACCTACTTCCTGGGGGCATCGGCGACCGCCGAGGCGCGGCGCGTGGGCGCGATGGAGAACGAGGCCCTTCGCTTCGAGACGGGCTACGAGCCGTCGACCTCCGACGACCCGCTGTCGTTCATCTTCAAGGATCTCCAGACCAACGAGTTCCTGCGCGAATCGGCGCAGCTCGCGGATTTGGTGCAATCGACGTCGGCCGCCGTCCACCCCGGTCGCGATCGTGGCGCCATGCAGAACCCCTACCTGGTGGTGTTGCGGACGGCCACGCGGCCGGCGATCCTGTTCGAGGCCGGATTCGCCACCAACCGGGGCGATGCGGCCTTCCTGGCCTCGACCGATGGTCAGCGGAAGCTTGCCACCGCCATCGCCGATGGCATCGAGCGCTACCTCAAGCAGTACGAGCGGAAGATTCTCGGAGACGACGAGTGACCCGCAGGCGGCTCGCACTGCCGTGAATCATCCCGGGCGTCCGGGTATCGCGGTCTTCGGTACCACCTTCCAGAATCCGGTCCTGCTCTCGGCGGGTACCGCCGGGTTTGGCCGCGAGGTCGCCGGCGTGATCGCGCTGACCGAACTGGGCGGCATCGTGACGAAAGCGGTGAGCCCGGAACCCCGCGCGGGTCACCCGGCGCCGCGCGTTGCCGAGTTTCCGGGGGGAATGCTCAATGCGGTGGGCCTGGCCAACCCGGGGCTGGAGTACGTCGTGGAGCGGGAGTTGCCGTGGCTCGAACGGCACGCCGGCCCGGCGAAGGTCATCGTCAATGTGGTGGGGTCACGAGTCGACGATTTCGTGACGGTGGCGCGCAAGGTGAGCGAGCACGCGGTGGTGGCGGCTGTGGAACTCAACGTCTCCTGTCCCAACACGGAGCGCGGTGGGCTGGAGTTTGGGGCCGATGCCGGAGTCCTGTCAGACCTCGTGCGGCGGTGCCGCGGGGCGACGGATCGGCCGGTGATCGTCAAGCTGGCGCCCAACCTCACCGATCTCGGAGTCGTGGTCGATGCGGTTGCCGAAGCCGGCGCCGCTGGATTCACCTTGTTCAATACGATGCCGGGTACGCTGTCCTCCGAGAATGGTGGCGGCGGATCCCGGTTGGGGTTCGGGCGTGGAGGGGTAAGCGGACCGGGACTCCTCCCGGTCGGCGTGCTCGCGACCGCAACCGTCACGGCGAGGACCGGGCTGCCGGTGATCGGCGTCGGAGGCATACGGTCCTACCGCGATGCGTGCCAGTATCTGGATGCCGGCGCGTCCCTCGTGGCCGTCGGCACTGCCGCACTCGCCAACCCGCGAATTCCCGCACGCATCGCGCGGGATTGGTCCCGTCATGGCTGAACTCGTGGTCGCGCTCGACATGGCATCCGGAGAGGAAGCCCTCGCCCTCGCCGATCGACTTCCCGGCTTGCGATGGGTCAAGGTCGGTCCGGTGCTGTTCGTTCGCGAAGGTCCCGCGTTGGTGAGCGCGCTCGAGGGGCGGGGGTACCATGTGTTTCTCGATCTCAAGCTGCACGACATTCCGAGCGCGGTAGCTGGCGGCGTCGCCGCCGCTCGCGACCTCGGCGTGTCCATGACGACCGTGCACGCACTTGGGGGAGCCGCGATGATGCGAGCCGCCGCGCTGGAAGCCGGTGAGATGGCGGTCGTTGCCGTCACGATCCTGACCGGACACGACGCCGCCGAGGTGGCGGCCGTATTCGGGAGGTCGGATGCGCTGGAGGTGGCCCACGAGGTCGATCGATTGACGGACGATGCGCTGGCGGCCGGGTTGCGGGGTGTCGTGACGTCACCGCTCGAGGCCGGCCGGTTGCGGACGCGGCTGGGCCGGGACCCCTGGCTCGTAGTCCCGGGTATTCGTGCTGTGGGATCGGCCGCCGGCGACCAGCGCCGCGTGGCAACCCCGCGCGAGGCGGTGAGGGCGGGCGCGACGCATCTGGTCGTGGGCCGTCCGATCACGCAGGCGGCGGACCCGGCTGGTACATTCGAGGAGCTATGCGCGGACCTGGAACTCTGACGTGGTGGGCACCGGCGGCGGTCGTGTTCGGGGCGGTCCTGCTGCTGGGGGTGCCGCAGGTTGCGCGTGCGCAGAACGACCTGGACGAGGCGATTGAAGCGGCCCGGCTGGCGTGGGTTGCCCATCAGGTCGCGGAGCTCTTGTCCGGCAGCGACACGGTCCGCCTCCAGCTTCCCGGCGTGGCCGAGGCTGCATCGGTGCGGCCCGGACAGGCCACACTCTTGTTGGACAGCTATCTCTCGCGTTCAACGGAAGTTAGCCTCAGCCTGCGGGGCGTGCGGCGCTTGGCCGCAGACCACGCGTATGCGGAACTGACGCGAGTATTCACGGTCCGCGGGACCTCCGAGCGACGGTCCGAGACGGTGTTTCTCGGGTTCCGGGAGTTGGGTGGGGTATGGCGTCTTCGCGAGGTCCGCGTAACACCGTAAGTCTCGCTTGCATCAGAGCTAAGGCACTTCTATATTGGGAGGCTATCTGAAATCCTCAGGCGGAGTGTGTCGTGAAGGTTCGTTCGAGCGTGAAGCCCATTTGCGAGCATTGCAAGGTGATCCGGCGTCGCGGCGTGACGCGCGTCATCTGCAAGCGCAATCCCAAGCACAAACAGCGGCAGGGTTGATATGGCGCGTATCGCAGGTGTGGACCTCCCCCGGGACAAGCGGATCGAGATCGCTCTCACCTACATTTTCGGAGTGGGGCATTCGACGGCGCAGCGTGTTTGTGACACCACGGCGGTGAGCCCGGATACGCGCGTCCGTGACCTCTCGGATGCGGAAGTGGCACGGCTGCGCCAGGCGATCGAGCGCGAGGTGAAGGTCGAGGGCGCGTTGCGCACCGAGATCGCGATGAACATCAAGCGTCTCATGGACATCGGGAGCTACCGCGGGCTGCGGCACAAGCGTGGCTTGCCGGCACGCGGTCAGCGGACCCACACCAACGCGCGGACCAAGAAGGGTCCCCGGCGGGCCATCGCCGGCAAGAAGAAGGCGGTCAAGAAGTAGCATGGCGGACAAGAAGACTGCGGGACGGCGCAAGAAGGTCGTGGAGGCCGAAGGAATGGCCCACATCACGGCGACGTTCAACAACGTGCTCATTACGTTCACCGATATGCAGGGTAACGCGGTCGCGTGGGGCTCGGCGGGCAAGTCGGGGTTCAAGGGCTCGAAGAAGTCCACGTCGTTTGCGGCTACGGTCGCGGCCGAGGCTGCCGCGCGCGAAGCCTATTCGTTGGGTATGCGGCGGGTGCATGTGCGCGTGCAGGGACCTGGGGCCGGGCGGGAGTCCGCCATCCAGGCCCTCGCGTCGGCGGGCCTCGAGGTGCGCTCCATTCGGGACGTGACCCCGATTCCGCACAACGGCTGCCGCCCACCCAAGAAGCGGCGGGTCTAGGTCATGGCGCGCTACACGGGTCCGGTCTGCCGGTTGTGTCGCCGCGAGGGCACGAAGCTCTTTCTGAAGGGCTCACGGTGCCTCACCGAGAAGTGCGCGATCGAGCGCCGGAGCTATGCGCCCGGCCAGCACGGTCAATCCACCGCGCGCCGGCGAAAGTCCTCCGAGTATCAGAAGCAACTGCGTGAAAAGCAGAAGGTGAAGCGCACGTACGGGCTCTCGGAGCGCCAGTTCCGTAACGCGTTCGAGCACGTGCGCCGGCAGCCTGGGGTGACGGGCACCAATCTGTTGGTGGCGCTGGAAACTCGGTTGGACAACATCGTGTATCGGATGGGTTTTGCGCCGAGCCGCAATGCGGCCCGGCAGCTCGTACGCCATCGGCATGTCGAAGTGAACGGACGGTCGGTCGACATTCCGTCGTATCCCGTCCGACCGGGTGACCACGTGCGGGTGCGGGACAAGAGCAAAGAGCTGACCGTGGTCAAGGCCTCGCTCGACGCGGTGTCTCGCGTGGTGCCCGTGTCTTGGCTGACGGTGGACACAGGGTCGATTTCTGGGAAGCTGGTGGAACTGCCAACTCGCGACACGATCCCGCTGGCCGCTCAGGAGCAGTTGATCGTGGAGCTCTACTCGAAGTAACTATGTCAATCGATCTCACTGGTTTGGTACGTCCGCACGTCGTGGAAATGACGCCGCGGGAGGATATCCCCTTTGCGGCGGAGTTCCGCTTGCAACCGCTCGAGCGTGGCTATGGCTACACGCTGGGCAACGCGCTGCGGCGCATGCTGCTCTCGTCGCTGCCCGGTGGCGCGGTGTGGGCGTTCCGGCTGGACGGCGTGGTCCACGAGCACCAGACGGTCCCGGGGGTCGTGGAGGACATTCACCAGATCATCCAGCGGCTGAAGGCCCTCACGCTCCGGCTCGATGAGAATGTGCAGGAGGCCGTCCTCGAATTGCGCGCCACCAAGGCGGGCGCCGTCACGGCGGCGCAGATCGTGCCGAAGTCGGGAGTCGAGGTGGTCCATCCGCAGCATCTCCTGTTCACGCTCCAGGCGGACCGCGAGCTCCGAGGGGAATTGTACGTGCGCAAGGGGCGCGGATACGTCGAAGCCTCGCAGCACGACCTGGACACGTCGTTGCCGGTGGACGTCGTCCAGATCGACGCGCTCTACAACCCGGTGCGACGCGCGAACTTCGTGGTGCACGAGACCCGCGTGGGTCAGCGCACGGACTACGACAGCCTCACGCTGTCCGTCGAGACCAATGGGTCGATCGCTCCGGAAGACGCCGTTGCCTACGGGGCGGCGCTGCTCCAGGAGCATTTTCGCCACTTCGTTGACTTTGGCTACGTGCCCTCCGCTCCGGTCGAGCCGGAGCCGGACAACTCGGTCGCCACAGACGAGATGCGGGCCCGACTCAACAAGCCCATCGACGACTGCGGCCTCTCGGTCCGGTCGGTGAACTCGTTGAAGAACTCGAACATCAGCACGCTGGGCGACCTCGTGCGTTATGCACAGGATGACCTGCTCAAGGTCAAGAACGTCGGTGACAAGGCGCTGACGGAGATCGCGGAGATGCTCGAGCGCGAAGGCCTGCGGTTCGGCATGTCGCTCGATGAGGAGAGAGACGGCGAGTTGTTCGTCGGTGACGCGGGGGAGTCCGCGGCGGTCGCGCCCGACGAGGCGGGTCTGGAAGACTGATCGTATGCGCCATCGCAATGAAGGGCGGCAGCTCAGCCGCACCGCGTCGCACCGCCGGGCCCTGCTGCGTAACATGGCGGCCTCGTTGTTCCGTCATGAAGGCATCGAGACCACGGTGGCCAAGGCCAAGGAGTTGCGCCCGTTTGCCGAGCGACTGATCACGTTGGCCCGGCGCGGTGATCTCCATGCGCGGCGCCAAGTGGAGCGGCAGATCAAGGACCGCGAGGTCAGCGGCCGCCTGTTTCAGGTGTACGGGCCGCGATTCGCCGGCCGGCCGGGGGGGTACACGCGCATTCTCAAGCTCGGGCATCGATCCGGTGACGGGGCGGAACTTGCCCGAATCGAGCTGTTGTCGGAGTGAGTCGGGTGCCGGCGACCGGAAAGAGAAACGGGGACCACGGGGTCCCCATTTTTTTGTGCGGCAGCTACGTTGTTGGCGTTAGGCGGTCCGTGCGGCGGACCCCCTGGGCGATTTCACCACGCGTCCGGACTTGATGCATTGCGTGCAAGCACGAATGCGCTTGGGCTCACCGTTTACCAGGGCCCGAACGGGCTGGAGATTCGGATACCAACGACGATTGCGTCTGTTGTTGGCGTGGCTGACGTGATGACCGAACGTCGGCCCCTTGCCACAGATGTCACAGATTCTGGCCATGATCCTTCTGGCTCCACGAGGGTCGGGTTTGACAGACCACCAAGTGTAGTGGGGCCTGGGGCGCGGGACAACCCCGAAACGGCGCGAATGGGGTCGCGCGGGGAGCGAGGAGCGGATGGCTAGGGCGTTGATCACCGGCATTACCGGTCAGGACGGGTCCTACCTTGCCGAGCTGCTTCTGAGCAAGGGATATGAGGTTGTGGGAGTCGTGCGGCGGACGTCCCACGATTCCTACGAGCGCATCGGCCACTTGCTCGACCGTGTGACCATTACGGCCGCGGACCTGCTCGACCAGCATTCGTTGACAGGCGTCATCGGGGACGTGATGCCGGACGAGATTTACAACCTCGCGGCGCAATCCTTCGTGCCCACGAGTTGGAATCAGCCCGTCCTGACCGGCGAGTTCACAGCGCTCGGCGTGACCCGCATCTTGGAGGCCCTCCGGCTCGCCCATCCCGCGGCCAGGTTTTACCAGGCGAGCTCGTCCGAGATGTTCGGAAAGGTCACCGAGAGCCCTCAAAACGAGACCACGACGTTCTACCCGCGCTCTCCCTACGGGGTGGCGAAGGTGTACGGGCACTGGATCACCGTCAATTACCGGGAGTCCTACGGCCTGCATGCCGTGAGCGGCACACTCTTCAACCACGAATCGCCGCGCCGCGGGCTCGAGTTCGTCACGCGGAAGATCTCGCACGGTGTGGCTCGCATCAAACTCGGCTTTGCCGACGAATTGCGACTGGGCAATCTCGACGCGCGGAGAGACTGGGGGTTTGCCGGGGACTATGTCGATGCCATGTGGCGCATGCTGCAGCGGGACGAACCCCGGGACTACGTGGTCGGTACGGGCGAGACGCACTCGGTCCGGGAGTTTGCGCAAATCGCCTTCCGCCATGCCGGGCTGAACTGGGAGGATTACGTGAAGACCGATCCGGCCTTCATGCGGCCCGCTGAGGTGGAGGTGCTCCAGGCCGACCCCGCGCGAGCCCGGCAGGAACTCGGTTGGACCCCCACCGTGAGTTTCGAGGCGTTGGTGCAGATGATGGTGGAATCGGACCTGGAGCGGCTCGGCCGAACCCGATGAGGGTTCTCGTCACGGGTGCGGAAGGGTTCGTTGGCCGTCGTCTGGTCCGACACCTCGTCGATGAGCGGCACGAAGTAATCGCGGCGGTACGCAGCGGGGTGCCGTTGGATCCGAGCACCGGCGCCCTCGTAACCGGTGTCGTGGAGTTCGATCTGCTTCAACCGGCCTCGGTCACCGCGCTCGAGCGGGTCGAATGCGACGCGGTGGTCCACCTGGCTGCCGTGGCCAGCGGGACGGATGCGCGAAGGGACCCCGCGCAGGCGTGGCAGGTGAACACGGTCGGAACGGCCCTTGTTGCCGAGACGCTCGCCGCGACGCTGGACCAGGCGCGCGATCCCGTGCTCCTCGTGGTGTCGACGGGCGAGGTGTACGGTAACGGCCCCCGGGCAGCGCGGCGGGAGGATGAACTGCCTCAGCCGTGTTCTCCCTACGCGGCGTCAAAACTCGGTGGTGAGATCGCGGCCCTCGAGGTCCACCGCCGCACCGGGCTCCGGGTCATCGTCGCGCGCGCGTTCCCGCATGCGGGCGGCGGGCAGGATACGCGGTTCGCGATTCCCGCGTTCGCCGAGCGGATCCTCGCTGCCAAGGCGCGCGGTGCGCCGGCGGTGAAGGTGGGCAATCTCGCGCCGGTTCGCGATATCATGCACGTGTCCGACGTCGTTCGCGCGTACGGCGCGTTGCTGGCCGCCGGGCTTCCCGGCGAGGTGTACAATGTGGCGACCGGCACCGGCCGCGCGTTGGGCGACGTGTTTCGGCTGATGACCGAACTGGCGGGGCATGCGACGACGCCGGAGACGGACGCGCGCCTGGTGCGCCGGGCCGATCTGAACCATTTGGTCGGCGATCCCGCCAAGTTGCGGGCTGCGACGGGTTGGATGCCGGCCTGGACCCTCGAAGACACGCTTGCGGAAGTGCTCGATGCCCAAACGCGTTGACATCGAGAGCGTCCTGCTCATCGGTTCCGGCCCGATCGTGATCGGACAGGCCGCGGAGTTCGACTACTCGGGAACGCAGGCCGTGAAGGCGCTGAAGGAGGAGGGATACCGCGTCATCCTGGTCAACTCGAATCCCGCGACCATCATGACCGACCCCGAGCTGGCCGATCGCACGTACATCGAGCCGGTTACCCCGGAGTGGGTCGCGCGCGTGATCGAGCGGGAGCGGCCCGACGCCCTCCTGCCGACCATGGGCGGGCAGACGGCGCTGAACGTGGCCATGGCCCTGTGGAACGACGGCACGCTGGAGCGGTGCGGCGTCGAGTTGATCGGCGCCGACGCGCGCGCCATCACCATGGCCGAGGACCGTCGCGAGTTCGCGGCGGCAATGGAGCGGATCGGTCTCGCGTGCCCCGCCGGCGCCGTGGTCGGCTCGCTCGATGAGGCCATGGCGCTCGTGGACACCGCGGGGTACCCGGCCATCATTCGCCCGTCGTTCACGCTGGGCGGAACCGGCGGCGGCGTCGCGTACAACCGCGAGGAGTTCGAATACCAGGTTGGGCGTGCGCTCAGCCTGTCTCCGGTCGGCACGGCGTTGGTCGAACGATCCGTCTTGGGGTGGAAGGAGTTCGAGCTCGAGGTGATGCGGGACTGCCGCGACAACGTCGTGGTGATCTGCTCGATCGAGAACTTCGATCCGATGGGTGTGCACACCGGTGACTCGATCACGGTGGCGCCCGCCATGACGTTGACGGACCGGGAGTATCAGGTGATGCGGGACGCCGCCATCGCCATCATCCGGGAGATCGGGGTCGATGCCGGTGGGTGCAATATCCAGTTTGCGATAGACCCCTCGACGGGTGAGATGCTCACCATCGAGATGAACCCGCGGGTGTCCCGCTCGTCCGCGTTGGCGTCCAAAGCGACGGGATTCCCCATTGCGCGTATCGGCACGAAGCTCGCCGTCGGTTATACGCTGGACGAGCTTCCCAACGACATCACCAAGACGACGCCGGCCTCGTTCGAGCCCGTCCTCGACTATGTCGTCGCCAAGTTCCCTCGCTTCGCGTTCGAGAAGTTCCCGGCCGCGGACCGCCGCCTCACGACGCAGATGAAGTCCGTCGGTGAGTCGATGGCCATCGGGCGGACGTTCAAGGAGGCGTTCCAGAAGGGCCTGCGGGCGTTGGAGATCGACCGCGCGGGGTGGGTGACGGGATCGCTGGAGGACGATCGGCTCGAATCGGGCGAGGTCGACGAGCTCCGGGTCGCCCTGCGCACGGCGACGCCGGAGCGGGTGTTTCAGATCAAGCGGGCGCTCGAGGCGGGAATGGCGCCCGACGAGGTCGCCGGACTCACGAGCATCGACCCCTGGTTCGTGCATCAATTGCTCGAGCTGATCGACGCTGAGGCCGACTACCGTGATGCCGCCGTCGTCGATGCGGCCTTCCTCCGCCGCATGAAGCGCATGGGATTCTCCGATCGCCAGCTGGCGGACCTTCGCGGGATGACCGAGGACGCGGTGCGGACCGAACGCTGGCGTCACGGAATCCACGCCAGCTTCAAGGTGGTCGACACGTGCGCGGGGGAATTCCCCTCGGCCACGCCGTACTACTACTCGAGCTACGAGGACGAAAACGAGTCGGAGGCGTTGGGGGATCAGGGTGTCGTGATCCTGGGGAGCGGGCCCAACCGGATCGGGCAGGGCGTGGAGTTCGACTACTGCTGCGTGCGCGCGGGGTTGGCGATGCGCGAACTGGGCTACCGCACGATCATGATCAACTCCAACCCGGAGACCGTGTCGACCGACTTCGACATCTCCGACAAGCTGTACTTCGAGCCGCTGACGCTCGAGGACGTGCTGGAGATCGTGCACTTGGAGCGGCCGCGAGGCGTCGTGGTGCAGCTCGGGGGACAGACGCCCCTCAAGCTGGCGCGCGGGTTGGAGGCCGCCGGGGTCACGATCCTGGGGACCAGCCCGGATGCCATCGACGCGGCCGAGGACCGGAGGCGGTTCGAGGCGCTGACGCGGGAGCTCGGCGTGACGCAGCCGCCGAACGGCACGGCGTCGACGGTGGAGGAGGCCGTCGAGATCGCCGGGCGCATCGGCTACCCGGTGCTGGTGCGTCCGTCGTATGTCCTGGGAGGACGCGCGATGGAGATCGTGTACGACGAACCGACGCTCCGCGGGTACTTCCGCAGCGCCGTACGGGTGTCCCCAAGCCACCCGGTCCTCGTCGACCGGTTTCTCGAGGACGCGTTCGAGGCGGACGTCGATGCCATCGCGGACGGCACCGACTGCGTGATCGGCGGCGTGATGCAACACATCGAGGACGCGGGGGTGCACTCGGGTGACTCGGCGTGCGTGATCCCGCCGTATCTGCTCGAAGAGCGCCACGCCGACGAGATGCGGCGTCACACGATTGCGTTTGCCAAGGCGCTCGGGGTCGTGGGGCTGATCAACGCGCAGTACGCCGTCCGCGACGGCGTGGTGTACGTTCTCGAGGTGAATCCGCGCGCGTCGCGGACGGTGCCGTTCGTGGGAAAGGCCACGGGGGTGCCGCTGGCCAAGCTCGCCGCCGGCGTCATGCTGGGCCACACCCTGGTGGACCTCGGGTTGACCGAAGAGCCGACCATGACGGGTGTGGCGGTAAAGGAGGCCGTGTTTCCCTTCACGAAGCTGCCCAATGTCGATGTGATCCTCGGTCCGGAAATGCGATCGACCGGCGAGGTGATGGGCATTGCGGACAGCTTTGGGATGGCGTTTGCCAAGGCGCAGATCGCGGCGGACGGGGCGTTGCCGCTTGAGGGAACGGTGTTCATCACGGTGAACGATCGCGACAAGAAAACCGTGCTGCCCATCGCGCGCCGCTTTCACGAGATGGGGCTGCGGATCGTGGCGACCGAAGGAACGGCTCGGTTCCTGTCGGGGCGTGGCGTGCCTACGGAACGAGTGCTCAAGGTGTACGAGGGCAGGCCCAACGCCACGGACCTCATTGTGTCCGGAGCTGTCCAATTCGTGATCAACACGCCGCTCGGCAAGCTCACGCAGCGGGACGACTACAGCATTCGCCGGGCGGCCATTCTGCATCGGATTCCCTATGCGACCACCATGTCGGCCGCGAGCGCCGCGTGCGACGCCGTGCTGGCGTTACGCAGCCGTGCCGGGTCGGTGCGGTCCCTGCAGGAATGGCACGAGGGGAGTCGCTGGGCGACCGGGCGCGTCGTGAGCGCGCTCCACGGGCTCGGAGCGGTGCGGTGAGCACGACGAGCGCGGATGTATTACAGGGCATCGCGGGACTCCGGGTGGAGCGCGACGTGTCGCTGGCGTCCTACACCACGTATCGTATCGGCGGACCTGCGGACGCCGTCGCGCACCCAACATCCGTCGAGTTGGTGACGGCTGTGATACGGCGTGCGACGGACGAGGGAGTCCCCTGGATCGCGCTCGGACTCGGCTCCAACGTGCTCGTGGCCGACAGTGGTTTCCGCGGTGTGGTCGTGCGCGTCGGGCGCGGCCTGGATGACATTGCGCGGTCCGTCGACGGCGATCCGTCGCGGTGGCGGATCGGGGCCGGCGTCCCCACGCCGCGGCTGGCTCGGCTCACGGCCGCGGCGGGCCTCCAGGGCCTGCAGCGGCTCGTGGGCGTTCCCGGCGCCGTGGGGGGAGGGGTCGTCATGAATGCGGGCGCACACGGTCAGGATTTCAGTCAGGTGACCGAGATGGTCGAGGTGGTCGCTCCGGACGGCTCGCTGCGCAGCGTTGCGGGAAGCGCCCTCCCGTGGCGGTACCGCGACGCGGGTGTGCCGGTCGGCGTCGTGGTCGCCGCCACGGTCCGACTGGAGGATGGCGACCGCAGGGAACTGGAGGCCGACATTCAACGGCACTTTCAATGGAGAAAGTCCGGCACACCGTTCAACGAGCGGTGTTGCGGCTCCGTGTTTCGCAACCCGCCGGCGGACGCCGTGGATCCGGAGGGTCCGCGTACGGCCGGCCAGCTCATCGATGCCGCGGGGCTCAAAGGGTTCAGGGTGGGTGACGCGCAGGTTTCGCACAAGCACGCCAACTACATCGTCAACCTCGGGTCGGCGACGGCAGCGGACGTCCGAGCGGTGATTGACGGCGTCCGTGACACGGTGGCCCGCGTGTTCGGTGTCGAGTTGATTCTCGAAGTCAAGAGCATTCCGTGAGGGTGTGGTGTGACTGACTATTTCGTGCATGAGAGTGCCTATGTGGATGACGGCGCTCAGATCGGCGCCGGAACCAAGATCTGGCACTTCTGCCATATCATGCCCGGCGCGGTGATCGGCGAGCGCTGCAGTCTTGGGCAGAACGTGGTGGTGATGCCGAAGGCTCGCATCGGTAACAACGTGAAGATCCAGAACAACGTGTCCGTGTACGAGGGCGTCATTCTCGAAGACGACGTGTTCTGCGGCCCGTCGTGCGTCTTCACCAACGTCTCCACTCCGCGGGCCAACGTGTCGCGGCGCGGCGAATACCAGGAGACGGTGGTCAAACGAGGTGCGTCGATCGGCGCCAACGCCACGGTCGTCTGCGGGGTCACGCTGGGCGAGTTCGCGTTCGTTGGCGCGGGCGCGGTGGTGACCTCGGACGTTCCTCCGCACGCGCTCATGGTGGGAGTGCCGGCGCGTCGGGTGGGGTGGATGTGTCACTGTGGCGAGCGCCTCCATCTCGGAGATGGGCAGGGCTCGTGCGAGCGGTGCGGGGCGGTGTACCGGGAAGACCGCGGAGTCGTTCGCGCGGTTTGACCGGGCGCTCGTTCAACGGTAACGTTCTGCCTCTCTTGCACTTGCGATGACGAGCCCGGTTCCGCTTCTCGACCTCAAGGCCCAGTTCGCCACCCTGCGTGACGACGTGCTGCCTGCGCTGCTCGACGTGGTCGAGACGCAGCAGTTCATCATGGGGCCGGCGGTGGGCGCGCTCGAGACGGCGGTGGCCGCGTATTGCGGTGCCGGGGCCGCGGTGGCCTGCGCCAGTGGGACGGACGCCCTGTTACTCTCCTTCCGAGCGCTGGATCTCCGCCCGGGTGATGAGGTCATCACGACGCCGTTCAGCTTCTTCGCGACCGCCGGGGCGGTGGTGAACGCCGGCGGGCGACCGCGATTCGTGGATATCGACCCGCGGACCTACAACATCGATCCCGATCTCGTCGAGGCGGCGGTCACGGATCGTACCCGAGCCATCGAGCCGGTGCATCTCTTCGGGCAAATGGCGCCGATCGAGCGATTGGCGACGACGGCAAGCGCCCACGGCTTGAAGATCGTCGAGGACGCGGCTCAAGCGATCGGTGCGCGGCGCGTCCTCCGTGATCGCACGGTACACGCGGGCACGGTGGGACTCACCGGGGCGTTTTCCTTCTTCCCGAGCAAGAACCTCGGTGGATGGGGCGACGGCGGGATGATCGTCACCAGCGACGAGGGGTTGGCCGAACGGCTCCGCAGGCTTCGCACCCATGGAGGCGCAAAGCAGTACCATCACGAGGAGGTGGGGACGAACAGCAGGTTGGACACGCTGCAAGCAGCGGTCTTGCTCCGCAAGCTCGCGCATCTCGACCAGTGGAACGCCACGCGGCGGGCGCGGGCGGCGCGCTACGCGGAGTGCTTCGACGATGTCGCGGAGGTGCATTGCCCGGTGACCGATCGGGGGAACGAGCACACGTTCCATCAGTACACGATCCGGGGAGACCGTCGCGACGAGTTGCAGGCGCACTTGCGTGCGCGTCAGATCGGGTGCGCGGTCTATTATCCCACGCCGCTTCACCTCCAGCCGTGTTTTCAGGAGCTGGGCTACCGGCAGGGGCAGTTGCCGGTGGCGGAGGGCGCGAGCGCGGAGGTGCTGTCCCTTCCCATCTACCCTGAACTGACGGACGACCAGCAGGATCGCGTGGTCGACGCCGTGCGGGAGTTCTATCGATGAGTCGGTTGCGAGTGGCGGTCGTCGGTGCCGGTGGGTGGGGTCGCAACCACGTCCGCACGCTGTCGGGCCTGCCCGGCGTCGACCTCGTGGCGGTATGCGACGTGCGGCAGGATCGGTGCGAGGCCCTGCGGGTGCAGTTTCCGGCGGTCGGTGTGATAACCTCGGAACTCGGCCCGGCGCTCGACGCCGCGGAGGCGGTGGTGATCGCCACGCCGGCGGCGAGTCACGCCGACATCGCGCTGGCGGCGATCGACCGCGGCCTCCCGGTGCTGGTCGAGAAGCCGTTCGCCCTGTCGGTAGCCGAGGCTGCGAGGATCGGCGAGCGCGCCGCCGCGTCCGGCGTGCCGGTGCTGGTCGGACACCTCCTGGTGTTCCATCCGGCACTGCAATATCTGCGGGACATGGTGCAGGGCGGTGGCTTGGGAACCGTGTACTACCTGTACAGTCAGCGGGTGAACCTCGGTCAGGTGCGGCCCGACGAGAACGCCCTGTGGAGTTTCGGCCCGCACGATGTGTCCGTGGCCCTGGAGCTGCTCTCCGAGATCCCGGAATCGGTTGCCGCGCAGGGACGCAGCTACTTGCAGCCGGGGATCGAGGATGTCGTGTTCATGACGATGACGTTCCGGTCCGGTGCGCTGGCACATGTCCAGATGTCGTGGCTCGATCCGCACAAGGAGCGGCGCCTCACCGTGGTGGGGTCACAGAAGATGGTGGTGTTCGACGACATGCAGCCTCGGGAGAAGCTCAAGATCTACGACAAGGGGGTGTCGCGGCCGCCGGACTACGCGTCGTATGGGGAGAGCCTCGCGATCCGCGAGGGAGACGTGATCATCCCGCGGGTGCCCAATGTCGAGCCGCTTCGGGCCGAGTTGGAGCATTTCACTCGCGTGGCCCGTGGCGAGGAACCGCCCCGTGTCACCGTGGAGCAGGGGATCGCCGTCGTGCGTATCCTCGAGGCGGCCTCGCGCTCGATGCGGGCGGATGGCGCGGCCGAACACATTGGAGGACTATGACTGCGGTGGGGTTTGAGCGCGAGTTGATCCAAAAGGCGGCGGATCGATCCGCTGTGTTCGGCATTGTGGGTTTGGGGTACGTGGGGCTGCCCCTGGCGGTGGAAGCCGCCGCGGCTGGCTATCGGGTGCTGGGGTTCGACGTGAAGCGCGATGTGGTCGACGCGGTGAACGCCGGCCGGTCGCATATCCAGGACGTGGCCACCGATCGCCTCCAGCCGCTCGTGCGGGACGGGCGAATCAGCGCCACGACCGACATGAGCCGCCTTGGTGAAGTCGATGTGGTGTCGATCTGCGTGCCGACACCCCTGTCCAAGACCAAAGACCCCGACATCTCGTTCGTGCTGGCCGTGGCGGAATCCGTCCGGCACTCGGCCCGGCCCGGCCAGGTGATCGTGCTCGAGAGCACGACCTATCCCGGCACGACGCGGGAGCTGCTGCTACCCCATCTCGAGGCGAAAGGCCTCACCGTGGGCGTGGACGTGTTTCTGGCGTTCAGTCCCGAGCGCGTCGACCCCGGCAATCCGGTGTGGGGCACGCGGAACACGCCCAAGGTGCTGGGCGGGGTGACGCCCGCGTGTGGGCGCGTGTTGCTGGCGCTGTATGCCCCCGTGTTCGACGCGCTCGTGCCTGTGTCGTCGCCCGAGGCCGCCGAACTGGTCAAGCTGCTGGAGAACACGTTTCGCAGCGTCAACATCGGTCTCGCCAACGAAATGGCGATCGTGTGCGACAAGCTTGGCGTGGACGTCTGGGAGGTCATCGAGGCGGCCAGCACCAAGCCATTCGGCTTCATGCGGTTTACCCCGGGACCGGGTTTGGGCGGGCACTGCATACCGATCGACCCGCACTATCTCGCGTGGAAGATGCGTGGGCTCAACTACAAGACCCGCTTCATCGAGGTGGCGGGCGAGGTGAACTCGGAGATGCCCACGTTCTGGGTTCGGAAGATCTCCGAGGCGTTGAATGAGGACGCGCGCTCGGTGCGTGGGGCCAAGATCCTCGTCCTGGGCGTGGCGTACAAGAAGGACATCGACGATCTGCGCGAAAGCCCGGCCATCGACGTGATCCGGCTGCTCCGGCGGCAAGGGGCCGAGATCAGCTATCACGATCCCTTTGTTGCGCACTTCGAAGATGAAGGCGTCGAACTTGCCTCGCGGCCGCTCACGCCCGAGATACTGAGCGCGGCCGACTGCGTCGTCATTACGACCGATCACAGCACGGTGGATTATGCCGTGGTTCTGCGGCACAGCCGCAAGGTCGTGGATACGCGACACGTCCTGCCCAGGGGGGACCAGTGAAAGTCGCGGTCGTCGGGACGGGGTACGTCGGCTTGGTGGTCGGATCGTGCCTTGCCGAGACCGGCAACGACGTCGTCTGCGCGGACCTCGACGGCGACAAGATCGAGGGACTCCGCCGTGGGGAAATCCCCATTTACGAGCCGGGGCTCCAACCTCTCGTCGAGTCGAACTTGCGTGAGGGACGGCTGAGTTTCACCACGGATGTCGGTGCCGCCGTCGAGTCGGCCGAGGTGATATTCATCGCGGTGGGCACCCCGCCGGACGAAGATGGCTCGGCAGACCTGAAGCACGTGCTCGATGTGGCGCGCACCATCGGTGACCACATGGTCGCCTCGAAGGTCGTGATCACCAAGAGCACGGTTCCCGTCGGCACGGCCGCGAGAGTACGGGCGGAGATCGCCTCCAGAACCGCCGTGCCATTCCACGTGTGCTCCAATCCCGAGTTTCTCAAGGAGGGGGCGGCGGTCGATGACTTCATGAAGCCCGACCGAGTGGTGGTGGGGGTGGATTCCGACGAGGCCGCCGAGGTGCTGCGCGAGCTGTACGCGCCGTTTGTGCGGACTGGGAACCCGATCCTGTTCATGGACATCCCCTCCGCGGAGGTGACCAAATACGCCGCGAATGCGATGCTGGCGACGCGTATCTCCTTCATGAATCAGATCGCCGAACTCTGTGAGCGGGTGGGCGCGGATGTGAGCCAAGTCCGGAAAGGGATCGGGAGCGACGGGCGCATCGGACCGGCGTTCCTGTTCCCGGGCCCGGGATACGGCGGATCGTGCTTCCCCAAGGATGTGCAGGCGCTGATCCGGACCGGAGAAGACGTCGGCGTGCCGCTCGACGTGCTCCGGGCGGTGGAGGATGTCAACCGACGGCAAAAGGGCCTGCTGGCGCACAAACTCATGGGAGTCTTGGGCAGTGACCTTGCGGGTCACACCGTTGCCGTGTGGGGTTTGGCGTTCAAGGCGCAGACCGACGATATGCGCGAGAGTCCGGCGATCGATCTGATCGAGACGTTGTTGGCGGCCGGCGCGAGGGTCCGTGCGCACGATCCCGAAGCCCTGCGGACTGCCCGCCGTGTGTTCGCGGACCGCGTCGAGTACTACGGGAACGCCTACGACGCGCTCGAAGACGCGAGCGCCCTCGTGATCGTGACCGAGTGGTTTGAGTACCGCAATCCCAACTTCGGTCGCATGAAGGCGGCCATGAAGTCGCCGCTCGTGGTCGACGGACGTAATCTCTACCGCCCCGAGCGGATGCGGCAGCTGGAGTTCTCGTATCTGAGTCTCGGAAGGCAGCCGGTATGATGCGAGTGGTGGTCACGGGCGCGGCCGGATTCCTCGGATCGCACCTGACCGATCGCCTGCTGCGCGACGGGCACGAGGTGATCGGGATCGACAACATCGTCACGGGAAACCCGGCGAACCTGGCTCACCTCGAACGCGAGCGTCGCTTCAGCTTGATCCGTCATGACGTCTCGCGGTTCATCGAGGTCGAGGGTGCGATAGGAGCGGTGTTCCATTTTGCGTCTCCGGCAAGTCCGATCGATTACCTCGAGTTGCCCATTCAGACCCTCAAAGTGGGGTCACTCGGAACGCACAACGCGCTGGGGTTGGCCAAGGCCAAAGGGGCCAGATTCTTCCTCGCCAGCACCTCGGAGGTGTATGGCGATCCGCTGGTGCACCCGCAGCCCGAGACCTACTGGGGCAATGTGAATCCGATCGGACCTCGGGGGGTGTACGACGAAGCCAAGCGGTTCGCCGAAGCGATGACGATGGCCTACCATCGCACGCACGGGCTGGACACCCGCATCGTCCGCATCTTCAATACCTACGGACCGCGGATGCGGCCGAGTGATGGCCGGGTGGTGTCCAATTTCATTGTCCAGGCCCTGAAGGGCGAGCCGCTGACCGTGTACGGTGACGGGACGCAGACACGGTCGTTCTGCTACGTCGACGACCTGATCGAGGGGATCATGCGCCTCTTCGAGCGGGGGAGCGCCAACCCCACCAACATCGGTAACCCCGGAGAGTTCACCGTGCTGCAATTGGCCGAACTGGTGCGGGAGTGCACGGGAACGACGTCGCCGATCCAGCTGCGCCCACTGCCCATCGACGATCCCAAACAGCGGCGGCCCGACATCAGCCGCGCGAAGCGGGAGTTGGCATGGGAGCCGCGGGTGCCGCTCGAGGAGGGACTGCGCAGGACCGTCCCGTATTTCCGGAGTGTCGTCAGTGTCTGAAGTGATCGTGGTGACTGGTGCCGCGGGATTCATCGGGAGCCATTGTTCGCGCGCGCTGCTGGAACGTGGATGCGTGGTGCGAGGGGTGGACAACTTCGACCCGTTCTACGGCCGCGAGCTCAAAGACGCCGGCGTTGCGGAGCTGAGCGGATTTGCGAACTTCGAACTCATTACGCAGGACATCCGCGATCGTTTGGCCATGGAGCGGGTGCTGAGGGGGGCGGATGTGGTCGTCCACCTGGCCGCGCGCGCGGGGGTGCGGCCCAGCATCGAAGATCCGGAGCTCTACACGTCCATCAACGTCGGTGGGACGGTTGCCGTCCTGGAGGCGTGCCGCCGTCAAGGCGTGCGGCGGTTCGTGTTCGGCTCCTCGTCGTCCGTGTACGGCAATGCTCCGGAGGTTCCGTTTTCCGAGGACCTTCCATGCGTGGACCCGATTTCGCCCTACGCCGCCACGAAACGGGCGGGCGAGTTGCTCTGCTCGGCGCATGGATACCTGTATGGTCTGCGGGTGGCCGCGTTACGGTTCTTCACCGTGTACGGTGCTCGTCAACGTCCGGATCTTGCCATCCACAAGTTCACGCGACTGATCCGGGGTGGAAGTCCCATCCAACGGTTTGGAGATGGGTCGACTGAGCGCGATTACACGCACGTGCGCGACATTGTCCAAGGGGTCCTTGGCGCCGTGGACTGGACCGCAAAGGACGAGACGGGTTTCGAGATATTCAACCTGGGGGAATCCACCACCGTATCGCTGTCGAGGTTGATCGAGCTCATCGCTCGCCAGTTGGGCACGGAGCCTCGCGTCGAGCCGCTTCCGGAGCAGCCGGGGGACGTGCGGCGCACTTATGCCGAGATCACGAAGGCACGCGAGGTGTTGGGTTATCGCCCGACCGTCGACATCGAGAGCGGCATCGGCGAGTTCGTGAGCTGGTTCGAGGAGTTCTATGGAGGTCAGCGCATCTCAGCAGCTCGAGCGAGCTAAGCAGCATTTCGAGCTGACGGACTATCATGGAGCGATCGTCTTGCTCCAGGAGCTCGTCGACGAGGGCAAGGCGTTCGCCGACGCGCATCACTTGCTCGGACTTTGCCTCCACCTGGTGGGGCAAGCCGAGCGAGCGCTGGCGTCGTTCGATCAGGCACTGAAGCTGAATCCCCGATACGTGGAGGCGTTGCTGCATCGCGGAGTCGTGCTGGCCGAGCAGGGGCGCGAGGACGAGGCGTCCGCGGCGTTTCAGGCGGCCCGCGAAAGCGGCACCGGTGAGCGGGCCGGGGTGCCCGTGCATCATGCCGACAAGTTGGCCAACCTCCACGCGGATCTTGCCGAGGCCTATGCGCAAGCGGGTTCGTTGACACGGGCCGTCGAGCAGCTGCGGGCGGCGCTGGAGTTGGGCCCGGCGTTTCATGACCTGCGGTACCGGCTCGGGAAGTACTTGCTCGACTGTGGCCGTTCCCTGGAGGCACGTGAAGAGCTGGAGCTGGTGGTCGCCGCGCGACCGGGATCCACGGAGGCACGGTGCGCGTATGCGCTGGCCAGCTACCTGTCCGGTGACGTCCTAACGGCGCGGGAGCATCTCGACCATGTGCTGCGCGAGCGACCGGGCCATGTGCGGGCCAGAGCGTATCGTGACCTGGTGGAGCGTGCCGGTGGCGTCTAGGCGGTGGCTGCTCGCGGCCGCCGCGGGCTTGGCGTGCGGCGGCGTCGCGGCAAAGCACGAGGTGCTGGGGGATCGCGCGTTTGCCGAAGGTCGCTATGGCGACGCCGTGGTGGAGTACCGGCTCGAGCTCGTGCAGCGAGGTCCGAGCGGCGTGCTCCACGCCAAGGCGGGAGTCGCCGCGCTGGAGGCGCGGGATCTCGCGATTGCCGTGGAGGAATTCGTCGCGCTCGGCACCTCGCGGGACAGTCTCGAACGGCTCCTCGCGGCGGACGGACTGCAGCGCGTCGCCGAGGTGGCACGGGAGGAGCGCAACGACCTCGCGTTGAGCGCGGCGTTGCAGGGGCTCGTGGCGGTCGCGCCCGGGCGAGCCGTTGGGCACTTTGCATTGCAGTTGGTGGGCGGTCTTGGTGCCGCCCCGACCGACCGCGAATCGCTCGACCTGCTGCGCCGGGCGGCCGCCTCGGCGGCGAACGCGCGGGTGCAGGATTCCCTGATGCTTCGCTACGCCCGGGGAGTACGCCGCCGGGGCGACTGCGTGGAGGCGATCCCCATCTTCGAGAGTCTGGTCCGCCGCAGCCGCGACCGGCTGGTCGGGAGCGCGGCGGCGGCCGAGGCCACAGGATGCGCGCTGGGGTTGGGCCAAGGGGCTCTCGACGACGGCAGCCCCTCGGCGGCCGAGGAGTGGTTTCGGCTCGCCGTCGCGATTGGGGGTGACTCCCCCACCGCGCGCGCCGCGTACATCGGCTTGGGTGACGTGCAGCTGGCTCAGGGAGACTACATCAGCGCTGCGGAGGCCTACCTCCGGGCGATGGACGGTCTCGTGCCGGGTGACTCGCTCTACGACATCGCCTCGAATCGCCTGGGGGCAATTGCCGACGCCCAACGGGGCCTGCCGTGAAACTCGGGGGGGGAACGTGGCGCGAGAATTGGGTATCATTGCTCGGCATAATGAGACGACGATACCTCGTGATTCCGGCGGCGCTGGCCCTCGTGGGCTGTGCGGGCCAACGGTTGGAACTGTCCCAGTCCGCCTCGCAGGAGGCGGTCTACCTGGCGGCCATGGAGGCGTACCGCCGCGGCAAGTGCGAGGCCGCGGTGCAGGGCTTCGAACGGCTGGCGGGTGACGCTCCGGGGGGGGAGTCGCGACGCGTCGAGGCGCAGTACTACACGGCCGAGTGTTCGCTCGCGGGTGGTCGACAGGTCGAGGCGGCACGGGAATTCCGGAGAGTGGTCGAAGCCTTCCCGCAGCACGCGCTCGCGCCCGACGCGCTTCTGCGAGCGGGCGACTCGTACGCTCAGCTGTGGCGGAAGCCCGAGCTGGATCCGACGTTTGCGGAGACGGCGCGGGCGACCTATCAGGAACTCCTGCAGCGGTTCCCGGGAAGTGCCGCGGCGCGGCGTGCCCAGGTGCGGATTGGGCAACTCAACGAGATGTTCGCCGAGAAGGAATACCGCAGCGGCGTGTTCTATCAGCGCATGAAGGCGTACGACTCGGCGATCATCTACTTCCGGGAGGTCGTCGCACGGTACCCGCAGTCCCGGCACGCACCGCGCGCCGTCATTCGACTGGCCGAGGTGTACAGCCGCCTCCAGTACGACGAGGAGCGCGCCGAGATGTGCCAGTACCTGCAGCGCTTTTATCCGGGGGACATGGCGGGGGCCAAGCCGTGTGCGGCGGGGCAGCCCGCGCCCTGAGCCGGTGCGCCGCGGCATCTTCGGCGGGTCCTTCGATCCCGTTCACAACGGACATCTGATCGTCGCCGCGTCCGCGGCCGAGCAGCTCGGGCTCGACCGCGTGCATTTCGTCCTGGCGAACCGCCAGCCGCTGAAAGACCATGAGGGGCACCGTGCCCCGGCGGAAGATCGGTGGAGCATGGTCGTCCAGGCCGTCGAGGGCGACCCCCGCTTCTGCGCCGACGACCGCGAGGTCCGGCGCGGAGGGATCTCGTACACGGCGGACACCGTGGAGGAGATGCGGCGGGAGTTCGCGAACGACTGGTTATGTTTATTGGTTGGAACAGATACGATCGAGGCCCTCCCGCAGTGGCGCGGCCCCGAGCGTATCGCCCGCGCCCTCGATCAGATCGTCGTCCTCACGCGAACGGCGACGGGCCAGGTGCCCGCCTCGCGGTTCGGGCGGGTGGTGACGGTGCCCGAGGTGCCGATCTCGGCGACACTGGTGCGTGCCAAGGTTGCCCGCGGCGAGTCGATCGATGCGTTCGTGCCGCCGGGGGTGGCGGCCTACATTCAGCGCCACGGGTTGTATCGGGAAGAGGAGTAAACCAGCAGGATGCTCAAGCAGGCGTTCACCAAGGTATTTGGGACGCGATTCTACCGCGAGCTGAAGCGGATTCGCCCCGTCATCGATCGCATACACGAGCACGAGCGGCGGCTCGCGTCGTTGTCCGACGAGGAAATCCAGGCCCAGACGGCGAAGTTCCGTGCCACGCTCGCCGAGCGGCTCGGGGATCTCCGCGCGCGTGTCGAGGAAAAGCGTCGCCTCAAGCACGAATGTGCCGATCCCGACGAGCGCGAAGATCTCACGAAGGAGTTCAACGCGCTCGAGGACGAGCTCAAGAAGGCGACGGCGGTCGTGCTGGACGACCTGCTTGCCGAGGTGTTCGCGACCGTGCGAGAAGCGTGCCGCCGGCTCCAGGGCACCAAGGTCGTGGTGACGGGCCACGAACTCGCGTGGGACATGGTTCCGTACGACGTGCAGCTCATCGGTGGGCTCGTGCTGCACCAGGGCAAGATCGCGGAGATGGCGACCGGCGAGGGCAAGACCCTGGTGGCGACCCTCCCGCTCTATCTGAACGCCTTGCCCGGGCACGGTGTGCATCTCGTCACGGTGAACAACTACCTGGCGCGGCGCGATTCGCAGTGGATGGGACACCTGTTCAAGTTCCTCGGCCTCACGGTCGGGTGCCTGGACGACACGGAGCCCTCCACGCCGGAACGCCGCGCGGCGTACGGGTGCGACGTCACGTACGGCACGAACAACGAGTTCGGGTTCGACTACCTGCGTGACAACATGGTGTTCACCTTGGACCAGCGCGTCCAACGGGTGCATTCCTATGCCATCATCGATGAGGTCGACAGCATCCTCATCGACGAGGCGCGCACGCCGCTCATCATCTCCGGGCCGGTCGGAAACGAGTCCGATCGCAAGTACGCCCAGTTCAACACGCAGGTCGTGACGCTGGTTCGCCGCCAGACGGCGATCGCGAATCAGAAGGTCGCGGAGGGCGAGAAGCTCCTCGCCGAGGACCCGCAGTCCTACGAGGGTGGTGTTTTCCTCTACCAGGCGCAGCTGGGGATGCCCAAGAACAAGCGCCTGCTGAAGCTGCTCCAGGAAACGGGGATCAAGCGGCTCGTCCAGCGGGTGGAGCTGGATCGCGTGGCGGACCGCAAACTCCCCTCGGCGCAACAACGGCTGCGCCACGTCGAAGACGATCTCTACTTCGTGCTCGACGAGCGGGGGCGTGCGGTGCACCTCACCGATCTCGGCGTCGAGACCATGAGTCCCGACGATCCGAACCTCTTCGTGGTTCCGGACATCTCGGAAGCCGTGGGTCGCCTCGAGGATGACGACACCCTGTCGGCGGAGGAGAAGCTCGAGCGGCGCCGCGAGCTCGAGACGGAATACGCCCACAAGAGTGAGAAGCTCCAGATCATCCACAAGCTGCTCCAGGCGCACGCGCTCTACGAGAAGGACGTCGAGTACGTCGTGCAGGATGCCCAGGTGTTCATCGTGGATGAATTCACGGGGCGCATCATGCCGGGCCGCCGCTGGTCGGACGGTTTGCACCAGGCGATCGAGGCCAAGGAAGGGGTGACGGTGCGGGGCGAGACGCAGACGCTCGCCACGATCACCATCCAGAACTACTTCCGCATGTATGACAAGCTCGCCGGCATGACCGGTACGGCCGAGACGGAAGAGAACGAGTTCTTCCAGATCTACGGTCTCGAGGTGATGGTGATCCCCACCAACCGGCCCGTCCGCCGGGTGGATCAGCACGACCTGATCTACCGAACCCGCCGGGAAAAGTACCAGGCCATCGTCGAGGAGGTCGCGCGCCAGCACGAGCGTGGCCTGCCCGTGCTCGTCGGCACGACGAGCGTCGAGGTGTCGGAAACGCTCTCGCGCATGTTCAAACGGCGCGGCCTCCGGCACGAAGTCCTGAACGCGAAGCAGCACCAGCGTGAGGCCGAGATTGTGGCCCAGGCGGGGCAGTCCGGCTCGGTGACCATCGCGACGAACATGGCGGGGCGCGGCACCGACATCAAACTCGGCGGGGGCGTCAAGCAGTGCCAGGTGTGCGGGATCAAGGCCCGGCTGGCCGCGTTCGCGCAGCGCCAGGAGGTGCCCGATCTGTCCGACGCCGAGATTACGACGCGGCAGTGCAACGACGATCCCCCGTGTGGCCTGGTGGTGGTCGGGACCGAACGGCACGAATCCCGCCGGATCGATCGTCAGCTGCGGGGTCGTTCGGGGCGCCAGGGTGATCCGGGGATGAGTCTCTTCTTCCTGTCGCTCGAAGACGACTTGATGCGGCTGTTCGGGTCGGACCGGATCGCGAAGATCATGGATCGCATGGGTGATGTGGAAGGGGAGGTCATCACCCATCCGCTGGTCACCCGCGCCATCGAGGGCGCGCAGAAGCGGGTCGAGTATCAGAACTTCCAGTCGCGTAAGCGGCTGCTGGATTACGACGACGTGATGAACCAGCAGCGCGAAGTCGTGTACTCGCTGCGCCTCTTTGCGCTCGAAGGCGGCGAAGAGCTCAAGGCCGAGGCGCAGCGGATGATCCACGGTGCGCTCGAACGATTCGCCGACGAGTCCCGGGAGCAGCTGCCCGAGCAATGGGATCGGGAGTTGTTGGCCGGCGAGCTGCTGCTGCGCTACTTCATCTCGGCGCCGGACATCAAGGACCCGAACAAGGTGGCGGACGCCGATGCGCTGGCCAATATGCTGGAACAGGCCTGGCACCGGGCGTTCGAGGCGAAGCTACAGTCCTGGCGGGAGTTGGGAACTCGGCATGGTGTGCCGGATCTGGCGGATCGCCTGCTGTCGCAGGTGATGCTGCAGGTGCTCGACGAGAAGTGGAAGGACCACCTGTTCGAGCTGGACCACTTGCGGACGGGGATCCAGTATCGCGCGTGGGGCCAAAAGGACCCCCTGATCGAGTACAAGCGGGAAGCGTTCGAGATGTTCGTGGATCTGATGCACGACATCAAGGCCACGTTCACGGAGCGATTCCTCAAGTTCCAGGTGCAGATCACCGCCGGTGCGCCACCGCCCCCGCGGCGGCAGGCCCCGCCGGCCGAAACGGTCCGAACGGGCCCGCAGTCCGAGGCCGACTTGATGGTTGGTGCGCCGGCGGGAATGGTCCCCGTGGGACCGCGACGGCACCTCCCGGCCCAGCGGGAGCTGCTGACCAATCGTGGGGAGGGCGCGCCGGCGCGCCCGCGTACGCGGTCCGTCCCCAAGGTCGGGCGCAACGAACCCTGCCCGTGCGGGAGCGGCAAGAAGTACAAGAAGTGCCACGGCGGCGCGGCGTAGCCCGCCCCCCGTAGTTCCGGTCGGTGTTGCGCGGTTCGGGGTATCGCTCTCGGGCCGGCGCCACCTATCGTCCGGGCATGATCGTCCAACGCCTCTCCGACGTCCGGCCGGACCACCGGCCGCGCGAACGCCTGTTCTCCCTCGGCGCCACTGCGTTGACGCCGGTCGAGTTGGTCGGCATTCTCATAGGGACGGGGGCGGTGCGGCGGGACGTGATGGTGCTCGCCCGGGAGGTGCTCGCGTTGAGCAACGGGTCGCTCCGAGCGCTCGCGCGCCGGCCGGTGGCCGAGGTGGCGCGGGTGCCGGGGATCGGCCCCGCGAAAGCCGCGCGCGTGGCCGCGGCCCTGGAATTGGCGAGGCGGTTGGCCGGAGAAGCGGACGAGCCGCGGTCGGCGATCAGTTCGCCGGCTGACGTGTATCAACGGTGTGGACCCGCGTTGCGGGACTTGGCGGTCGAGGAGTTTCACCTGCTCACGTTGGACGTGCAGAACCGCGTGACCCGTGATCTCCTCATCACCCGGGGGATTCTCAACAGCTCGCTCGTCCATCCGCGGGAGGTCTTTCGCGCGGCGATCGCCGAGGCCGCGGCGGGGATCGTGGTGGTGCACAATCACCCCAGCGGCAACCCCGCGCCGTCGCCGGACGACCGGTCGGTGACGGCCCAGCTCGTGCAGGCCGGTCGCGTGCTCGATGTGCCGGTGTGCGATCACGTGATCGTCGCCGGCGACCGATACTTCAGCTTTGCCGAGGCCGGACTGTTGTGACCAGCGCGCTCGCAGCCATCGACGCCGACTTCGCCCACGTGCTCGAGGAGCACCGGGAGCGGCTCGATCTTGCGCTCATCGAGCGTGCCTTCCAGTTCAGCGCGTCGGCCCACCGCGGGCAAAAGCGGCTCTCCGGCGACGACTTCATCTCACATTCGGTCGAAGTCGCGAAGATTCTGGTCAACCAGCAGCTCGACACGACCACGATCGTGGCGGCCTTGTTGCACGACGTGGCCGAGGACTCGGATGTCACGCTGGTGGACATCAAACGGGAGTTCGGGGTGGAGGTGGGAGAGATCGTCGACGGGCTCACGAAGTTGTCGACCCTCACGTTTCGCAGCCAGGTGGAGGCGCAGTCGGAGAACTACCGCAAGCTGTTGCTGTCGATTGCCCGCGACGCGCGGGTGATCATCGTCAAGCTCGCCGATCGGCTGCATAACATGCGCACACTCGAGCATCTCCCCGAGGCCAAGCAGCACTTGATCGCCCGCGAGACACGCGAGATCTACGCCCCGCTGGCGCACCGGTTCGGGATGGGTGGCGTCAAAGCGGAGTTGGAGGACCTCGCCTTCAAATTCCTCGAACCCGAGGAGTTCCGGGTGTTGGTCGATCAGGTGCGGGACACGAAGGCCGATCGCGAGGAGATGATCCGGCGCCTGCGGGGGCCGCTCGAGGAATCGCTGCGGCGGGCCAACGTCGAGCAGTTCGAGGTGACCGGCCGGCCCAAGCACCTGTGGTCGATTTACCGCAAGATGACCCAGCGGGGCCGCCCGTTTCGGGAGATCTACGACCTGATGGCCTTCCGGGTGGTGGTGCCGACCGTCCAGGATTGCTACCACGCGCTCGGAGTGATTCACCACAAGTGGACCCCGCTGCAGGAGCGCATCAAGGACTACATCGCCTCACCCAAGTCCAACGGCTATCAGTCGCTGCACACGACGATTTTCGGTCCCGGCGGACACCTGTACGAGATCCAGATCCGCAATCGCGAGATGCACCGGACCGCGGAGTACGGGATCGCCGCCCATTGGGTCTACAAGGAATCGGACCTGGGCGACGAGCTGGACGCGCAGCTGGAGTGGTTCCGCCAGCTGCTCGAGTTGCAGCAGGATGCCCACTCACCCGAGGAATTCCTCGAGTTCCTCCGCATCGACCTGTACCAGGACGAGATCTTCGTGTTCACGCCACAAGGGGATGTGAAGCGGCTTCCCAAGGGGGCGACGCCCCTCGACTTCGCGTTCGCGGTACACACGGAGGTGGGCCTCCATTGTCAGGGCGCCAAGGTGAACGATCGGATCGCGCCGCTCCATCGCCCGCTGCGCAACGGCGACACGGTGCAGATTCTCACCGGTTCCAACGCGCGGCCGAGCAAGGATTGGCTGAGCCACGTGCGGACCGCGCGCGCGCGCCACAAGGTGCGGCAGTGGATCAAGCAGGAGGAGGCGGGGCGAAGCGTGGCGTTGGGCCGCGAGATTCTCGAGCGCGAGCTGCGACGCCGCCGGCTTGATATGCCCGAGGATGCGCAACTCGGGGCGGCCGTCGAGCGGCTGTCCGTCGGGTCGATCGAGGCGCTGTATGCCGTGCTGGGGCGCGGTGACACGCCGACGGGACAGGTCATCAAGGCGCTGTATCCGGATCGGACGGTCGAGGAGATCCAGGCGCCGAAACCCACGGGGTTCGGGCGTGTCATCCAGCGGTTCCGCGGAGGTCGCGGCGTCCGCATTCATGGGGTCGATGGACTCATGGTGCGGTACGCGCAGTGCTGCCAACCGGTGCCGGGCGATCCGGTGGTCGGGTACGTGACGAAGGGGCGTGGAATCTCGATCCACCGCCGCGACTGCCCCAACCTGCTCGCCATGTCGGACGATCCCGAACGCCGCGTGGAAATCGACTGGCAGGCAGTGGAAGGCGAAGTGTTCGTCGTCTGCCTCGGCGTGGGAGGCGAGGACCGCCGTGGGTTGTATGCCGATCTGATGGAGGCTGTTTCGGGCACCGGAACGAACATCAAGAGCGCGGAATTGTGGAGCCGGGACGGCGGGATGTTCGGCAACGTCCTCGTCGAAGTGGAGAATCACAATCACCTCGCCAAGGTGATGCGCACCATGCGTCGGGTGAAAGGCGTCCACGAAGTCGAGCGCCGCGAGCCGTCGGCGCGGATGCTGACCCCGGAAGCTCCGTAAGGCGGGCGCACGTTCCGCCCACCATGGCCTCGTTCGACCTGCGCATGCCGTTTGCGGCGGCCGGTGACCAACCGCGGGCTATCGCCCAACTGACCGAGGGACTGGCCCGCGGCGACCGCTATCAGACACTGTTGGGGGTCACGGGGTCGGGGAAGACCGTGACCATGGCCAACGTCATTGCGCGGCATGGGCGGCCGGCCCTGGTTCTGTCGCACAACAAGACGCTGGCCGCCCAGCTCTACGGGGAGCTCAAGTCGCTCTTCCCGCACAACGCCGTCGAGTATTTCATCTCGTACTACGACTACTACCAGCCCGAGGCGTACGTCCCGCAGACCGACACGTACATCGAAAAGGACGCGTCCATCAACGAAGACATCGACTCGCTGCGCTTGCGCGCGACGTCGAGCCTGATCGAGCGCGATGACGTGATCATCGTCGCCACGGTGAGTGCCATCTACGGGCTCGGTGACCCGATCGAATATCGCAATCTCATGGTGCGGGTCGCGCAGGGCGACGAACGCCCGCGTGACGCCCTGCTCGAGGACCTGGTCGCTATTCGGTATCAACGCAATGACGTCGTGCTGGAACGAGGAACGTTTCGGGTGCGCGGCGACACGATCGAGGTGCTGCCGGCGTACGAGGAACAGGCGGTGCGCATCGAGTGGTGGGGGGACGAGGTCGAGCGCGTCAGCAAGATCGATCCGCTCACGGGCCACGTCATCGCCGAGCTGCCGCGCTGCGCCATCTACCCCGCCACGCACTTCGTCACCCGGCCGCCGACGGTCGAGCGAGCCGTGCGCGCGGTGCGTGCCGAGCTGCGCGAACGGCTGCACGAGCTCCGCTCCCAGGCCAAGCTCCTCGAAGCCCAACGCCTCGAGTCCCGGACCCTGTTCGACGTGGACATGCTGAGGGAGATCGGCACGTGCGCCGGCATCGAAAACTACAGCCGGCATCTCACCGGCCGCGCCCCCGGTGAGCGTCCAGCGTGCCTGCTCGATTACTTCCCGGACGATTACCTCACGTTCGTGGACGAGTCGCACGTGACGCTCCCCCAGGTCGGCGGCATGTACGAGGGCGACCGGTCGCGAAAGCTCACGCTGGTCGAGTACGGGTTTCGCCTCCCGTCCGCGCTCGATAACCGGCCGCTCAGCTTTGCCGAGTTCATGGAGCTGACGCCGCGGATGATGTTCGTGTCGGCCACGCCGGGCGACCTGGAGCTGCGCCTGTCCGGCGGTGTCATCGTGGAGCAGATCATCCGACCGACCGGGCTCACCGACCCCGCGGTGGAGGTGCGCCCGGTGCGCGGCCAGGTGGACGACCTCCTGGCGGAGATCCGGGGGCACGCGGCGCGCGGCGAACGGGTGTTGGTGACGACCCTGACCAAGCGGATGGCCGAGGATCTCACGGACTACCTCGCGCAAACGGGTGTACGCGTGCGCTACATGCACTCGGACATCGACACCATCCAGCGGATGGAGATCGTGCGGGGATTGCGGCTCGGCGAGTTCGACGTCCTGGTCGGGATCAACCTGCTGCGCGAGGGCCTGGATCTTCCGGAAGTGGCGCTCGTGGCCATCCTCGACGCCGACCAAGAGGGGTTCCTCCGCTCCGATCGCTCGCTCATTCAGACCGTCGGCCGCGCCGCCCGACATGAGCGGGGCAGGGCCGTCCTCTACGCCGACCGCATGACCGGGTCTATGCGGCGCGCGATCGATGAGATGGAGCGGCGGCGCGGCCTGCAGGAAGCGCACAACCGCGAGCACGGCATTACGCCCGCGTCCATTGTCAAATCGGTGGACCAGGTGCGGTTCACGACGCGCGTGGCCGACGCGCGGACGGTGCGGCCGGCAAAGGTGAAAGCGCCCGTGGGGCCGCAAGACCGCGCGCAGCTGATCGAGGTGCTGGAGCAGCAGATGCGCGAGGCGGCGGCGGAACTCGATTTTGAGCTCGCGGCGCAACTGCGCGATCAGCTGTTCGACTTGCGCGCCTCCGGCGATCGGACGCGGCACGCCCCGCGCGGGACGCGGCATGGGTGACGCGATCCTGTGCTCGGAGGACGACCTGCGAACGCGGGCCGAATCATTGTGGGCGGCGACCGCGCCGGGATCCGTGCTGTGGCTCGAGGGAGAACTCGGTGCGGGGAAGACCACCTTCGCCCGCATGGTGTCGAGCGCGGCCGGAGCGGAGCCCGCCACAAGTCCCACGTTTGCCCTGATCCACGAGTACCCCACCGCCGCGGGCCCACTCATTCATGTGGACTGCTATCGCCTGCGGGAGCCGGACGAGGCTATCGCCCTGGATTTCCCGGACCTTGCCCGCCGCGCGCGCGCGCTCCTGATCGAGTGGCCCACCCGCGCCGGGCGCCACGCCCCGCGGCCCGATGTGATCGTGCGGCTCGCACACGGGGCGGATCCGCGGTACCGGACGCTGACGGTGATCGCGCCGTGAATGCGTGGCTGGCGGTCGACACGGCGACGGATCATGGTCAGGTGGCCGTGGGTGAACCGGGTGCGCGGCCACTGGGCAGCGCCACGCTCGCGCCCCGCACGCACGCCAGGACGCTGCTCTCGAGCGCGCGTGCGCTGCTCCAGGCGCAGGGATTGACCTGGGGCGACCTCGAAGGCGTCGTCGTGGGCGACGGACCCGGGAGTTTCACGGGCCTCAGGATCGCCTGGAGCACCGTCAAGGGCATCGTGAGCGTCCGGCCGTCGCTGCCGGTGCACACGGCCCCGTCGCTCGTGGCCGCGGCACACCACGCGGCGGTCAAGTACGATGCGCCCTCCGTGTGCGCGGTGTACGACGCCATCCGCGGCGAGGTGTTTGCGGCAGTCTACGAATTCGATCGGGGCAGGCCGGTCGAGCGGCTTCGGCCGACGCTCACGACGATTCCGGACCTCACACGCCGGGCCGCACCGGCGCTCGCCGTGGGTGACGGGGTCCGGATTGGGGAAGCCCTGCTGCGAGACTGGACGGGGCGCGACCCCGTGGCACCGCTCACCGGGATGCCGACGGCCGCGGCGCTGCTCGCGCTCGTGGCCGCCCACGCCACGCGTGTCGTCTCCGATATCGACCGGTTCGAGCCCGAGTACGGGCGCAAGGCCGAAGCGCAGGTGCGCTGGGAGCACGAGCATGGACGCCGGCTGCCGGGTGCGTGAGGCCCGCCCGGCCGATTTGGGCGCGGTTGCGGTGCTCGAGCGAACCTTGTTCAGCGACCCGTGGTCGCGGACCGCGTTCGCGCCGCACCTGGGCGCGTTCTTTCTGGTGGCGGAACGCGACGAGTCGGTGGTCGGATACGTCCTCGGGGCGAGCGCGCTTGATGAGGGGGAAGTGCTCAACCTCGCGGTGGACCGTGCTCGGCAGCGGGAAGGAATCGGGACATCGCTCTGGGATGCATTGCGGTCGCGGCTACGGGCTGCGGGGGTACGGCAGGTGTTTCTCGAGGTCCGTGAGTCGAACCTCGAAGCCCGCGCGTTTTACGCTCGGCACAGGTTTCAGGACGTCAGGCGGCGGCCTCGCTACTACAGCCGACCGACCGAGGATGCGGTCGTCATGAAGTGTTGCATCGACGCAACAAACGATGATGCGTAGATCGGGTCCGAATCGCGTATGTTTGGTTGACAAAAGGACTTAAAGCGCCTATAGTTTGCGTCCGTCCCGGGTCCCGCTCCGTCACGTGGGGAGGTAGTTGTGAGCCGTAGTCTCAACAAGGTCCAGTTGATCGGGAACCTTGGGGCCGATCCAGAAGTGCGCAGCACCGCAGGGGGGGCGAGGGTCGCCACGCTGTCAGTGGCCACCAGCCGGTCGTGGTCGACGCAGTCGGGGGAGCGACAGGAAAAGACCGAGTGGCATCGAGTCGTGTTGTGGAACAACCGTGGGTCGCAGTTGGCCGATACGGCCGAGAAATACCTCAAGAAGGGTGATCGGGTGTACATCGAGGGGCGGGTCGAGTATCGCACGTGGGAAGATCGCGAAGGGAACACGCGGTACTCGACGGAGATAACGGCACGAGAGATGATCATGTTGTCCCCCCGAGGCGGCGCGGAAGGTGGCGCGGCACCCGAGCGGGCGGTGCCGGCCGCTGCGAGCGCGGGAACGGGCGAAGCAGGGTCATATGACGACTTCCCGGAGGCACTCGATGAGGAAGATGACGATCTTCCGTTCTAGCGCGCTGGCATGCGTCGCGGCGGCGGCGATGCTCGTGCCGCGCGGGGCGGCAGGCCAGCAGGCGACCAGTCACGTGGTTGTCGAGGGGGAAACCCTGTGGGCGATCGCGGCCAACTACTTCGGCGATCCGTTCCTGTGGCCGGAGATCTATCGCCTCAACACGGACGTGGTCGAGGATCCGCACTGGATCTTCCCGGGCGAGCAGCTCCGGCTGATGCCGATGCCGGAGCCCGAGGTCCAGCGGGATATCGAACCGGCTCCTGAGCCCGAGGTGCAGGAGGAGTCGATCGTCCGCGTGGCCCCACCGGAGTTGGCCGGCGCCGCGCCACCACCACCGCCGCCGTCGCAGATGGGGCCGACGATCTTCGTGCGCAGCGAACGCGGCACGGCCATCTCGACGGATGTCGGCCGCATCGAGCCCCGTCCGGTGAGCCGGGGGACGTTTTATGCCGCGGGATTCCTCACGGAGGGTGATGAGCTCCCGTGGGGCAGGATCACTGGCATCGTGGGCCGGGCGACGATCAGGCGAGTGCGCGAGTCCTCGTCGGCAATGGTCTACCAGGAGGTGGAAGTCGAACCGCCGCTGGGCGGGTCCTACGCGGTGGGTGACTCCCTCCTCGCGGCGCAGACGGGCGGCGCCGTACAAGGCTGGGGGCACATCGTGCGACCGAGCGGGCTCCTCGTCGTGCGGCGGGCTGGCGAGAACGGCCGAGTTATCGCCCAGCTGGTGCAGCAGTACAACTCAGTGAGTGACGGCAGCACGGTGCTCCCGCTCGAACCGTTCCGCGATCCGGGGCGGGTGGCGCCGGTGCCGACGGACATCGCTCTTACCGGCACGGTTGTGGCCTCGCGGGACGAGAACCCGCTGCCGGGCCAGCAGCGTGTGGTCTTCTTGGACGTCGGGCGGACCGACGGCGTTTCGCTCGGTGACGTGTTCGTGATGGAAGCCCCCGATCCCAGTGGGGCGGAGATGCGGATCGTCGGGACCCTGCAGGTGGTCCATCTGCGCGAGAATTCGTCGTCCGGTATCGTGATGGGCATTCGTGATTTGGGCGTTGGGACGGGCGCGGCGGTGCGCATCGTCCGCAAGATGCCGTCATAGATCAGAGGCGGGCGGTCTCCTAATTCCGCCCCAATCAAGGCAATCGAACTCGACGGCGGAACGGTCGCTTGCGGCCGTTCCGCTGTTGCGCGTGCGGTGTACACGGAGGCGCCGCGCCGCGGTAACTTTGGCGCGAACGACGAACCGATGACGGGAGCACATGACTGATCGAGTCTTGGTAACGGGTGGAGCGGGTTTCATCGGCTCGCACGTGGCGGACCGCTACCTCGCCGAGGGGTATGACGTGACCGTCCTCGACGACTTGTCCAGCGGGCGCCGCGAGAACGTCCCGCCGGGGGCGACGTTCCTGCAGGCGGATGTCCGTTCCGCCGAGGCGCGCGAACTGCTGGCGGACGGGGGCTTCACGGTCTTGAACCATCATGCGGCCCAGATGGACGTACGGGTCTCGGTCGAGGATCCGGGATTCGACGCGCAGGTCAACCTGCTGGGACTCGTCAACCTGTTGGAGGGGGCGCGCGCGGGGGGCACGCGGCGCGTCGTCTTCGCGTCATCGGGGGGGGTCGTGTACGGCGAGAGCGACGACCTTCCGCACCGCGAAACCGCGCGGCTTCTGCCCATCTCGCCCTACGGTGTGAGCAAGTTGGGGTCCGAGTACTACCTCGCCGCGTACACGCAATTGCACGGCATGCAGACGGTCGCCCTCCGCTACGCGAACGTGTACGGCCCTCGGCAGAACCCGCATGGCGAGGCGGGGGTGGTGGCCATCTTTTGCAGCCGCCTGCTCGACGGCCGCCCGATTACCGTGTTCGGTGACGGCGCGCAGACGCGCGACTACGTCTTTGTGAAGGACGTCGCCCGCGCCAACGTGGCGGCCACGCGGTGGACGCCACCCACGTTGCACACGATCGACGACGTCGCGGTCAACGTGGGAACCGGTGTGGAGACGAGCGTGCACGAGCTCGCCAAGGCGCTCTTCGCGGCGGTCGGGCGGGACGTGTCGGTGACGCACGCGCCCCCGCGTGCCGGAGAGTTGCTCCGGAGCGCCGTGGACGTGGGCAAGGCCGCGCGTGACTGGCAGTGGCACCCGGAGGTCGCGCTGCACGAGGGCCTTCGACAAACCTTTGAGTGGATAGCGGGAGAGCGCGAATGATCCTCCTTCAGGTGGGCGGCGCGATGCCCACGACGCCGTGGGAGTTGGTGACCAATTCGAGCCGCGCCACGATGATCGTCCTGACCGTCCTGGCCGTCTTCTCGGTGGTCAGCTGGTTTATCATCGTGCTCAAATGGGTGCAGCTTCGCGGTGTGCGGAAGCTGGGAGACCGCTTCTTCACGTCGCTCGAACGCACCAACCGGTTGGAGGACGCCTATCATGCCGTCATGAAGCTCCCGCCGTCACCCTACGGACGCCTGCTGCGCGAGGGCATCAACTTCTTCTCCGAGCTGCGGCCCGGTGCGCTTACGGAGGAACGTGGCAGCAAGGAAGGCGTGCTCAGTGCCACCCAGCTCGAAGTGTTGCGGATGATGCTCGCGAAGGAGGTGAGCGCGGAACGCGACCTCATGGCGAGGTTTATAGCATGGTTGGCGACCATCGGGTCGGTGAGTCCGTTGCTGGGGCTGCTCGGCACGGTGCTCGGCGTGATGGATGCCTTTTTGGGGATCGCCGCGGGAGGCTCCGGCAACATCTCGGCGGTTGCCCCCGGTGTCGCGGAGGCGCTCGTCACCACGGTGTTTGGACTCGCCGTCGCGATCCCCGCCGTGATCGCCTACAACCTCTTCGTGTCGCGCCTCGGCGCGTTCACGGGCGAGCTCGAGGGGTTTGCGCAGGAGATCGTCGGCACCATGGCGCGGGAGGGGAGAATCTGACATGCGCAAGTTCAGCGATCTCTCATTGTCGGCGGACATCAACGTGACGTCGCTGGTGGACGTGGCGTTCGTGCTGCTGATCATCTTTATGATCACCGCGCCGATCATGCAGGGAGGCGTGGACGTGCAGCTGCCCCGCGCGGAAGCCCGGCCGCTCCAGCCCAAGGAGGGCCTGGTCGTGTCGGTGGACCGTGAGGGGCGCATCTTCGTGGACGAAACGCCGTTGTCGATCGAGAGCTTTCGGGCGACGTTCCCGGCCATCGTCCAGGCGCGGAAGCCCAGCGGCGTGTATTTGCGCGCCGATCAGCGCGTGAACTACGGTGCCGTCGTGCGTGTCCTGGCCATCATGCGCAGCGCGGGAATCGGCGACGTGGGGCTCGTGGCCGAAGCGGAGGAACTTGGGAGGTGAAGTCTCCGCGCGTCGGGGGCCGACGTCGCGGCCGCTCCCGCGGGTCGGGGCTGGCCCTGGCGGGGTCCGTCGCGCTGCACGGGACCGCCGTCGTGGTGCTGTTCTCCGCGCCGGCGCTGCGGGACCGCATGGCGCCGCCGGTCTACCGTGTCGATTTGGTGGCGGCCCCGCGGGTGGCGACGGAGCAACGCCGGGCGCCGGAAGCCATACAGCGCCCGGCCGAGCGGCCGGCCCCCGTGGAGAATCAGCGGCCGCGGCGGACGTCCGTGGCGCCGACGCCCCCGCCCCCCACGCCCGCTCCGGCGGAAAAGGAGCCTGCGCCCCGCACCAACCCGGTGGAGGCGGCGCCCGACGTGGAACCCTCGACGGGAAGCGACGCCCATACCGTCAAGACGACCGGCGTCGAGTTCCCCCACCCGGAGTACCTGCGCAACATCGTGGCGCAAGTGTACCGGCAGTGGCAGCGACCACCGGGGAATGTGTCGTTGCGAGCCGAGGTCATGTTCTTCGTGCACCGCGACGGAACGATCTCGAACTTCCAGTTCGTGCGCCGCTCCGGAAATTTCGGCTTCGATCTCGAGGCGCAGGGGGCCATCGAGGCGGCGGCGCCGCACTTCGGCGCGCTCCCCGAGGGCTATGCGGCGGACGTGCTTCCGGTGAGCTTCTTCTTCGATCCCTCCACGGCGCGCTGACGTGGGTATCCTGAGGACTGGCATGTCAGGTGGCTGGCTCGCTCTGGCCCTCCCGCTTGCGGGCCAGACCGCGGCGGCGCAGGACACGGTGCCGCCGGTCGAGCAAGGCGTGCGGATCGGGATTACGTACACGCCCGGTGTGCGACCGGGGTTGCTGGTGTTGCGCGCGGAGGCCGGAGCCCTGGTGGACTCGGTGCAGGTGATTCTGCAGCGCGATCTGGACTACAGCGATCATTTCGAGATCATCGTGCTGCCGGGCGGCGAGCGACTCTATGCGACGCTCCACGCGCCCACCGACAGCGGCGGCGGGAATGGAACCCCCGCGCGCTTCGTCAACTACCCGCTGTATGCCACCTTGGGGGCGGATTTTGCCGTTGACGTCGAGCAGACCGGCGACGGCACGATCGCGGTGTCGCTCTACGACGTCCGGGGGGAGTCGGTGCGACGACGCCTCACGATCGCGGGAGACGATCCGGCGGCGCGGGCGTTCCGCATGTCGGTGCACCGTGCGGCCGACGAGATCGTCAGGGCCGTGACCGCGGAGCCCGGGTTCGCGGCGTCGAGCCTCGTGTTCGTCAGCGACCGCCGGGCGTACCGTGTCGATGCGGACGGGGCCGGCCTGACGGTCGTGTCGCAACCGGCCGACACGGCGTTTTCCGTGGACTGGGATCCCTCGGGGCGGCGCGTGGTGTACACGGCGCTGTACGAGCGGGGTGGACGGGTGGTGCTCCACGACTTCGTTGACGGTGGGTACCGCGTGTTGCAGCCCACCCTCACGGCGCTCAACTACACCCCGACGTTCTCTCCCGACGGTGAGCTGGTCGTGTTCGCGCGAAGCGATGCGGAGGGCACCGATCTCTATCGCTATAACGTGCGACGCGACTGTTGCTTACAGCGCTTGACGGTGGGGAGGTTCTCCGATAACCTTTCACCGACATTCAGCCCGGACGGACGGCAGATTGCGTTCGTTTCCACGCGGGCGGGGTTGCCGCAGATCTACGTGATGGCGGCGGACGGAACGGGGCAGGAGTTGTTCGCGCCGTTTGACTATGGGGAAACCGGCGCCTCGTATGCGCCGGAGTGGTCGCCGGACGGAACGCGGCTGGTGTTTCACCGCGACGTGGCCGGCAGTCCGCAAGTGTTCATCATGGAGACGCGGTCGCGGGTGGTGAAGCAGTTGACGAGTGCTGGGCGTAATGAGGATCCCACGTGGGCGCCGGATGGGCGCCACATCGCGTTCGTGTCGAGCCGCACGGGGACGCGCCAACTGTGGGTGATCGATGTGGAGACGGGGAGGATCCGGCAGCTCACGAGAATCGGCAACACGCGGTTGCCGTCCTGGTCCCCGCGGCTAACAGACGAGTTCGAACGTTAGACCTGGAGCGACGATGAAACTCAAGCATGCAATGACGCTGGGAGTCGTGGCGATGGTGCTGGCCGCGGCCTGTGGACGTCCGCAGCCGCCCGAAGTGGCGCCCGGACCGGATCCCGATTCGATCGCGCGCGAGCAGGCGCGCCGCGACTCGATCGCGCGCGAGCAGGCGCGCCGGGATTCGATCGAGCGGGCCCGGATGATGGAGGAGGAGCGTGTCGGCCGTGAGCGTGAAGCCGAGGCCGCGCGCATCGCCGCGATCACGCGCGAGGTGACCGAGATGCTCGGCCGTCGGGTGCACTTCGACTACGACAAGTCCGCGATTCGGGCCGGCGATGACACGGAGGTCCTGATGCAGAAGCTCGCCGTTCTCCAGGCGAATCCAGGGCTCCGCATCGAGATCGTGGGGCACTGCGACGAGCGCGGGTCTGACGAGTACAACGTGAATCTGGGCAACCGCCGCGCCATCGCCGCGCGCGATTTCCTGGTGAATCGGGGGATTGCCGCGGATCGCATCACGGTGATGTCTCGCGGGGAGGAAGACCCCGTGGACGCCCGGAGCAATGAAGAAGCCTGGGCCGCTAACCGGCGTGACGAGTTTCGGATCACGGCGGGCGGCGACCGGTTGGTCCGGCCGGGCATGTGAAGCGGCTGAGCCTGCTCGCAGCATCGACCAGCATCCTGCTCGGAGGATGCGCGCTCAAGAGTGATATTCGGCGGGTCGAGGGGCAGCTTCAGCGGATGCAGGAGATGCAGGTGGAGGCAGCCCGCGCCGATTCGGTGCGGGCTGCCTTGCTTGCGGAGATCATCGCCACGCAGCGGGAAGCTCTGGACTCTCTGGCGCAGCTGCAACGGCGGTTCATGAGCTTCCAGGGCACCATGCAGAGCGACATGACGTCGGTGCAGCGCCAACTCGTGCAGGTGCAGGAGCTCACGGGCCAAAGCCAGCAGCGGCTCACAGAGCTGCGCCGCCAGGTCGACCAGCGATTGAGCCAGGCGCCGCCCACCGTCAGTGGCGCCGCGCAGCCCGGCGACAGTGGTCGGATGGTGGCGCCGGGCGGGGCCGGCGGGCCGACCGCGCGGGAATTGCACGACCTTTCCCTCCAGCAATTGCGCCGGGGAAGCCCCACGACCGCCCGCGCCGGCTTCACGCAGCTGGTGAACGACTACCCTAGTGATCCACTGGCCGCGGATGCCTGGTTCTTCATCGGAGAGTCCTGGGAGTCGACGGCTCCCGACTCGGCCGTGCCTGCCTACGAGCGCGTGGCGCGGGACCACCAGGACTCGCGGCGGGCGCCGACGGCCCTTTACCGCCTGGGACTGCTGGCGGAGCGCCGCAACGATCGAGACGGGGCGCGTCTCTACTTCCAACGAGTGGTCGCTGGATACCCCCAGTCCGATGAAGCGGAACTGGCTCGGGCGAAGCTCAACACTCCCGAAGAGTAACGGTCGCCGGCCGGCCGGCGACGTGTTTCCCGGATGACCCGAGCCCGCGGACCGGCCGAGATGCCGTTCCTCGATCACCTCGAGGAATTGCGGTGGCGGATCATCTGGAGCCTGCTCGCCTTGATGGTGGGTGTGGTCGTCGGCTTCTACGCGGTCCAGCAGTGGGATCTGCTGGAGCTGCTGAAGCAGCCCGTCGCGCCGTATCTCCCCGAGGGCAAACTGCTGATCACGAAGCCGGCCGACGCGTTCATGATCACGATGAAGCTGGCGATTTTGGTCGGGTTCGTGCTCGCGGCGCCCGTCGTGTTGGCCCAGGCATGGCGGTTCTTCTCCCCGGCGCTGTACGAGCACGAGCGCAAATTCATCATCCCGATCCTCTGGGCCGCGGTGTTCCTGTTCATTGCGGGACTGATGATCGCCTATATCTGGGTGCTGCCCGCCGCGCTCAAGTTCCTCCTCATGTTCAACCGCGAGGACCTCAACACCATGATCGCCGCGAACGAATACATCTCGTTTGCGGTACAACTCATGGTGGCGTTCGGCCTGGTGTTCGAGCTGCCGCTCGTGATGATCATGCTCTCAGCGCTGGGTGTCGTGGAACCGAGGACGTTCGAGAAGCAACGTGCCATGGCCTATCTGGTGCTCAGCGTGGTGGCCGCCGTCGTCACGCCCGCCGACGTCGCGTCCATGCTGCTCATGCTCGGGCCGCTGGTGCTGCTGTATGAGGCCGGGATCCTGTTCGGCAAACTGGTCACTCGCCGCGGACGGACGATCGGAGCCGTCCTGCTCGCGCTGGCACTGGCCGCCGGGGCGGGAGCAGGCACCGCGCACGCACAGGAAGCCCAGCCGCCGCCGCGTGGACGGCGCCAGGTGGAGGGGGGCGGGGGCCCCCAGCAGGATTCACTCGCCCTCCCCCTCGACACCGCCGCCGCTCGCGCGCTCGGACTTCCCACGGCCCCCTCGCGAAGTTTGCCCCAACCGGACTCGATCATGCGAGCCCTGCTGACCCGCGAGGGGTTCATCGTCACGCGGTATGGCGGGGACAGCATCACGCTGTTCGGCGCCACCCGTGAGATCCTGCTGCGGGGCGCGGCTCTCGTCGAGCGGGAACAGAGCATCCTCGAGGCGGCGCGGGTGACCTTCCGCGAGGCCGAGTGCAGCTTGTACGCCGAAGGAGCGCCGGCGCTGTTTGACGGCGGAACGGTGCTGACCGGTGAGGGGATGCGCTACGATACGTGTCTCAGGCGCGGGCGCGTCGCCCAGGCCCTCACGAGCTTCAAGCAGTCGGGCGTGGAGTGGTTTCTGCGGGGTGGACTGGAGATCGATTCGGCGTCCACGCGCGTGTACGGAGCCAGCAACGACGTGACGAGCTGTAACCTCCCCACGCCCCACTACCACTTCTCGACCGGCAACATCAAGTGGGTCACCAATACCATCATGGTGGCGCGGCCCGCCGTGCTGTACATCCGTGACGTTCCGATCATGTGGCTGCCCTTCATCTTCCAGGACATGCGGCCCGGACGGCGCTCGGGCATCCTCGTCCCGCGCTTCGGTCTGTCGGACCTGATCCGGCCGAACGACGGATACCGGCGGCACGTCTCCAATATCGGCTTCTACTTCGCCGTCAACGACTACAGCGACGCGCAGATCTCGCTGGATTGGTTTGCCGGCAACTATCTCGGCGTCAATGGCCAGCTGCGCTATCGGTGGCTGGATCGGTTCGTCGCCGGGGGGCTGTCCGTCTCGCGCTTGTGGGAGGCCGGACTCGAAGGTCAGCCGGGATCGCGCTCGCTGCGATTGCAGTGGAACCACCAGCAGAGTTTCAACCAGCGCACCCGTCTCACCGCGGACGTGGATTACGCCACGAGTGCCCGCGTCGTGCAACGCAACACCGTGGACCCGTTCGTGCAGACCGCCACGCTGGGGAGCCGGATCAACTTCAACAAGCAGTTCTCGTGGGGGACCATGGCGCTGGGCGGGAGCCTCTCGCAGGATCTCAGTAACGGCGGGTCATCGCAGACGCTGCCCACGTTCAGCCTGACACCGCGGCCGCTCGATATCGGGACCCTGCTGACTTGGTCCCCGTCGGTCAGCGTCACGAACACCGTGACTCGCCATCAAGGCGCTGGGATCCCCCTCGCGGCGGCGCCGGTCGATGGAATCGTCACCACGGACACCCTGTTCCCGATCCGACGCCAATCCGACCTGCGGTTCAACACGCCCCTCCGGGTGGGGCGCTGGAACTGGCAGAACAGTTTTTCGATCAGCGATCGCTACACCAACACACCGATGGAGTTGGTTCTCCCGGACCCGGCCAACCCCGACGACTCGATCGTGCGCGTGTACGGGGAGGACTTTCAGACCGCGGTGGACTGGAACACGGGCATCAACCTGCCCACGCTGTTCGGGTCGACGTGGAAGCTCCAACCGTCCCTGGGCATCAGGAACACCACCGGCGGCGCGTTCCTGATCAGGAACCAGTACACGAACGGCGCGTTTGTCAGTCAAGGGAAACGGTTGTCGTTTGGGGCGAGCATGACACCGACGGTGTTCGGGTTCTTCCCCGGCGTCGGCCCCCTGGCGCGCATCCGGCACGCGGTCTCGCCCATCGTGTCCTGGAGCTATGCCCCCGAGGCCGAGGTCCCGGAGGCCTACGCACGGGCGCTCGATCCGCGCGGGCTGAACGTCCAGCGCACGAGCCCCGCGCTGCATCAGGTCAGCTTCGGTCTCTCGCAGACGATCGAGGGAAAGTTTCGGCTCGCGGAAGGCGACACGACGACCGACGAGCGCAACGTGCGGAAGATCAAGATTCTCTCGATCCAGACGAGTTCGGTGGCCTACGACTTCGAGCAGGCGAAGGAAGAGGGGCGCAACGGCTGGACCACACAACTCGTCGGGAACCAGTTCACGAGTGACCTCCTGCCCGGGTTCACGGTGAGTATGCAGCACGACTTGTGGAACGGGCCGGTCGGGTACGATTCCACCGCGTTCAAGCCGTTTTTGACGTCCGTGTCGGCGCGGTTCAACATCTCGGCGGCGACTATCCGCGGCATTGCGGGGCTCGTCGCCGGCCGAGAACCCGAGCCCGAGGATCTCGCCAACCCGCAGGACATGATCGAACCGGTGCAGCCGGCCGGGACCGCCACGGGTCCCACCACGCGGCTCGATCCGGCGTTGAACCGTGGGCTGGGGGCCAGCGGCGTGCGGCGGGGGCGGGGGTTCCAGGCCAGCGTTTCGTATGACGACCGGCGAGACCGTCCGAGGGCAATCGGTGACAGCCTCGAGGTGCGGCCGCCCAACCGGACCATGGGGCTCACGGTCGGGTTCTCCCCCAGTCCCAACTGGTCCGTGTCGTGGAACACGCAGTACAATCTGACGCTCAAGGAGTTTGGGCAGCACGTCTTGCGGCTCGACCGCGACTTGCATCGCTGGCGCGCGACCTTCGCGTTCACAAAGGCCCCGAACGGCAACTTCGCGTTCAACTTTTTCGTGACGCTGACCGACGAGCCCGAGATTCAATTCCAGTACGACCAGCGGACGGTGAGGCGAGCGGGAAGATAGAAGATGGTAGGAGAGTAAGAGTAGGAGAGTACGGCGGGTGATGAGAGCCAGCATGGCATGGCAATCTCCTTCTCTTACTCTCTCACTTTCTTACTCTCCTACCATTCTTCAAACCCGTCCCTTTTTCCGGACACATTGCAGTTCGTGACGTTGCGTAAGCTATTGGCGGACAATATTTTACGTTCCTTGTACGCGTGGCACGGTCGATGCGCTTGGCGATTGCGAATCGATGATCGGGGAGGCGAATTCATGAGGCGAATCTCGTTGGTCCTTCTGCTGCTGCCGGTTCTGGCGGCGTGCAGCGACTTGTTCGACGGGGTTCCGGCGCCCTCCAACCTCGTGTACGTCTTGGAGCCGAGTGGCCTGCCGGAGGCCCCCGCGGGACTCCTGCTCCTGTGGGACGGCGTGCCGACCAACGATCTCCTGGCGTACCGCGTGTACTCGCGGCGAACCACGGCGTCGGAGTTCGGGTTGCGGGGGGAGACCACGTCGCCATCGTTCCACGACGCCGGGCTGCCGCACCTGGAGTACTACGTGGTGGCCGTGAATCTGGAGAACGCAGAAAGCAGCCCCAGCAACACGGTGGTGGTGGACGAGCGTCTGCGGCTGGACAGTCCCGATTGGATCGAGAGCGTGAGCCTCGATCGGGCGGTGATGCTGTACTGGTCCGACAACCCCTTCATCGACGAACCCACGGGCTTCAGACAGTATCGGGTCTACAGTGCGTTCTACGATCTGGACGCGGATCTGTGCGGCGACTTCGCGCTCGAAGGCACGACGGTCTCGCCCGAGTTCTTCGTGGGGGAACTCACCAATGGCAGCCCGCGGTGCTTTGGCGTCTCGGCCGAGAGCGTCGAAGGGTGGGAAAGCGTGTGGTCGGACCTGCGTGCGGATACGCCGCGTCCCGACGTGCACAACGAGGTCATGTACGCCTTCGAGGCCGATCAATCCGTGAGCGGGTTCCGGTTCGAGTTGGGGACGGCGCTCGGCGTGGTCTCCAGCGGCCTTCGCTCAGACATGGATTTTCGCGTCACTCGCGACGGTAGTGGGAACTTCTACTTCCAGCCCATCAGGGTAGGTACGTCCGTCGTGCCCTATGGCACCGGCCCGATCGAGGACCTGACCGAGATCGACGTGGCGCCCGCGGCGGGGTATGCCCGCGCGGACCTGCTCATCCTGCCAGGGTACGGGTACGTCTTCCAGATGGACGACGGGGATGGGTTCTACCGGTATGGGGCCATTCGCGCGACCCACGTCGGCGCGGACCTCATCATCTTCGACTGGAGCTACCAGACCGATCCCGGGAACCCGGAGTTGGTGCGTGGACCCGAGGGAGCGCCCGGCACGATCGTGAAGCCCTAAGTACGCTGGGCACTGCGAGGCGGCTGGACGGCGCCGATCCCGGGGGTCGGCGCCGTCGTGGTTTCCGCGCATTCCGAGTCACGCGGCGGCGCCTATATTCCCCGCTATGACTCAACGAGTGATCCTGACGGGAAGCGCGCTCACGCTCGACGACGTAGTCTCGGTGGCACGCGGCACGGTCGTGGTGGAAGTGGATCCGACGGCCGCGGCCGCGGTGGACGCGACTCGAGCGCGCCTCGAGCGCGCCGTGCAGGCCGGTGATTCGATCTACGGGATCAACACGGGCTTTGGCAGGCTCGCCTCGGTGCGGGTGGCCCCGGAAGACATCCAGGCGCTGCAACGCAACCTGATCGTCTCGCACGTCGCCGGCGTCGGCGCGCCACTTCCCACGGACATCGTGCGGGCGGCCATGGTGCTCCGCGCCAACGTGCTGCTCCGCACGACCAGTGGCGTGCGCTCGCTCTTGGCCGCCCGCCTGGCGGAGGTCCTGAACGCGCGGATTCACCCCGTCGTGCCCGAGCAGGGAAGCGTGGGCGCGAGCGGCGACCTTGCACCGCTGGCGCACATCGCCTATGCGCTGCTGGGCGAAGGGGACGTGTTCGTCGGAGACGACCAGATGGCCACACGTCCCGCGGCGTGGGCGCTCCGCGATGCGGGCATCGAACCGATCGTGTTCCAAGCCAAGGAAGGCCTCGCGTTCATCAACGGGACACAGGTGCAGACGGCGGTGCTGGCGTTGCTCCTCCACGACGCGCGCAACCTGTGGTACAGTGCGCTGGCGGCCGCCGCCATGAGCCTCGAGGCCTTGATGGGCACACCCGTGCCGTTCGAGGCGCGGATCCACGACGCGCGGCCGCACCCCGGTCAGCAGGAAGCGGCTCGGGTGCTCAGAGAGCTGTTGGAGGGAAGCGAGATCCGAGAGTCGCATCGCGCCGATGATCCGCGCGTGCAGGATGCTTACAGCCTCCGCTGCACGCCGCAGGTGCTGGGCAGTGTGCTGGACGCGCTGGACTTCGCCGAGCGCACCGCGGCAATCGAACTCAACGCGTCCACGGACAACCCGCTCGTGTTCGGCGATGACGTGGTTTCGGGCGGCAACTTCCACGGGCAACCGATCGCGCAGGCGCTCGATATCGTCACGATCGCGCTGACGACGCTGGCGGGGCTCTCGGAGCGACGGCTGGAGCGATTGGTGAACCCCGAGCTGTCGCAGGGGCTCCCGGCGTTCCTCGCCCGGCGTCCGGGTCTGCATTCGGGTCTCATGATGGCGCAGGTCACCGCGGCGGCGCTGGTGGCGGAATCGCGCACGCTCTCGACGCCGGCCAGTGTGCAGTCCATCCCGACCGACGGCAACCAGGAAGACTTCGTGCCGATGGGGATGGCGGCGGCCTTCAAGGCTCGGCGCGTCCTGGCCAACGCGCGGCGGGTCGTGAGCTGCGAGCTGATCGCCGGCGCGGAAGGATTGGAGTATCGCAAACCACTGGCTCCCGGCGCGGGGGTCGCACGCGTGTACGAGCGGGTGCGGGCGGTGGTCGCGCCCGCCGAAGGAGACCGCGCGCTCAGCCCGTTGATCGAAGCAATCGCCGGGGTCTTGGAAACGGAGGCGCTGCCATGACGGCCCGCACCATCACCGCACCGCGTGGCACGGCCATCTCGTGTCGCGGATGGATTCAGGAAGCCGCGCTGCGGATGCTGATGAACAATCTCGATCCGGCGGTCGCCGAGCGTCCTGACGACCTCGTCGTGTACGGCGGAACGGGGCGCGCGGCCCGCAGCTGGGCCGCGTTCGACGCGATCGTCGGCGCGCTGCGTTCGCTGGCGAACGACGAGACGCTCCTGGTGCAGTCGGGCAAACCCGTGGGTGTCTTCCGCACGCACGAGGACGCGCCGCGCGTGTTGATCGCCAACGCCAACCTGGTTGGGCGGTGGGCGTCGTGGGAGCGGTTCCGGGAACTCGAGCGGGCCGGGCTCACGATGTACGGTCAGATGACCGCGGGCAGCTGGATCTACATCGGCACGCAGGGGATTCTCCAGGGAACCTACGAGACGTTCGGCGCGGTCGCCCGCCGGCATTTCCGCGGCTCGTTGGTGGGTCGGACGGTTGTGACGGGTGGCCTCGGGGGCATGGGAGGAGCGCAGCCCCTCGCGGCCACGATGAACGGGGCCACCATGCTGGCCGTCGAGGTCGACCCGCACCGCATCCAGCGCCGGCTGGAAACCCGCTATCTCGACGAGATGACCGAGTCGTTGGACGACGCGTGGGAGCGGGTGTCCACCGCGGCGCGGCAGGGACGAGCGCTCTCCGTGGGGTTGGTGGGGAACTGCGCTGAGGTGCTGCCGGCCATGGTGGCGCGAGGAATGACCCCTGATGTCCTTACGGATCAGACCTCGGCGCACGACCCGCTGAACGGATACATCCCGGTGGGGCTGGACGTGGAAGCGGCCGCGGCCCTGCGGGCGACCAATCCCGAGGAGTATCTGCGGCGCGCCCGGGGCTCGATCGCGGACCACGTACGCGCGATGCTGGCGCTGCGGCGCCAGGGGTCCGTGACGTTCGACTACGGCAACAACCTCCGCACCGAGGCGCTCGATCAGGGCGTCGCCGACGCGTTCGACATCCCGGGATTCGTGCCCGAGTACGTGCGACCGCTGTTCTGTGAGGGACGCGGACCGTTTCGCTGGGTGGCGCTTTCGGGAGATGCCAAGGACATCCATCGCACCGACGATCTCGTGCTGGAGTTGTTCCCGGACAACGAGCACCTCGTCAGGTGGATCCGCATGGCCCGGGAGCAGGTGGCGTTCCAGGGGCTGCCGGCACGGATCTGCTGGCTGGGGCAGGGTGAGCGGGCCGAGTTCGGCGTGGCGATGAACCGGCTGGTGGAGAAGGGGGAGCTCGCCGCGCCCATCGTCATTGGCCGCGATCATCTCGATACCGGGTCGGTGGCGTCGCCGTTCCGGGAAACGGAGGGCATGCTGGACGGCTCCGATGCCATCGCCGACTGGCCGATCCTGAACGCGCTGCTCAACACCGCCTCGGGCGCGTCCTGGGTGTCGTTTCACCACGGCGGTGGCGTCGGCATCGGGAACAGCCTCCACGCGGGGCAGGTCATCGTCGCGGACGGGACGCCCGATGGCGCCCGGCGGCTCGAACGCGTGCTGACCAACGATCCCGGCATCGGGGTCGTGCGGCACGCCGACGCGGGGTACGAAACGGCCATCGCCACGGCTCGCCGCCATGGGCTGCGACTTCCGATGACCGAGGTGGCGGACTGAGCACGATCCTCGCCGGAGCTTCGCAGGTCGTGACGTGTCGCGGCCCGGCGCGCGCGCGGCGGGGAGCGGAACAGGCGGACCTGGAGGTGCTGGACCACGCGGCCGTCCTCGTGACGGACGCCGGCGCGATCGGCGCGGTCGGCCCCCTGGCCGAGCTGAGGCAGCGCGATCGCGGCGCGCGAATCCACGAGATCGAGGGCGTGCTGTTCCCGGGGTTCGTCGACTGCCACACCCACGGCGTGTTCGGGGCGGCGCGGACGGCCGATCACGAGCGGCGCGCGCGCGGGATCGGCTACAAGGCCATTGCGGCGGCCGGTGGCGGCATCCTTGCGTCGGTCGGTGACGTGCGCCAGCGCACCGAAACCGACCTGATCGACCTGACGCGGCGGAGGCTCCAGCACCTCCTGGCCCTCGGGACGACGACGGTGGAGGTCAAGTCGGGCTACGGGCTGGATCTCACGACCGAGTTGAAGCAGCTCAGGGTCATCCGGGCGGTCGCGGACGTGGGGCCCTCGCTGGTACCCACGTTCCTCGGGGCGCACGAGGTGCCGCTCGAGTACCGTGACCGGCCTGACGAGTACGTGGAACTCGTCACTCGGAAAATGCTCCCGGCGGTGGCCCAGCAGGGACTGGCGCGGTTCTGCGACATCTTCTGTGAACCGGGCGTGTTCACGGTCGCGCAGAGCAGGCGGGTACTCTCGGCGGCGGTGCGCCACGGGTTCCTGCTGAAGATCCACGCCGACGAGCTGGATGGGTCGGGCGGCGCCGAGCTCGCCGCCGAGCTGGGGGCGGTGAGTGCCGACCATCTCGCGGCCGTATCGGACGAAGGCATCGCGGCCCTGGCCCGTGCGAGCACCGTCGCCGTCCTGCTTCCGGGTACGATGCTCTTCTTGGGGCAACGGACGCAGGCTCCTGCCAGGCGACTCATCGAGGCGGGTGCCGCGGTGGCGCTCGCGACGGATTTCAATCCGGGAAGTTCCCCCGGCCTGAGCCTCCCGCTCATGGCGACGGTGGGGGTATCCCAGCTGCGGATGCTCCCGGCGGAAGCGGTCATCGCCATTACCGCCAATGCCGCCGCCGCCATCGGGGAGGCCCACACCCGCGGACAAATCGCCCCGGGCTTCCGGGCCGATCTCACGCTGGTCAGCGTCCGAGACTGGCGAGAGCTTATGTACTGGTATGGCACGAACTTGGTGAGCGAAGTGTGGGTGCAAGGCACGGCTTGTCACCCACGTGAGGCAGACCTACATTTTCTTGTCTGAGGCCGACTGGCGCCTCACTCTGATACATCACTCACCATTGGCCGGTAGAGGCTCGCCCTGAACGTCGAAAAGGCGAAGGACAAGGCCCGTAAGCTCGAGCAGAAGGAGCAGTGGCAGCCAGCTCTCGATCAATACGTCAAGATCATCGAGGAGTTGGATGGAACGCCTGAACTGGACAACGATCTCGGCTTGTTCAATAAGGCGGGCGATCTTTACCAGAAGCTCGGCAACGTCAGTTCGGCCGTAGATGTGTGGGAGCGCGCGGCCAATCGGTACGCGGAAAGCGGGTTCCCCAACAACGCGATCGCGCTGTGCAACAAAATCCTCCGGGCGTCCCCCGGACGCACGCCGGTCTATCTCAAACTCGCCAAGCTGATGACCGAGCGGGGCTTCGTGGCCGAGGCGAAGCGCAACCTGCTCGAGTACGCGCAGCGCATGCAGAACGCCGGCAAGATGGAGGATGCGTTCCGCGCGTTGAAGGAGTTCGCCGATCTCTCACCGCACAACGAGGAGATCCGACTGCTCCTGGCCGAGCAACTGAAGCAGGCCGCGCGCACCGACGAGGCGCGCGATCAGTTGAACAAGCTCTATTCGGAAGTCGGAGGCAAGGGAGCCCGCTCCCGCGCGACCCTCGATCGGATGAAGGCGATCGATCCCAGCTTTGACGAGCGCGCCGTGCCGGCGGCCCAGCGGTCGGGGCGAGGCCCGCGCAGTGACGATTTGATCTTCATCGACCTGGATACACCGACGGGAACCGAGGAGCCGGAGGTTGAGAAGGAGGGCGCGGCGCCCATGCTCGAGATCGAGACCACTTCGCTCGCCGACGACGGCGACGAGGTCGCGATCGCAGCGGCTCCCGCGCTGGAGATCGAGTCCACGTCGCTCGCGGACGATGCGGAACCCTTCGAGGTCGAAACGACCTCGTTGATCGAGGACGACGCGGCGGCCGCCGACGTCCCGATGTTGGAGATCGAGACGACGTCGCTCGCGGAGGATGACGTGGTGGGGGTGGCGGAGCACGATGAGAGCAGCCCGGTCAACGGGCTGCCCATCGCGCGGGGATCTTCGGAGTATCTCTCCAGCGAGCTTCTCGATCTGGACGCGGAGCCGATCGACGAAGAGCCGGCCGCCGCCGAGCTGGAGATGATAGAGCTGGAGGCGGAAGTGCCCGCGGCGGACGGTCCGGCGCCGGACGTCGAGTTGGCGAGCCTCGACCTGGACATCGACCTCGAGCTGGACATGCCCGAAGTCGCGGCGCCGCCGGGGGCCGAGGAGAAGCCGGAGCCTGCCGCGGGCGTGCCGGACCTGGATCTCGAGGGCTTCAGTTTGGAGGAAGAGGTCGAGGAGGAGATTGGGGAGGCCGTGGTGGCGGACGTGCCGGACCTCGAGTTCAGCATCGAGACTCCATCCGAGCCCTCGGTGGAAGCGGAGGCGGAGGGGGGGCTCGCGCTCGAGCCGGCGGCGTTGGGTGTGGCAGACCTCGAGGACATGGTGGCCTCGGATCCCGAGGACCCGCGGCTGCACCGTCAGTTGGCCGAAGCCCTGATGGAGGCCGGCGACCGCGAGCGCGGGCTCGAGGAGCTCGACATCACGCTCGGCATGTACGAGGCGAGTGAGGAGTGGTCGAACGCCGAAGACGTGGTGGACGAGGCGCTGCGGCTCGAGCCGAACAGCGTGCGACACCACCAGAAACGCGTGGAATTCGCATTCCGGCGGAACGACAAGAGTCGCCTCGTGGACGCCTATCTTGGCCTGGCGGATGCGTTCTTCCGCATTGGGAACACGGATCGCGCGCGTGCGGTGTACCGTCGAGTGCTCGAGCACGACCCGGACAACGAGTCCGCCAAGACGGCGCTGGAGACGCTGGAGCCCGCGGTGCCCGAGTCCGCTGCTCCGAGTGCGGCGCCACCGGCGGCCGTGGCGGCCGCCGAGGGAGACGAAGGTCAGTATATCGATCTCGGGGCGTTTCTCCTGGATGACGAGCCGCAGCTCAAGGATACGAGGATGCGGATCGAGGAGGAGGAGCCCTCGGGTGACGAGGCGCGGGACTTCGACGAGATGCTGTCCGCGTTCAAGAAGGGTATCGAGGCCAACGTCGCCGAGGAGGATTGGCAAGCCCACTACGACCTCGGAGTGGCCTTCAAGGAAATGGGGCTGCTGGACGAGGCGATTGCCGAGTTCCAGAAGGCCCTGCGTGCCAGTGAAGGCCGGCTGCGCGCGGCGGAAGCGCTGGGGTCCGCCTTCTACGAGAAGGGGCAGTTCTCGGTAGCCGCCACGGTGCTGCGCCGCGGGATCGACGGCGAGGCGGGATCCGACGAGTCCAAGATCGGGTTGCTGTACTGGCTTGCCCGCTGCGAAGAGGAGCAAGGACGCGTCGCCGAGGCGCTCGACGTGTATCAGCGGGTGTTCGCCGTCGATATCAAGTTCCAGGATGTCGGGGAGCGCGTGAAGCAGTTGTCGCAATCCGGTTCCTAACCGTGGCACCCCAACTCGCCCCGGTAGCGCTCGCCACGATTCAACAGCCCGTCAAAACCGAACTCGAAGCGGTCTTCGACAGGCTGGGTCTGATCATCGAGTCGGACTTTCAGATGATCGCGGACGTGAACGCGCACCTGTTGCGTATCCGCGGCAAGCTGTTCCGCCCCACCATTGTCCTCCTCTCGGCCAAGGCGACGACCGACCTCGAGGAGCGGCACGTGCCGCTCGCGGCGGTGGTCGAGTTGATCCATCTCGCCACGCTGATCCACGATGATTCGGTTGACCACTCGGTGCTCCGGCGCGGCCAGCCGACCGTCAACTCGCTCTTCAGTCACCAGATCGCCGTGATCATGGGGGACTACCTGTATTCCCGGGCCATCGTGGAGCTGGTGAAGCTCAACGACCTCGATCCGCTCCGGGTGATGAGTCGGGTGACCAACGAGATGACGGTGGGTGAGATGCGCGAGATCGAGGCGCATGACGTGCTCGATTTCACCGCGGCGCAGTACGATCGGCTGATCGATGCGAAGACGGCGTCCCTGATGTCCGGCGCCGCCGAAGTCGGCGCCGTGGGTGCGCCGCCGGCACAGCGGGCGGCCCTCAAGCGGTATGGCCGCGCGCTCGGCATGGCGTTCCAGATCGCGGACGACGTGCTGGACTATATGGGTGCCGAGGAATTGATCGGCAAGCCGACCGCGCTCGATCTGCGCGAGCACAAGATCACGTTGCCCCTGATCGCTGCGTTGCCGGAGATGAACGCGCCCGAGCGCGCCACCGTCGTGGAGCTGATGCGGAACCCGGCCCCCTCGGACGAACACATCCAGGCGGTCATGGAGGCCGTGGCTCGCCGCGGGGGGATCGAGGCCGCACTGGCGCGTGCGCTGGAGTTTGCGAACGCCGCCCACGCGGAGCTGGAACACCTGCCGCCGAGCAAGGCGCGCGATGCACTCGGGGACGCGATCGCCTACGTGGTGGACCGGCAGAGCTGACAGTGGCGATCGGTCCCCGCCGCCCGTTGTTCTATCTCTCCGTGCTGGCCGGTGGGTTCGTCCTGGGCGGGTTCCTCTCGGCGCTGCTGAAGCGCTTCTTGCCCGAGGGTCCGGCCAAGGAGTTCTTTACCTGGACGGTGGCTCCGTCGATCGGGCCCTTTTCACTCGACTTGATTATCTTCAGTCTTACGCTCGGGCCACTGACGCTGCAAGTTTCGCTGCTGGGATTGGTTGGGATCGTGCTCGCGTACTTGCTCGCCCGTTCGCTCTTTTGAGGCTCTCATGCTGGTAATACTCCCCATGCTCGGAAACATCGGACTTCCTGAACTCCTGCTGGTCTTCGGATTCGCCTTGTTGTTCTTCGGCGCCAAGCGGCTGCCGGAGATCGGCTCGTCGCTGGGGAAGGGGATCAAGGAGTTTCGCAAGAGCATCAAGGAAGTGCGCAACACCATCGAGGAAGACGACACGCCGCCCGCGCGGCAGCTGGACGCCCCCGGCTTGGGGAACAACGTGGACACGAAGTCGCGGGACGGGGAGCCGAAGCGACTGTCGGACTGAGCGCCCCTCCCCCTATCCTCCGAACGGCAGCGCCGGCTGTTGGCGCGCGGCCTTTGCCAAGGCCTCGCGCCGGTCGACGATGGTGGCGTTTTTGCGGAGAGCGGTGAGGAACAGCTGCACCCGTGCTTGCTGCTCCTGCTGAAGGAGCTGTGCCCGCAGGGTCTCCTTCTCCGCTTCGAAGCCCTCACGGGTGGCCTCGCTGCGCGCGGTCGGCTCAACGAAGTAGATCCCGAAATCCGTCACGAACGGACCACCGGCTTCCCCGAGCGGGAGGCCGAACGCGGCCCCGACGGCCTCAGGGGCGTCCCGCAGTATCGGACCGGGGTTGAGTCTGGTGAAGCTTCCGAGCTGGCGCACGGCGAGGTTACGGCTCCGCGCGGCGGTTTCGAGCGGCGTACCGGCGTCGAGATCCATCCGAACGCTGTCGGCGACGGCCCGGGCGAGAGCCGCCTTCTTCTCGATCCGCACCTCGCGCGCCACGGTCGTACGCACCTGGTCGAGCGGGGGGACGCCCGCATTCTCCAGGCTATCCAGCCGGAACACGTAGAACGCATCCTCGGTCTCGATAATCGGCGACGTCTGTCCCACGATCGCTTCGAAGGCCCATACGCCCGCGTCGGGCACGGGCAGTCCGGCTACCCGCGCTCGGTCACCCTTGCGCACGCGCCCCGCGGACACCACGGGCAGGCCCATCCGCGCGGCGGCGGAATCGAGTTGCTCCGGCGCCTCCTGCTCCGCACCGATGAAGTCCAACGTGTCGGCCCGTGCATCGACCTGTTCCAGGTGATTGCCCTGCAGCTCGATCGGGATCAGGATGTGACGGGCATGAAACGAACCGGCGGTCCGCGACTCCAGCCGGATGAGGTGGTACCCGAACTGCGAGAGCACCGGGCCGGAGAGTTGTCCCGGCCGGAGTGCCATCGCGGCTTCTTCGAACTCAGGGACGAAGGTCCCGATCGGTTGATCGCCGAGGTCGCCTCCCGCCACCCGCGACGTCGAATCCGCCGATTCCCGCTGGGCCACGGCGGCGAAGTCCGTTCCCGCCGCGATCTCCCCCCGCAATTCCGCCACGCGCCGGAGCGCCGCGGCGCTGTCGGATGCGTCGGGCCGGCGCGGCAACTCGATGTAGCTGAGATACGCGCCGGCGGGTTGCTCGAGATCGCTCCGGTGCTCCCGGTAGTATCTCTGCAACTCCTCGTCCGACACGGCGATCTCCGCGTCGGGCACGAGCGCCGCTGGTATGATCGCGACGACGTTCGCAGTCGCGGAGTCCATCCGATCGCGGTAGGCCCGCCACAGGCGCCCTTCGGAGATCTCCACGTCGGCCACCAGTCGCGCGAGAAGTTTGGCCATGGGGATCTCGGACCGGTATCGGGCCTCGAGGGCGAGGGTGAAGTTCGGATCGGCACCGGACGTGAGGTACCGGCGGTATTTCTCCATGTCGAACTGCCCGTTTTCGTCCTGGAACGCCTCGATCTGCTGAATCTCGTAGAACGGCGCGTTCAGCAGGTTCTGACGCACTTCCTCGTCCGTGACGCCGATGCCCCGACGCGTGTACTCCGTCTCGAGCAGCACCTGTTGGACGATCTCATCGACCACCGCGTCTTCCAGCGCCCGTTGATCCTCGAGGGTCACGGCCGGCGGATTGCCCTGCTGGCGTTGGATTTCCTGCGCGTTGCGAACGGCCTGATAGAACGACTGCTGGTCGATCTTGCGACCGTTGACCGAGAGGAGGTCCGCGGCGAGCCCCTGGTTCGATTGGCCGGTGACATCCATGCCGACGTCGAAGACCATCCACGCGACGAACGCCACGGCAAGCACCAGCATGAGCCAGCGGGCGCTGGCTCGCATTGTTCGCATCATGAGTGATTATCTACTCCGCATCCCGGTCGGCATCGAATCGAACGAGGTACGCGCTCGGCCCCTTCGCGGGGACCGCTTATCGCACCCCACACAAAGTGCCGCGCACCGTGCCTTGTGCACCGTGCGCGCCCCCGTCACAACCCACCCCCAAAAACGCGGCTAAGTGTAAGTGCCACAACGTCAAAACTCAAGCGATCACGGTCGTGGTTCCGGTTGACAGTCTCCTCTGACGGGCACTAACTTCGACCCGCACACTGAACTCCTCGAACCTGCCGGCACCATGGCCTATCAGCGCGAAGTCGAAAAGCTGGAGCAGCGCTTCAACGAGAAGCCCGAGCAGTGGTTTGCGGCGCTCGCCGACGCGTACCGGAAGAACGGCGATCTCGATCTCGCGATCGACGTTCTCCAAGCCTGGATTCCCAAGCGCCCCAGCTACACGTCGGGCCACATCGTGCTCGGTCGCTGCTTTCTGGACAAGGAGCAAGACACCGAAGCTGAACAGACGTTCCGGCAGGTGATCGAACTGGACCCCGAGAATATCATCGCGCTCAAGTCGCTGGCGGAGATCGCGGCGCGCCGGAATGTGACCGCGGAAGCGCGGGATTGGTTGACCCGTCTCCTGGAGGCGGATCCCATGAACGATGAGGCCCGCGTGGCGCTGGCGGCACTGCCCGCGGGGGACGCACCGGAAGCGGCTCCGGTCGCCGAGGAGGCGGCCGGCGGGTTTGGGCTCGGGATCGACCTGGGGGAGGAGCCGGCGACCGAAGCGGTCGCCGCGGAGCAGCAGGTGGCGGGGTTCGAGGCGACGACGCACGAGCCGGAGCTCGAGATGCCGCCCGTGGATATCGGGGACCTCGCTCCGGAGCCCGAACCCGCCGGGCCACCCGCCGGAATGGCGGAGGAAGCCACGATGATGATGGGTGGGGCGCCCGCCGAGCCCTTCGCGCCCCCGGAAGAGGAACCGGCTGCCGCGGCGCCCGCGGGCGAGCCCGACATCCCGTTCGACGCGCCGACGGTCATCGAGGGACTCAGCATCTCGCAGATACCGACGCAGCCGATGGAGCCGGTGGAGGGCTCGACCGGAGAAGAAGCCACGGTCACGGAGATGGCGGCGTTCACGTTCGAGACCGAGGAGCCGCCGCCCGACGTGGCGCCCGCAGAGGGATTCGTCCAGGTGGACGGCGCGGCGGTGGAACCGGCCGAGCCCGTTTCCAAGCAGTCGTTCGATGAGGATCTCGACTGGGATGAGGGCGATCGCACGTCCAAACAGGTGACACAGGCGGATGTGGCGGAAGCCGAGCGGCAGCACGCCGAGGGATTCGTTACGGTGGATGGGGCGTCGGAAGAGGCGGGTGAGGCGCTCGAGGTCGAGAACTACGAGACAGCCATCGAGATGACCGAGGGCGAAGCGCCCGCGCCGGTTGGGGCCGGCGACGTTTTCCAGGACGACAGCTTCGGGGCGGATTCCCTGGAGGTCATGGGAGACGTTGACGAAGAACTGGTGGGGGACGCCGCCGGCTACGACGACGACGCGACGGTACGCACTGATGCGAGCGCACTGGTGGCGGCAACGGCGGCGCACGAGCAATCGCTCGACCTGATCATGCCGGACGACGCTGCCGCTGACATGACCACGCGGGAGCCCGACGCGGGCGATATCGACCTGCCTCTCGAGGGAGGGCATGACGCACCGGTGCTTACCCAGACGATGGCCGAGGTGTACCTGCGCCAGGGTCACGTGGCGCAAGCGCGCGAGATTCTGGAGCGACTGCTGGCCCGTGACCCGTCGGACGACGGCATCCGGGCGAAGCTCGCCCAGCTCGATGCGCCGGCGGCCGCGCCCGCTCCCGGCGGAGCGGCGGCGACGCGCGCCGCCCGATTCTCGGTGGCCGTGACGGGCGGAGTCTCCGCGCGCGACATGCTGGCGCGCATGGCGGGCACTGAAGCGCGTGTGCCCCGTGCTCGGCCCAGCGTTCGCCCGGCGCAGTCACGGTCGTCGTTCGACGCCTTCTTCGGCGAGGCGTCATCGCCGCCCGCGCCCGCGCCGGTGACGGAGGCCGACGCGGAAGACCCGGACAAGGGCGGCGGCGGCGACGGTGGCGATTTCACCGATTGGCTGAAGGGGCTCAAGACCTAGGTGGGGTGCACGCGCGCCTCCGGAGGACCGGGCTTGCACACGTCCGGCTGGACCCGGTCACTCCTGCGGCGCTGCGGTTCTTCCGCACACCTCCCGCCTGGACCCGGCCCCTCCTCCGGCGCGCTGCAGCTCCCCCGCCGGCGATTCTGGCCCGCCTGGACCCGGTCACTCCTCCGGCGCGCTGCAGCTCCCCCGCCGACGATTCTGGCCCGCCTGGACCCGGTCACTCCTCCGGCGCGCTGCAGTTCGTCGACACGGCGGCATCACGGCGCGAGGCAGGGAACTGACGCGCGCCTCCGGAGGACCGGGTCTGACGGCGGAGGGCCTCCGGGCGCGTGGAGGCCCGCCCGTCTCCTCCGGCGCGCTGCGGCTCCCCCGCCGGCGATTCTGGCCCGCCTGGACCCGGTCGCTCCTCCGGCGCGCTGCAGTTCGTCGACGCCGCGGCATCACGGCGCGAGCCATGGAACTGACGCGCGCCTCCGGAGGACCGGGTCTGACGGCGGAGGGCCTCCGGCCGCGCGGCGAAACGCCGTTCTCCTCCGGCGCGCCGCCTACACTTTTCCCGGCTGAGCGGCGCGGATGTTGATCGCTGTCCTGAACGGTCCCAATCTCAACCTGTTGGGTTCACGGGAACCCGACGTGTACGGGACGACGACGCTGGGGGACGTGGAGCGCCTGGTGCGCGGGCGCGCCGAGGCGCTTGGCGTGGACATCAAGTGGCGGCAGACGAACCACGAGGGTGCGTTCGTGGAGATGGTGCAGGAGTTGTCGGGCACGGCCGACGGCGCGTTGGTGAACGCCGCGGCGTTCACGCACACGTCCGTGGCCATTCGGGATGCGCTCCTGGCCGTCAACGTCCCCTTTGTGGAGGTTCACCTGAGCAACATCTTCGCGCGCGAGGAGGCGCGGCGGCGCTCCGTGCTCGCGGACCTGGCGGTGGGCCTCGTGGTGGGGTTCGGGCCGCGGAGCTACGTGCTTGGTCTCGAGGCGCTCGTTGCCCACGTCCGCGACCGTGGGGTCTGACTCCCGTCTGGCGGCGCGGCGGGAGACGCTGATTCGCCGACTGGACGAGCGAGGGCTGGACGGCCTCATCGTCACCCACCTGCCGAACATCCGCTACCTGACGGGCTTCACCGGGTCGGCCGCCTTGCTGTTGGTGCTGCCCGCGGAGACCGTGCTGCTGACCGACTTCCGGTATCGGACCCAGGCGGCCGACGAGGTGGGAGACACCGCCAGGACGGAGATCGTCTCGTCGGACATCTGGCAGCGCCTCGCGAAGGTCACGGGCGAGTTCGCGGGGGTGCGCACGCTCGGCTTCGAGGCCGATCACGTGACGGTGTCCGACCTGGAACGGTGGCATGCCGACGGATCCGCGATCCAGCGCCGCCCGACGAAGGGACTGGTGGAGGAGCTCAGGGTGCGGAAAGACGCTGGGGAGATCGGGGCCGTTCGAGCGGCGGCTGCCCTGTGCCTGAATGCGCTCGGCGCGACCCTGGAGACCGTGCGGGTCGGACAGACGGAGCGGCAGATCGCGGCGCGGCTGGAATCGGAGCTGCGCGAACGCGGCAGCGAGTGGCACCCGTTTCAGACCATCGTGGCCTCCGGTCCGCGGTCGGCGCTGCCGCACGCGAGAACGAGCTCCCGCGTGGTGGAAGCCGGAGACTGGCTGCTGCTTGACTTCGGCGCACAGGTGGATGGATACTGCGCGGACGTGACGCGCACGGTGGTGGTGGGCGCGGCGGCGACGGATCGGCAGCGCGCGGCCTACGGGGTGGTCCACGAGGCGCAACAGGTTGCGTTGAAGCGACTTGCGTCGGGAATGTCGGGCAAGGCGGCGGACGCCCTCGCGCGTGACGTGATCGTGGACCGGGGATTCGGCGACGCCTTCGGCCACTCGCTCGGTCACGGTCTGGGCCTCGAGGTTCACGAGGAACCCCGGTTGAGCCGCACCAATGACGCGGCGCTCCCCGAACGGTCCGTCGTGACGGTCGAACCGGGAATTTACGTGCCCGGGTGGGGTGGCGTGCGTCTCGAGGACGACGTGTTGCTCACGCCGGACGGCGCGGTGTTGTTGACGGACGGAAACAACGAGTTGGAGGAGTTGGGATAATCGATGGCCACGACCGCGGACTTCCGGAACGGCATGGTGCTCGACATCGATGGGCAGCTGTTCCAGATTACATACTTCCAGCACGTCAAGCCCGGGAAGGGCGGGGCATTCGTGCGAAGCAAGCTGAAGAACGTGCTGACCGGGGCCGTGATCGATCGGACGTGGACGTCCGGCGAGCGCGTGAACGAGGTGCGACTCGAACGTCGGCCCGTGCAGTATTCGTATCAGGACGGCCCGTTCTATCATTTCATGGACCTCGAGACGTTCGAGGACATACCCCTGAACGCCGAGGTGATCGGCGACGACCAGCTCAACTACCTCAAGGAAGAGATGGAGTGCTCCAGCCTGCTGCACGACGGCAAGGTGATCATGGTGGAGCTGCCGTTCTTCGTGGAGCTGGAGGTCGTGGAGACCGATCCCGGGGTGCGGGGGGATACGGCACAGGGGGGAACCAAGCCGGCGAAGCTCGAGACGGGCGCGGTGGTGCAGGTGCCGCTGTTCGTCGAACGAGGGCAGAAGATCCGCGTTGACCGACGGGAGGATAAGTACCTCGAACGCGTATGATCGATCTCAAGTTCTTGGAAAAGATGGTGGACCTTCTCAACTCGTCCGGCGTGGGCTCGATCGAGGTGAGGAAGAACCTTTGGAGCACGACCGTCAGAATCTCGAAAGGCGGGCTCGGCGATGCCGCGGGACCGGTGACGTACCAGGTTACCGCGGCCGCTCCCTCGGCGCAGGTGGGGCGGGGGCCGGACGCGGGCGCCTCGACGGCCGCCGCCGTTCCCCATGAGGCGCACGCGGCGGAGCGGGCGCCGGCCGGTGGAGGCGTTGCCGCGGAGGTTCCGGTCGCCCCGGCGGTTAGCCTTATCGACATCAAGTCGCCGATGGTAGGCACCTTCTACGCTCAGCCCGAGCCGGGTGCGGAGCCGTACGTGCGAGTGGGAACGGCCATTGCGCCGGGCACGACACTGTGCATCATCGAGGCGATGAAGATCATGAACCCGATCGACGCGGAGGTGAGCGGCGTGATTCGCGAGATCGCCGTGCAGGATTCGCAGCCCGTCGAGTATGGTCAAGTGCTATTCAAGGTGGATCCCAATGGCTGATACCATGGCAGGCGGAGTACCGCCCTTCGACTTCAAGTCCGCGATCACCGAAATGGTGCAGCGGGCGGGGTCCGACCTCCATCTCAAGGTCGGCCGGCCACCGACGATCCGCGTGGCCGGCGAGCTCTTGCAGCAGCAGCAGCAGCCCCTCAAACCGGAACAGCTCAAGTCGCTGGCGGAGCAGATCATGACGCCGCGCCAGGTCAAGGAGTTTGCCGAGCACAAGGAGGCGGACTTCGCGATCGGCGTGCCCGGCATCGGGCGCTTCCGTACCAACGTTTATCAGCAGCGCGGTACGCTGGCGTTCGTGTTCCGATCGATTCCTTATGAGGTGAAGACGGTCGAGGAACTGCGCCTGCCCAACGTGCTCGAGAAGATCGCGCTGAAGCCGCGCGGACTCATTCTGGTGACCGGCGTGACGGGATCGGGCAAGTCGACGGCGCTCGCGGCGATGATCGACCACATCAACCGCAGCCGCCGTTGCAACATCATCACGATCGAGGATCCGATCGAGTTCCTGCATCGCGACCAGCAGGCCAACATCGCGCAGCGCGAGGTCGGCACGGACACGCTGTCCTTCGAGATGGCGCTGCGCCACGTGCTGCGGCAGGACCCGGACGTCATCCTCATCGGCGAGATCCGTGACCGCATCACGCTCGACACCGCCATGAAGGCGGCCGACACCGGGCACCTGGTGTTCTCGACGCTGCACACGACCGACGCTACCCAGACCATCAACCGGGTGATTTCGTTCTTCCCGCCGCACGAGCACGGCGGCGTGCGGAACCTGCTGTCCACGGCGCTCGAAGGGGTCGTGTCCCTGCGCCTGGTCCCGACGGTGGACGGCAAGTCGCGGGTGCCCGCGTGCGAGGTGCTGATCAACACCGCGGCGGTGAAGGACAACATCCGCGATCCGGAGAGGGCGCTGAACATCCCGGATTTGATTCGCGAGGGCACGGTGCAGTACGGGATGCAGTCGTTCGACCAGTCCCTCATGCAGTGGTACAGGGCCAAGAAGATCAGCTACGAGCAGGCGCTGTTCTACTCGACCAACCCGAACGAGTTCGCCCTCAGGATCAGCGGCATCGAGGGCACGTCCGATCGGACGTTCGCCGAGGAGTCGGTTGCGGGGGGGGACGATGGCGGCCTCGAGGGGATGATTCCTTGAGGCAAAGGGGGCAGAAGATGTGGTGGGCTGATCCCAATCCGCTGCCCCTCCTGCTCCCTCTGCCCCTTTTCTGAGATGTTCAAAAAGATCCTCATCGCCAATCGGGGCGAGATCGCGCTGCGCGTGATCCGGGCGTGTCGCGAGTTGGGCGTGGAGACCGTCGCCGTGTACAGCGAGGCCGACCGCGAGTGCCTGCACGTGCGGTTCGCCGACGACGATGTGTGCATCGGACCTCCCCCCAGCAGACTCTCGTATCTCAAGATTCCCAACCTGATCGCCGCGGCCGAGATCACCGGGGCCGACGCGGTGCACCCCGGCTACGGGTTCCTTGCCGAAAGCGCCGAGTTTGCCGAAACGTGCGAGGCGTCGGGGATCACGTTCATCGGGCCCACGGCGGAGCAGATCCGCCAGATGGGCGACAAGGCGGCGGCGCGGGAGCTGGCCATGGAATCCGGCATCCCGGTGGTCCCGGGTTCGCCGGGTGCGGTCGGGGATGTCGACGAGGCGCTCGGCATCGCCGAGTCCATCGGGTTTCCCGTGATCATCAAGGCGGCGGCCGGTGGCGGCGGGAAGGGGATGCGGGTGGCCCGGGATGCGGAAGGGTTCCGCCGGTCGTTCCAGCTTGCCTGTAACGAGGCGCTGGCGGCGTTCGGATCCGGTGCGGTGTACGTCGAGAAGTACCTCGAACGCCCGCGGCACGTCGAGTTCCAGATCATGGGGGACAAGCACGGGCGCGTCATGCATCTCTGCGAACGCGATTGCTCGGTGCAGCGCCGGCACCAGAAGCTGGTCGAGGAAGCGCCCAGCCCGGCGGTGGATCAGGAGCTGCGGGAGCGCATGGGTGATGCCGCGGTCAAAGCGGCCGGGCGCATCGGCTACGTCGGCGCCGGCACGATCGAGTTCCTGCTCGACGAGGAGGGCCGGTTCTACTTCATGGAGATGAACACCCGGATTCAGGTCGAGCACCCCGTCACCGAGATGGTCACGAACTTCGATCTCGTGAAGGAGCAGATCCGGGTCGCGGCGGGTGAGCCGCTGCTGCTCAACCTCAGCGGCAACCGCGTGCGGGGGCATGCCATCGAGTGCCGGGTCAATGCCGAGGATCCGTTCAGGAACTTCCAGCCCGCGCCGGGCTTGATCACGGTGTTTCATCCGCCGGGCGGGCCCGGGATTCGCGTGGATACCCACATCTACGCAGGCTACACCATCCCCCCGTACTACGACTCCCTCCTCGCCAAGGTGATTGCCCACGGCACGACCCGTGCGGAGGCGCTGTCGCGCATGAGCCAGGCTCTGGATTCGTTTATCGTTGAAGGGGTTCCGACGACGATACCCTTCCTGCGACGGGTGATCGAGCACCCGGAGTTCCAGGCCGGCAGAGTGGACACCAAGTTCCTCGAGCGACAGCCGGAGTTGTTTCAACAGGAGACATGAAAGTCACGGTCTATTTCACTCCTCTTGGGGTGAATCCGCAGGATGTCGCGGGCAGGCCGGTCATCGTGCTGGATCTGTTGCGCACGACCACCACCATTGTCGCGGCCCTGGCGCGCGGCGCCCGCGCGGTGCTGCCCGCCTCGGGCCCGGACGACGCGTTGCGGCTGGCGGGCAATCTCGAGCGCGACACCGTGCTGCTGGCAGGGGAGCGCCGGCTTCAGCCGATCGACGGATTCAACCTCGGCAATTCGCCGAGCGAGATGATGAGCGAGGTCGTGGTCGGCAAGACCATCGTCATGGCGACGACCAACGGTACCCCGGCGTTGATGGCCGCCGAGCCGGGTAACCCGGTCTTGATCGGCGCGGCGACCAACTTCTCCGCGGTCGTCGAGCGCGCTCGTTGCCTCTTCGCGGAGCGGGGCGAGATCGTTATTCTGTGTGGCGGGCGTCAGCGCATGTTCGCGTTGGAGGACGCGTATGCGGCCGGTCGCTTCGTGGATGCGCTCGTGCCGGGGAAAGACCGCCGGAAGGCCGATTTCAACGACGCGGCGATCGCGTCCCTCGAGTTGGTCCGGCGGTACGGCGATAGGTGGAAGCGCGCGATAGCGGCGAGCGCGGCAGCGCGTGATCTCAAGGCCAACGGTCTCAAGGCGGATCTCAATGCCGCAACCGAAGTCGATACCCAGACCATCGTACCGGTGTACGCGAACAGGCTGGTTACGGTCCCGAGTTAGGAGAGAAGCGCAGAGCGCGAAGCGCTGCACGCTGCCCGCTGCCCGCTGCACGTTGCACGCTGCACGTTGCACGCTGCACGCTCCCCCCACCCCGCGTACGGCGCGCCCAGCGTCCCCAGTCCCGCGCTCGCGGCGCTCGCTTGACCCGACTCGCTCCGCACGCTGCAGTGCGCTTGCCGGTGAGATCATGACAGTGCAGGGCACTGACGCGTGCATCCGCGACTCAGGTCAGCGCTCGCTCGAACGAACGGCGCACCTCGCACCGTGCACCGCGCACCATCACTCAGGTCAGCGCTCGCTCGAACAAACCGCGCACCGCGTACGGCGCACCGCGCACCAAATGGACGCACTGCCCTGAGGACTCCGCCCCCCGCACCCGATTCCCGACGCCAGGAAGTCCTCGCGATCGTCTTCCTCCTGGCCGGCAGCTTCCTCGCGCTGGCGCTGATTCCCTGGGATGTGACGGGTCCGCTCGGGCGCGGGCTCGGCGGCCTCCTGTGGACCTACATGGGTCTGGGCGCCGTGATGCTGCCGCTGCTCGGGCTGAGCCTGGCGCTCGCCGGATTCGGCCGGATCCGCGTCGTCACGTTCGCTCGGGCCGGAGCGCTGTTCGGGGGGCTCACGCTGCTGGTCCCCTATGCCATCGGTGTGACGACGGGTATCCGGTCCATCGCGGACTTTCCGGCCGACTATGCGCTCTGGACCCTGTCGCAGAAGCTCGTCGGCGTGATCCCCGCATTGATCACCCTGGGCGTGCGGAGCGTCGTGGGCACCGCCGGCGCGGTGATCGTGGGGCTGCTTGGCTTCTCGGTGCTCACGGCGTTCACAATCGACTGGCACCCCTTCAGGGCGGCGCTCCGGGCGCGGGAGGCGGAGACCGAGAAGCGGGAAGAGGGAAGCGGGAAGGGGGAAGGGGGAAGGGGGAAGGGACAAGCGTTCGAGGACGTTCCTGAGCGGCCTTCGCTGCATGACCAGCGAGCTGCACCGAGCCGGCGGGCGGGAGCGAAAGCGGGCGGCAAGGCGGAACGCGACGACGAGCCTCCGCCCATCGACTTGCTCGTCGGACCGAAGCGTGGCGAGGTCGACGCCGGTGAATCGGAGCTTGACCGGCTGGGCGAGGTGCTGGTGGAGACGCTGGCGACGTTCAAGGTCGAGGGCTCCGTCGTGGGTCGCACCACCGGGCCGGTGGTCACGCAGTACGAGTTGGCGCCCGCGCCGGGCGTGAAGGTGGGTCGCATCGCGGCGCTGGAGAACGATCTCGCGCTCGCGATGAAGGCGCAGTCCATCCGCATCGTGGCGCCCATTCCGGGCAAGGCCGCGGTCGGGATCGAGATCCCCAACCCCCACGCGCGCATCGTCACGTTGCGCGAGCTGCTTGAAGCGCCGGAGTGGGACCGCACCCGGGCGACGCTGCCGCTGGCGCTCGGCAGGAACCTGGAGGGCCGGCCCGTGATCGCCGACCTCGCCAAGATGCCGCACCTGCTGATCGCGGGCACGACTGGTTCCGGCAAGTCGGTCGCCATCAACGCGATGGTGCTGTCGCTGCTCTACAAGAGTTCGGCCGAGCAGGTACGCCTGATCATGATCGACCCGAAGATGCTGGAGCTCTCGGTGTACGAGGGCATCCCGCACCTGCTGGCACCGGTCGTGACCGACATGAAGCAGGCGGCGAACGCGCTGCGCTGGTGCGTCGTCGAGATGGAACGCCGTTACCACCTGATGAAGGAAATGGGCGTGCGCAATCTCGGTGGTTTCAACCGCAAGATCCGCGACGCGCAGCAGGCCGGCCAGTCGATCCCCGATCCGCTGATCGCCCGTCTGCTGGCAACCGGCAAGTACAGCGGTGAAGTGCCGGCGCTGCAGCCGCTGCCGTACATCGTTGTCGTGATCGACGAACTGGCCGACCTGATGATGATCGTCGGCAAGAAGGTC
>DASWII010000025.1:0-42270 GCA_036397755.1 Gemmatimonadales bacterium | reverse complement strand
TATCTCGGCACGGTGGACCGGCTTTTCGGAGTCCCAGCCACGACGCGTAACTGGAATACCATCACCGCGATTGCCAGGGTGCTGGATGACAGGGGATCCGACCCCCGTGGCTGAAAGGTCGCGGAAGCAGCAGAGGCCTCTGGATGGACATGTATGATGACCGCAAGGTACATCCGTTCCCACCGCACGCCGTTTGGCTTGCACCCCCGGTGATGGAGTGGGTGTGTTCGTCGAGGCGGCCGAGGAGCGTCTCGGAGTAGAGGATGTTAGTTTGTACAGGACCCTGCTGGCGCCCTTCTTCGTCCGCTAATCATTCCTGGGAGGCTCTTGATGCGTACCCTGGTCTCTCTCGCACTCGTGAGCGTGCTTGCCGTTCCCGTCAGGGCACAACACCTCGCGGAGGCGTGTGCGGCGCTCGGGAAGGTTACGGTGGGGCAGTGGGCGGAATACAAGCTGACGTCGCCAGAGATCCCCGGGGGGTCGGCGACGATGCGGCTTGCGATCGTCGGTACGGAGCAGGCGAAGGGCAAAGATCACTATTGGTATGAGACCAGCATGGCGGGTCCGATGGGCGCGATGGTCATGCAGATGTTGATCCCGGGGTACCCGTACGACGACCAGGATATCGCGCGGATCATCGTGAAACCGGGCGCTCAGCCGGCGATGGAGCTCCCGGCGAGCATGCTGGCGATGATGCCCCAGGGCGGTGGAGGCGAGAGTCCCGCGCGGGGCGCCGCCGAGAATTGCGACCGCGCTACGCTGGCCGCGACCGAATCGGTTACGGTGCCCGCGGGGACGTTCTCGACGATGAAGATCGTCCCGACGGACGCGGAGGCCGGGGACCTGTGGATCAGTGCCGCCGTGCCCTTCGGGATCGTGCGGTTCAGCGATCGCCGCGGCAGTGCCATGGAACTCACGGCCCATGGCAAGGACGCCAAGTCCTCGATCACGGAGACGCCGCAGAAGATGCCGGGCGGCTGAGGCGAGAGGCCGTCGGGAGCGAGACTCTGACGACAGAGTGCAGCAGAAAGACTACAGACCACAAACCACGGAATGGAGTTGTTGATGAAAGCGAAGACCCTAGTACTGGCCAGTGCCTTCCTTGCGTTTGCCGCCGCACCTGCCGTTGCGCAGCACGCCGCGCACGCGGAGATGCAGCATGCCGAAGGCAAAATGGCGGAAATGATGGAGCGCCATCGCGCGGCGCTCTCGATCGACAGCGTGGCGGCGGTGCTGGAGCTGCACGGCACCGCGCGTGATTCGATGGCTGCGCACCTGCATACGCTCGGCGGCTTCATGATGCGGATGCATCAATTGCACGAGTTCGACGCCGAGACGGCGACCGAGGCGCAGAAGACCGATCACGCGGCGGCGATGGACGCGTTGCACGCGGACATGAAGACCGAGCACGCCGCCCTCGGCGCGTTTCTCTCGGAGGAGCAGGTCGCCCATCTGCACGAGTACCTGCACGAGCACGTCATGGGTGAACATACCGAAAGCCACGACATGCCGATGCACGAGCACCGCAAGCCGCGATAGCCGGCGCGCGGTCGAACAGCGGGAACAACACGCCCCGCTCGCTTCCGCGGGCGGGGCGTTGCCGTGTCGGTCACCAACCCGCGGGGACTCACGCTCCGGACAACGAACTCGTGCGACACGACACCCTCTCCCTAGCGCCTCCGCGTCGAGCACGGCAAACTTCCCACGCATTGTGTCACCTGGAACGGAGGAGCTACAGATGTCGCCGCCACGTCGCATCGCCTTGAGTCTCGCCCTGATCATCATGAGCCCCGCCGCCGGTGCAGCGCAGCAGGTGGAGCAACTCGTCCAGGATTTCGGTTGGCGCAATATCGGACCCGCCACGATGATGGGGCGTGTGTCGTCCATCGATGCCTGGCAGCGGGACTATCGCGTCGTGCTCATCGGATCGGCCTCGGGTGGCGTCTTCAAGTCCACGAACGGCGGCGTGTCGTTCACGCCTATCTTCGAACACTATGGGAGTCAGTCGATCGGCGACGTCGCTTTCTTCCAGGGAGACACGAGCATCATATGGGTTGGAACGGGTGAGGCGACCAACCGCAACAGCGTGGGATGGGGAGACGGCGTGTACAAGTCCGCGGACGGCGGCGCGACGTTCGATCGCATGGGACTCGTAGATACGCGGCAGATCGCGGAGATTGCCACCCATCCGACAAACCCGGCGATCGTGTACGTCGCCGCCCTCGGCGCGCTCTGGGGCCCGTCGGGCTCGCGCGGGCTGTACAAGACGACGGACGGTGGACAGTCCTGGATCAAGCTCACCAATGGGCTCCCCGACGACGGGCGGACCGGGGCGACCGTGGTGGCACTGGACCCGTCGAACCCCGAGATCGTCTTCGTCGGGATGTATGAGCGACTGCGCACGCCGGATTGGATGCTGAGTGGGGGAGCCAACGGCGGACTGTTCAAGTCCACGGACGGAGGAGGGTCGTTTCGCAAGCTGACCGCGGGTCTCCCGAGCGGCGAGACGGGCCAGATCGACGTGTCGATCTACCAGGCGGACCCGTCGATCGTGTTTGCGTACGTGGAGGCATCGGACACGCTGCCGCACGACCTGAGCGTTCCGGGCCCGGGGGTCTACCGATCCGCCGACGGCGGCGAGACGTGGCGGTATCTCCTGCGCCACAACTCCCGGCCGTACTACCACGGGCGCATCCGCGTCGATCCGTCCAATCCGGACAACGTGTATGTGATCGCCCGCGACTTCGCGTACTCGCGCGATGGGGGCGAGACTTGGCAGGACCGGCGACCATGGCGGAGTACCGGTGGCGACGATCACGATATGTGGATCGATCCCGCGGACGGCGGGATCTTCTACAACGCCACCGACCAGGGCGCCTATTCGTCGGTGGACGGCGGCGTGACCACCCTCGCGTTCAACAACATGGCCATCGGGCAGTACTACGCGATCGGGGTGGACATGCGCGATCCGTATTGGGTGTACGGTGGGCTGCAGGACAATGGTGGATGGGGCCTGCCAAGCAACTCGCGCGATCCACGGGGAATCATGAACGATCACGCCATGGAGATCAACGGCGGAGACGGCTTCCATATGCAGGTCGACCCGAGCGATTGGCGCACGGTGTACACGACCACGCACGTCGGATACTTCGGTCGCATGAACGTGGAAACGCGCGAGCGGGCGTTCATCACCCCCACGCCGCGGACGATCGTGAACTTCGCCGAACACTACGATCCGAACTACGGGGAGTCCCAAACGAATTACTCGATCAATCCCGGTGAGTACTGGTTGTGGTCGGATTCGCCGCAGCGCACGATCAACGGCAACAATCTGCCTCCGCAGTTTCGCTTCAATTGGAACTCGCCGCTGGTCCTCTCGGCGCACAACCCGCGCACGGTGTTCGTGGGCGGCAACCACCTGTTCGAGTCGGTCGATCGGGGGGAGACGTGGCGCATCATCAGCCCGGACCTCACCACCAATGACGCGGCGAGGCGCAACACCACGAACAGTGGCGGGCTCACGAAGGACGCCACGGGGGCGGAAAACCACTACACGATCTACACTGTCGCGGACTCACCGCTCGATCCCGCGGTGATTTGGGTGGGGACGGACGACGGGAACGTGCAGCTCACGCGTGACGGCGGCGCCACGTGGCGTAACGTCCGGTCCAACATCCCGGGTGTGCCGCCGGGCACCTGGGTGAGCCGAGTCGAGCCTTCGGCTCACGACGTGGGGACGGCATACGTCGCGTTCGACGGGCACCGGTCGGACGACACCAATCCCTACGTCTTCAAGACCGCCGACTTCGGCGCCACGTGGACCAGCATCTCCGCGAATCTCCCGCGCGAAGCGCCGGGCTCGTCGATCCACACGGTGGTTGAGGATCCCGTGAATCCGCGCCTGGTGTTCGTGGGCACGGAGTTCGGGGTGTACGTGACGGTGGATGGCGGCGGGTCGTGGACACGCTTCGGTGATGATCTGCCGAGCGTCGCGGTACGGGATTTGGTCATCCATCCTCGGGATGCCGATCTCGTCGCCGGCACGCACGGCCGCAGCATCTGGATCGCGGACGACATCGCCCCGCTGCGCCAGGTCACCGATCAGGTCTTGGCCGAACCGGTCCACGTCTTCGAGAGCCGGCCCGGAACCAAATGGCTCGATTTCGACAAGGGCCGTGTGCAGCTCCACTTCAAGTTCTACGGCGGCAACCCGCCGTCCGGTGCCGCCGTGGCATTCTACTTGCGTGCGGCGCCCCGGGATTCAGTGCGCGTCACGGTGGAAGACCAGTGGAGCGGCTTGCGTCGCGCGTGGTCGATCGCGGCGCATGCGGGCATCAACCGGACGCGGTGGGACATGCGGTTCGATCCCACCGAGGCGGAACTTGCGGCATACCGGGCTGGTCTGGAGCGCGTCGGGAGGATCATTCGAGAACGGCTTCCCGGCACGCCGCGCGAACACCTGTTACAGATGCAGAAAGACCTGCTCGCGCCGCAGAACTATCCCAGCCTGTACCGCGGGGTGGAGTACGCGAATCGTGAAGACGCCCTCGCGCTCCTGCGGCGGCACATGGAGGTCACGATGGAGCGGCTGGCGAGCGCGCGGAACGTCCGCCAGCTCACGGCGGCGCGCGACCAGTTGATCGCGTTCAGCCAGGTGGTGGGAGACGAGGCCTTCTTCGGCATCTACGGTCAGGAGCTGACCATGCACGAGGCGGCTGCCGGACGGTACGTCGTGCGTATCTCGGTCGACGGGCGCGATTACGTCGGGAGTGTCGAGGTGCGGGAAGATCCGTTGAAGCGCTAGGCGGGAGACTCGCGTGGGAGGGCGCAAGCGATATATTGACCCGACCCTCCCGCTCAAGCGAGAATCTCCCGTGAATCTCCCGCGCCTCCTTCGTGAAGGTTTCGTGGCTGGTCTCATTGGAGCCGGCGCCGTCGCGCTCTGGTTCTTGATCGTCGACCTCGTGGCGGGCCGTGCGTTCTACACGCCGGCGATGCTCGGGTCGGCAGTGTTCTTGGGGCTCCGCGATCCGGCCGACGTGGTCGTCACGTTCCAGGCGGTGATCGGGTACACCATGCTGCATGTGCTGGCGTTCTGCTTTGTCGGGTTCGCCGGAGCGCTGCTGGCGCGACTCGTGGAGCGTTTCCCGACGACGTTCTTCGTGGTCGTGGTGTTCTTTGCCATCTTCGAGGTCGGGTTCTACATCGTGGTGGCGCTCGCCGGCCAGCCGCTCCTTGGTGCGCTCGCGTGGTCGAACGTGGCGATCGGCAACCTCATCGCCGCGGGAGGGATGGGGTACTATCTGTGGAGCGTCCACCCCGAGCTGCGCGCCGAGCTGGCGGCTCATCCGCTTGGTGAGACGATGGATGGGGAATGACGCTGGCGCGTCCCTCTACGCACAACGAATGACGTCCCCTCGCCTAACGCGCTTCGGTGGTGGAGCACTCCTGATCGCGCTTGGCCTGATCGCGCGGTCGCTGCGCGCTGCGGCGCAAGCGGTCGCGCTGGTGGGGGGCACCGTCGTCGACGGGACGGGCGCGGCGCCAATCCCGAACGCCGTGGTTCTGGTCGAAGGGGAGAGGATCACCTGCGTCGGTCCTGCCGCCGGCTGCCTCGTCCCAGCTGGGGCCCAACGTCACGATGTCACCGGGCGTTTCCTGACCCCCGGACTGATCGACGCGCACGTGCATTTCAGCCAGACGGGATGGATCGACGGAAGGCCTGACGGACTGAGCGCGCCCGACGTCTATCCCTATGCCGAGACCGCGCGGTCTCTGCGAGAGCATTCCGACCGATTTGCGCGTTCGTACTTGTGCACCGGCGTGACGGGCGTGTTCGACGTGGGGGGGCACCCGTGGACCACGACGCTCCCGGATCGAAGCGAGCATGACGCTGACGGCGTGCACGTGCGTGCCGCCGGGCCGCTCATTACGCATGCGAGCGTGCCGGCGCTGAACGTGGACGAGCAGCACTACACGTTCCTGCCCATGGGCTCTCTGGAGGACGCGCGTGAAAGTGTGCAACGCCTCGTGGCCCTCGGCTCGACCGCCGCGAAGGTCTGGTACGTGTCGGCGCCACCCGATCAGCAGGCGGCACTCGACGATCGGGTGGCCGCGGTCGGAGCGGCGACACGGGAAGCCGGACTCGAACTGATCGTGCACGCCACGAGCTTGCGGAATGCCAAGGCTGCCGTCCGCGCGGGAGCAGGCCTGTTGGTGCACAGCGTGGAGGACACGCTTGTGGACCAGGAGTTTCTCGAGCTGCTACGAAGCCGCGGAACGCTCTATTCGCCCACTCTCGTCGTCGGAGGCAATTGGAACCGTGCGATTGCGTCGGTGATACTCGACGCACCGGAGCGGATCGACGACCCCAACGGGTGTGTTGATCCGCAAACGGTCGAGAAGATCAGCGCGACCGCGGTGCTCCGTCCGGTCCTCCCGTCGCGGATGCGATCGCCAGAGGTCGTGTACACACGGATGGAGCGAGGTGGTGCCCGGTCATGGATCATGGCGGAGAACCTCCGTCGCGTCGTCGGGGCGGGTATCACTGTCGCGACCGGGACCGATGCCGGCAATCCGTTGACGCTGCACGGCCCGGCCATCTATGCCGAGATGGAAGCGATGCAGCGTGCCGGCATGTCACCCACTGCGGTCATCGTCGCCTCCACCCGCAACGGCGCGAGGGCGATGCAGCGGGATGACATCGGGATACTCGCTGCCGGTAAGATCGCGGACCTGCTCGTGCTTGCGGAGGACCCCACCGTGGACGTGCGCGCGTTTCGCAGCCTTACGCACGTCATGCGAGCCGGGGTGCTGCATCCACTCGAGGATCTCGCGTATCGCTAGACCTGCAGGACCGTCACCGCCGGTTCGTTGGTGGCGGGATCCACCTGGAAGCCGCTCACCTGGAGAATGAAGTCGCCCGACTGGGCGAGCCCGGCCTCGCGCGCGAGATGCCGGGCGGCCGACGAAAACTCACCGGGCGCCAGCTCGGTTCGCATGATCGGAACGGTGCCCCACGACAGCATCAATCGACGGCAAGTGCGCTCGTTGACGGAGGCCGCCAGGATCGGCGCCTGCGGACGCCAGGCGGAGACGATCGAGGCGGATCGTCCCGTGCTCGAGAACACGACAATGGCTCGAACCATGAGGCCGCGCGACACGCCGGCCGCGGCGCGGGCGACTGCATCTTCCACCGTCATGGTCCCCGGTGTGCCCAAGGACGCCGGCGGATCACCGAACGCACCACGCTCCCACTGATAGCCCTCGGCGTCGCGCGCGACCCGATCCATCATACTCACGGCCTCCACCGGGTAGCGGCCTGACGCGGTCTCCGCGGAGAGCATCACGGCGTCGGCGCTGCCGAACACTGCCGTCGCCACGTCGGATACTTCGGCGCGTGTCGGTCGGGGGTGGGTGATCATCGATTCGAGCATTTGCGTGGCGACGATGACGGGCTTACGCCGCGCTCGCGCAAGATCGATCAGCTGTGACTGCGCGACCGGCACCCTCTCGGCTGGCAGTTCGACGCCGAGGTCACCACGCGCAATCATGATGGCGTCGCTCACGTCGAGGATCGATTCGATGGCGTCAAGTGCTTCAGGCTTTTCGATCTTCGCTACCATGGCGGCCGTCGATCCGACTTCCTGCAACAGCTCCCGCAATTCGAGCACGTCCTCCTGGCGACGGACGAACGAAAGCGCGATGAAGTCGACGCCCAGCCCCGCCACGAAGCGCGCGTCCTCGCGGTCCTTCGCCGTCAATGACGGAGCGGACACGTTGACCCCGGGCAGGTTCATGCCTTTGCGGTCTTTGAGCGTGCCGCCGACCGTCACCGTACAGGTGATCTCGGTTCCCGCGACGCGCTCCACCCGCAGCTCCAAGTTCCCGTCATCGAGCAGGATGCGGTTGCCGGACTGGACATCCGAGGCCAGATGCTCGTACTGGGAGGGGATCAGCTCCGCCGTTCCCTCGACCTCTCGCGTCGTCACCACCACGGTGGCGCCGGTGGGGAGTTCGACCGAACCGCCCGCGAATCGGCCCGCGCGGATCTTGGGACCACAAAGGTCGGCCAGCACCGCAACCGGCTTGTCCTTGTTCGCGGCGACGTCCCTGATGGTGGAAAACACCGTCGTGTGACCCGCATGGTCTCCATGGGACATGTTCATCCGAAAGACATCGACGCCGGCGTCGATCAATCGAGCGATGATGTCGGCTGATGACGACGCTGGGCCGAGGGTGGCGACGATCTTCGTGCGCCGACGCAACAGGGGAGACAGGGAGACGGAGATCGGCATAGAGTCACAGCTTCGACGTTGGACGATAGCTGCCCATGGTCAAGACTCGTCCAGTTCCATTGCCTGCAACACAAGACGCCCGAGCTCGCAGCCCCACCCAATAGTCAAAGCCAGGGCGGGGCGTCGGATTGTTGCCCATATGCCATTTGTCCAGGAACGCGCTCGCGTAGTCGCTGAGCGGCGGTGGCTCGTCGGCAGCGTGACACCCGACGGCGAGTGACAGCACAACCCAGCTGGAGGGAACAGTCGTAGGACGCATGGGAGGTGCGCGCTCGCGCGTCGGGCTCCGGGACGAGGGGCTGGATTACGGCCAACTCAATCTTGGCACCCAAAATGGGTCACCGCCACTGGCGTCGCGCGGCACCGCAATTCCGAATGGTTCGGTTTGCGTATCCTGACGGTGCAATCTGTCCGAATCCCATGCCCAAGAGCACCCTCGAGACTCGACCGTTTCTCGCCTGCGATGGCGGACCTCACTATCTTGTCGCCCATGGTCAGAGCCGCCCTACGCAGCGATTGTCGCCCATCCGACCAGGGAGAAGGCATGAGCAACTGTCGGAGCCGACGCTCGTGACCGAAATCGCCGAGCGCGTGTCCGCACCAAGACCACGGCCGGTCTCCAGCACCCCCACATCCTACCCTTGGTCGGTTCGGGTTCGGCCGACGGCTTCCTGACCTACGTGATGCCATACATCGAGGGCGAGACCCTACGAGACAGGCTCACTCGGGAGACACAGTTCGCGATCGACGAAGCCGTGAAGATCACGACGGAAGTGGCCGACGCGCTCGATTACGCGCCGAGGCGCCGGCAATACCCTGTTGAGAGTGAGCCGGAACCGCCATCTTGGGCAGATCCCTGACCCGACCTCCTTCCTGCTCACCTGGTCGAGACTGCCACGATGCCGAAACCCTGCACGATGCAACGACGCTACCGCGCCCGCCCTGCTGCTGACCGGTGGTCACCCAGCGGACCCAGATGACCGAGTCGAGCGAAACCTCGGGCTTGCTGGCCCGGATAGGCCTGCGCACCAAGGTCCAGCGCGCTTGGGCGATGTACGACTGGGCCAACTCGGCCATGATCGTCATCGTGGTGACGGCGATCTATCCGATCTTTTTCCCGTCGTACGCCGCCGCCGGGATGCCGGCGGAGGTCGCCACGTTCCGCTTCAGCGTTGCCACGACGATCGGACTCGCGATCATTGCGGTCCTGGCTCCGGTGCTCGGCGCGATGGCAGATCACACGGCGATCAAGAAGCGCATGCTGGGGACGTTCATGGGGGTCGGCGTCGCGGCGGTCGCGCTGATGTTCTTCATCCAGCAGGGACAATGGCTGTTTGCGCTCGTGCTCTTCGTTCTCGCCAACATTGGCGCGAACGGCAGTTTCGTGTTTTACGACTCGCTGTTGCCGCACGTGGCACCCACGGACGAGATGGACCGTGTTTCGACCGCGGGCTATGCGCTCGGGTACGTGGGTGGGGGCCTGCTCCTCACGGGCGCAGCGGTCGTGTTGGTGAAGCCGGACTTGATTGGGCTGCCCGCTGGGGAGGGCCTGTCTCCGTCCGCCGCTTCACTCCCCGCCCGCCTGTCGTTCGTGGCCGTGGCGGTGTGGTGGGTCGTGTTCTCGGTGCCCCTGTTCCGCCGCGTACCGGAACCTCCCGTTCGGATGTTGGGTGATGAAGAACGCGGTGTAGGGACGGTTCGGGCTGCGCTCCAGCGGCTGCGGCGCACGATCCGCGAACTGCGCACGTATCGCAACGCGTTTGTGATGCTCCTGGCGTTCCTGATCTATAACGATGGGATCGGTACGATCATTCGTATGGCCGTCATCTTCGGGAGCGAGATCGGGATCAACAGGGGTGCGCTGATCGGAGCGGTGATCCTGGTACAGTTCGTCGGGATCCCGTTCGCGTTTCTGTTTGGAGGCCTCGCCGGCTGGATCGGCACCAAGCGCGCTATCCTCCTCGGGCTGGTCGTGTACGCCGGAATATCGGTGTTCGGGTACGTGATGACGACCGCAACCCATTTCTTCATCCTCGCGATCATGGTGGCGATGGTGCAGGGGGGCACGCAGGCGCTGAGTCGCTCGCTGTTCGGCAGCATGATCCCTCGTCACGAATCGGGCGAGTTCTTCGGCCTGTTCGCGGTCTTCGAGAAGTTCGCGGGCATCATCGGTCCGGCGGTCTTCGCGTTGATGGTGGGGCTCACGGGATCCAGTCGCACGGCGATCCTCTCGGTCATCATGTTCTTCGTGGTAGGTGGGGCCCTGCTGTTGCTGGTGCGCGTGGATGAGGGACAGCGCATCGCGAGAGAGGCGGAGCAGCGAGTGGCCGCGTGACCAGCCACCGCGTGCCTCGCCGACCGATACCGCGTGGTGAGTCGCGCGGTATCAACGTATATTGCGTGCCACCGTTTGCTAGCGAGTCTCCATGGCGACCGTCCAGATCAGTGCCCGCATTGACCGACGCCTCAAGAGAGCGCTCGACGAGTTCTGCCGTTCGCGCGGGATCGTGATGAACCACTTCATCCAGGAGGCCTTGCTGGATCGGCTCGAAGAGCTCGAGGACGTCGAGGACCTCAGGGCGCTCCGGCATGAGCCGACCAGGCCCCTGGCGGATGTGCTGGCCGAGCTGAAACTTGATGGCGCGGTATAGGCTCGAGATCGCGCGGAGCGCGGAGAGACAACTCAAGAAGGTCCCGGCCGGCGATCGGCGTCGCCTTGCGCGCGCCCTGCTGGCACCGGCGGACGCGCTCCTCGCCTCCGACGAGGCGTGCGCCGTCTCCGATCAGGTGCTGAGCACGTTCCTGCGCGTCGTGACCCACGCGCGGGTGTTTCACCCGCCCACGCCCCTCGAGCCGGCGCTCGCGTTTGTGGAGGCGTTGCGCCACCGGCCGAACGCGGTGCCGATCGCGCCGGCCGCCCGCCACTGGGATATCTTCGTGCGCCTGTGCCGGGAGACGGACGCGACGGGCAACCTCGTTCCCGACGCCTGGCTGGCGGCGCTGGCCATCGAGGCGGGCTGCGAGTTCATTACGTCCGACCGCGACTACGCGCGTTTCCAGACCCTCCGCTGGCGTCACGCCCTGCGGGCCACCTGACCTACCGCCACCCAGCCTCGCGCGCATTGGTGTACCGCTCGAGCCGGAGACATGGCCGCACATGACGATCTCTCCTGAGCGAGCAGGTACGCTGCGCGCTGCACGCGGCACGCTGCACGACCAACCGGAGCCAGCATGGCGCACGTAACTGACCAGTTGAAAGGCTCCCTCGCGGACCGCTACGCGATCGAGCGGGAACTCGGCGCGGGTGGCATGGCCACCGTCTATCTGGCCGAGGATCTCAAGCACAAGCGTAAGGTCGCCCTCAAGGTCCTCAAGCCCGAGCTGGCCGCCGTGCTCGGCGCCGAACGGTTCGTGCAGGAGATCACCACGACCGCCTCGTTGCAGCACCCGCACATCCTGCCGCTGTTCGATTCAGGCACGGCCGGCGGGTTCCTGTTCTATGTCATGCCGTTCATTGACGGCGAGACCCTGCGTGCGAAGCTCGATCGCGATACCCAGCTGGGCATTGATGAGGCCCTGCGGATCACGACGGCGGTGGCCGAAGCGCTCGACTACGCCCACCGCAACGGTGTGATCCACCGCGATATCAAGCCCGAGAACATTCTGCTGCACGACGGCCGGCCGATGGTGGCGGATTTCGGCATTGCCCTGGCCCTGAGTGCGGCGGCCGGCGGGCGGATGACGGAGACGGGCCTGTCCCTCGGCACGCCGCACTACATGAGCCCGGAGCAGGCGACCGCAGATCGAGACATCACGGCACGGTCGGACATCTATTCGCTGGGCAGCGTGCTCTACGAGATGCTGACCGGGAGCCCACCGCACGTGGGTTCATCGGCCCAGCAGATCATCATGAAGATCGTGACGGAGGAGGCGGTGCCCGTTACCAGGGTACGCAAGTCGGTGCCGGTCAATGTGGCCTCGGCCGTCGCCAAGGCGATCGAGAAACTCCCGGCCGATCGTTTCGAGACTGCCGCGGCGTTTGCCGAGGCACTGGCGAATCCGGCGTTCTCGACCTTTGCCGCCGCCGCTGGCACGCCGACTGCCCAACCGCCCCACGGCCCGGTCACCCACCGCGCCCTTGCCGCGGTCGCGATTGTCGCGACCGCCGTGGCCGTGTGGGGCTGGCTGCGCAAGCCGCCGCCGCCGCCGGTGAGCCGGTTTAACATCGCGCTAGCCGAGGCGCAGGTCATGCGGCCCGGGCAGGGACCGCGCATCGCGATCTCGCCCGATGGCTCGCGGTTCGTGTATCTGGGGCCGGGAGAGGGAGGCGCGGGTCAACTCTGGCTGCGCGAGCGTGACCGGCTGGACGCGCGGCCCCTGGTGGGCACTGAGGGCGCCATCAGCCCGTTCTTCTCGCCGGATGGACGGCGCGTGGGATTCTACACGATCTCGCCCATGCGGCTCAAGACCGTCTCGCTCGGCGGCGAACCACCGGTCACGGTGGCGGACTCCGGGATGGACTGGGATGGTGGGGCGTGGGGTCGGGACGGCTACATCTACTCGGACACGCCGGACGGTCTCGTCCGCGTGCCGCAGGGCGGCGGTCGGCCGGTCCGGGTCACCACGTTAGACACTGCGCGGGGAGAGAGTCAGCACAACTATCCGGACGTGCTTCCGAATGGGCGCGGTGTCGTGTTCACCGTCCTGCGCCGGGGTATCGCCGACTACGAGGTTGCCGTGGTGGATCTTGCCACCGGTGTGCATCGCGTCCTGACCCGGGGCATCTACGGCAAACATGTGGCTCCGGGCTACCTGGTCTACGTCACGGCGACCGGAACGTTGATGGCCGCGCCGTTCGATCAAGGGAGCATGGAGCTGACCGGCGACGCCGCGGCGCTGGCCGAAGGCGTGAGCGTCCGCGGAGTGGGCTACGTGGACTTGGCGCTGTCGGCCACCGGCACTCTGCTGTACTCGGGCGGCAGCGGGAGCGGGCCGCAGTCTGATCTGGTGTGGGTGACGCGAACGGGCGACGTCGAAGTGATCGACTCCAACGCGTACGACGCGCCGGTGATCTCCCCCGATGGCCGGCGGGTCGCGGCTGCCGTCACCACACAGGGGGAAACGCAGATTTGGATCCGCCTCCTGCCCGATGGGCCGTCGTCCAAGCTGACGTTCGACGCCGAGAGTGGTCGGCCGTTCTTCGCGCCCGACGGGCGTTCGGTGGGGTTCTATACGACCCGGACCGGGGTTCGGAGCCTCGGGGTCGCGCGCGCCGACGGCAGCGCCCCGCCCGATACCCTCCTGGTGAGTCCGCACGACCTGTGGGAGGGGCAGTGGTCGCGCGATGGACGGTGGCTCGTGTATCGCGAGCGCTCGGCGCCAGCCGCTGACCTGATGGCGGTCCGGACGGATGGCGATGCGACGCCGGTGACGCTCCTTGCTTCCCAGTACAACGAACGGTCCCCGGCGCTTTCTCCGGACACGCGCTGGATCGCGTATGCGTCCGACGAGTCCGGAACGGACGAGGTGTACGTCCGTCCGTTCCCCGACGTCTCGGGCGCCAAATGGCAGGTGTCCCTGAGCGGGGGCACGGAACCCCTCTGGGCGAACAGCGGGCGGGAGCTGTTCTACCGCAGCCCGGCGGGGGACATGGTGGCCGCCGAGATCATGACGCAGCCGACGTTCGCGGTGGGCCGCCAGACGGTCCTGTTTGCCGGCGGCGCCTTTCGCACGGACCAGTCGCACCGCGCGTACGATGTGTCGCCGGACGACCGGCGGTTCCTCATGGTGCGCGAACGGGGTGGCGGCGAGCGCACGAACCTGATTCTGGTGGACAACTGGTTTCAGGAACTCGTCGCGAAAGTCGCACGGTGACGGCAACGGCTTCGCGGCCCACACACGCAATCTGCCTAACCTGACCAGGGCAATGGCTTGCCGTCGTGCATGGCACATACTCGCTTTACGAAGCCACGACCCGGCTTCCGGTCCTCGTACGCCGGGTGCGCGAGGGCGCCCCCGCGTGATCATTACCGTGCACGGCAAGGCGGCCGCCGAACCGCGGCCGATCGAACCGGCAGGGGAGGGCCCAGGTGCGTTTCTCGGTCGAGCGGCGCTGATCCGGAACAAGCGCGCCAGTGGCCGCCGCAAAGATCTTACAAACATCGAGTCACTCGGGGAGGACTAGACGTGCACCAGATGGATCAGCCGATCCGCCTCTCATCCGCCCTCGCGGACCGCTACGCGATCGAGCGCGAGCTCGGCGCGGGCGGCATGGCGACCGTGTATCTCGCGCATGACGTGAAGCACGACCGCAAGGTCGCCCTCAAAGTCTTGAAGCCCGAGCTCGCGGCCGTGCTCGGCGCCGAGCGGTTCGTGGTGGAGATCAAGACCACGGCGGGCCTCCAGCACCCGCATATCCTGCCGCTGTTCGACTCGGGCAGCGCGGACGGCTTCCTCTATTACGTGATGCCGTACATCGAAGGGGAGACATTGCGCGACAAGCTGAACCGCGAGACCCAGCTTGACATCGAGGAGGCCGTTACGATCACCACCGAGGTGGCCGACGCGCTCGACTACGCGCACCGGCACGGCGTGATCCACCGGGACATCAAGCCCGAGAACATCCTACTCCACGACGGCCGCCCGATGGTGGCGGACTTCGGGATCGCGCTGGCCGTGAGTGCGGCGGCGGGTGGACGGATGACGGAGACGGGCTTGAGCCTCGGGACCCCGCACTACATGTCGCCCGAACAGGCGACTGCGGAGAAGGATCTCACCGCCCGGTCGGACATCTATTCCTTGGGCAGCGTGCTGTACGAGATGCTGACGGGCAACCCGCCGCACGTGGGGGCCTCGGCGCAGCAGATCATCATGAGGATCGTGACGGAGGAAGCGGAGCCTGTCACGACGCTACGGAAGACGGTGCCGCCGAACGTTGCCGCAGCGGTGGCGAAAGCGCTGGAGAAGTTGCCCGCCGACCGCTTCGCAAGCGCAAAAGCGCTTGCGGAGGCGCTGCAGAACCGGAGCTTCACGACCGCGAAGACGGCAGCCGCCGCGCGGACTCCCCTCCCACCGCCGTACAGCCGTACCGCCTTGCCCGCGGCACTCGTAGCCGCCGCGATCCTGCTCGCGCTCGCCGTGTGGGGCTGGCTCCGTCCCGTACCCGAAGAAGTGCTCGTTGGCCGATTCGAGATTCCCCTTCCGGCCCTGAGCGTCGCGATTGGCGGAATCGCGGCCTCTCCCGACGGTCGCTACATCATCTATCAGGGGGAATCCGCGGAACTCGTGCTGCGCCCCCGGGACCAGCGGGATCCGCAGCTGATGGCGAGCGGCCAGAGTGGCTGGTCCCCGTTCTTCTCTCCGGACGGGGCGTCGGTCGGGTACCTGACCGGCTTCCCCGGTTCGTTGGTGACGATCGCGGTCGGTGGCACCACGCCTCGAGTCATCGTGGCCGACTCGACATCGGGGTACGGTGGTGCCTGGGGCGAGAGCGGAGCGATTTACTACACGTCGGCGCGCGGCTTCTTGATGCGCGTTCCCGCAACCGGCGGCACGCCGGAAGTCCTGGTGCGTCCGGACACCACCCAGGGGCACCAGCGGCTGGTGACGCCGGACCTGTTGCCGGGAGAGAACGCGGCGCTGGTCACGGTCTTTGGAGCCGGCCCGAGCCAGGTGGGGGTCGTGGACTTGAAGACGGGAACGACCCGCGTCCTTTCGGCGGGCACCATCGCCCGCTTCGGCCCGCCTGACTACATGCTCGTCGGACGCGAAACGGGTGAGCTGGTCGCCGTACCGTTCGACCCGGTGCGAGGCGTCGTGACGGGCCCTGAGGTCGTCCTGAGCGATCGGGTGCGCGTTGGCTGGTCGGGTTACACGACGTCGCTGGCGGTGGCCCGGAACGGAGAGCTGTTCTATCTGGCGGCGGGGGCGACGGCTGCCACCATCGTCCGTATCGATCGCGAGGGGCGGGAGGAGCCGGTCGATCCCGGCTGGACGGAGTTGTTGTCGGGAATCGCGCTCTCCCCTGACGGAACGCGGCTGGCGATCAGCAAGTTTGCCGGCGGACGCGATGAGGTATGGCTCAAGACGCTCGACCGAGGCCCGTTGAGCCGCCTCTCGTCTGGCGGAACGCTGAGCTACCGGCCTTCGTGGACGCCGGATGGTCGGGCGATCATCTTCGTGTCCGACCGCGAGCATCCCGCCGGGGTGTATCGGATCTCCGCGACGGGCGGGGGAGAAGCTGAGCGCATTTACGGAGCCGGCGCGCCCATCGACGAAGCCGAGTTCTCCCGTGACGGTCGGTGGCTGGTCTACCGCGCCGGCTCCGGTGGTGGTCGCGATGTATACGCGGTGCGTTGGGGAGCGGACGAGCCACCAATCCCCGTCGCCACGACCGAATTCGAGGAGCGGGCTCCGGCGTTCTCACCCGACGCTCGTTTCGTCGCGTACGTGTCCGATGAATCGGGCCGGCCCGAGGTGTACGTGCGCCCCTTCCCGGACGTGAGCGCGGCCAAATGGCTCGTTTCCACCCAGGGCGGGCTCGAGCCCCGATGGGCGCCCGATGGCCGAGAGTTGTTCTATCGGAGCCTCCGGAGCGCCGGGGGGAACCTCGTGGCCGCCCGCTTAGCGTTGGGGCGGGACTTCGCCGTCCAAGAGGAACGCGTGCTCTTTTCGACGCGAGAGCACCACCCAGAAGGCATGCATCACATGTACGACGTCCTGCCGGATGGCAGCGGGTTTCTGTTCGCACGCATCGAAGGCGAAGCGGGCGCCAGGATCGTCGTGTTGCAGAATTGGCGGATGGCCGTGGAGCAGGCGAGGGGCCGGCGATGACGCCCGCCGGGCGCGCGTGCGAGTAGGTAGCCAGTGCAGCCGCGCGGGGCTCTGAAGGACCGCCCGGAGGCCGGGCGGGCTGGGCTGGTTCCTTCTGCGCGACCCGGTCCTGCGTGCGTCGATTCCGACGGGGTTGGTGTGTGTTCGCTGGCCTCTTGGCGACGCAGCCGGTCCGTTGTAGTAGCTTGATAGGACATATGAATATAGCTATTCTAGACATATGAAATCGGAGTCTATTTCAAGGGCCAAGAACCATCTGAGCGCCCTGATAAAGAGAGTCCAGGCGGGCGAGCCCGTGCTCATCACCGATCGTGGCGTGCCGGTAGCCAGGCTCATGCCGGTCCAGCTTGGGTCGGGTATTCCACCTCGCGTGCTCGGATTGGCGCAGCAGGGGCTGGCGCGGCTGCCGGAAGAGACGCCGGTGGCCGAGTGGCTCGACCTGCCGTGGCCCGAGGTTGCCCACGGCCGGAGCGCAGTGGATCTGTTACTCGAAGAGCGGCGGAGTACGCGGTGAGATTCTGGGACTCCTCCGCCATCCTGCCCTTGCTCGTCCCCGCGCCCGAGAGCGGCCAACTCGCAGCGTTGATGCGCGACGACCCTTCCGCCGCTGTGTGGTGGGGTACGCCCGTCGAGTGTGCATCCGCTTTGGCGCGGCTCGAACGCGAAGGCCGGCTTGGCGCCGCGGACTGGGATGTTGCCACATCCCGCTTGCACGCCGCGGCTCGCGGTTGGACGGAAGTGCCGCCGATCGGGAGGGTTCGGGATCAGGCCACGCGCCTGCTCCGGTTGCATCCGCTCCGGGCGGCGGACGCCCTTCAACTCGCCGCGGCAGTCGTGCTGGCCGATTTCGAGCCAGGCACGTTGCCATTCGTGACACTCGATGAGCAGCTGCGCGCGGCCGCGCGTCGCGAGGGGTTCAGGGTGTTCGGAGCCCAGAGTTGAGTTGGGGCGCGTTAAGGGGTGGGAGGGGACTGCGCGTAACGAACCCGTTGGTGTAATGTGGCGTGAACACGCGGCCGCGCGGACCGCGGCAGCGATGCCTGAGCCCCGCGACCGTCTCGCCGAGGGCGCGAGCGAGTCCTGGGCTGAAGCCCAGGCTCGGCCGAGGAACTGCGCCTTGAAAGGCGGGTTGAAGCGGGACTCCCGTCGTACCGGGAGCCGCGAAGTGACGGCCGACCTCGATCACTACCGCATCGAGCGTAAGCTCGACGCCCCTCCAGCTGCAAGTCGTGACCCGTTGGACCACGCCGCTGTCGGCCCAGCAGATGCCGAGGGGGAATAGTGTCGAACGTGTGCACCACGCTTCTGCTCGCGTCGGGATGCGCGAAGAGCCCAGCCGACGGGGTGGGGAAGTAGCGCACAGGGCACAGCGCACAGACTACAGTTTACTGTGCACTGTATCGGAACGTCACGCACCCCGGCACCATCCCGGTGCAGTAGTAACTCAGGAACTCGACTTTCCACTCGTTGCCTTCGCGTGTGCGGAGGGCATACACGTGCCCGTTCGGCTGAAGGAGGTGCGACAGGTAGCTATACCTGTACCACCGGCTGAGCGTGGAGTCGGCGGCCGGCCGGTAGCGAATCGCGGTCGCGTGCAGAATGCCGTCGAACGAGACGGTGCCCAGATCCATTGCCTCCGCCGACGCTATCACGTTGAACCGGCGGACGGCGAGATCCCATCCGGCGGTGTCGGGCGGCGCGAGCAGCGCACGACGTTCCAAGTCCACGAACCGCCACACCGCGTCGTCGGGTGCCGAGATGGTGATGGTATCGACGCCCACCAGGTCGTCCGATGCGCGTGGCACAGGTGGATCGAATGTGAACTCGGCGGCGGTACGCGGCACGAGGGACGTCGCAATGAGGTAGGCGATCGCAGCGAGAAAGGTCGCGACAACGCCGATGACGAGAGCCGGTGGTCGGTGTTTCACGACGCGAAATAGTCACAGACCATTCTGATAAGGCAATAGGCGACGGGACCGTTGACCTCGGACGCTGCGCGATGCACGTTGCACGCTGATCATGACGCTCACCCCCTCCTCCTGGCCTCCCGAGCGGACGCGCAAGTTCCGCCAGGCGGCATTCATCTATCTCCACCTCGGCATCCTCTACGAGGCGGCGGCGTGGGTGATGTGGGGGCAGGGCATGCTCCCCTATCGGTTCGGGCCGCCGTGGCTGTTTCTCCTCCTTGGCGCCGGGATCGTGGCCGCAGTGTTCTGGGGGCTCTACGCGTGGCAGAACGTGTGGGTGGCGCGAGTGGTCTGGGGCGTTCAGGCATTTCGGTTCCCGCCACTCATCAGCCGCGCGTTCGTCGAGCAGGCTGACTCGCGGATGCCGCCCGCCTTTTACGTCGCCGCGATCATCATCGTTCTGATCAGCATGTGGTCGCTCGCCCGCGCCGGTTGGGATTTGTGAGTTTTCGCACCTACAGCGAGGTGACCGGACCGGACCGCTCGGGGTTGGGCGAGCAGGTTGCGCAGCAGCGAGCGCGAGTCGCCGAACGTCTTGCGAGCGTGAGTGCTATCGTGGCGGTCTTGAGTGGGAAGGGCGGGGTGGGGAAGAGCTACGTTTCTGCCGGGCTCGCGCGCGCCTGCCGGGCGGCGGGGCGAAGTGTCGGTGTGGTGGACGCGGATCTTCGCAGCCCAACCGTCGCCCGGCTCTTGCGGGCGGAGGGTCCGCTCGTGGCGGACGAGCAGGGAATCGAGCCGGCGCGCGGCACCGACGACATCCGCGTCATGTCCAGTGATTTCCTGCTCGAGGACGGCCGCCCCCTTGGATGGCGCGGGACGACCGCCGAGCGATTTGTGTGGACGGGTGCCATCGAGATTGGCGCCCTCCGCGAGTTCCTGAGCGACGTAAAGTGGGGTGTGCTGGATCTCCTGCTCATCGACCTGCCGCCCGGAGCCGATGCCGTGGCGGATCTCCATCCGCTCATCCCCAACCTCACCGGCGTCGTCGCCGTGACGATCCCGACCGAGGAATCGCGCCGCTCGGTCGCGCGCGCCCTCGCGGCGGCGCGCGACGATGGACTACCCATCCTCGGCATCGTCGAGAACATGGTTGGGAGCGTGTGCCCGAGCTGCCGGGAGGCACACCCCCTGTTCGAGGGCGATGCGGCTGACAGTCTGTCGGACGAGTTCGACGTTCCGGTATGGGGCCGAGTACCGTTCGGGGCGGGAAGGGAGCCGTTTGTCGAGATGGCCGAACGGCTGGCCGAGTGCACAGTGCGCCGCCCATGAAATTCCTCTGTGTCGACTGTGACGAACAAATGACGTTCGAGGAACGGCAGCAACCGGGCGACGGTACGTTTGCCGCCGCCTTCGCCTGTCCGTCGTGCGGTCGCAAGGTGGCGCTGCTGGCGAATCCCATGGAAAGCCAGCTCGTGGGGGCGCTCGGGGTGAAAATCGGCGGCCGGGTGCTCGACAAGGAGCAGCCCTTCGAGCTGATCCGCGGGCACATGCAGGGCCGCGAGGACGCATTCGTGGAACCGGAAGGTGCCGTGCCACGCGCTGGCGCGCCGCGCTGGTCGCCGGAAGCCGAAGCACGCCTTGGCAAGGCGCCGAACTTCGTGCGCGGGATGATCAAGCGCATCTATGCGGACTACGCTCGGGAGCGCGGTATCGCGGAGATCACGCCTGAGGTGATGGATCGCGCACGCGTCGCGCTGGGGTTGGAGGACATGTAGGTGCCGGAGTACGAGCGCATGGTGCATGGCCTACGAGTGGTCATCGATCCGACCCTGTGTGTGTCGTTTGGTGACTGCATCGAGGTTGCGCCTGACGCGTTTCGACTGGATTCCGAGGGCATCGTCGCGTTTGCGATGCCGGAGTCCGTGGGTCAGGAGCGTCTGTTGCAGGCCTGTCGGGAGTGTCCGGTGGACGCGCTCTCGGTATGGGACGGAGATGGTCGGCTATTGGTCCCTTGACGGACCACGCCGAGCGGCCTAGTCTGTCCCGGCAAATCCGCAACTCGCGGTTACGATTAACACGCCTAAGGTGATGGGTTGGGACGGGCCGAGCGGGCGCACAGTATATAGATCGGCCAGCACGAACGTCGAATCCCGTCTGGTGTCTCCCGGACCAGCGAGGGTCCCGCATGTACCGCGAAGTCTTCGTTCCTGTCGACAATTCGCAGCACTCCGATTGGGCGGTCGATCGTGCCCTTGAAATCGTGGCCAAGGGTGGCAGCATCACGGGGAATCACGTGTATGCCGCGCGGCTGCACGACGTGCGGTTCCGTCAGCTCGAGACGGGTCTCCCCGCGCAGTTTCAGACCCCGGAAGAGATCAAGCGGCAACGCAAGGTCCATGACAAGCTGATCGAGAAGGGCCTCCAGCTCATCTCGGACTCTTTTCTGGACCAGGTGGAGCACCGCTGCGTCGAGCGGGGCGTCGCCCTGCGGCGGCAATTACTCGAAGGCATCAACTTCGAGGAAATCGTTCGCGAGGTGAACAGTGGCGCCGGCCAGCTGCCGAGCTTGATTGGGTTCGATCCCAACATCGCTGCCAACTATGACGGCGGTGAGCGGGTGCGTGGCGACGTCCGGCTCGGTGCGGACGGACGCATCGTCGCGGAGGACGAGGAGTTGGACGAGAAGCGGGCTGGGTCGTCGGGGCGGCAATACGACCTCGTCATCATGGGCGCGCATGGCATCGGGCGTCAGCAGTACTCGCAACTTGGTGGTGTCGTTTCCCGAGTGGCGCGCGAGGTCGAGAAGGACATGCTGATCGTGCGCGACGGCAGGCCGTTGCGGGGCGGCAAGTTCATGGTCTGCGTGGACGGATCGGCGTACAGCTATCGCGCGATGAAGATGGCACTCGAGATGGCACGGGAGTTCGAGGCGACGCTGTACGTGTGCAGTGCCTTCGACGTCGAGTACCATCATGCGGTGTTCAACAACATCAAGGACGTGCTTTCCGAACGTGCCTCGAAGGTGTTCAAGTTCGAGGAGCAGGAGGAACTGCACAACAACATCATTGACAAGGGTCTCCTCAAGCTCTCGCAGGCCAACATCAAGCGTGCGGAGGTGATGGCGGAGGAGTACGCGGACGTCCCGGTGATCACGCAGATCCTCATCGGGAAACCGTTTCAAGTGGTGCTGCAGTGGATCGAGGAGATTCAGCCGAGCTTGCTGGTGATCGGTCGCCATGGCGCGCATCGCATCGACGGAACGGCGGTGGGGTCGCAGTCGGAGAACCTGCTGCGACTGGCGCCCTGCAACGTTCTCGTGACGGGAACCGTTGGGATTCGCCCCGAGGACATTCCGTGGATCGAAGAGGACGGCGAAGTGGGACTCCAATGGGCGCCAGACGCGGAGGTACGCATTCTGCGGGTCCCCCCGTTTGCGCAGGGCATCGCGCGTCGTGCGGTGGAAGAGTTCGTGGTGGAGCATGGTGGCGACATCGTGACCAGCCCATGGCTCGATCGTGCCATCCAGAAGTTGCTGCCCACCCACATGCAGCTGATCATGGGGATCGGCGACGCCGAGGAGCTCGCTCGCGCCGAGGTGAAGGCCGAAGAGCAGATGGCGAAGACCGTGGTGATGGGTCGAGATGACGACCGGGAACCCGCCGGAGCGATGGTGGAGGTGAAGTGCCCGGTCACGAGTCACATCACCACCCGCGCGCGCACCACCGCGGACCCTCCGGTGTGGACCGCGGAGGCGTTCCACCGCCTCGGTGTCGTTCCGCTCATCGCCCGACCGCTTGCACGCGGCACGGTGGAGCGCTTCGCGCGCAGTCACGACATCTGGCGCATCACTACGCAGGTGATGGACGAAAATAAGCAGGCCATGATCGAGGCGGACGAGTTCGACGCCGAGACCATGATGGGCATGTTCCGAGAACTGCGAGCCAGGCAGATCAAGGCGGAGGCGGAAGGCGGTGATGCGTTATCGGCCGACATGCGCCGGTTCATCGAGGAGGCGAAGGCCTCCGGTGTGTCGCGCTGTCCGATCCGGGACATCGAAGAGCAAGCGTCCAAGTGTCCCGTCGATTTCAAGACGATGACGCCCGAACAAGCCAAGGAAGCCGTCCGGCAGTATATGGATCAAGAAGGGACCGGAGCGCCTCGGGAGTGAGCGGCTCCGCCCTTGCCATGATGGGGGAGGCACCGGCCACAGCGGACACGAGCGGGTTCGTGCCCCATGTGGTCGCGTGGAATCTGACTCGTCGCTGCAACCTCGAGTGTGCCCACTGCTACATCGCGGCCGGCCCCAGCGAAACGGCGGCGGACGAGCTCACCACCGATGAGTGCATCAGGATCGCGGACGAGATTCTCGCTCTGAACCCGGCCCCCTTGTTCATCTTCTCAGGTGGCGAGCCACTCCTGCGCGACGACCTCACCGATCTTGCGCGCCACGCCACGACGCGGGGGGCCACGGTGGTCGTGGGGACGAACGGTACGCTGCTGACGGATGCGCGGATCGACGCGCTCACGGACGCCGGCGTCTCCGGCGTCGCGGTGAGTGTCGAATCGCTCGATCCGCGCTATCACGATCGGTTCCGCCGTGGCCACGGGTCCCTCCATGACACGCTTGCGGCGATCGACCGCCTGGTGGAGCACCGGCTCGACTTCGTGATCCAGACGACGCTGACCAAGGGTAACCGGGATGAGCTCACGCGGCTCGTCGACTGGGCGGCGGCCCGGGGCGCGGTGTCGTTCAACGCGTACTTTGTCGTGTCCACGGGGCGTGGGGCCGGGATGCACGAGCTCTCGCCCGATGACTACGAAGCGTTGCTGAGCGAATTGGTGGACCACCACGTGCGGCACCTGGGACGCATGATGGTCCGGGCCAAGTGCGCGCCGCACTTCATGCGGCTCGTGCATCAGCGGTCGCCGGACTCGCCCATCCTCAACTACGAAACGCGGTGTCCCTGCGGGGTGCAGTATTGCCGCGTGACGCCCGACGGCAAGCTCACGGCCTGTCCGTACCTGCCGGCACCGGCCGGCGACCTGCGCAAGCAGCCGTTCGCCGTGGTGTGGCGGGAGGCGGCGTTGCTGCAAGCGTTGCGGTCTCAGGCGCTGGGGGGCAAATGCGGAACGTGTGAATACCGGAAGATGTGTGGGGGATGCCGGGCGCGCGCCTACGCCGTGGCGGGCGATCCGCTCGCGGCCGATCCGTCTTGCGCCTACGAGCCCGATCCGCGGACACCCGTGATTGACCGTCCCGACACGGTGACGTACGGAGCCGTGCCAAGCCGGTCGCTGCGGTGGTCCGCGGAGGCCGAGGAACGGATGCGCCGTATCCCCAGCTTCGTGCGGGGCGTGGTGATCGATCGCGTGGAGCAGTTCGCGCGCCGGCACGGACACGACGAGGTCACGAGCGACCTCCTCCGCGAGGTCCGCCGGGCGATGCCCGTCGATTTCTCGAAGCGAGCGCCCTTCTTCCTGCAAGACGATGCCTGATATCCTCGCGTTCCTGCAAGCGGCGGCCGATACGGCGGCCAGTGGCTACGGCCGCTTCCCGGCCATCGGGGGCAGGGCAGCCGTGTGGATTGCCGCGCAAATCCACTTGATGTTCGCGGCGTTCGTGCTTGGTGTGCCGATGTTCGCGGTCATCACCGAGTTGATCGGTATCGTCACGAAGGATTCCAAGTACGACAAGCTGTCGAAAGAGTTCACTCGGCTGCTGGTGTTCGCGTACAGCGCCACGGCATTGTGGGGCGCCGTTCTCGTCTTTTTCCTCACCACGCTCTACCCACGCTTCTGGAACCACATGGCCGAGATCTTTGCCTTGTCGATGTGGATCTACGTGGGTCTGTTCTTCATCGAGTCGTTCACGCTCTACCTGTATTACTACGGGTGGGATCGGTGGAAGGCGGGCCGGGCCAAGTGGGGACATTGGGGACTGGGCCTGTTGTTGAATGTGTGGGGCACGACGGTGATGTTCATCGCGAACGGCTGGCTCACGTATATGATGTCCCCACCGGAGGGCACGACGGTCCAGGGGCTGCCCGAGGGCGTGCGGATGTGGAACGCCATCGCCAACGCCACGTGGATGCCCATCAACATCCACCGTCTGATTGCGAACGCCGTGTTCGGCGGCTCGATCGTCGCCGCCTATGCGGCGTATCGGTTTCTCGCCGCCAAGACGGATGAAGAGCGTGCGCACTACGATTGGATGGGGTACGTAGGCAATTTCATCGCCATTTCGACGTTCATTGTGTTGCCGTTCGCTGGCTACTACCTGGGTCGGGAGATCTACGAGTACAACCAGCAGATGGGGATCACGATGATGGGTGGCTTCATGAGCTGGCTCTGGATCGTGCAAGCGGTGCTCATCGGCGTCTTGTTCCTGGCCGCGAATTACTACTTGTGGACGGGCATGGATCGCATTCCGGGTGCCGAACGCTTCCAGCCGTATACTAAATGGATGCTGCTCGTGCTGATCATCGGGTGGATCGTGTGGTCGACGCCCCACACGATGATCGCCAGTCGTGCGGAGTTGGCGGCCATGGGGGGTTCCCACCACCCGTTGCTCGGAGTGCTCGGCGTCATGAGCGCGAAGAATACGGCGGTGAACATCATGATCCTGACCACCTTTCTCTCGTTCATGATGTATCGGCGGGCCAACAAGCGGCCGACGGTGACCTGGGCGCGCGCCGGCACCATGGCGGAGGCGGCGATGTTCGCGGTGTCGGCCGCGGTCGTCTTGTGGTACGGCGTGTTTGGCTACTTCGTGGAGGCCATCGTGCGGATCGGATTCTCGGTCTATCAGGTGGCCGCGGTGCTGGCCTGCATCGTGGGAGTGACCGTGATCGACATCGCGATGCTGCGGGGTGCCGAGTCGCGGGGCGCTATTCGCTGGGGACAGATGCCAGAGCGCTCGCAGTACGCGTTGTTCGTGCTCGCCGTCACGTTCACGTGGTTGATGGGGTTGATGGGATTCGCCCGCAGCGGCATTCGGCAACATTGGCATGTGTGGGAAGTGATGCGCGATACCAGTGACACCGCGGCCACGCCGGCGCTCGGCTATGCCGCGACCATGATCAGCGCATGCGTCCTGATATTCCTCTCCCTGGTGGCGTTCATCTTCTGGCTCGGCGGCCTGGCGGAACGTGCGGTGAGCAAGAACGCGATGACGACCGCGAAGGGACACTGAGCCAATGTGGGCAACCAATCTCAAAGTGATCGCCGTCGCGCTTCTCACCGTGGGGTTCTACACGCTCGTCGCGCGCAGCATCCCGCAGCTCGAGTCGGAGGTCCCCGAGGAATTCGCGTTCGGCGCCGACGTGAGCGTGGAGCAGCTGGTGGTCGCCGGTGAGCGCGTGTACAACGGGGCGGGTGGTTGCACCGCATGCCACGGTCTCGGCACCCGCGCCCCGAACCTGCTCACGGATCATGCCGGCCAGGGAGCCATCGGGGCGCGCTGCGGCGGGCGCGAGCCGGGCAAGGACTGCAAAGCCTACCTGTACGAGGCGATGACCGAGCCCGGTGCCTTCGTGGTGGACGGCTTCGAGAACATCATGCCGGACATGCGTCGCCAGATTCCGGAAGACCAGATCTGGGCGGCGATCGCGTACCTGCAATCGCTCGGCGGTGAGGTAACGGTGACGGCGGCGGACTTGCCTGTAGTGGCGGAGGGGGCAGGCGGGGCAAGCGGGGCTGGTGGGGCAGGTGGGGCAGGGAGTTGGAGTACGACAACCGACGCGCGGCAACTGCTCACCGAGCACGCCTGTCTCGGCTGTCACGCGCTCGACGGCGCGGGCCCGCCAATCGGCCCCTCGTTCGACGGCATCGGCGGCCGTATCTCCACTGACCGCATTCGCCGGGGCATCATCGATCCCGATGCGGAGGTCGCGGAGGGCTTCGCCCAGTTTGCCGGGATGATGCCCAAGGCGTTTGGAGATCAGCTGTCGGCCGCGCAGCTCGAGATTCTCGTCCAGTTCCTGGCGGGCAGGCGGTGATGGGGACGCTGCGGGCCTACCTGCGACACCCGTTCTGGCAGGCGGTCGGCTTGATGATCGTCGCCTACCTGGTGTTCAAGTGGGGAATAGCGGTCCTTCCCCCCTTGGTGGGCTTCGCGAGCGCGCCGGTTCCCCAGAGTGTGGTCTTGCAGTACATGCTGACGGCCCTCGTCGGGGTGCTGCTCTACGTGAGCGACAATGAACAGCGGTGGAACGAGTTCAAGCAGCCGATTCGCGCCGCGCTGATCGACGGCGACAAGCGATGGGTCCGGGGCACGTTGCTCGTGCTCATTCCCGCTCTGGTTGGGTTTGTCACCTTCGACCGGGTCCGTCCCACGGTGACGGCCCCCATCCAGCTGCGGTCGATTCACCCGGCGCCGCCGAGTGAGATAACGTTCCGTGGCCAACCCATGTCGCTCACCGGATTGGAGAACCCGCTGCGCCGCAGGGGGTCGGTCGCGGAGCACTACGCCACCGGGCGCCGCGTCTACTATCAAAACTGCCTCCCGTGTCACGGAGACCTGCTCGACGGTGAGGGGCACTTCGGCCACGGATTCAGCCCCACGCCGCTCCCGTTCGACGATCCCGGTACCATCGCGCAGTTGACGGAGAGCTTCGTCTTCTGGCGCATCGCGAAGGGGGGCCCCGGGCTGCCGCGTGAAGGCACGCCGTGGAACTCCGCGATGCCCGTATGGGAGGATTTTCTGACGGAGGACGAGATTTGGTCCGTCATCATCTTCTTGTATGAGCAGAGCGGTTTCGAGCCCAGGCGGTGGGAAGCGCCAGGCGCGGGCGAGGGGGGGGGACATTGAACGCGCTCGTCTTCATGCGGGTGTTCATCGTGGTGGGTGCGCTGTGCGCGGTGGAGGGTGCACGCTCCGCTCTCGAAGCCCAAGACCTCGTACGCGGCAAAGAGCTTTACGACCGATGGTGCGCCGGATGCCACGGCGAGACCGGGGCAGGTGACGGTGAGGCCGCCGCGTATATGCTGCCGCGGCCGCGGGACTTCACGAGGGCGGTGTATCAAGTGCGCACGACCGCGAACGGCGAGCTTCCCACCGACGACGATCTGCGGCGCGTCATCGACGAAGGTATGCCGGGCACGGCGATGCCCGGCTGGAAGGCGCGCCTCCGGTCGCGCGATCGCGACGCTGTGGTGGCATACATCAAGTCGTTTTCACGGTTCTTCGGAGACGACGCTCCGACGCCCCTCGAGTTTGGTCGCGCGCCTGGTGAAACGGAGGCCGGTGTCGCCGAGGGTGCGCGGGTGTTCCAGCAACTCGAGTGCTTCAAGTGCCACGGAGACGAGGGCCGAGGCGACGGACCGTCCGCGCCGACCATGACGGACGATTGGGGCTTTCCGATTCGTCCGGCCGACTTGAGTCGTCCGTGGACGTTCAACGGCGGGTCGAACGTAGAGGACATCTACCGGCGCCTCCGCACGGGACTGGACGGCACGCCCATGCCTTCATTCAGTGACGTGATCGAGGCGGGCATCCTGACGGAGGACCAGCTGTGGCGCGTGGCCCAGTACGTTCGTAGCCTCGGGACCGACGAGCCGGTGATTCGCGAGGTCATTCGCGCTGCCCGAACGGACGCCGGCTTACCGAGCGGACCGTCGGACCGGGCTTGGGATGACGTCGAGCCCTTCTATATTCCTATGGTAGGACAGATCGTGGTCGCTCCCCGCTGGTTCACGCCGACAGTGGACGGGCTGTGGGTGCGGGCGGTACACGACGGAGAGCGACTGGCGATGCAGATCTCCTGGAGCGATCCATCGCGCAGCCCGGATCCGGCCTGGCAGGAGTGGCTGGAGCGCATCGCCGGGTCGAGCATGACGGCCGACGGTCCGATCGAAGTGATGCAGGGAGGCGATCGGCTGGCGGTGCAATTCCCGGTCATGCTCACGGAGGGAATGGAGCGACCGTTCTTTCTCGGTGGCGATACGCGGCGGCGGGTGTACGCATGGCGGTGGACGAGTGACGGCGACCGACTCGAGGTGGGTCGCGGCAGTGGGCTCACGAGCTTTGCCGGCGAACCGAGCGACGAAGTCGTCCACGCCGCGATTTGGGCGAATGGGCGCTGGCGGCTGATGCTGAGCCGCTCCCTGGTTCCGCGGGACTCCGCCGCGGCGCCGCCCTTCACCGTCGGCGAGGCGATTCCGATCGCGTTCCAGGCCGGCGACGGCAGCTCCGGCGAGTTGGGCGCTCGAGGGTCCGTGAGTGCCTGGTACGCGATCTACCTTGGCGTTCCCGCGCCGCCGACTATGTTGGTGCTTCCCGTGGCGACCGCGTTGGTCACCGCCGTTCTTGGAGTGGCTATCGTTGCTCGAGCACAGCGACGTGCGCCACACTCATGACGCATATGGATGGAGGAATCATGCGAAGGACTCTGGCTGTTGTGATTGTTGGGTTGCTGGCTGCCTGCGGTGGTGGAGGTGAGACGAGTGGTGGGGACGGTGGCAGCGCGGCGACGAGCATGCCGGCGGCGGCCCCGCTGGGCACGGCGAGTATCAGCGGAGTGATCTCGTTCGACGGGACGGCGCCGGCCAATCCGGTGATCGACATGAGTGAGGAATCGGCCTGTGCCGCCAAGTACGCCGATGGAGCCGTCAATCCCATCGTGCAGGTCGCCGACGGCAAGCTGGCCAACGCGTTCGTCCGCATCACGGCCGGGTTGCCCGCCGGGCCGTATCCGGCTCCCACCGGAGCGGCGGTGGTCGATCAGGACGGGTGCCTCTATCACCCCCGGGTGCTCGGCGTGATGACGGGGCAGGATCTGGAGATCCGCAACAGCGATCCGCTGCTCCACAACATCAAGGCCGTTCCCACTGCGAACCGCGGGTTCAACATCAGCCAGCCCCAGGCTGGGATGACCACCACGCGGTCGTTCCGCGTGCCGGAAGTTATGGTGCCGCTGGAGTGCAGCGTGCATGGATGGATGAACGCGTACGTAGGGGTGGTGGAGCATCCGTACTTCGCGACGTCGGGCTCCGATGGCAGCTTCACGATTGCCGGCCTGCCCGCCGGCTCGTACACGCTCGAGGCGTGGCATGAAACGCTCGGTACGCAGACGCTTCAGGTCGAAGTGGCCGACGGCGGTAAAGCTGCTGCCGATTTCACTTTCCGCAGCAACTGAGGAGCGCGCATATGGGCTGGTTGTTGCCTCCCTCGGCGTCGACGTACGCCGGCGACATCGACTTCCTCTACTACCTGATCCTCGTCATCACGGGCATCGCGTTCGTGATCGTCGAGGTCGGGATCCTGTGGTTCGTCGTGAGGTATCGGGCGCGTCCCGGCGGGCGCGCCGAGTACACGCATGGCAACATGCGGGCCGAGGTCATTTGGACCGCCATCCCGGCGGTGACCGTGGTCGCGCTCGGCATCATGAGCGCCGGTGTCTGGAACGACGTGAAGGGCCGGCACAGCGTTCCGGATGACGCGCTGGCGTACGGCCTGCACGCGCAGCAGTTCGAGTGGCACTTCACGCACCCCGGCGCTGACGGGCAGCTCGATACCTCCGATGACATCACGGTGCGCAACCAGCTCCACGTTCCCGTCAACCGACCCGTGTGGATTCGCATGCGATCGGAGGATGTCATTCACTCGTTCTTCGTCCCGGCATTCCGTGTCAAGCAGGACGTCGTCCCGGGCATGGTGACCCAGGTGTGGTTCGAAGCGACCGAGACGGGTGAGTTCGAGATCGCCTGCGCCGAACTGTGCGGGCTCGGACACTATCGCATGGGAGCGACGGTGACGGTGCATTCCGCCGAGGACTTCAACGCGTGGGTGGCGGCGCAGGCGCTGGCCGCCCAGGCTCAATAGGAGGCCGCGCGATGGCGACTGCAGCGCTTGCACACGACGCGGCCGGGCACCACGGCGACGCGCACGAGTTGAGCTTCATCCGGAAGTACATCTTCTCCACGGATCACAAAATCATCGGCATTCAGTTTCTGCTGATGAGTTTGATCTTTCTGGGTATTGGCGGGTTTGCCGCGATGATGATCCGCTGGCAGCTTGGGTTCCCGGGCGAGGCATTCCCCGGGGGCGCGTTGCTCCCGGAAACCATGGCTCCCGGCGGGATCGTGCTTCCGGAGTTCTACAACTCCCTGGTCACGATGCATGGCACCCTCATGGTGTTCTTCGCCGTGATGCCGCTCTTGGTCGGTGTGTTCGGGAACTTCCTAATCCCGTTGAAGATCGGGGCGCCGGACATGGCGTTTCCCCGGCTCAACATGTGGTCCTTCTGGATCGCGGTGCCGGCGGGAATCCTGATGATGGCGGGGTTCTTTGTCGAGGGCGGACATGCGGCCGCCGGGTGGACGTCGTATGCGCCGCTGTCCGCGATCGGCGAATACTCGGGCGTGTACACCGGCCAGCAGATCTGGCTCCTCAGTCTCGCCATGCTCGGCCTCTCGTCCATTCTCGGAGCGACCAACTACATCACGACGGTTGTCAACCTCCGAGCTCCGGGCATGGGGTGGTTCCGCCTCCCCCTATCGATCTGGGCGTTGTTCGTCACGGCCATCCTCGTGTTGCTCGCGATCCCGATTCTGTCGGGCGCGGCCATCATGCTGTTCTTCGATCAGACGATCGGCACCCATTTCTTCGATGCAACCGGCGGGGGACAACCGCTGCTGTGGCAGCATCTGTTCTGGTATTTCGGCCACCCCGAGGTCTACATCCTGATTCTCCCGGCCATGGGAGTGGTATCGGACATCATTGCCAACGGATCACGCAAGCCGATCTTCGGCTACCACTCGATGGTGTACGCGATCATCGCGATCGCGTTCCTCGGATGGATCGTGTGGGGTCACCACATGTTCCAGAGCGGCATGAACCCATCGCTCGGCATGACGTTCATGATCTCCACGCTGCTCATCGCCGTGCCGTCGGCCATCAAAACGTTCAACTGGATGGGCACCATGTGGCGGGGACAGTTGAATTTCCATGTTCCGATGCTGCACGCGATTACGTTCGTCTCCATGTTCGTCATCGGTGGACTGTCGGGCGTGTTCATGGCCTCGACCCCCGTGGACATCTACATCCACGACACGTACTTCATCGTCGCGCACATTCACTACGTACTGTTCGGCGGCAGTCTCTTCGCTATCTACGCTGCCGTGACGTTTTGGTACCCGAAAATGTTCGGCCGGTTGATGGATCCGTTTTGGGGTAAGGTGCACTGGATCCTGACGCTGATCGCGTTCAACGTAACGTTCTTCCCGATGCACACGATCGGCGCGCAGGGTCACATGCGACGCATCTATGACCCGAACCAGTATGAGTTTCTGCAGCCGCTGCAGGGTACGAACACGCTGATCACGATCGGGGCGTTGGTGCTGTTTGGGTCGCAGTTCATCTTCATTCTCAACTTCGTGATCTCATGGTTCACGGGCGCCAAGGCGTCGGCCAACCCGTGGGACGACAACGGACTCGAGTGGACCGTGCCGTCACCGCCACCGCACGGCAACTTCGCGACGGTGCCCAACGTCTACCACGCGCCCTACGAGTTCAGCTCACCGTTGGTCGAGGAGGATTTCTTGCCGCAGAATCGCAAGCTCGACGGTACCGTTGGGTCGGCCGACACGCCGGCCGCCGGCTGAGGAGGATCACATGGCACATGCGGCTGTGATGACCACGCCGGCGAATCGTGAACTCGGTGCGGGCGTCTACAACGAGAAGCTCGGGATGTGGGTGTTCCTGGGATCCGAGGTGATGTTCTTTACCGCGCTCATTGGATCATACATCATCCTGCGATTCGCCAATCCCGGCGCCTTCGGCGCACCGGGCCAGGTGCTGAACGTCCCGGTTACGGCCGTGAACACCTTTCTGCTCATCTGCAGTTCCGTCACCATGGTCAAGGCGTTCGCGGCCGCGCACGACGGCGAGATGCAAAAGATGAAGTACTATCTGCTCGCCACGACCATCATCGGCGCGGCGTTCGTGGGCGTGCAGGTGTACGAGTACACCCACTTGATCCACGAGGGATTTCTGCCGTCGGGCATTCGTCCGGGAAGCCACCTCGCGGAGCTGGCGGAGGCCGGGCAGCTGGGGTTGGGCGTAGCGGATCCCGGGGTCGCGGGGGTGTACGGGTCGTCGTTCTACACGATGACGGGATTCCACGGCTTTCACGTGACGTGCGGTGTGATCTGTATGAGCTTCGTCACCATCAAGGCGTTCCGCGGCGGATACACGCAGGCCGATCACCGCGGGATCGAAGTCGTCGGGCTGTATTGGCATTTCGTAGACCTCGTGTGGATCATTCTCTTTACCATCGTCTATCTGATCTGAGGCGCGGGCATGACCGATTCTCACGAATTCCAGCATCCGAATTACTGGGCGGTATGGGGATTCCTGTTCGTGCTGACGGTGACGGAGGTCGGTGTCGCCTTCCTCCCATGGTCCAAGAACCTCTTGATCCTGCTGCTGCTCGGTATGGCGTTGTGGAAGGCGCTTCTCGTGGCGCTGTATTTCATGCACCTCCGTTTCGAGAAGTTCCGCCTGCGCATCTTCGTCCTTGCGCCGCTGCCGCTCACCGTCATCATCGTGATCGCCGTGCTGACCGAATTCGTCCGCTGAGGAAGTCCAGATGATCATCTTCCACCGCTTTCTGATCGGGACGGCCATCGTCTTTTGCCTGGGCTTTGCCGCTTGGATGCTCCTGTCCTCCCGCGACGGGGGGCTCCTCCCGGTGGTGCTCGGCATCTCCTTCGCGGTGGCGGGCGGCGGACTGGGGTACTACCTGAAGAACCTCGATCGTTTTCTCCACGGATGAATGACGCGCTCTCCACCAGCATGTTCTGGGTGGGGGCGATGTTCGCGTTCACCCCGGTGATCGTCGGCGGGGTCGTCGTCGGCCTCTGGTGGTGGACCAGGCGGCGCCAGCGTCAGCAGAACAACTCCACGACCGAATAGGAGATCGATGACTGCGATAGACACGTCTGCCTTGGTACGACGCGTTCAACTGCGCGAAGGCGTGGCGGTGATATCCGAAGACGGCGCTCCCGAACGACGCTTCGAGGTGAAGGAGCTCCCCGAGAAGTTCGTGCAGTGGCAGCTCGAGTATAAGCGTGGCGTATACGACGCCATCGAGCGGGATGAGTACGTCGCCTTCAACGCCGGGCATCTGCCGGTGGTCGGCACCTGGGAAGACGGGAGCGATGTTCCGAACCTCGCCAACAAGGGTGTGGGGTTCACGCCGAAGGACGAGTACTTGGAGCATTATCTCGGCGTGGTCGAAGACGCGGTGCAGCGGATCAGCGCGCTGCCCCCGCACGCCGTGGACGAAACACGGGCCCTACGCGTTGGCGCCGCGCGCCAGTTCTACGCCCACCCGGAACACGTCGATTGGCGCCGTCTTGGCCTCCTGGAGATTTTCGAGGGGGCCACGTTCAGGAATCTGACGCAGCGACCGTTCGCGTCCGTGCTGTGGACCGGGAACGCACCGGTGTTTCTGAGCTTTCAGGTCGACTGCGTCGTCGAAATCGTGACACCGGACGATCCGCGCTACCGGTTCTCGTGGGCGATGCGGCGCCTGTTCGAGTACGAGCCGTTTCACGTCGTGCAGACCATGTTCCCGTACGCCTACACGTTCTGGGTTCATGACTGGCATGACAAGACCCCCAAGCGGCGCCACAAGTAGCCATCCGTGAGCTCGCGCAGGCTCATCGGTCCGGCCGAGCTGAAGGCCATGCTCGCGGATCTCCCAAGGGCGTGTCCTCACGAAGGGCGCGTCTACGTGCTCGGCGACACGTCGCAGGTGCTGGAGGGATGGCATCCCTGGGTGCAGTCAATCGTGCTGGCCACCGAGTCCGATGCGCGGGGGATAGCGGTGGCGGACGCCGTGCGCGCCGTGGCGGCGCGCCACGAGATTCCCGCGGTGTTCGAGTCGCCGGCGGACGTCGTGCCGCTCCCCGACGGGGTCCACGACCGACACCGGCCCACGGGGCGCGTGTGGCAAACCCCTGGGGGCAGATTCGAGGTGTTGCACTACGATCCGTATAGTGTGGTGTGTCGTGGCATAGTGCGCGGGGACGAGCCTGACTACCACACGGCGCTCCGGTACTTGCGGCACGGCTGGGTCACGGTGGAACGCATGACTCAGTTGTACGATGATCTGCTCCCCCGGTTCACGATGGCGACCATCGCGCAGGATCCGGCGGAGTTCCGTCGCAAGTTCAAGGGGCTGCTACAGATGTGGAGGGCGCAATAGCGGTTCGCCCGGCGTTCAAGCCGGGACTCGAATTGTCGGAGTCGCAGCCACCGGAAACCCACGCCCGCCCGCGTTGTGAGTCGCGGGCTGAGGACTCCGCGCTCGGGTGCGCGCCGGCGGGCGCCGAGCCCCGCCCGTCAGGTCACCGCTTGCCGCCCACCACAAACACCAGCGCCAGGACTGCCAGGCCAAACGCGGCGCCGGCGAGCGCAAACGCCGCCCACGGTGATATCTGCGTCGTTCCCGCGATGAGCATCCGCGGCTCGATGCCGTCACCCCCGCGGCGCAACTCGCGGACCGTGCCGGACGCATCCGTCAGTTCCACCGGGAACCGCAGCTCGCGGCGCGGAACGTCGGCACCTACGCGCCCGAGGAACACGAACGTTCCCAACCCCGCTCGGTGCACGGCCCCGCCGGACCACGTGATGGTCTGCGGTGTCGAGTCGGTGGCAGGCAGCCAGGCAGCCTTCCAACCGGGTGGTGCGTCGACGCCGAGCACGGCGATCGCGTCGGGCACGGTCACGCGCACGACGGTCCATGGGCTCGTGCCGGTGTTGATGACGCCAAACGAGATTCGCGTCCACGCGGTCGGTTCGATTCGAGGCGGATCGATCACCACCTGCGAGACCACCGGGCGTGTTCCCATCACGGACACGAGCGCGCCAAGCGCGATTCCGTGGAAGGCCGTTCGGCGACGTCGCCCCACCGGGTGTGTGGGCTCAGCCGCCACAGGACGGGTGCCCGCTCGCGGCGGCTTCGATCATCGCCACGGCGTCGTTGATCGTTGCGGCCCCGGCATCCTGCGCATACCACTCGTATTTCTTCCGATACAGCTCGTCATCGTCGAGCCGGTCGGGATTTTCGAGAAACCAGGCCTGGAGCCGGCCCGGACGTTCGATGAAGCACCCCACGGCCTTGAAGCGCTCGTCGAGCAGGAGCACCGTCGGCGTCGCCGCTCGCCCGTCGGGTGTGCGGTGCGACTCCATGATCTGCCGCCCGACGCGTGAGTTGATGATCCGCAGTTCCAGGTTGTCCGCCAGATCCGCGAGCTTGGCCAGATAGGGGATCGTGTTCGCCGAGTCGCCGCACCAGTCCTCCGCCACCACCAGCAGCAACCAGGCGCCCGGCGCCGCGTGGACCCGCGAGAGCGCCGCGTCCCCCACCACGGCGCGCGCATAGTGATCCCGCCAGGCTTGCCGGCGTTGCGTGGCGGCGTCCCGGAACTCCACGTAGGTCCGCCCCCCGCGATACAGCGCCTCATAATCGGGAGCGGTGGCCCTGGCGGCTGAGTCGGCGACGGCGCAAACGCTCGGACCGGACAGACCGATCGCACCGAGGAGTGTCACGGCAAGCAGCACGAGCGGCTCCTTCAGGGTGAGGCGGCAGGGGGCGGGGCGTCGTTCGGGAACGGCCTGGTCCGGGCTCCGCCCATGGCGAAGAGCACCGCGCCCGCGACGGACCACAGTGCCGCCAGGTAGAGCAGCACGGTCACGATGTCCACGTGGGGCCGTTCGATCATCGAACGGGCGCCACTCATGTCGGCGGTGCCGATCAGCACGCGTGACCCCGTCGCCGGAGGGTGCCACAGGGGCGCATACTCGGTGACGTACTCGGTGGTCATGCCCCCGCTGGGCTCGTAGCTCTGCAGGGTGTATCGCCACGGAGGGAGCATGACCAGCATCGCCGTCATGGTGAGGGCGACGAGGATGACGAGTCGTTGCAGGCGAGTCATGTGAGCACTAATGTACGCTGAGTCGTCGGTTGCGGACTACCCTGGATCGCGTCGAGCCGCCGCACTGCGCTCCGGCTCCCGAGAGGGATATACTACGACGGTCAGGCGGGGGGCAGTCCGCCGCCTCGCGTGGGTTCGAACGCTTCGCAGGAATTGACCATGTCGCATGGACCTCTCTCGTACGTCGGCCCGCTCGTGCTCGCCCTGAGCGCCGGACCCCTCCGCGCGCAGCTCGCGAACGTACCCGTGTATGCCAACCCGTCGGCGAGCGGGATCGCGGTCGGGGGAGATGTCTCGGTGGGCCTGAACGACGAGTCGGGCAAGGATCTGGCGTTCGCGGCCCGCGCCAATCTCGGATTCGGCAAGTTCCTGTTCGGTGCGGGTGTCGGTCTCGTGGATTTCGGGACCACGGAGCCCACGTTCATGGGCTCGGTGGGCTATCGCGTCGCCAAGGTGGGTTTCGTGAACGTGGCGGTGCAGGCGGGTGCAGGGTTCACACGCAACAGCTCCTTAGGAGACGTGCTGCGGACCGCCGACATCCCAGTCAGCGCAGGGATCGGGCTGAGCCTGCCGCTCGTGGTTGCCACGGTAGAGCCCTGGGTCGCGCCGCGGTTCACCATCCAGCGTCTGTCCGCTGACGGCGCCAGTACCTGGCGGAACCACGTGGGGCTTTCGGCGGGTCTCGATGTCAAACTGCTGGTCGGTCTTGGCGCGCACCTAGCCGTGGACTGGCAGGCACTCCCCGCCATCGCCGCCGGTGACCTCGGAGGGACGATCACGGATCTCAAGCGGCAGCCGCTTCTCCTGAGCGGAGGTGTGCACTTCGGTTTTTGACGTCGGGTGCGGGGTCCGTGGAACGGCGGTACCCGGCGTCAAAGACGATGTGGCTTTGGCTCCAGGTCGAGGGAATCGGTGGTGATGGCGGCGAGCGTTCCCGGCGGCAGATCCGGCGGGACCATCCCCATCACGGCGATCGCCGTGGCCACGCCGTCGGCCAGCGCGCCGGTTGGCGCCACCACTACGGCCCGCGCCCCGTCGCGCACGCCCCAGCCGGTTCGCGGATCGATGGTGTGCGAGTAGCGCACACCGTCCACCTCGAGGTACTGTTCCGCGTCTCCGGAGACGGCGAGCGCGGATCGCACCAACGCGCTGGCCCGGGCTCGGAGTACCGGGTGATCGATCCCGGTCGCAACCCGCCACCCCGACCGCCCGGGCGGCGCGTCACCCACCACCAGATCGCCGCCGGCTTGAATCAATACCCGTGTGGCTCCGTGGGCACTCATGGTTCGGAGTGCCGCGTCGAGCACGTATCCCTTGGCGATCCCTCCCAAATCGAGGCGCATGCCGGGGCGGCCGAGCACCACGGTGCGGGCTGTCGTATCCACCGTGAGATGTCGCCACCCCACGGCCCCGCGAGCCTCATCGATGGCCCGCTGCGTCGGAAGCACGCCGTTGGCGCGAGCCTCTCGCCACAGTGCGGTGAGGGTCCCTGCGGTGGGGTCGAATGCCCCGTCAGACCATTCGGCAATCGTGCGGGCCTGCCCCAGGACGTCCGCGAGCACCCGGCTCACAGCGGTCGGGACTTCCGACGCGCTCGAGAGGCGGCGCAACTCACTGGTCGGCCGGTAGTCGCTCAGCACGTCCTCGAGGGCGCCGATCCTGTTGAACGCGGCATGGGCGGCCGTACGTGCCGCCCCCTCATTGTTCATGTACGTCACCAGGCGCACCGCGACGCCCATGTGCAGTTCGACGAACTCGTACCGGACGACCTGCCCCCACGCGGCACGGTTGCCAAACCCGACCCCAAGTGCCAGCATCATCGCGTGGATCAAGGGCCGGGATCCGACCCGCGTGTGACGGGACCCTCTTGGTGCGGTGGGCGGGATGACCTTCTGGGAGTGTGGCATCGACGAATGGTGGCGCGGAGAGCGGCTCGTGGGCAACTGACCGGCTGGGCGGGGGCGGTCACGAGTGCGATCGCGCTCGGCGCCGGCGCGGCGCACGCGCAGCACGCGATCTCCGTGGACTCGATACCAGGAACGCTGGTGACCTTCGAGCTCGTGGCGGTTCCCGGCGGCCAGGTCAGCGTCGATTCGGCCGGGCGGATGGTGACAGTTGAGGTCGCGCCCTTCCTGATCGGCCGCACGGAGGTGACGTGGGACGCGTACGACGTGTTCGCGTTTCGCCTGGATCAGCGCGCGGCCCAGCCGCCGGGCGCGGACGCCGTTGCGCGGCCCAGCCGGCCCTACGGAGCGCCGGATTGGGGGTTTGGCCACCGTGGCTATCCGGCCATGAGCGTGACCCGGGAAGCCGCCAAGGCCTACTGCGTGTGGTTGTCCGCCAAGACCGGCCGCCGGTATCGCCTGCCGACGGAAGCCGAATGGGCGCACGCCGCCGCCCTGGCGTACCCGAGCAGAGCGGTATCCGCCGAAGGCGTGGGCGACCGTTCGTGGGGCGCAGACAACGCTGACGGCCGGACGCACCCCGTCGGCACACGGGTGGCCGACGCGTTGGGGCTGTTCGACCTGCTCGGCAACGTCGCCGAGTGGGTGCAGTCCCTCGATGGCGCCCGGATCGTCAGGGGAGGATCGTATCGCGACGCGGGACTCACGCCAGAGGCGCGCGCGAAGCAGAATTCCAGATGGAACGAAACGGATCCGCAGATCCCGAAGAGTACGTGGTGGCTGTCCGACGGCCCCTTCGTCGGGATTCGGATCGTGCGGGAACGTTGAGTCGCGACCACTTCGTGATGAGGAGATGAGCCGATGACGGGACATAACGCTGCCTCCGGATGGAGTCGTCGGAGGTTTCTGGGTACCTCGGCGGCGGTGACCGCGGCGATGATGCTGCCCGCCGAGCGCCTGTGGGCATCCGGCAGTGACACCCTGCGCATTGGGTTGATCGGGTGTGGAGGACGGGGAACCGGTGCTGCGCGCGATTGTCTGCGCGGCAGCGACGGGGTCGAACTCGTCGCGTTGGGGGACGTGTTCTCGGACAGGATAGAGCGGTGCCGCGCCTCCCTGGCCGAACTCGCCGCCGAGGACACCGCGCTCGGCGCCAGAATCAACGTCGCTAATGATCGCACGTTTACGGGGTTCGACGCGTACCAGGGAGTGCTGGGCGCCGGGATCGACATGGTGCTGATCGCCACGCCACCGGCGTTTCGCCCGCTGCACGTCGCGGCTGCGGTGAACGCCGGCAAGCACATTTTCATGGAGAAGCCGGTCGCGGTGGACCCGACGGGTGTTCGGTCGATCATCGCGTCGTCCGATCGCGCCGATGCACGCGGACTCGCGATCGTTGCCGGGACACAACGCCGACACGACGCGGGGTATCTGGAGATCATGCGTCGAGTCCACGAGGGTGCCATTGGCGAGATCGTTGGCGCGCAGGTCTACTGGAACCAGGGCGGGTTGTGGATGCACGAGCGCCAAGCGGAGTGGTCGGACGTCGAGTGGCAGCTGCGCAACTGGCTCTATTTCACGTGGCTGTCGGGTGACCACATCGTGGAACAGCACATCCACAACTTGGATGTCGCCAACTGGGCGCTCCAGGCTCATCCGGTGCGCGCGGTGGGGGTCGGCGGGAGGCAGTGGCGGACGGATCCCGCCTATGGCCACATCTTCGATCATTTCGCGATCGATTACGAATACCCCGACGGCGTGCACGTCATGAGCATGTGTCGGCAGATCGACGGCACGGGGAGCAACGTCTCCGAACATCTCGTCGGCACGAGCGGCACGGCGAATCCGGCGCGCTGGATCGCCTCCGGATCATCGTGGCGCTACGAGGCGGAGCGGTCGCCGATGAGTCCGTACCAGCAGGAGCACACGGATCTCGTGGCGAGCATTCGAGCCGGCGCGCCACTCAATGAAGGCCGGCAAGTGGCGGAGAGCACGCTGACCGCCATCATGGGGCGCGAAGCCGCGTACACGGGAGCGGCGATCACGTGGGATGAACTGCTCAACGCCAATCAGTCGTTGGTACCGGAGCAGGTGCAGTTTGGCGCGATGGCGGTCGCACCCGTCGCCATCCCGGGAGTGACGAAGCTCGAAAGGACGGTGGGAGGATGATCGGTCGTCGCACATTCGTTGGAGCGGGCCTGCTGAGCGGGGCCGCGCTCGTCGCTCGCCCGGACCCTGAGCGCGCGGCGTTCCGGCCCACGCGGGGGACCGCGGTCCGGGGCGCACCGTTTCGCCTGCAGTTTGCACCACACCTCGGCATGTTCGCGCAGCACGCGGGCTCGGACCCCATCGATCAAGTCCGCTTCATGGCCGATGAGGGCTTCACGGCGTTCGAGGACAACGAGATGGCCGGCCGGCCGGTGGAGCTACAGGAGCGTATCGGCGCCGAGCTTGAGCGGCACGGCATGCGCATGGGCGTGTTCGTCGCGCACACGATTTCCTGGCGCGAACCCAGCCTGACCTCGGGCGCGGACGACGCGCGCGAGCAGTTTCTCCGGGAGATCCGAGCATCGGTCGACGTCGCGAAGCGCGTGAACGCGACGTGGATGACCGTGGTGCCGGGCCACGTCGATCTCCGGCAGGAGCTTGCGTATCAAACGGCCCACGTCGTCGAATCGCTCCGACGGGCCTCCGAAATCCTGGAGCCGCACGGACTCACGATGGTGCTGGAGCCATTGAACTTCCGGAACCATCCGGGACTGTTCTTGACGAAGATCGGCCAGGCGTACGAGATCTGCCGCGCGGTGAACAGTCCGTCCTGCAAGATCCTCGACGATCTGTATCACCAGCAAGTGCAGGAAGGGAATCTGATTCCGAACATGGACGCCGCGTGGAGTGAGATCGCGTACTTCCAGATCGGCGATAATCCCGGCCGGCGTGAGCCCGGCACCGGTGAGGTCAACTTCCGCCACGTGTTCCAGCACATCCACGACAAGGGCTACGTGGGCGTGCTGGGCATGGAGCATGGCAACGCGACCGGTGGGAGGGACGGGGAGCGCGCCGTCATCGATGCGTATCGGGCGGTGGATGCCCGCTAGCGCCGGGTGCCCACCGGACTCGCCTGCTGCAAGGGACTCCCAGGCGTGCGGTCATAACGTTGATGCACCTCTTTCAGGAGATGACGATCCATGGCCGCGGGCAGTGCTCGATGCATCTCCGGATGGCGGGCGGCAAGGTCCCGTCCATCCTAGCAGGTCGCTGAAAAAGTCATGCATTGGGTATGGCGGAATTGCGAGATTCTCCTATCTTGGCGCGACCTCAACAGCGAGTGCGCGCAATGCGTGGTCCCGATCATCCGCAGACGGCGCTGTTCAGCTATGTCTCGAT
>DASWII010000024.1:0-94514 GCA_036397755.1 Gemmatimonadales bacterium | reverse complement strand
CAAGCAGGACGGTGGGCCGTGGGAGGAAGTCGGTATGTCCACCGAAACGCAGCACATGCTCGGCAACCAGCCTCGCGGCGTGGAATTCAGCTACCGCGTGTACGCCGTGAACAAGGCCGGCACCGGACAGCCGAGCGGCATGGTCACGGCGGTGCTGTAGTCGCGGGCAAAGCGTGGAGGGGTCGCCGGCACCATGCGGCGGCCCCTCCCGGGCGTGGCGGATGCCACGCAAGGTCCTCACAAGGTGGACGTAATGTGGTTTGACCGAACGCCGAGTCAAGACTGCGCTGAGCATTGCCGCCGAGCGGCTGGCCAACGTGCTCAAGCTCCGCGACCCCGGCCTCCGGGAGAAGCCGCGCGGCGCGCGCGAGGAGAAAGAGCGCGAGCGCCCGTCAACTGCTATCACGACCGTACCGCAGCCCCGGACCGGGGCGTACATTCTCGCGGAACATCGACTACCACTCCAGAGGATCGTACCATGTCTCTCGGCACCAGCCTCACCCGTGCCGCGCTGGCCTTCGTGCTCGGCGCCGCCGCCTCGCTGCCTGTGCATCTCCACGCGCAGTCCCCCGTCACCCTCGACTCGGCGCTTCTGGCCGGCTACCGCTGGCGCAACCTCGGGCCGGACCGTGGCGGCCGGTCGATCGCCGTATCGGGCGTGCGAGGACGGCCGGACGAAGCCTACTTCGGTGCGGTGGGTGGCGGCCTCTGGAAGACGACCGACGGCGGGGACAACTGGACGCCAGTGACGGACTATCAGATCACCGCGGCGTCGGTCGGCGCGGTCGCCGTGAGCGAGACGAACCCCGATCTCGTGTTCATCGGCACCGGCGAAACGTGCATCCGCGGCAACATCTTGCCCGGTGACGGCGTGTATCGCAGCCGCGACGGCGGCAAGACGTGGGAGCACGTCGGGTTCCGCCAGTCTCACGGGATCTCGAAGATCCGGATTCACCCGACCAATCCCAACGTCATCTACGTGGCGTCGTTCGGGAAGTACAGCGCGCCGAGCGAGGAGCGGGGGGTGTTCAAGAGCACGGATGGGGGCGACACGTGGCGCCGCGTGCTCTACCGGAACGATCGCACGGGTGCGATCGACATTGCGATCGATCGCAACGACCCCGACGTCCTCTACGCGACCCTGTGGGAAGCGTTCCGGAAAGAGTACACGATGTCATCCGGCGGGCCGGGCAGCGGGATGTTCAAGAGCGTGGACGGCGGCGAAACGTGGACGGAACTCACTCGCAATCCGGGAATGCCACAGGCGGGCGTCGTGGGTCGCATCGGTATCGCCGGGTCGAGCGCCAACTCGAGCCGCGTGTACGCCCTGTTCGAACACGACGACGGCGGACTGTTCCGCAGCGACGACGGTGGCGCCACGTGGGAATTGGTGAACGACGCGCGGGCGATTCGCCAGCGCGCGTTCTACTACACGCATGTGTTCGCCGACCACCAGAATGCGGACGTCGTGTACCTGGAGAACACGTCGCTGTTTCGCTCGACCGACGGCGGCAAGACCACGGAGGTCATCAACAACGGCACGCACGGCGACTTCCACGACTTCTGGATCGATCCCGACGATCCCTCACACCTCGTGGTGGGGAACGATGGCGGCGGCGCCGTCAGTTTCGACACGGGGGAGCATTGGACGGCGGAGGACTTCCCCACGGCCCAGTTCTACCACGCGGTCACGACGGCTCACATCCCGTTTCATGTGTGCGGTTCCCAGCAGGACAACAGCACACTCTGCCTGCCCTCGGACTGGAACGCCGGCCGGTTCGGGTTCGGCGGCGGTGGGTTCGGCGGATTCGGTCGCCGCCCTCGCAGCCTCACGGAAGGCTCCATGGACGTCGCCTACCGTGCCGGGGGCGGAGAACCGGGGTATATCGCGCCCGATCCCAACGACCTGGACGTGTTCTACTCGGGCACGAACAACGGGGGCTACATCGACAAGTTCAATCGCCGGCTCGGCGGCGGGCGGGAGGTGAACCCCTACCCGTGGTTCTACTCGGGCGAGCCGGCCAGCGACATGGTGGAGCGGTGGCAATGGACGTTCCCCATCATCTTCTCGCCGGTCGATCCGACGGTCCTCTACGCGTCGTCGAACCGACTGTGGCGCACGACGAACGGTGGGCGCACGTGGGACGCCTTGAGTGGTGACCTGACACGAGCGGACCCGAGCACCCTCGGGCACTCCGGCGGACCGATTACCGGCGACATGAATGGTCCCGAGGTGTACGCAACCATCTTCTCGGTCGGACCCAGCAAGGTGAACCTCGACGTCATCTGGACCGGGTCCGACGACGGTCTGGTCCACGTGACCAGGGACGGGGGTGCGAGTTGGAGCAATGTCACTCCACGCGACATGCCGGAGTTCGGGAGGGTGAGTCAAATCGACGCGTCGGCATTCGACGCGGGTCGGGCCTACGTGTCCGTGCGCCGCCCGCTGCTGGACGACTTCGCGCCCTACATCTGGAAGACGGCGGACTACGGTCGTACGTGGACCAAGATCGTGAACGGCATTCGCGCCGACGCCTACGTGCACGCCGTGCGTGAGGACCCCAATCGTCGCGGATTGCTCTACGCCGCGACCCAACATGGGGTCTACATCTCGTACGACGACGGTGCGACCTGGCAGGACCTCAATCCGGGTCTTCCCGACCTTCCTATCGTCGATCTGATCGTCGAGCGCAACGAGCTGGTGATCGCCAGTCACGGGCGAGGGTTCTGGATCCTGGACAACGTGGCCCCATTGCGCCAGGCGGCGACAGGTATGACCGCGAGGCCGGTGACACTGTTCACACCTCCGGTGGCGTACCGCTCTGGCAACGGTGCCACGCTGTCCTGGTGGCTCGCCGAGGTGCCAACCACCGCGAAGCTCGAGATCCTCGACGCGAACGGAAGCGTCGTTCGCACCATCGAGCCCGCGGATACGACACAGGAACGCAACCGGTGGTCCGGCCAGACCCTGCCGGTCGCGGCCGGTATGAACGTCCTCCAGTGGAATCTCCAGGTCGATCCGGCGGTGACGTTCCCAGGAATGATCCTGTGGGGCGTGCGGACCATGGCGCCCGTGGTGCCACCGGGTCGCTACGTGGTGCGCCTCGCAGTGGACGGGCACACCGCGACCACGAATCTCGAGGTGCGGCGCAACCCGTGGATCGCCGGAGTTACGGATGACGATCTCCGGGCCCAGTATGCGTTCGGCAGGCGGGTGCGGGACAAGGTGACCGAAGCGAATACGGCGGTCATCGCCATCCGGCGGGTCAAGGCCCAGGTAGCCGATCGGCTCGCGCAGCGCGCCGATGCGCGACTCAAGGAAGCAGCCGACCGCCTCGTCGCCAACGCGTCGGCAGTGGAGGCGGACGTCTATCAAGTCAGGAACAGGAGCAATCAGGATCCGCTGAACTTCCCGATCAAGGTGAACAACCGCCTGGCGAATCTCCTGTCGATGTCCGAGCGTGGCGACGGACCACCCGGCAACAACATGGAAGAGATCTTCCAGATCATGGTGGAGCGACTCCGCGGTTACACCGATCGCCTGGCGGAAGTGTGGGCGACGGATCTCGCCGCCGTGAATCGCGAGTTGGCGCGGCTGGGGTTGGAGCCGGTGGACCCCGCCGTCGGGCGTTGAGGGCGGCGGATCGGCGCGGCGGGCGGCCGTGACTCGACGCGCCCCACGGCCGTGACCAAGCGCCGGGTTACGATCCCGCGCCGTGGGTTTCTCTCCGCCGCGTCGGCTGCCCTGGTGGCGCCGCGGTGGTGGCGCGGGCCCGAGGGGCCTCGTGGCCGACCGGTCCCGTCGCCGGCGCAGCTCGCATGGCAACAGGATGAGCTGGCGCTGTTCCTGCACTTCGGCGTGAACACGTTCACGGACCGCGAGTGGGGTGACGGGACCGAGAATCCGAGCGTGTTCGCGCCCGAGGCCCTCGACGCCCGTCAGTGGGCTCGGGCGGCCCGCGCCGCCGGGTTTCGCGCGATGATCCTCACCGCCAAGCATCACGACGGCTTTTGCCTCTGGCCCACCGGGACCACGAACCACTCCGTCGTCATGAGCCCCTGGCGTTCGGGCAAGGGTGATGTGATGCGGGAGTTTGTCGACGCATGCCGCGCCGAGGGGCTCAAGGCAGGCGTGTACCTCTCCCCATGGGACCGGCACGAGCCGTCGTACGGAGACTCGCCGCGCTACAACGATCTGTACTGCGAGCAGCTCACCGAGCTGCTCACTAGATACGGCCCGCTCAACGAGGTGTGGTTCGACGGAGCTAACGGTGAGGGTCCCAACGGACGCCGCCAGGTGTACGACTGGACTCGCATCTGGGGACTCGTACGCACGCTCCAGCCGAACGCCGTGATGTTCTCGGACGCCGGCCCGGACGTCCGCTGGATCGGCAACGAGGTGGGGGTGGCGGGTGAGACCAATTGGTCGACCGTGAACCCCGCGGCCGTGCCGTATCCCGGAGCGACTGGTGACGGCGTGATGGATATGCTCCAGCACGGCGACCCTGGAGGAACCGTCTGGCGGCCGGGCGAGACCGACGTCTCGATTCGGCCCGGGTGGTTCTACCATCCCGCCGAAGACGATCGCGTGAAGAGCGCCGATCGGCTCGTGGACCTGTACTTCACGTCGGTGGGCAGGAACTCCAAGTTGTTGCTCAACGTCCCACCGACCCGCGCCGGTCTCCTCCACGCGACGGACGTTGCCCGTCTGGCCGGCATGCGGCGGCGGCTCGACACGCTGCTGGGTGAGGATCTCGCTGCCGGGCGCGCCGCGTCGTGGCTGCGCACGGGTGGATCGACCGCCGTGGCGGAGGTCGATCTCGGGCGTTTCGTCGAGGTGTCGATCGCGGATCTCCGCGAGGAGATCGCCCACGGGCAGGCCGTTGCACGCTACGCCCTCGAGGGGATGACCCGAGACGGGTGGCGCGTACTGTCGCGGGGCACCACGATCGGGTATCGCAAGCTCGACCGGTTGCCCGGGCGGTCCGTGCGCCGTGTGAGGTTGGTCGTAGAGGACGCGATCGGCCCGCCGGAGCCGGTGCGTATCGCCGTGTATTCGTAGCACCGAGCTCGCCTCGGTCTCGGATCGCGGGTTAGTATTGATCGCCCCCCCGCCGTGAGGACCATGCCATGCGATTGTTCCGGGCGTCCACGCTGACGTTGCTTTCAGGATTGGCGTTCTCATTCATGACGATGCCTGCCGACGCCCAAGACCCCAGGCCGACGACCGTGGCCGGTCGTTCCACGGTGTATGCGCCGCAGCCGCCCGGTATCGCGTCATGGGTGGGTTGCGGGTGGCCATCGAGCCTCCCGTGGACGACGTGGTGCGGGCCGAGCTCGCGGCGATGGGACACCGGGTGCTCGACGCGGCCGACTATGACGAGTCGGCGCGCGCGTTCGTCTGGCGGTTTGGCGGTGCGCAGGCCGTGATGCGGGTGCCGGGGGGGTGGGCCGCGGGGTCCGATCCCCGAAAGGACGGCATGGCGGCCGGTCACGAATGATCTCGGGTCGGAAAGCATGAGCCGTCGTCGGGCCGGCATCTGGTGGGTGACGCCGCTCTTGGTGACAGCGGCCTGCCAAGAACCGCCACCGCCCGCCGTGCCCCCGGGAGCATTCGCGTTCGCGGCGCTCGGTGATGCGCCGTACAGCGCGCTGGAGGACATCCGGTTCGGGCACGTCATGCGGCAGCTGGACCAGGCGGACCTCAGCTTCATCATCCATGTGGGCGACATCTTCTGGTATCCGTGCTCCGATGAGCACTATCGGAAGCGGTTGGATCAGTTCCAGCGCCTGCGGCACCCGCTCGTCTACACGCCCGGGGACAATGAGTGGACCGACTGCCACGAGCGCATCGCCGGGTCGTATGGGCCGCTCGACCGGCTCACCCGCCTCCGCGCGATCTTCTTTGCGAGCCCCGAGAGCAGTCTCGGGACGCCGCCGCTCCCGCTTGCCGTGCAGGCGGCTGACACGGCATGGAGCGAGTTCGTGGAGCATGTCCGGTGGGTGCATGAGCGGGTGGTGTTCTTCACGGTGCACCTGGTGGGAGGCAACGGATTGGAACCGTTCCCCGGCAGAAGCGTGCGAGACGACGAGGAGTCCGCCCGTCGCACGGCGGCGGCCGCGGCGTGGACGCGTGCTTCCTTCGCGGTCGCCGACTCGCTCGGTGCGGCGGCCGTGGTGCTGGCGTTGCATGCGGACATGGCGCTCGAGGAGCCGGCGGATGACGCGTATCGCCGGCGGTACGAACCGTTCTTGGAGACCCTCGAAGCCGCCGTCGAGCGGTTTGCCGGGCCGGTGCTGCTGATTCACGGCGATGACCACGAGTTCGTGGTCGATCACCCGCTCGTGCGGCGCACGACGGGCCAGGTACTGGAGAACCTCACCCGGCTGGAAGTGCCTGGATCTCCCGCCGTCGGGTGGGTGCAGGTGGTGGTGGACGCCGCGGCCGCGTATCCGTTCTCCTTCGCGCCACGCGTCGTCCCGCGCTGGACCGTCTGGTGACCACGCCGCCGTCCCGCTCGCGGAATCAACCGGCTCGCGGCATCTTTGTTATGCGTCGTGCAACCGATCGGGATGTGCCGATCGGCTCCAGCGGTCGGGCGTGGTATCGCGCCGGCCGACGGCGCGCAGCCGACCACACCGCATGCCTGGGGTACGCATGAGTCAGAGCGACGTGATGAAGGAGATCAAACCCACCCACGCCGACGTCGACGCGTGGGGCTTGACCCATCCCGGGCTGGTGCGAAAGGACAATCAGGACCACTTCTTCCTGGGGTCGCTGACGCGCGGCACGCGAGTGGAACGCACGAGCCTGCCACGAGAAGATCTCGAGAGTGTCGCGGTGGAGCGGCTGGCGTCGTTCGCGATGGTGGCGGATGGCGTCGGGAGCGCCGGGGGGGGTGAGCACGCGGCGCGTGCGGCGATTCAGGCGCTGGTCGAAGCGGTGTCTCACAGCTTCCACGACGCCTATCGTCGGGAGGACACCGACCCGGACGTCTTTAGCCGCCTGCTCGAGGGCGCCGCGCTGGAATGTCATGAGAGCCTGCTGGGGCTGGCCGAGCACAACTCCGACAAGAAGCGTTTCGCCACCACGCTGACGCTGTTTCTGGGCTTGTGGCCCCACGCATACCTGCTCCAGGTGGGCGACAGTCGCTGTTACATGTTGCGCGGCGGCGAACTGACGCAGATTTCGCGCGACCAGACGATGGCGCAGGAGCTGGTCGACCAGGGCGTGCTCACCCGCACCCAGGCGCACAGCACCCGGTGGGCCCACGTGCTGTCGAGCGCCATCGGCGGACAGCAGGCGGCTCCGCTCGTCACCCGTATCACGCGCGACTGGGGGAACGTCGTGTTGTTGTGCAGCGACGGGCTCACGAAGCACGTGTCCGATGATCGCATTCGCGAGCGGCTGGTCAACCTCACGAGCGCGCGGCTGGCATGCGAGGCGTTGCTGCAAGACGCGCTGGACGATGGGGGCTCCGACAACATCAGTATGGTCATCGGTCGCACGGTGAAGCGGCAGGCGTCCTGATCCGCCGGGCGCCCGGCGACCGGAAGCAGTGCCCGACTCTGGAGAACGCTTCATCGTATGAGCGACATCACGATCCGATATACGGTGGACCTCGGCGCCGCGACCGAGTCGTTCGTCTTGCGGCTCGATCCGCGGACGCTGGAGCTCAAGGATCGCAAACAAGAAGAGCTGCCGGCGTGGACGGCGCTCGAGTTTCAACAATGCCCGAATTGCCCACTGCGTGCGGACGCGCATCCGCACTGTCCCGCCGCGGTCAGTCTGACGGACGTCATGGCGGGGTTCGGTCGGGTGCTGTCGCATCAGCGGGTGCGAGTGGAGGCGTCCACCGAGGAACGAACGGTCACCGCGGAAACGTCGGCGCAGGTGGCCGTCACCTCGCTCATCGGATTGCTCATGGCGGTGAGCGGCTGTCCGAACACCGCACACTTCCGGCCGATGGCACGGTTTCACCTGCCGTTCGCGAGCCCGTTGGAGACCGTGTACCGCGTGACGTCGATGTATCGCCTGGCACAGTACTTCGTCGGCAAGGCCGGCGGTGCGCAGGACACGGACTTCGCGGGTCTGCTGCAGATCTACGAGCGTGTCAACATCGTCAATCGGGCGTTCGCCGAGCGGTTGCGGGCCGCATCGGAGCTGGATGCCGCGCTCAACGCCATCGTGGCGCTTGACATGCACACGATGGTCATGCCGATGGCGATCGACGATTCGTTAGCCGATTTGCGGGATCTGTTCGCGCCGTATCTGCTGGAGGACGATGAGGTGCGATCCGGCGCGGTGGAGCGCGCTCGGCCGTCGGAGCAATGACCCACGCCACGACCATCCTCGACCGCCTCCGCGAGCATGCCATGATTGGCGGCGCACCGCTCGAGGAACTCGAGTGGCTCGCCGCGAACGGCAAACTCCTCTCGATCGAGCGTGGCCATCAACTATCGAAACCCGGGGAGTCGATTGATTCCCTCTACATCATCCTGTCCGGTCATGTCGCCTTCTACGTCGACCGAGGTGGGGGACAACGTAAGGTGATCGAGTGGCACGGGGGGGATGTCAGCGGCGTCCTCCCCTACTCCCGCATGAAGGGTTCTCCCGGGGCGGCGCGTGCCGAAGCGCAGACGGACATCTGGGCGGTGCCGCGCGCACGGTTTCACGAAATGACGACCGTGTGCCCGGAAGTCACGGGTATCCTGGTCCACGTGATGGTCGACCGAGCGCGTCAGTTCACGTCCGTGGACTTGCAGGATGAGAAGACCCTCGCGCTCGGCAAGCTCGCCGCCGGCATGGCCCATGAACTGAACAATCCCGCCTCGGCGATCGTGCGCAGCGCCAAGGATCTGGCAAACGGTCTCTCCGAGATCGAAGCTGCGGCTCGCGCACTGGGCGCGTTGCGGCTCGGCGAGGAGCAGCTGGCGACGATCGCCCGGGTGCGCGAGGCCTGCTTGGCGTTGCCCAGCCGCTCCTGGACCCCGTTGGAACGGGCAGATCGCGAGGATGAGATTGCGGAGTGGATCCGTGGACACGGCGGCGACGATGCCCCCGCGGCACAGCTGGCGGAAACGGCGGTGACAACGGAACAGCTCGAGCAGCTGGCCACGACGTTGCGGGGCGAGGAGCTGAACGTAGCGCTGCGCTGGGTCGGTACGGGCTGTTCCACCCGCAACCTGGCGATCGAGATCGAGCGGGGGGCGTCCCGCGTTTTCGACATGGTGTCGGCCGTGAAGGGGTTCACCCACATGGACCGCGCGATGGTGGCGGCGCCGGTGGTAATCGGTGAGGGCATCAGGAATGCCGTCACCGTCCTCAGGGCAAAGGCGGCAGCCAAGGAGATCGAGATCGCGGTTGACATCGAGGCCGACCTCCCGACGGTGCTGGGCATGGCCGGCGAGTGCAATCAGATCTGGGCGAGCCTCATCGACAACGCCATCGACGCCGTGGAGCACGGGGGGACGGTCTCCGTGGCGGTGCGGCGTGAGGGCCGGCGAGTCATCGTCGAGGTGGTGGACGACGGCCCGGGCATTCCGGCGGACATCCGGGGCCGGATCTTCGATCCGTTCTTTACCACCAAGGAACCCGGCCACGGCGTGGGGTTGGGACTGGACGTCGCGCGGCGTTCGCTCGAGCGGCACGACGGGGAGATCACTGTGGAATCGCGGCCCGGCCGAACGATGTTCCGGGTCAGCCTGCCGGCGGAGGGCGCTCGGTCCACCGGCCGGTATTCGCGCGGGGTGACGAGGATCCAGATCGACGACCAATAGGCCGGTGTTGAGGGGTGTGGCGTCGAGATGGGGGACTCCGGGTTATTATATATGTTCGCCCGCCGCGCCTTCCGTCACCCGGACACCCATTTGCGACAGATTGAGCGACCGCCCGACTTTCCGGACGACGACGTCGTCTATCCCTCGGCCGCACCGTTTCTCCTCTTTCATCTCGCCGCCCTTGGCGTCATCTGGGCCGGTGTCACGGTGCAAGCCGTGCTCATTGGCGTGGTCCTTTACGTCGTGCGGATGATCGCGGTGACCGGCGGCTACCACCGCTACTTCTCGCACCGCACCTTCAAAACGAGCCGGGTCGGTCAGTTCGCGCTTGCCTTCCTGTGCCAGAGCTCCGCGCAGCGCGGGGTGATTTGGTGGGCGGCCAAGCATCGAGCCCATCACAAGTACTCCGACACTCCGCTCGATCCTCACTCGCCGGGCCTGCGGGGGTTTTGGTTCGCGCACGTCGGCTGGATCTTCTCGCCGAACACCCGAGAGCCGGACTACGATCTCGTGCCGGACTTGACCAAGTATCCGGAGCTCCGATGGCTGGACCGCCAGAAGTACCTGCCGGCGATGGTGCTCGCCGTCGGCGTGTTGCTGGCGGCGGGCTGGTCAGCGCTCTTCGTCGGCTTCTTCGCGAGTACGGTGTTCCTGTACCACGGAACGTTCGTCATCAACTCGTTGGCGCACATGACCGGCCGGCAGCGCTACATCACCGGGGACGATTCGCGCAACAGTTGGTGGTTGGCGCTCCTCACATTCGGTGAGGGATGGCACAACAACCACCACTACTATCAGAGCTCCATGCGTCAGGGGTTCCGCTGGTACGAGATCGACGTCACGTACTACGTGTTCAAGGTCTTGGCACTCCTGGGACTCGTGTGGGACCTCAAGGAGCCGCCCGAGTCGGTCGTCGCCGGGGAGCGACGGCTGGGCCAGCTCGTGATCGACAAGGCAGCGCGCAGGATTGCCGCTAGCGTGCCCGTGGAGGTGATCGTCGATCGGGCGCGGTGGACTTGGCCGGCACATCTGTCTCGCGATGAGCTGACGCAGATGGCCCGAGAGACGCGGGAACGGATTGCCGAGTGGGAACGGTTGCACCTTCCCCACGTGCCCACCGCGGCGGAGTTGAAAGCCATGGCGCTCGAGATGTACCGTGACTCACCATCGCTCGATGAGGTGGTGGAGCGGGCGCGTATCCACATCGTGCAGGCCGTCTCGATTCGGCTGCTCGATCCGGTGCACGCGGGGGCCTTCGCGACCTAGTCGGATCCGTTGGGGCCGAACGTCCCGCGCCATCTCGCGGATTGCCGCCCCGGTCGTAGATTCTCCCGCGATTCACCCGCGGGTCCCCGGCGCGAGCCGGTGGCCCGTCACCTCCCCCGTGCGCGGCTCGGTCGCGAAGGAGCGTATATGGTCGGCATCACTGCGCTTTGGCTCCCCATCCTCTTGTCAGCGGTCATCGTATTCGTTGCGAGTTCGGTGATCCACATGGTGTTGGGGTACCACAAGAGCGACGTCAAGAAGGTCCCGAACGAAGAGGCTGCCCGCAGCGGTCTCCGCGGCGCGGACATCCCTCCGGGCGACTACGTGATCCCACACGCGCCCGGCATGAAGGAAATGGGTTCGCCCGAGATGGTGCAGAAGTACCAGGAGGGCCCGGTGCTGTTGATGACCGTATGGCCCAATCGCGTGCCGGCGATGGGGAAGTCCCTCGGGATGTGGTTTGCCTACTTGCTCATCGTCGGCGTTCTCGTGGCGTACATTGCCGGGCGCTCACTGACAGGCCCGCAAGAGTACATGACCGTCTTCCGGTTCACGAGCGTCGTCGCGTTCCTGGCCTATGCGGGTGCCGAGGCACACAACTCGATTTGGTGGGCCCGTTCCTGGTCCACGACCGCCAAGAACATGTTTGACGGGTTGGTGTACGGCTTGCTCACGGGCGGGACGTTCGCCGGGTTCTGGCCCTAGTACCGCTTGAGTGAGCGCCGCGGCCGCTAGGCCGTGGCCGAGAAGGTCCCCTGGAAGGCTGGCTTGGGACGAGCGAGACCTTCCTCCCGAGAGTTCAGCGGTCCACGGCGGCTCTCGGAGGAGCGTCGTTACCTGCGGCGGCGCGTCGAACGTCGTGCGACGATCCTAGCGACGCCCCCGAGCGGCGGTCAAGGTGCGCGTGGCATCTTGCCGACGCTGCGTCTCCGTGGGACCTTTGCACACGCGTTCCGATCCCGAGTCCGACTCCGACCGCGAGCGCGACGCGAGGAGGTGGCCTGTGGCCAAGTGTAAGCTCACGCTGACCATCGACGGGCATCCGGGATCGTACCAGCCCGGCGACACGATTCGGGGTACGGTTACCCTGCACGCCGTGGAGGACGTGACGGCGAAGAGCGTCACGCTCGAGCGGCTGTGGCGGGTTGGGGGGTGGGGCAACACCGAGGAGCGGGCGGTGGGGAAGGACGAACTCGCGTCGGACGTGCAGGTGCGTGCCGGTGAGCAACAGGACCTTGCGTTCGCGGTTGCGGCACCCGACGGTCCCACGACCTATGCGGGCACGCTCGTGCAGCTGGATCAGTTCATCCGAGCGCGGGCCGACGTCCCCTGGACGGTCGATCCCAAGATCGAAGAACGGTATGAACTGCGGCCGGGTGGGACGGCGCTGATCGGCGACCGTGCGCCGTACACGCGCGTGGTGCATGCCGCGCGTGCCTGGAATCGGCTCCGCCTCGTCGCGCTCGCGGTTGCCGCCGTTCTGCTGTGGGCCACGGATTTTCCGGGATCGCTGCTGTGGCTGGCGATCGCCGGGGTGGTTATCGCGTTGTTCGGTCGCAATGCCATCGCGGCGCGAAAGCTGGGAGACATCGCGTTGTCAATTGGAGCGACGCGGGCGTGTCCCGGTGACCAGATTCCGATCCATCTCGAAATACGCCCCCCGACGAGCGTCACCATCGACCGCGTCGCGGCAACGGTGGCGGGAAAGGAGTCGGCGACGCGGGGCAGCGGCTCCGACCGACAGACACGCACCCACGAGCTGCTGTCTGAGGAAACCGTGTTGATCGACGGAGGAACAATGGAGCGCGGCCAGGTGTTCTCCGCCGATACGGTCGTGACGGTGCCCCGGACCACCGCCCTCTCGTGGAAAGGCAGCAGCAACTCCATCGCGTGGACCGTGGCCATTCGGATCGTGGTGCCATCGTGGCCCGACTGGGGCGTGACGCGCGAGCTGGTCCTGGTCCCCGGGCAACCCTCCACCATCGAGCCCGTCGCGACCGCCGCGCTCTCGGCCGGCTGACACCGGCGGCCCGCTCCGCCGGGCTCGACGCGATCCTACCGTCCCACCCTCCTACCGTCCTACGCTCCTACCGTCGTCAAAAATTGTACTCCAGTCCCGCCATCCAAGCGGCGGTGGCCCGCAAGCCGCCCTTGTTCAGGGGCCACAGCGTATTCGCGATAACGACCAGGCCCGGCGCCGCGGTGAACTTGAAGCCCACGGAGGCGTTGATCAGGTCGTCACGGATATCCGGGATGTTGGTGGGCGTCACCGTGCGACGGAAGGGCACGTCGATTCGGTGCTCTCCAGGGAGCGTCAGGGGGTTCTCGCCCGCCTGGAACTCGGAGACCACGTCGACCGCGAGCGTAGCCCAATTCGACAACCGCTGGTCGAATCCGATTGTGGCGAGGACGGCGTCCGCGAAGGCGTCGCCGGAGCGGTAGAGGTACCCGACGTTCGCATGCGGCGAGAAGTCGCCGAAGCGGGCCGACACGATACCAAGGCCGCGGATTTGCGTCTCGCCGCTCCCCAGGAGGTCCTCGGTGCTCCCCGTGGGGAATCGACCGTCCGCGAGGATCGCGAAGCCCGCGTTCTCGCCCTGCGACAGTCTGATCTTGATGCGGGCCGCCACGTCACCGAGCCCCGTCGAGGATCCCTCGACGAACCGAGTCGCCGACAACTCCGCGTTGTCGGCCGTGCCCGCGAAAAAGTGGGTCGCGGTCGTGCCGCCGAATGGGACGACTTGCGCGGTGCTGGTGCCGCGCAGATTCGTGGTGATCACGGGCACGGCGACACCGATATCGACGTTGTCCAGGAGACCATACGTCAGGACGAACAGGTTGGCGGTGACATCCATGTTGAGATCGAGGTGGAGTTCGATGAAGTCGTTCTCCAGGCCCGGGATGCCGACCAGCGTGCAGTCGCCGTTGAAGATCGCGTCACACCCTTCGAAGTCGGCGTTGACGTGTGTGAAGTTGAGTTCGACGTTGTTGAGAGGAATCCCGCGCACCGACGAGAACCGGAACCGGTTGACGCTCGCGCCGACCAGCACCCGGCCGCGGCCCAACGTCTGCGCGCGCTCGGCGAAGATCGGCCCCGGCGACGTCGACGTGGCCACCGGCACGCCGCCCTCGAAGCGGAACGTCTGGCCGCTGCTGGTCGCGCTGATGGGGATGTTGGCGACGCTCGAGCCAAGGGCCGACGCCAGGAAGCTGATGAGGGCGCCGTTGCCCTCGACCGCCGCCGGGATGAAGTGCGCACCGTGCGCCTGGACGGACGCCGGGTTGTTCGGATCGGCCGTTCCGGCGAGGAAGAGCTGATCTTCACCCGAGCCGAAGATGAACAGCTGATCCACGAGGCTCCGCAAAGACTGCGCGGATGCCGGGGCGGCGACCACCACGGACAACATGAGTACGGTGACCCAACGGTGCATAGTGCCTCCTGGCGTCGTCGTCGAACGGGTCGAGACGCGTGCTAGTTGACGGATGCGATTCGCCATTGCCCGCCGGATTGGCGGAGTTCGATGGTGAGCGTGGTCTCCTGCGTTTGTGGACGCCCCACCCGGAAGTGATAGGTGGCGCTCACCCGGGCCGTGGCCCGGTCGCCGGCGACCTGAAGATCGATGTCGCTGAACGTGGCGGTGAGCTCCGTCACGGCATCGAAGAATTGTTCCCATGAGCGCTGCCGCTCCGCCGTCATCGACGGATCGACGGATCGGAGCCGAGCGATGTCCTCAGACGCGATTGCCTGCCGGTAGCGATCGATCTCGGCCAGAATGGACGGCCGCGGGTCGGCGGGCGCGTCCGGTGCGGCGCGCGAGACCGCCGCCGGTGCCTCGACGGTGACCGACGCCTGAGAGGCGATGCCTTCACTCTCCGCGGTGATGCGGGCCGTCCCGGCGGCGGCGCCGGTGATCCGACCGGTGCCCGACACCTGTGCGACGGACGGGTCCGACGAGCGCCATGTGATGGCGCGGTCGCGGAGTTCCCCGCCATCGTTGTCGCGTGTCGTCGCCTGGAGTTGGATGGCCTCGCCCGTTTGCACGGTCACGGTGCGCGGCACGATGTCCACCGCGCCGACGGGCGCCGCGCCGACCACGATCCGCGCGGTTGCCGTGAGGCCGGCGGCACTCGCGATGACTGTGGCCGTCCCCGGCCCGCGCCCCGTCACCCGACCGTCGGACGACACCGTGGCGACCGAGGGCGCCGTGGAGTTCCACGTGATGCGCTGATCACGCATGATCTGCCCGCGAGCATCGAGGACGTCGGCGCGGAGTGGGGTGGATTCTCCCACTCGAGCGTTGACCTCCACCGCGCTCATGGCGATGCGGGCGGCCGCGGGCGACGCGCCGGCGCTCGTCGCGGGTCGCGGGGCCGACACCAGCACGGTGACCGTCGCGGAGCTGGGTCCGCTCCTCGCGGTGACCCGGGCCGTACCCGCGGCGAATGCCGTCACCACACCGCCGGTCACCGTCGCGACCGCTGGGTCGTGGGACTCCCAGGTGACGGGTGCGTCCATCACCTGTCCGCCTGCGTCCCGGGCCGTCGCGGTCAGTGCGGTTTGGGCGCCCACGTCGAGGCTAACCGCGCTCGGCGTGATGTCGATCGCGTTGGGCGTGGCCGCCGGGGCCGGCGCCGCGACCGTCGCCGGGTCGGCAGCCGTCCCGCTGTCGGCCTCTCCGGGTCCCTGCAGGGCGAGCCACCCGAGCACCGACGCCACGATCACGAACGGAATGCCGATCGCGGCCCACCGCATCTTTGGCGCCGGCTGCTTGCTAGTCGCGACGGGCGCGGGAGTCAGCGGTGTCGCCTTGGTCGGACCGCGCGGCGCGGACGCCGGCGCGGGAGTGAGCGGTCGACCAGGGGTGCGGAACTTCTCGATCAGTTGCTCGGTGGTGGTCGGCGCCTTCTGCACGAACGTGAGCATTTGTGTGCGCGCCTCGTCCGGAGTCTCCTCCACCGGACCAATCGCCGCCAGCGCGTCGTCGATGGTCGGGAACCGATCGGAGGCCTGTTTGGCCAGCATGCGCATCACCGTGGCCGCGAGGTCGGGCGGGCATTCCGGGCGCAACTCGCCGATCGGTTCTGGGGGGGTGTGGCAGTGATCATAGATCAGGTTGACCATGGTCTCGCCCTCAAAGGGCGGCCGGCCCGCCAGCATCTCATACGCCACGATACCCAGGGCATACTGGTCGGTCGCCCCGCCGATCTCGAGTCCCTGGCATTGCTCCGGGCTCATGTACGCCGGCGTGCCGATGACTCCGCCGGTGGCCGTCAGGGCCTCCCCTTGGGCGACCTTGGCAATGCCGAAATCGGAGACGACCACCCAACCTTCCTCGTCCAGCATGATATTTCCAGGCTTGACATCGCGGTGTATCACACCTTTGCGATGGGCGTAGGCGAGCGCGCCACCCGCTTGCTGCAGAATCGTCACCGCGACGGCCACCGGCAGGGGACCGGTTTCGTCGATCACCGCCTCGAGCGACCGGCCCTCGATGTACTTCATCACGAAGTACACCAGATCGTCACTGTCCTTGACGGCGTACACCGGGATGATGTGCGGGTGGCTGAGCGCGGCCGCCGTGCGGGCTTCCCGCTTGAACCGGGCCTGAATGGCCGGGTCCATCAGCATCAGGGCGGGCGACATCAGCTTGAGGGCGACCTTGCGCTCGAGGGCGATGTCGTAGGCGAGAAACACCACGGCCATGCCGCCCCGGCCGATTTCCCCCAGGATCTCGTATTCGCCGAGCGTGGCCGCTCGCAGGGCCTCGAGGAGGCGCTGCTCCCCTCCCACGAGCGACTCCTCGCTTGGTCGCCGCCGCGTGCCCGCGCCACTCACCGTTGCCGGTTGCCCACAGCTGGCGCAGAAGCGCGCCCCGACCGTGACCTCGGCACCGCAGTGAGCGCACGCGGGCATCAGGCGTGGTCCAACATGAAGGCGATCCCGGGCGCGATGGCCGCCCGCCACGCCGCCTCGACCGCGGGACTGAATTCCTCGTCGTGGTCGGCCACGTTTGCGATGAGGCTCTCCACCCAGTCGGGATACAGCGCCGGGTCGATGTTCAGGTCGTCGCGACCATGTCGCTCGGCGACACGGCGCAGCAGCATCGGTCCGTCCTCAGGCTTCGTGGGGAACGCCAAGAGCAGGCCGATCGCGTGCCGCAGCAGCCGATGCTGCTTCTCGAAGTCCGTCGCGGCGAACATCGCCTCCACATCCGGCCGGCGCTTGAAGAAGTCGCGATAGAAGGACGGGAAGAAGTCGGATACCGAGCAGCACCGGTCATAGCTCGCATGGGCGAGCCCCAGCGCGTCGGGAGGGACGGGTGGGGGGGAGGCGGTCATTGAACATTACAAGATTACACCCGCGCCAGCCCTTTAGTAATGGCCGACGTTGCCGGGTATTTGCGTCACTGAGCGCCTCGGCGATCTTTGGTGCGCCATGCCCGAGTCAATCGACCGCGCCGCCGCTCGCACCGACCTGATTCGCAACGTCTTGGCGGGGCTCACCGTCAGCTTCGTCGCGATCAGCTTGGGAGCGGCGTTCGGTATCCTCTCGGGGCGCGGGGCGTTCGCCGGCATCATCTCGGCGGGGATCATCGCCCTCGTCACCTCGGGATTCGGCGGGACCCGGATTCAGTGCTCGGGGCCCACCGCACCCATGACGGCCGTGACCGCGGTGGTCGTCGCCTTCGCGCACGAGCGGTTTCTCGGCGAACACCCCGGCGCCGATCCCGACCAATTCGTGAACCTGACCCTCATCCTTGCGGGGGTCGTGCTGGTGCTGGCCGGGACGCTGCGGCTTGGCCGGTACATCAAGCTCGTACCTCGGGTCGTCGTCTCTGGGTTCATGGACGGCATCGCGATTCTCATTTGGGTCGACCAGCTGCGTAAGCTGTTCGGCTGGGGCGGGAAGACGCCCTACGGAGGTGACGTGGCGGCCAACGTGGCGATCGCGCTGGTCACCGCGCTGCTGGTGCTGCGGTTGACCCCGGTGCTCCGGCGCCGGCTCCCGCGCGTGGGCCACGCCATTCCGGGCACGTTGGTGGTGATTGTGGCGATGTCGGCGCTCGTGGCGGTGGCGGGTTTGGACGTCGAACGCGTGAGTCTGCAGTCGTCGATCAAGAGCCTCGACGACCTGGTGGTCCTCGTCGGTAGCCAGATTCCGCGCGATTGGTCTGCCGCGATGGTGGTGCTGGCGGCGCCGTTCGCGGTCCAACTCGCGTTGCTGGCCTATCTCGACACGCTGCTCACGTCGCTAGTGGTGGACAAGCTCACTCGGGAACGGACGGCGCAGGATCGCGAACTCGTGGCGCAGGGCATGGCCAACGGCGCGGTGGCCCTGGTGGGCGGCATCCCCGGCGCGCAGGCGACCATTCGCTCGGTGCTGATCGTCAACGAAGGGGCCACCGCCCGATTCGCCGGTGTCCTGGTCGGCGTCTTCGTGCTGATCGAGATGCTGCTGTTCCAGGACATGCTCAACCTCATCCCGCAGGCGGTGTTCAGTGGGGTGCTGTTCAAGGTGGGGTACGACGTGTTCGACTGGCAGCCGCTCAAGCTGTACCTGCGCCCGGCGCGGTCAGGCGCGGAAGCGGCCCTCTCGAACCCGGTGGAGGGCGCGCCGCCGCGCGTCACCCACGGCGAGATGCTCTTTATTGCCGGCACGGCTGCGGTCACCGTGTTATGGAGTCTGAACGCCGCCGTGATCGCGTTCACGATCGTGTTCTACGTACTCGGGAAATGGTATGCGATGACCGATCTCGCGCCGGTGCTGGAGACTGAAGGGATCGGCGATGAAGACTGATCGACGCGCCCAGCGGCGCGATGGCCGAGGGTGCTGGTCGGATGGGCGACGCACGTCCGCCCATTTGACAGTGGTCCGAGCGGCGAGAATACTTGTGGCCCCATCATGAACAGGATCGGTTCCATGTCGCCTCTCATTCGTAATCTCCTGATCGGCCTCGGTGCCGTCGTGGTGCTGTTGCTCATCGCCGCCACCAGCGTCTATGTGGCGGGTGGTCGCCTGCTCACGGCCAGCATGAGTGTGCCGGCGGAGTCGATCGAGGTGCCCACCGATACGGCGTCGCTCCGGCGTGGCGCCCACCTCGCTCAGATCTGGGGCTGCCGAGATTGTCACGGGGCGGATCTGGGTGGCACCCTCATGATCGACGGGATGCCGTTCGCGCGCCTTTCGGCTCCCAACTTGACGGCTGGCGCGGGCGGCGTCGGCGCGTCCTTCACGCCGGCCGACTACGAGCGCGCGATCCGGCATGGGGTAGGGGGGGACGGCCGCACCCTCCTCATTATGCCGTCGTTGGAATACAACGGGGCCACCGATGCGGACGTGGGCGCGCTCATCGGCTACGTGCGCAGCGTCCCCCCCGTCGACCGCACCGGGGGGATTCGCGAACTCGGTCCGATCGGGCGCATGGTGGGGTTGGTCTCCAAGGAGGAGCTGTTCCCCGCCTTCGCGATCGATCACGACGCCGGCCACCGGGCGGAGATCACGATTGGTGTCACGGCGGAGTACGGCGCGTATCTCGCGAACGCCTGCATCGGGTGTCACGGAGCGGACCTGGGTGGCAAGCCGGCCGTCCCGGGCAGCGCGCTTCCCGCCGCCAATCTGACGCCCGATTCGGCCACGGGGCTTGGCTCGTGGAGTCAGGACGACTTCGTGCGCGTGTTCCGTGACGGGCTTCGTCCGGATGGTACTCCGGTCGACTCGGCCATGCCATGGTTTGCCATGACGACGATGACCGATGACGAACTCGGCGCGGTGTGGACGTACCTGCGGACGCTGGAGCCGATCAACCGGCCCCGCGAACGGTAGGGCGCGGCTCCTAGGAGGCTTTCCGGCCGGATCGCCGCTTCGCGGGCTTGGAGTCGGCGGCGTCCGCGTTGTCCGCTCCGGCGGCGAGGCTCGCCTTGAGCGCTTCCATCAAGTCGATGATCTGCGTCTTGGGCGTTTCGGTCGGCAGCGCGGTGATCTCCTGGCCATCCACCTTGCGTTGGATCTGCTCGAGCATGCGGGCGCGCACCTCGTCGGAGTATTTCTCCGGATGGAAGGTGTCGCTGGCGGCCTGCCGAATGAGTTGGAGTGCGAGCTTGAGCTCCTCCTCTTTCACCTCGCCCTCGCCCAACGGCACCTCCGAGAACGGTCGAATCTCGTCGGCGTAGTGCAACTGCTCCATGGCCAGACCGTCGTCGAGCGGGCGTACCATGACGAGGTATTGTTTTCCCCGCGCGGCGTACTTCGCTATGGCCACGAGGTCCGTCTCGCGCAACGCGCGCGACAGCAGACGATACGCCCGGTCCCCACCCTTGTCCGGGCCGAGATAGTACAGCCGGTCGAAGTAATGCCGTTCGACCTGCGCGGCGGGGATGAATTCCGTGATTTCGATCGCTCCGGTCGCGCGCTCTTCGAGCGCCTTCAATTCCTCGGCCGTGAAGGTCACGAACTGATCTTTGACGAACTCGTAACCCTTGACCCGGTTGTCGGGCTCGACGATCTCCCCGTCCTGCTTGCAGACATACTGCTGCTTGAGGCGCGAGCCGCAGTCCTGGTGGAGCCAGTTGAACGTCACCTTGGCCTCGGACTCCGACGCGGAGTACAGCTGCACGGGCACCGAGACGAGACCGAACGACACGGTGGCGGACGCGATTGGACGAGCTGGCATAGGGGCGCTATAGTACGAACTCCTTTCCATGAACGCAACACGCGAGCCTCCCGGCGACAAGCTAAGTCGCTATCGCGCAAAGCGATCGCCCGGTGCGACGCCGGAGCCGGTGGGTGCGGTCTCCTCGGCCCCCGGCCGCCTGTTCGTCGTTCACCAGCATGCCGCCCGCCAGCTGCACTTCGACCTGCGGCTCGAGATGCAAGGCGTCCTCGAGTCATGGGCCGTCCCGAAGGGGCCCTCGGTCGACCCCAAGGAGAAGCGTCTGGCGGTGAAGGTGGAGGATCACCCGCTCGAATACGGTGATTTCGAAGGCATCATCCCCGAGGGCAACTACGGCGCCGGCGCGGTGATTCTGTGGGATCGCGGTGTGTGGATCCCACTCGAGGATGTCGCCGAGGGGTTCGCCAAGGGCAAGCTGTTGTTCGAGTTGCGGGGATACAAGCTGCGCGGTCGCTGGACCCTCGTGAAGATCAAGAAGGCGGACAAAGAATGGCTGCTCATCAAGGAGCGGGACGGCGAGGCGCGTGACGAGGACGAGCCGCTGCCCGATCGGTCGGTGTTGTCGGGATTGACGGTGGAGGAGCTGCGTGATGCCGTGGACCCCGGTGAGGAGCTGCGGGAGAGGCTGGCCGCACGTCCGGTCGAACGGCGCGCGGTGCAGGCCACGGACGTGGCGTTCCAGCTCGCGGAAACACGGCAGAAGCCGTTCAGCAAACCTGGTTGGGTGTTCGAGATCAAGTTAGACGGCTATCGGATGCTCGCCGGGGTGCACGAGGGCGAGGCCTGGTTGCGAACGCGCAATGGCCATGATGCCTCGGGGGCGTTTCCCGAGGTCGTCCGCGCGCTCCGGGCCCTCCCGTATCGCCATTTGATTCTCGACGGCGAGATCGTGGTGCACGGGGACGACGGGCTGCCGAGTTTCCAGCGCCTGCAACAGCGGGCCCGGCTGTCCCGCGCGTCGGACGTGCGCCTCCAAGCCGTCGAGCATCCGGCCACGCTGTACCTGTTCGATGCGATCGGCTTCGAGGATTTCGATCTCCGATCGCTGCCGCTGCTCGAGCGCAAAGACGTGCTCCGTCGGGTGCTCCCGCCGCTCGGGCCTCTCAAGTTCGCGGATCACATCGAGGAACAGGGAGAGGCATTTTATCGACAGGTGGAGCAACTCGGGCTGGAGGGCATCGTCGCCAAGCGCGCCGACGCTCCCTACCGCGGCCGGCGCACCGCCGACTGGATCAAGGTGCGGGCCGATCGCACGGACGATTTCGTCGTCGTGGGATACAGTCGGCCGAAGGGACGCCGCGGAGGATTTGGCGCGCTGCACCTCGCCGCATATCGCGACCGCGAGTTGGTATACATCGGGCGCGTCGGGAGCGGCTTCACCGAAGAGCAGCTGGACGAAGTCGGGAGCTTGTTGGAGGCCGCCCGACGGGATGAGCCGGCCTGCGCACGGGCGCCGCGCGGTCGAGATCACGTGTGGGTGGAGCCGGGCATCGTGTGTGAGGTGCGGTACAAGGAATGGACCGAGGAGGAGTTGTTGCGTCAGCCGGTGTTCCTCCGCTTCCGGACGGACAAGGACGCGCGGGAATGTCGGCACCCCGGGGTGCGCACGGACGAAGCGGAACGCGACGACCTGGCGATGCCGCAGGTGGAGCACCGAGTGGAGCGGACGGTGCACTTCTCCAATCTGGACAAGGTATTCTGGCCTGAAGAAGGCTACACCAAGGGCGATCTCATCGAGTACTATCGCGCGATTACTCCTTGGATCATGCCCTATCTGCGCGACCGTCCGGTGGTGATGACGCGGTTTCCCGATGGGATTCACGGCAAGTCCTTCTTTCAAAAGGACGCGCCGGGGTTCGCGCCCGAGTGGATCCGTCGCGAGACGATGTGGAGCGACGACACGGAGCGCGCGCTCAACTACTTCGTGGTCGATTCGCCGGAGGCGTTGCTGTACATCGCCAATCTCGCGTCGATCCCGCTCCACGTCTGGGCGAGTCGTGTGGCGACACTGGAGCAGCCGGACTGGTGTGTGCTCGATTTGGATCCCAAAGAGGCGCCGTTCACGGATGTGATCGCGGTCGCGCAGTGCGTACGCGCCGTGTGCGAGGACGTCGCGCTTCCCGTCTTCATCAAGACCAGCGGCCAGTCGGGACTGCACGTGATGGTGCCCTTGGGAAGGCAGTGTACGCACGAGCAGGCGAAAACCCTCGGCGAGTTGTTGGCGCGCGTCGTGGTGACGGAGGCGCCGGATCTCGCGACGATCACCCGGCTCCCGGCGCAGCGCGAGGGCAAGGTGTATGTCGATTACCTGCAGAACGGTCGCGGCAAGCTGATCGTCGCGCCATTTTGTGTGCGACCGTACGCGGGTGCCAAGGTCTCGATGCCGCTGGAGTGGAGCGAGGTGAACGAACGCCTGGACCCACTGAACTTCACGGTCGCGACGGCGATCGATCGGATGACGCGGCTCGGTGGGGATCCGCTGCTCCCCGTACTCGAACACCGGCCGGACTTGAACGCGCTGCTCGCTCGCATCGGACGGCGGCTCGCAACCTGAACTTCACGCAGCACGCTCGATAAGAGGAGAAGCGCCCATGCGACCCTTTCTGTGTCTCAGCGCGATCGCCGTGTTTGCCGCTTGCGGCCCGCAGTACGACGTCGTGATCCGGGGTGGGACGATCTACGATGGGTCCGGCAGCGTGCCGGCTGTTGGGGACGTGGCCGTCGCGGGCGACACGGTGGCGGCCGTCGGCGGCACGATCGCCGGCCGCGGTCGCGTCGAGGTGGACGCCACGGGGATGGCGGTGAGTCCCGGGTTCATCAACATGCTCAGCTGGGCCACGGAAACGCTGATCGAGGACGGCCGCTCCCAGGGGGACATCCGGCAAGGCGTGACGCTGGAGGTGTTCGGTGAGGGCTGGTCGGAGGGGCCGCTCACTGACTCCATGCGCGCCGACGTGATCCGCGGGCAGGGCGACCTCAAGTTCGATGTGCCGTGGAGGACCCTCAACGAGTATCTCGAGTATCTCGTCGGTCGCGGGATCGCGCCGAACGTGGCGTCTTTCGTTGGCGCGACGACGCTTCGCATCCACGAGGTCGGCTACGAGGATCGGACGCCCACCAGTGAAGAGCTCGAACGCATGCGGGCGCTCGTGCGCCAGGCCATGGAGGACGGGGCACTCGGCGTGGGCTCGTCGCTCATCTATGCGCCCGCGTTCTACGCGAGCACGGACGAACTGATCGCGCTGACGCAGGTCGCCGCCGAGTACGGCGGGATGTACATCTCGCACATGCGATCGGAAGGCAATCGTCTTCTGCAGGCCGTGGACGAACTCATCACGATCGCCCGCGCGGCGGGGACGCGCGCCGAAATTTACCACTTGAAGGCAGCCGGGCGCTCCAACTGGGACAAGCTCGATGCGGTGATCGCGCGGATCGAGGCTGCCCGTGCCGAAGGACTCGGCATCACGGCCGACATGTACACCTACACGGCGGGGTCCACCGGGCTGGATGCCGCGATGCCGCCGTGGGTGCAGGAGGGTGGATATGACGCGTGGTCGGAGCGGCTGCGGGACCCGGCAGTGCGGGCGCGCGTGAAGCGGGAAATGGCGACGCCCACCGACGAATGGGAAAACTTGTACCTCGCGGCGGGGCCGGAGCAGACGCTGCTCGTGGGCTTCAGAAACGATTCGCTCAAGCCGCTCACCGGCAAGACGCTGGCGGAGGTCGCGACCATGCGCGGGATGAGCCCCGAAGAGACCGCGATGGACCTCGTGGTCGAGGATGGCAGCCGCGTGCAGGTGGTGTATTTCCTCATGTCGGAGGAAAACGTGGCGCGGCAGATCGCCATTCCCTGGGTGAGCTTCGGGTCAGACGCGGGTTCCATGGCTCCCGAAGGCAACTTTCTCAAGTCCAGCACGCACCCGCGTGCCTATGGCAACTTCGCTCGCCTCCTCGGCAGGTACGTGCGCGACGAACAGGTGATCCCGCTCGAGGAGGCGATTCGGAAGCTCACGTCCCAGCCGGCGGACAACCTGCGGATTCGCAACCGCGGCAGACTGCGCCCGGGGTATTTCGCCGACGTCGTCGTGTTTGATCCAACCCGCATACAGGACCACGCCACATTCGAGCAGCCGCACCAGTATGCCACGGGTGTGGTGCATGTCTTTGTGAACGGCACACAGGTACTGCGTGATGGCGAGCATACCGGCGCGTTGCCCGGGCGGGTCGTGCGCGGTCCAGGGTGGAGCGGATGGGGTGACCGCGATCCGTGACGCTCGACGTCCCCGGGGCGGGCACCGTCTCGTCCCAGCTGGACCGCCCGCCCGGAGCGTGGCTCGTGTATCTGCTCGCGCACGGTGCGGGGGCCGGCATGCACCATCCGTTTCTGGAGCGGATAGCGGAGGCTCTGGGGGCACGAGGGATCGCGACATATCGCTATCAGTTTCCCTACATGGAACGGAGGAGTCGCAGACCGGATCCACCCGACCGGGCCATGGCGACGATCCGCGCCGCCGCCGCCGCGGTGCGTGGAGTCGCGGCGGATCTTCCGATGATCGCGGGGGGGAAATCGTTCGGTGGGCGCATGACGTCGACGGCACAAGCGGAGGAGCCGATTCCGGGCGTGTCGGGGCTCGTCTTTCTGGGCTTCCCGCTGCACGCGCCGAACCGGGTGGACAATCGGCGCGGTGCCCACCTGGCCGACGTGCGGATCCCGATGCTCTTCTTGCAGGGCACGCGTGACCCGCTCGCAGACTTGACGCTGCTCCGGCCGCTGTGCGATCGCTTGGGTGATCGCGCCACACTGCACGTCGTCGATGATGGAGACCATTCCTTCAACGTTCGCAAACGATCGGGTCGGTCGGGCGACGCCGTCACGGACGAACTGACCGCCGCCGTTGCCGTCTGGGCCCGCGGAATTCTCTGAAGGACACCGACATGCCGAATTACTGGATTCTCAAGACCGAGCCGTCGTCGTACTCACACGATGACTTGACGCGTGACGGAACCACCGTGTGGGACGGCGTACGCAATCCGGTTGCCCTCAAGCGTCTCAGGTCGATGCGGAAGGGCGACGAGGTGCTGATCTACCATACGGGAAAGGAAAGGGCGGCGGTCGGCCTGGCACGGATTGCCGCGGGACCGTACCCCGACCCCGGTGCCTCGGACGAGCGCCTTGTTGTGGTCGAGGTCGCCGCGGGCAAACGGCTGCGGCGACCGGTCACGCTCGCCGACATCAAGGCGGACGGCGCGTTCGCCGATTTGGCCCTGGTGCGACAGGGCCGCTTGTCGGTGGTGCCGGTGCAGGCCGTCCAGTGGAAGAGACTGTTGGCGATGGGGGGATCTGGCGCCTGATGCCCACCCTCTACGTTGGCACGAGTGGCTACCAGTACAAGGAATGGAAGGGCAGCTTCTATCCCGCGGACATGCCGGTGGATCAGATGCTCGCCCACTACGCCGAGCGGTTTTCGGCCGTCGAGATCAACAACACCTTCTACAGGATTCCGAAGGAGTCGGTGGTGACGCAATGGGCGAGTCAGGTGCCCGAGGGGTTTCGCTTCGTGCTCAAGGCGTCCCAACGCATCACGCATCGTCACCGACTGGCCAACGCGGACGAGCCGCTCGCGTGGTACCTGCGGGCCTGTGCGGGCCTCGGCCCCAAGCGCGGCCCGTCGTTCTTCCAGTGTCCGCCCAATCTCAAGAAGGACGCGGATCGTCTGGTGGGGTTCTTGAAGCTCCTTCCGGAGGGTTGGCCGGCCGCGTTCGAGTTTCGCCACGCCACGTGGTTCGACGATGAGGTCTACGGCATCCTCCGGGACTACGATGCCGCCTTGTGTCTCGCGGATACCGACGATGACGCGGCACCGCGAGTGGCGACGGCCGGGTGGGGGTATGTGCGGTTGCGCCGCGCATCGTACGATCAGGGAGCGCTCGAGGGTTGGGCGGCGTGGATCCGGGAGCAGCAGTGGTCAGACGCTTATGTGTTCTTCAAACACGAGGACGAGGGCGCCGGACCGGCCTTGGGGCAACGGTTCCTTGCGCTGGCCTAGTGTCGTGTCAAAGGAGTTCGGTGCGGAAGGCGAGCCCCGGCGGGTCCCTTCGGTCGCTGCCGTACCGGCGGACTCGACGCCCCACCCAAGCCTGGAATCGGAGCCCGCTGGCCAGTTGAGACGCCGAGACCGCCGGTCCGAACGCTCCCTGCGGGACCCACCGGGACTCTCAATCCAGACAACGAACTCCTGGGACACGCCGCTGAGCGCGCCGCCGCCACCGATCGCGCGGGCTACGGAATCCTGGCGTGGACCGGGATCGCCCTGTTCATCTTTCCGGTGCTGACGGTTGGGCTGTGGAAGATCCGGAGGTAGCCCGGTGTGTCGCGAGTGGCACTACTTCGCGAGCGCCACGCTCTTGACCTGTGCGAACACCGCCGTGCCGGTTTGAAGACCCAGCGTGACCGCGGATCTTCTGGTGACCCGCCCCAGGAGCGGAACGCCCCCACAATCGAGTCTTACCAGCACTTGCGCGGGGCCAGCCTCCACCAACTCGGCGACGGTTGCGGGCAGCACGTTGAGAATGCTGGTCGCGTTCGATCTCTCCAGCGTGAGACTTACGTCGCGCGCGGCGACGCGAACGCGGACCGCGGCTCCCGCGACGAGATCCTCACGTGGCAGCCACAGTTCGCCCCCCGCAAAGGTCAACCTGGTCAGATGATAGTCCTCGTCGTGCCCGCTCACACGCGCCTCGATCACCGCTTCCGCGCCCGGTTCTCGGGCGGGTGACAGGTCCAAACGGGTGAGGATGTCGTGCAGCGCACCAATCGCCGATACCCTTCCGTGTTCGAGCAGCACGACGTGGTCCGCCAGGCGCGCCACGTCGTCCAGCACGTGACTGACGAGGATCACCGGCACGGCGAGGTCTTCGTGCAGGCGCTCGAGGTGGGGCAGGAACTCGGCCCGGATCCGCTGGTCGAGGTTCGCGGTGGGTTCGTCGAGCAGCAGGAGCCGCGGCTGGGCCACGAGCGCCCGTGCGATGGCCACGCGCCGCCGTTCGCCTCCCGAGAGTTCCGCGACGCCGCGATCCAGCAGCCGGGTGAGTCCCATCACCTGCACGACGCGGTCGAACGTTTCGTGATCCCCTCCGCGCCGGCGCCATCCATACGCCAGATTGCCGTGGACGGAGAGGTGTGCAAACAGTGTCGGTTGCTGCGCGACATACCCCACGCCCCGTCGATGCGGCGGCAGGAAATCGCCGGCGCGCTCGCTCTGCCATGGCACGCCACCGATGTCGATCGTCCCGCGCGCCGCGCGCTCGAGGCCCGCGATGCATCGGAGCAATGTCGTTTTGCCCGATCCGGACGGGCCAAGCACCCCGAGGATGCCCGACAGCTCGAGTGCGAGGTCCACGTCCAGTCGGAACGGTGGGCGCTCGACGGCCAGTCGGATGGCGCACGCGGTCATGCGCGCGCCCACAGTCGATTGAGGAACTGGATGCCGAGCAGCAGGACAAACGCAAACACCAACATTCCGAGGGACAACACGTGTGCTTGCGCGTAGTCCAGCCGTTCGACCGCATTGTAGATGGCGATCGAAACAACTTCCGTTTCGCGCGGGATGTTGCCGCCGATCATGAGGACCACGCCAAACTCGCCAACGGTGTGCGCGAATCCGAGGGTCGCCGCCGTGACATACCCGCGCCGCGCGAGCGGGAGCGCCACGGTGAAGAACCGATCGATCGGGCCCGCGCCGAGCGTCGCCGCCTCCTCGAGCGGCGCCCGTCCTGTGGCCTCGAACGCGCCTTGGAGGGGTTGCACGGCAAACGGCAGCGAAAAGAGAACGGAGCCGATGACGAGGCCCGTGAAGGAGAACACGAGCGGAGCGCCGCCGAGGGCGGCCCATGCCGACCCGACGACTCCCTGCGGGCCCAGGGCGATCAGCATGTAGAACCCGAGGACCGTGGGTGGGAGCACGAGCGGCACGGCGACGCCGGCTTCGACGAACGGCTTCAGGCGCGAGCGCGTGTGCGCCAGCCACCAGGCGGCGGGTGTCCCAAGCATGAGGAGGATGACGGTCGTGACAGTGGCGAGCCGCAGGGTGAGCCAGATCGGGGCGAACGGAATGGTCGTCATGGCGCGGGCACATCGTAGCCCTGAGCGCGGATGACGGCCCGCGCCGCATCGCTACGCAGAAAGTCCAGGAAGGCGCGGGCGTCCGCGTCGCGTTCGGCGTGACGGAGGAGAACGGCTTCATGAACCAGCGGGTCGTGCAAGTGTGCCGGCACGAGCCATTGCGACCCGGCGGGCTCCTGGCGGACCGCGGCCCGGGTCACGAACCCCAGTGCCACACCGCGACTTCGCACCACCTGATACGTCTGCGACACGTTCTCCCCTCGCACGGCGCGCGTGGCCAGCGCCTTCGGTGCCCCGATCCGCTCGAGGACTTGGTGGGCGGCGGCGCCGTAGGGTGCCGTCTCAGGTTTGGCGATCGCAATGCGCCCCACGGATGGATCGAACAGGGGACTGCTGTCTTGGACTGTCATGCTCGCGCTCCACAGCGCCAGGCGTCCGACGGCATACGGCCGGCGTGATCCTGCCACGGCTCTCCCGGATTGCTCGAGCGCAGCCGGTCGTGTGGTATCGGCCGCGAGGAGAATGTCGAAGGGGGCGCCATGCGCGATCTGAGCGTACAGCAGGCCGGTGGCGGCCGAGACCACTACCACCTCTCTCCCCGTCGCGGCGCGGTATGCCGCGCCGAGCGCCTCCGCCGCTTCCGCAAAGCTGGCGGCCACGGCGATTCGCAGCGGGTCCGCCGGTGGTGCGCCGGCGGCCGGCGTCAGACACGCGAGGCCAAGGCCGAGAAGCTGGATCATCGAAGGGGAACTTCGCCTCAAGTGAGCGAGCTTGCCAGCCGTTTGGCGGGGCGCCACCTTTGAACCGGGTGATTCGTCGACTCACTTACCTCAAACGCGGGATGCGGCACGTGCGCATGCGGACCGGGCTCCGGTGGAGTGTTCTGGCGTTGCTGACGATGGTTCCGGCAAGCGCCCGCGCCCAAGGCTTGGACGAGATCGGTCGGCTTTCGTTGCAGAACCGCCGGCTCACGATTGGGTCGGAGGCGGCGGGAACGCTGACGGCCGAGGACGCGAAATGGGTGGACGGGACCTACGCGCAGGCGTGGGGGATCGAGTTGCAGCGCGGGCAATCGGTGACGGTCGACCTGTTGTCGGACGATTTCGATTCCTACCTGCTGATCGGCGGTCCGGGGTTCGACGAACATCTCTCGGACGATGACGGTGCAGGTGCCTGCGACGCGCGGCTCACGTTCGAGGCGCCCGAGACCGGACTCTATCGCGTGGTGGTGAACACCATCGCGGTCGAGTCGGTGGGGCGGTTCCGCGTGCGGGTCAGTACGGAGCCGGGTCCGATCACCGAGGGGAGCTGCCGCGGCGATGGGTTGGAGGACCCCGACGCGTTCGCGGGAGTCAACGTCGAGTGGCTCCGGTCGCTGCCCACCGACGGACGGTCGCTCCGTGTCGGCCAGGAGTTCCCGGGCGCGCTCTCCGAGGGCGACAGCGTTTCGGGGGACGGATCGCATGTGCAGGCGTGGGCGCTCAACTTGAACGTCGGTGATCGCGTCGTCATTGATTTGCTCTCCGAGGCGTTCGACCCGTTCCTGATGTTCATTGGGCCGGGAATGGAGGATCCTCTATACGACGATGACGGGGCAGGCGGGTGCTACGCCCGAATTGACTTTACCGCCGGCGCGTCGGGCACCTACCGCGTGGTGGCCAACAGCATCGGTGAAGGAGCGGTGGGGCGTTTTCGACTGCGCGTGACGACCACGCCTGGTCCCACCATGGAAGGTGACTGCGCCGACATTTCGAGCGACTGGTTGAACGATTTGCCGGTCGCGGGGCGAATGCTTGAGCTGGGCCGCGAGCACGGTGGGGAGTTGAGCACGGCGGATGCCGGGGGCCCCGACGGCTCGTGGGTGCAGGCGTGGGAACTGCAGCTTCGCGGAGGCGTACCCAGCGTGACGGTCGACGTGCTGTCGGATGATTTCGACGCCTTCTTGTTCGTCGTGGCGCCGGACGGAGAGATCTGGCGTGACGATGATGGGGCGGGGGCCTGTGACTCCCGGGTCACCCTGCCATCCCCCGGCGCGGGTCGCTATCGCATCGTAGTCAACACCACCCTGCCTGGGCAGACGGGGCGTTATCGGGTGCGTGTGACCGAGACGCCGGGTCCGCGTACGGCAGGCGACTGCGGCGGATGAGATTATCGGTCCGGTGAACGCGGCCGGCAGGCATGCAAAAGAACAGGTCGCGCCACGATGACTCAAAGGTAGGAGTCAATCGCCCCCCTCGCTGGCGAACCCGAACCGTGCGGTACCGGGCTGGCGCGCCCTGTTCTTGCGCCAATATCCCGCCTGACGTCTGAACCCTTCGTGAAGGTGCGGTGAACGAAGGGATGGAGTGGGAAGCTACGGCGTCACGACCCAGCGCACTCCCTCGCCCCGACGCAGCCGGTCGAACCCCGTGTTGATATTGTCCAGTTCGATCGAGCCCGAGACCACGGGGTCCAGTTGGAGCCGGCCTGCTTGAAGGAGGCTCAGGATCTCCGGGTAGGTGCCGCCGCCACACCCCAGGCTGCCGATGACCTCGAGTTCGTAGAACATGATCTTGCCGGCGGCAAGGCTCACCTCTTCGTGAGAGAATCCGATCACGCACAGGCGTCCGCCCCGACGCAACAGGTTGAAGGCCAGACGGATGGTGGCGGGCGACCCGATGGCCTCGAACGCGACTGACACGCCACCGTCCGTGCGCTTCCGTACCACCTTGTCCAGGCGCTCGTGGTCCTTGGGGTTGATCGTTTCGCTGGCTCCGAGTTCCCGCGCGATCTCGAGCCGGGCCTCGTTGACGTCGATGGCGGTGACCGTCGCACCCACCGCCACCGCGCACTGTACCACATTGAGTCCGACGCCCCCGCACCCGACGACCGCCACCTGTTCGCCGGCGCGCACGCGCGCCCTGCGGGTGACGGCGTGGTAGGGCGTCGAGAGCGCGTCGGCCACCACGCATGCCTTCTCGAGTGGCAGACTTGCCGGCACGCGGATCAACTCATCCGCCGGCACGCGGACGAACTCCGCGTACGCTCCGTCCATGTGGTTGCCGAGCATGCGCAAGTTGTCGCACAGGTTCTCGCGCCCCTCCCGACAGTAGGGACACCGGCCGCACGACAGCACGGCGGGGATGAGTACGCGGTCTCCCTCAGCCCACCCCGTCACAGCCTCGCCCAACTCGGCAATTGTGCCGGCGGCCTCGTGACCGAGGATGATCGGCGGGGACTTGAAGGTCTGGACGCCGTGATCGATGTAGTGCAAGTCCGTATGACACATCCCGCAGCCCGCGACGCGGACGAGCACCTCGTGGCGATCCGGTTCGGGGGTCGGAACGTCGGTGACTTCGAGTGGACGATCCGGCCCATGGAATACTGCTGCTTTCATTCCCCACCTCCCGTCGTCGGCCCGTGTACTTCGCGCCGCCGCGTGTACACCGTGACGAACCGTTCGAGCGCCACGAGGTAGCAGTCCTCGCAGTCCTTTCCCACCTGGGTCGACCGCACGGAATCGACCTCAACGACGAATCCCAATTCCTCGTAGAGAGCTCGCACCTCATCGAGCCGCGTGCGATCGGTGATGAAGCGACGCGTCCACCCTGCGGCGACCCGCGCCGGGTCCGGTTGCAGGTCGGCCTCCGACAGGGTGCGTTGCGCCTCCTGCTCCACGATGGACCCGAGCAGCCGCGGATCGGGCTCGATCACACCGTTGCTCCCGGCGCCGCACCGGCGCTCTTGTGACCCACGCGCTGGAATCCCAGCAATGCGGCGCCGAGCGCGGCGCTGAACTGCACTTGATCGGGCGGAGGCACGTTCACGCCGGCGCCGATCTGCTCCTCGACCGCTTCCTTCATCTTCTCGAATCGCAAAATCCCGCCGACGAGCGTGTATTCCGGTTCCATGCGGACACGCTTCATCAACTGCACGGACCGACCCACCAGGGAGACCATGGCTCCATGCATGATGTCGGCGGGCGAGACACCTTGTGACAGGTGGTTGATGACTTCGGATTCCGCAAAGACCGCGCAGACGCCCGAGATGGGAATCGCTTCCTTCGACGTCGTCACGAGCGGACCGATCTCCAGGGTCGTATAGCCCATGTACCGCGCGGTCTTCTCCAGAAACGCGCCGGTGCCGGCTGCGCACTTGTCGTTGAGTCGGAACGACTTGACCTTCCACCCATTCTCGAGACGGCTCGCCTTCATCGTTTGGCCGCCGACGTCGAGAATCGTCCGGGTGTTGGGGAAGAGGTGGGTCACGCCTCGGGCGGCCGCCGTCAGATCGGTCACGGATGTGTCGGCGTCCGAGGCCTGGTGCCGGCCGAAGCCGGTGGCCACCACGTAGGCGACGTCACCGCGTTGGAGACCCGCCCGATCCAGGGCCTCGTGCAGGACGGTCTGGGACACGGTGTCGAGCTTGAATCCGGTCGGTCGCATGCTCTGCCCGACGATGGCGCGTTCCTCGTCGAGGATGAGTGCTTTCGTATAGGTCGAACCGATGTCGATGCCCGCCGTGTACGTCATTGGGCACCTCCGGCCGCGACGGGTGATCGGCTGGTCACGATCCGATCGAGCGCGAACAGCGCCGCGCCGAGCGCTCCCATGAAGTGCGAGTCGTCGCTCACGTTGACCGGCTGCTCGAGCCGCGCGTTGAGGCAGCTCACCATCGCCACATTGCGCGCGACGCCGCCGGTGAACGTCACCTGATCTTCGATGCCGACACGACGCAGCAGGCCGATGGAACGGGCGGCGATGGACTGATGGACGCCGAGTAGAATGTCTTCGATCTTCTTGCCCTTCCCAAGCCACGACAGCACCTCGGACTCGGCGAACACGGTGCACGTGGTGCTGATCCTCACGGGGCGTTCGCCGCGGAGCGCGGTCGGACCCAGCGAGCCCAACTCGATGTCGAGCGCGCTGGAGGCGGCCCCGAGAAACCGCCCGGTGCCGGCCGCGCACTTGTCGTTCATGCAGAAGTCGACGATCTCGCCGGACGGTGACACCCGGATGGCCTTCGTGTCCTGGCCGCCCATGTCGACCACGGTGCGGGTCTTCGGGAACATGTGCACGGAACCGCGGGCGTGACAGCTGATCTCGGTGACCTGTGAGTTCCCGAAGGTCACCTTGTAGCGCCCGTAGCCCGTGCCGATGACATACTCGACTTCCTCCTCCTGGAGTCGGCCGGCGTGGAGCGCTTCCTGGTAGGCCTGCTCCGCCGCGCGAATCACGTTGGCGCCCGTGTCGGTGAGCGATCGCGCGACGATCGTGCGCGCCTCGTCGATGATGACGGCCTTCGTCTGCGTCGAACCGACGTCGACACCGGCTGCATACGCCATGCGAGCTCTCCTACGTGGCCGGGAGGGTGGCGGCTTGGTGGCGGCGAGCGCCGAGGCCCTCGAAGAACGCGTCCGCCCGATTCTTCAGCTGGGCCTCCGAGACGACCCGGCGATCCATCATGTCGGACTCGATGAACAGGCTCGGGATGTCCCGCTGCTGCATCAGGGCGCGCCGGTTGTCCGCCAGGCCGGTGGACACGGTGCGGCAACTCTTGATGGGGTGATATACGATCCCGTCCGCGCTGAAGTCGTCGATCATCTGGGCGAGGATGCGATCCTGAAAGAACATGCTGTCCATCGCGTCGCGCACGTTCACCAGCACCCCTTCGGCAAGGCTGTCGAGCGGGCTCGCGAGGTCGTATTGGAATCCCACGTTGGATCCGCCGGAGGCGAACCACAAATACGTGGAGTTCACGAACGTTCCACCCCACTCCGTGAACAACTCGTTGAACCGCCGGAAGATCGGGTAGCAGGGCACCCCGACGAAGAGCAGCCGATACTGTTCCTCCGTGAGCGTCCCGATTCCGTGGGCGACCTTGTACTCCATTTCCTCCACGAGGTCGCGGAAGTACGTCGCGCCCGCGGCCGTGCCGCGGAACCCGTTCGACACGCCGAGGTAAATCGTCCCGTCTGACAACGCGTTGAACACCGACGGTCGTGCCCGGTTGAGTTCGAGCAGACGTTGCCACGACTGGTGCATGGCGTTCGCATGCATCAGGCACTCGCGCAACCGGTCGATGTCGAAGCGCTTGCCGGACACACGCTCGCACAGGGTGATCAGCTCCCCGAGCTGGGCGCGCACATACCGGCGATCGTTCTCGAAGTCGACGTGCCCCGGCCACGTCTGTCGCCCCGCCCCGCGTGTCCCGGGGACATCCAGCGTGAAGATGGGGATGTCGTACATCCGTTCCCAGATCTCGGCCCACTTGATGTAGGTATTGCAGGCATTCGTATAGACGGCGAGTGCGGGCTTGGGGATCTGGCCCATCGGGTGCGCCCCGTGACGCAACTGGACCGCCACGTCGGCTTTCACATAGCCGCAGATGTCCGGAGAGTAGCCGTAGTCCTCCGCTTCGTTCAGGTATTCGTGCGCCACGCGGCGTACCGCGGTCTGCAGCGAGTTGATCTCCGGGAAGACGAGGGGGAAGTCGAACACGCGCAACAGTTCGGCCAGACTCCCCATGACGAACACGTACGCGCCACGCCGATCCTCCGCGGCGGCGGCGTTCAACTCGTCGAACCAGTCGCGGAACAGCTGAGCGCCCGCCTGGTTGCCGCGGCCGACGAGTTCGTGGGTGTCGCGTGCTCCGTTCACGATTCCCTCACTCAAACAACAGGTTTTCGACGAACGTCTCGAGCTGTATCTCGAGATGGTCGAAACTGGTCATGTTCTCCTCGAACTCGCTCACGAAGTACGGAATCCCCGCGGCGTCCAGGGTGCGGGTGTACGTCACCTGCTCCTCGAGTCCCGGCTCGCACATCTTCGCCGCCGTCACGACCGCCGCCTGCGCCCCGGACGCGCGAATGCGTTCGAGCAGCATGTCCTCTTTCCTCTTCCGCAGGTCGTGCTGGACGGGACTGTACGACGACCGATGGACGTAGGCCTCCGCGAGATTAGCCAGCGCGTCGCCGTCGAGCGGCACGTCGTCGGTGAGCCAGCGGAGGCCGATCAGGAAGTCGTCGTCGACCACGTAGCACGACCGTCCCAGCACACGAATCAAGTCCAGCGGAGGTTGCTCGCAGAAGCCACCCTCGAACACCACGCGGACGCGGTCCTGCGGTTTGGCGTTTCGGGCGGCGAGCCGCGGCAGCGTGGCGGCGAGGAGCGCGTTGTGTTCCTCACGAGGGAGCACGCTGCCCACGGCCATCAGGACGTACGCCTCGTCCGCCGTGACCAGCCAAGGCGCCGTGCGCTTCAACGCGTACAGGTCGCGCAGCAGCGCGCGATTGGTGTTGTAGATCTCGGTGGACGCGCGCAGCGCGTCATCGGTCACGGCGGCGCCGGCCACCTCCTCGATACGCCGCCGCAAGCGGTCGTACTCACCGCGGAGGTAGGTGGTGGTGTGACCGGAGTTCGCGTTCTGGGGCAAATACAGGATCTCACAGGGGTACGCGAAGTTTCGTCCCCAGATCCCCGCGAGGTTTCGCGCCGCATCGCAGATCGGGTGCGTCACGAACATGTCGAGCACGATCTTGTTCGAGAGCGCGATCTCGAGCGACGTCTTGAGGATGGAGCACAAGTAGGATCCGAACAGCGAGTCCGCGCGAGCCGGCTCGACGGGGGCTCCACGCAACTTCACCGGGAGCATCCCGGCGGCGTGCGCGATCTCCTCCGGGAAGTAGACCTGGAAGTGTCCCAGCACCTTGCCGCCGCGCTCGCGCCAGCGCGCGACCGTCGGGAACCCCGTATCCTCTAGGAGTTCACGGCACTCGTACAGCGTTTCGTCGAGCGCGGTGTCGCGCCAGGCCGGGAAGAGGGGCTCGGTCACCATCGCGCGCTCACCGGTGGCTCCAGGCGGGTGCACGTTTCTCGAGAAACGCCCGGAGTCCCTCGCGGGCATCGTCCGTTTGCATCAGGTCGTTCAGGTATAGCTGTCCGGCCCGCTCCAGCGCGGCGCCGCGGTCGTCCACGCCACTGTGGAGCATGCGCTTGCCCGCGCGCACGGAGGCGGCGCTGTGTCGGGCGATGCGCCGCGCCAGGGCGAGTGCGGCGGCCTCCAGGTCGTCGGGCGGCACGACACGGTTCACGAGACCGGCCCGATGGAGGTCAGGTGCCGTCATCGGATCTCCGGTCAACACCAGCTCCGCGGCGACGGCGGCAGGCACGCGGCCGGGGAGCAGTGCACACGCCGCGGGCGGCAGCACGCCGAGCAAGATCTCGGGCTGGCCGAACACCGCGGCGTCCGTGGCGACGACAAGGTCGCCCGCGAGCGCGAGTTCGCAGCCACCGCCCAGGCACTTGCCGTGCACCGCCACGATGGTCGGGGTCGGAAACTCATAGAGCGCGCGGATCGTCGCCACGAACTCCGGAATCATCTCGTCGCATTCGGGCGGGACGTGCTCGCCGACGTCGGCGCCGGCGGAGAAGTGCTTGCCCGCCGCGTCCACGATGATCACGCGCAACGTGGTATCACCGCGCAGTCGCTCCAGGCCTCCGCGGAATTCGCCGAGCACGGCGCGCGTCAGGATGTTGAGCGGCGGATGATCGAGGGTGATGCGTCCGATCCCGTCGGACTCCGAGGTATGCACGAGCGCCCCACTCATACCGCGCCCCCCAACAGCTGTCCTCCGTCGACCGGAATCACGGTTCCTGTGATGAACCCGGCGCGTTCGCTCGTGAGGAAGACCGCGAGGTGTGCGACGTCTTCAGGTTGGCCCATGCGGCCGAGCGGGGTGCGCGCGACCGCCTGCTCCCGCACCGCGGCCGGGAGATTCTTGGTCATCCGCGTGTCGATGTATCCCGGGGCGATCACGTTGACCGTCACGCCGTCACGCGCAAACTCGGCGGCCAGCGTCTTGCCGAGCCCGATCACGCCCGCCTTGGACGCCGCATAATTGGCCTGTCCCAGGCGTCCGCGCAGGCCATTGATGGAGCTGATGAGTACGACCCGGCCGGCGGACGACTGTCGCAGCGCCGGCGCGGCGGCGCGCACCGTGTAGAACGTCCCGGAGAGATTCACGTCGAGGACGGTATGCCAGGCCTTGTCGTCCATCTTCCAACTGATGTGGTCTTGAATAATCCCCGCGGCGCAGACGACGATGTCGATGCCGTCACGCTCGACGCGCACGGAGTGCACCGCACGCTGCACGGCTTCGGGGTCGGCGACGTTCGCCTCGATTGCCCGACCGAGCCAGTCGCCCCCGTCCGGAAAGGACAGATCGAGTCCCGCCACCCACGCGTCCTCCGCCAGGGCGGTGGCGATGGCGCGGCCGATGCCCCGCGCGGCTCCGGTTACGAGAGCGGTACGCCGCATACGCCACAGTACCGGTGATCGGCGGGTAGCCCTTTGGCGCCGCACGCCGCGCAGGCCGCCACCGGGGTGCCCCACGGGGTTTCGGACGACCGGCCCTCCGCGGCTCGCTCGCGGAGCAAGTCGTACCGGGCGGCGCGCTTCTCCACGAACGCTTGCATACCCTCGGCAGGCTCCCAGCACGTGTAGTGCAGGCTCAGCCAATCCTGCGCGTGCCGTACCGTCGAGTGCCAAGCCAGGTCCTTCCAGAAGTTGACTTGCTGCTTGGTGTAGCGCGTACACTCGGGGAAGGACGCGAGCAGGCGCCGGCACACGTCGGCGACGGTCGTGTCGAGTCGGCTCAAGTCGATGGTGTAATCCTCCTCGCCCCGCTGCGCGTGCTTGATTTCCGTCGCGTCGGCCTCGTCGATCCACTGGTCGCCCTTGCGGACAGTGGGCACCACCCAATTCACCAGGCCCCAGTCCAGCGCCTTGAGCGCGGGGATCGGTTCGTTGAGCATCAGGATCTCGCGGGCGCGCTTGTCGCCCACCACCAGTGGCAGCCACTGCGTCGACCCGCCGCACGCCACGGAGCCCACGTGCGTGCCGACCTGCTTGATGAACGTGTGCTGCGCCATGACGCTCAGGTCGCACGCGAGTTGGCTTTCGTTGCCGCCGCCAACCGCCATCCCATTGATGCGTGCCACCACCGGCTTCCCGGTGTTGAGAATCGCCTCGATGTACGCCCGGAACAAGGCCATGTACTTCCAATAGTCACGCGGCGTGCGCACGTAGCTCTCGGCGTATTCCTTCACGTCGCCGCCGGTACAAAACGCCCGATCGCCCACGCCGGTGTACACGATGACGCCCACCGCATCGTCGAAGCTGGCGTCGCGGAACGCTGTCGCGAGTTCCTCCAGCGCTTCGGTCGAGTAGGCGTTGTAGGCCTGTGGACGGTTGAGTGTGATGCGCGCGACTTGGTCCTTCTTCTCGTACAGAATCTCGCGGAAGTCGTAGCTCGCGGGGGCGCGCGCGGTGAACTTTCTGGTGTCGGTGACGGCGGTCATGTGAGTCCTCCAACGAGATGCTCGGCAAAGTCCTGGCCCAATCGCGAGGCGTTGAGACCGCCACCCGGTCGGTACCAGCGGGCGATCCAATTGATCGCGCCGAGGATGGCAAAGGTCGCCGTCTTCGGATCGACGGTGCGAAACTCTCCCGCCCCGATGCCGTCGGCAACGAGTTCGCGGATCGCACGCTCGTAACGGTCGCGGCGACGAATGACCTCCGCCTGGTGCTGTGGTGACAGGGCGGATACCTCAAACGCGAGCGGTGACCCCTCGAGCGTGTCGATCATGACGCGTACGTGTTCGCGCACGAGAAAAGCCAGTCGGGCGCGCGCTGTATGGTCGACGTGCTCGGATTCATCCAGAATGCGCTCGAGCTCGGCGAGCGACTCCTGATGACAAGCGTACAGGATCGCTTCCTTGTCGGGGAAGTAGTGATACAGCGCGGTATTGCGAATCCCCAACCGACCAGCGATATCGTCTAGCGTCGTGGTGTGGTACCCGTTCTGGCGGAAGGCCGCGAGCGCCGCATGGAGAATCTCCGCGCGTCGCCGCGCGTGCCGGGCCCGAACCCGTGGTGATCCGGCGAGCACGTCGGTTGTCATGGGAAACGAGAAGTTTGAATCACGGTTAAGTTTTTCCCTCCCCCCATAAAGGGGTGGTGAATTTTCTCTCAAGACCCGCCGAAAGACCTCAAATGTACGCACACACCCTCATTGGCCAACTCGTTGTGGCATTGTCGCTTACCGCCGCCGTCCCGACCGACGGGCTGGCCCAGTCTGACATCGTCTCGCGCTACCGCAATGCCGCGGACCGAATCATCGCGGCCGCCGTGGCCGACAGTTCGGCGTACGAGCGGCTCGCCGAGCTTGGCGACCGGTTCGGTCACCGGTTCAGTGGGTCCGAGAGCCTGGAGCGGGCGATCGACTGGATGCTGGAACGGATGAAGGAGGATGGGCTGGACAATGTGCGGGGAGAACCGGTCATGGTCCCGCGGTGGATCAGGGGACGGGAATCGGCGGAGCTGGTCGAGCCACGACCGCTCGCGCTGCCCATGCTTGGATTGGGACGGAGCATCGGAACGCCGCCTGGAGGGATCACGGCGGAGGTCTTGGTCGTGGCGAGCTTCGCGGAGCTGTCGGAACGAGCCGAGGAGGCCCGAGGGAAGATCGTGCTCTTCAACGCCCCGTTCACCAGTTATGGGGCTACCGTGCGCTACCGGTCACGGGGTGCCGACGCCGCCAGCTCAGCGGGGGCCGTGGCCGCGCTGATCCGGTCCGTGACGCCGTACTCCCAGCAAACGCCCCACACCGGTGCGATGGGTTACGGCGACTCGGTACCGCGGATTCCCATCGCCGCGATCACCGTGGAGCACGCGGAGATGTTGCACCGGATGCAGCGTCGTGGTGAACGCGTGGTGGTGCGCCTCACCATGGAGGCCCGCGACGAGGACGACGTGGAGTCCCGCAACGTGGTGGCGGAACTTCGCGGCACCGAGCTCCCCGATGAGTACGTCGTGATGGGTGGTCACATCGACTCGTGGGATGTTGGGCAGGGGATGATGGACGATGCCGGTGGTGTCGTCGCCGCGTGGGAGGCCATTCGCCTGCTCAAGGCCCTAGGGTTGCGACCCCGCCGGACCATCCGCGCGGTGGGGTGGACGAATGAGGAGAACGGTCTGCGCGGCGGCACCGGATACCGCGACGCGCACGTGGACGAGCTGGATCGCACGGTGTTGGCGATCGAGTCGGATGGCGGGGTGTTCAAGCCCGCTGGATTCGGTTTCTCGGGGTCCGACGCCGCCTTCGCGATCGCGCAGGAAGTCGGTCGGCTGCTCGACGGCATCGGGGCAGGGAGGATCAACCGGGGTGGAGGCGGGGCGGACATCGATCCGATCATGCGCGAGGGCGTGCCCGGCATGGGGCTGGACGTGGATGAGTCCAGGTTATTTTGGTATCACCACACCGACGCGGACACGATCGACAAGCTCGATCCGCACGACGTGGCGCTGTGCGTTGCCACTATGGCGGTCATGGCGTACGTCGTGGCGGATCTGCCGGAGGCGTTGCCGCGAGCCGGCCGTTGACCGAGCTTCATGGCGAATTGCCGCCGCACGCCGTTCGGATCTGCGATATTGGCCGGTGTTCGCCGGATTGCTCAGTTCCCGCCCGCCTCGGCCTTGCCTGAGCGAGTGTACTTCTCGACTCGATAGCGGAGCGTGTCACGGGTGAGTCCCAGCAATTCGGCCGCCCGCGTCTTGTTGCCGCGCGACTGCTCAAGAGCCTGCAGGAGTAGATCCTTCTCCAGCTCCTCGAGATTGATCCCGCCCGCCGGAAGCCGGAAACCGGGTTCGAGATCCAGCGCCCGCCCGCCCGGCTTGAGCTCGTCCGGTAGGTGCGCGGGCAAAATCTCCGGGCCTTCCTCGAGGATCACGGCCCGTTCGATCACATTCTTGAGCTCCCGCACGTTGCCGGGCCACGCGTAGCGCTCCAGCATGGCCAGCGAGTCACGCGGTATCTGCCGCGCCGGGCGGCGGAGGGCCGTGGTCATCGCTTGCAGGAAATGGTGCGCCAGCGGCTCGACGTCCTCTGGGCGTTCGCGCAACGGCGGAATGACGATGGGAATCACGTTCAAGCGGAAGAAGAGATCCCTCCGAAATGTGCCGTCCCGCACCCCCGCCTCCAGGTCGCGGTTGGTGGACGCGATGATGCGCACGTCCACCGTGATGTCCCGTACTCCTCCGACGCGCTTGAACGTCCGCGTCTCCAGGAAACGCAGCAGCTTCGCCTGCGAACCGGCTGGCAGATCGCCGATCTCATCCAGCAAGATCGTTCCGTGGTCGGCCAGCTCGAGGAGCCCTTGCTTCCGTTCCTTCGCGTCGGTGAAGGCCCCTCGCTCGTGCCCGAACAACTCGGACTCGAGCAACGTCTCAGGAAGTGCCGTGCAGTTGATTTCGAGGAAGGGGGACTCCCACCGGGCGCTCTGCGCGTGGATTGCGCGGGCCACCACTTCCTTCCCCACGCCGCTCTCCCCACGCACCAGCACCGTGGTGCCCTCACTGGCCGCCACCTTCCCGACGAGATCCACCACCCGCTGCATGGCCTGCGACCGTCCCACGACTTCGACGCCGGCGAACTGCCAGCCGGCCTGCCGGCGCAGCGCCGAAACCGTGCGCTTGAGGGCCCGGGTCTCCAGGCCCTTCTCGAGCGTGACCACCAGTTCTTCGAGCTTGGGAGGCTTTTCCAGGAAGTGATACGCACCCAGCTTCACTGCCTCCACCGCCGTGCCGATGTCGCCGTGTGCCGTGAGAATCACGGCCACCAGCTCGGGATCCGCCTCGAGGAACTCCCGTAGCAGATCCAGGCCCGAGCCGTCGGGCAACTTCAGGTCGAGCAGCGCGGCCGCTGGGGGGGTCGTCGCGAACGCCGCTCTTGCTTTGGCCGCGTTCTCGGCGACGGCCACCTGGTAGCCTGACTCGCCCAGGTGCGCCTCCAGCCACACGCGAATGAGGTTCTCATCGTCCACCACCAGAACCAGCCGGTCTTTGCCGCTCACGATGGCCTCCCCGTCGTTTCGGCCAGAGGCAGGGCGACCACGAACGTCGCTCCCCCGCCGGGTGTGTCCTCCAGCCGCAGCGATCCGCCGTGTCGCACGACGATCTGGCGCGAGATGGACAGGCCGAGGCCGGTGCCCGTGTGTTTGGTCGTGAAGAACGGCCGAAAGATTTGCGACCGTCGCTCGGCGGCGATGCCCGGCCCGGTGTCGCGCACCCCGATCCACACCTCCGTCGCATGGTGCGTGACCCAGACCGTCAAGTCGCCACCACCCGACATGGCCTCGATCCCGTTCAACATCAGGTTGACCAGCACCTGCACGATGAGTTCCGGGTCTACCTGGACCGGCACCGCCTCCACCTCCGGCTCCGTTCGCAACGTGACGCTTGCCGCGCTCGCCTGTGGAGCAACCAGCTGGGCGGCCCGCGCCACGAGCTCGTTGGCGTCCACCGTCACCTCTCGCAGCTCCGGCGGGCGGGCGTAGCGCAGGAGTTGCTGTGTCGTGCGCTCGATGCGGCGGAGCTGGCGCCCGGCTTCCTCCAGCAACGGCCGTGCGGCATTCTGCGGCGCCGAACTCTTCAACGCGAGGTCGAGCGCTCCCAGCACGCCCGTTAAGGGGTTGCGAATCTCATGGGCCACACCACTGGCCAGCTCACCAACGGTGGCAAGCTGCTGCGCCCGCTCCATTTCCTGCGCGTGCAAGCGTTCGACCTCCGCGCGCGAGGCGTCCAGATCGCCCGCCATTCGATTGAACGCCTCCACGAGCAGGGCGACCTCGGCACTTCCATGGGCGGCCACCGGCCAGTGCGTGCCGGTCCGTCCGAAGTGGCGCGCCGCGTCGGCCAACTGACGGAGCGGAGTGGTCACCGACCGTGCGGCCCAGGCGGCCGTGAAGACAACGAGCACCACGAACACCAGGGAACTCAGCAGCGCCGTGTTGCGCAGCCGGGCGAGCGGCGCCAGGGCGATGTCCAGCGGGAGGGCGGTGGCGAACACCCAATCCGTCGTGGGAACCGGTGCCAGAGCCACGAGCGAGCGCTGTCCGGCGACGGGTGCGCGGAACACTCCCGCCGTGTCTCCGCTGACGGACGCGAACATGGCGGCGAGGCCGGGGCTGGCATGCTCGTGCCCCACCAGGATCGGCGCGCCGCTCGACTCGAAGACGCCTGACTCGGCGCCCTCCATGAGGTGTGCCGGAACCGCGAACACCCGGCGGAAGTCTTCCGTTCGGACGTGACCCTCGAGCCAGGCAATCGCGGTGGTGTCGTGCAGCTGCACGGCGACGAGGTACGCCCATACGCGGTCGCCCTCGCGGTGTACGACGACACGGGTGTCGGTCCACTCCTCCGCCGGCGCCTGCGGCGGCCAGTGCGGCGCCGTGTTTCCCAAGGCCACACTAGCCAGGATCCGGCCGTCCGGGAGCACGATCCGCAGGCCATCGAACACGCCACCCTCCGGCAGCCCCTGCACCAGGAGCTGCGCCAGGCGGGTTGAAGACATACGCCCGCGTTCCGCCGAACGAGGCACCTGGCCCGCGATTGTGCGCAACAGCAGTCGCTGGCGGCTCAGCTCGGTGGCCAGATGAACCGCTTGCGTTTGTGTCAGCTCGCGCAAGGCCGCTTCCGCCTGCCGCGTCACTGTGCTCTTGCCCACCGCATAACTCACGGCGATCGCGACGGCCAGAGGAACGGCGCCGAAGGCGAACAGCAACGCGAGGAGCTTGTCGCGGAGCACCAAACTTCTCCCCACCTGGATCGTCGTTGCCCTCGTGCGTTGGTGTGCGGGTCATTTCCCCCGGCGCTCGGGCCAATCGCCCCGTGCATGTCGAGGGTCACGCGTCGCGGTGGCGCAGCCAATCTCCTGGAACTGCGACAGTTAGGCACCTGTCACCTGCGGTGTTCAAGTTGCTTCGTCCTCGAGAACAGGCGCAAGTCTGGGACCTCAGCGACCGGCAGCGAGTGCGCATTCTCGAGGGGGGATGGTCGACAACCGATCGGACTGAGGTGAAGCGATGAAAGCGCTCCGCATAGCAACCGCGGCGATGCGGAGCGCAGCCCCCGCGTTCAGACCGCCCGTAGCTCGATTCGTGGGACCGAGGAGTCGAGCATGTGTGGCCCGTGGCGTGTTGTTCCGCCGCCGTTGGGTCCAGGGCGCGGCTGACCTCGTGGGGCAAAAGCCCCAACGGCCGCGGGTCCTGGCGGCGGGCGATCGGTCACCAATCCCGATCGAACATTGTAAAGATCAGTGTCGTAACGGGTTACGTTACTTCATGGTTTGGTGTGCTTCCTGCGACACGGCAGTGCCAGGATCGTACGCGAAGAGGAATAGAAACCCCATGAGCAACTTCACCCCGCCTCAGAGCGGTGGCGGCATGAGGCGCGCGACCAGGATGGTTGTGCTCGCGCTGCTGTTTGCCGCACCAGCGAGTGCTACACTGCAAACACCCACTCCCGGGGACACGCTTCGCCTCTCGGAAGCGTTGTCGCAGGCCCGCTCGGGCAACCCCATGCTGCGCGCCGCCCGGCTCAAGGCCGAAGCGGCGCTAGAGCGCATACCGCAAGTCAGCACGTTGCCCGACCCCGAGCTGTCACTGGGCCTGATGAACCGCATGGTCGGCAGTCTTGGGTCGACCATGGATCCCATGACGATGAACCAGGTCCAGCTGACGCAGATGCTGCCCTGGCCGGGCATGCTGAGCTTTGCCAAGCTTCGGGCTGAGCGGCTGGCTCGCGCCGATCAGCTCGACGCGGAAGATGCTGAGCTGATGCTGGTCGCCCGTGTCAAGAGTGTCTATTACGACCTCGCCTACATGGATCGCGCGCTCGCGCTGATGGGAGAGTCGCGGGATCTGCTGCGGGATTTCGTCCAAGTCTCGCTGACCATGTACGCCGTAGGCTCGGGACTCCAGCAGGACGTGCTCCAAGCGCAGGTCGGCGTCGCCCGCATGACCGAAGAGATCACCGCGATGGCCCAGGGGCGGATCGCGATGGCCGGTCGGTTAAACGCGCTCTTAGGCCGAGAGGCGACGGTGCCGATCGGCGCTCTGGAACTGCCCGCGCCCGACCGCTCGTTGCCTGGCGTGGACTCGCTTATGGCGCTGGCCGACGCTCGGCGGCCCAAGCTTCAGGCGGCGCGCCAGCGCGCGGGCGCCGCCGAAGCGGGCTACCGGGCCGCGCGGCGCGAGTTGTATCCCGATGTCATGCTGGGCGTGAGCTACGGCCAGCGCCCCGCGTTCGACGACATGGCCACCTTCATGGTGGGCGTCCGTTTGCCGATTTGGGCCGGCCGGCGCCAGCTCCCGATGCGCCGGGAGATGCTGGCGATGCAGGCGATGGCGGAGGCCGAGGCCCTCGATCTCACCAACGAGACGTTCGCGATGCTGGTCGAGATACGGGCGGATGCCGCAAAGAGCCTCAACCTGGCGAGCCTGTATGCGACGTCCATCGTACCGCAGGCGCGGGCCTCGGTGGACGCGGCGCTGGCGGCGTATCGGGTGGGCAGGGTGGACTACATGAGCCTAGTGGAGAATCAGATGACGGTGAATCGCTACGAGACCGAGAGTGTGCGACTGGTGGCCGGCTATCACAAGGCCGTGGCCGAGATCGCGGCGTTGGTGGGAGCGGAGATCGGAGGCGTCCGATGAGCGGCCGATTGTTGTTGCTGCTCGCCGCCGCGGCCCTCCTTGTTGGCGCGTGCGAGCGAAAGGCGGACGATGTGCCACTGGGGGGTATGACGGCGGAGGAACACGCGCGCATGCAAGCCGGCGGCGCGCAAGGCGCGGTCGACACCACCGGCGCGGTCATGCGCCAGCCGGTGCACCTGACGGCCGCGCAGGAGCGTGCGCTGGGCGTGATCTACACCACGGTCCGGCGCGGGACCCTGACGCGCACCATCCGGACCGTGGGGACGGTTGCGGCTCCGGAGCCCCAAATCGCCGACGTGACGCCGAAGATCGACGGCTTCGCCGAGAACCTGTCCGTGAGCTACACCGGCCAGGCCGTGCGGCAGGGCCAGCCCTTGCTCACGATCTACAGCCCCATGCTGGTGGCGGCGCAACAGGAACTGCTCACGGCCCGGCGGCTGGCGACGCAGGTGGATTCCGCGGCGGGCGAGACCTGGACCAACGCGCAGGCGACGCTGGTCGCTGCCCGGCGCCGCCTGGCCTATTGGGACATTACCCCGCAGCAGATCGAGGAGGTCGAGCGATCAGGCGAGATCACCAAGACGCTGACTCTCGTCTCTCCGGTGAATGGCATCGTGCTTGAGAAAAACGTGCTCGAGGGCCAGCAGGTCATGCCGGGGATGCGCCTGTATCGCATTGCCGACCTGTCCTCCGTGTGGGCGGAAGGCGACGTGTTCGAGCAGGACCTCCAGTTCGTGAGGGTGGGCTCGCAGGCCCACATCGAGGTGGCAGCCTATCCTGGCGAGCACCTGATGGGGCGGGTGAGCTTCGTCTATCCCACGGTGGATCCGGACAGCCGCACCAATCGAGTGCGTGTTACCGTGCCCAATCCGGGGCTGCGGCTCAAACCGGGCATGTATGCCACGATCTACTTTGACGTCGAGCGCACCAATGTCATCGCGGTGCCGTCCGAGGCGGTGGTGGTGACGGGCCAGCGCAACCTGGTGTTCGTGCGGGATAGCGAGGGCGTGTTGACGCCCGCCGAGGTGGTGCTCGGTGCCCGTGCCGGAGATCAGGTAGAGATCCTCGGGGGCCTCACCGAGGGCCTGACCATCGTAGCCGCAGCCAACTTCTTGGTCGACGCCGAGTCTCGGCTGGCGAGTACCGGAAGCGCCATGCCGGGCATGGAGCACGGCGCGGACACCGCTTCGGTGCCGAAAGTCAAACCCGACAGTATACCGATGCCGGAGCACAATCATGATTAACGGCATCATCGCCTGGTCGCTGCGCAACCGGGGGCTGGTGTTGCTGGCCACGGTTGGGTTGATCGGCGGCGGCGTCTGGGCGATGGCGACCACGCCTCTCGATGCCATACCCGATCTGTCGGACGTGCAGGTCATTATCCAGACCGACTTCAGCGAGCAGGCGCCGCAGATCGTGGAAGACCAGGTTACCTACCCCATCGCGTCCGAGATGCTCAAGGTGCCGGGCACGCGGGTGGTCCGCGCCTTTTCGTTCTTCGGCCTAAGTCTGGTCTATGTGATCTTCGAGGACGGCACCGACATCTACTGGGCGCGGTCCCGCGTGTTGGAGTACCTGAACGGCATCCGCCAGCGCCTGCCCGGCGGCGTGGAGCCCACGCTGGGGCCGGACGCCACGGGCGTGGGCTGGGTGTTCGAGTACACACTCGAATCCGACAGCCTGGACCTGGCGCAGCTCCGAACGCTGCAGGACTGGTACATCCGCTACCAGCTGACGGCCGTTCCCGGCGTTTCGGAAGTGGCCAGCCTCGGCGGGTTCGTGAAGCAGTACCAGGTTGAGGTCAACCCGGAGCGGCTGCGGGCCTTCAATATCCCGGTGACCCGGGTGGCGCAGGCGATCGGGTCCCACAATGCGGACATCGGCGCGCGGGTGCTGGAGATGGGCGGCCGCGAGTACATGATCCGCGGCCTGGGCTACCTGGAGGGGGTGCGGGACATCGAGAACGTAGCGGTGGGGATCACGCCCAACGGGACGCCGATCCGGGTGCGCGACATCGCCACGGTGCAAATCGGGCCCGCCCCGCGGCGCGGTGCCGCCGACTTGAATGGCAAAGGCGAGGTCGTGGCCGGCATCGTGGTCATGCGGTTCGGGACCGACGCGCTCAAGACCATCGAAGCGGTCAAGGCCCGCCTCGAGGAGATCAAGGCCGGCCTTCCGCCGGGCGTGCGCATCCGCACGGCCTACGACCGAAGCGATCTGATCCACCGCGCCATCGACAACCTCAAGGAGAAGTTGATCGAGGAGTCGCTCATCGTGGCCGGCGTCGCGATCCTGTTCCTGCTCCATGCCCGATCCGCCCTGGTGGCCATCATCACGCTGCCCCTGGGCATCTTGATTTCGTTCATCGTGATGCGCTGGATCGGGGTCAACGCCAACATCATGAGCCTGGGCGGGATCGCCATCGCCATCGGCGCCATGGTGGACGCCGCCATCGTGATGATCGAGAACATGCACAAGCACCTCGAGCGGGCCGACGGCACAGCCTCGCGCTGGGAGATTGTGCTGGCGAGTGCCAAGCAGGTGGGCCCGCCGCTGTTCTTCTCGCTCCTGATCATCACCTTCAGCTTCCTGCCGGTGTTCGCGCTGGAGCAGCAAGAGGGCCGGCTGTTCAAGCCGCTGGCGTTCACCAAGACCTTCGCGATGGCCGGTGCGGCACTGCTCTCCATCACGCTGGTCCCGGTCCTGATGGGGTATCTGATTCGCGGCAAGATCCGGCCCGAGGCGCAGAACCCGGTCAACCGGGCGCTGCGCTGGGCGTACCGGCCCGTGATCGAGTTCGCTATTCGGCGGCCGTGGATCGTGATCGCCGGCGCCGCCGTGGCGCTGCTCGTTACCGTGCTTCCCTGGAGCCGGCTGGGGAGCGAGTTCATGCCACAGCTGCACGAGGGCTCCGTGCTCTTCATGCCGACCACGGTGCCGGGCGTCTCCATCGCCCAGTCGCGCGAAATCATGCGCTACCAGGACAGCGTCCTGGCCTCGTTCCCCGAGGTCGAGACCGTGCTCGGCAAAGCAGGTCGGGCGAACACGGCGACCGATCCGGCGCCCCTGGACATGTACGAGACCACCATCACGCTGAAGCCCGAGAGGGAGTGGCGCCGCGGCATGACCTACGAGCGGCTCATTGCCGAGATGGACGGGGCGGTCAAGCTGCCCGGCGTCACCAACGCCTGGACCATGCCTATCAAGGGCCGGATCGACATGCTCGCGACCGGGGTCCGGACGGCGGTGGGGATCAAGATTTTCGGCCCGAACCTCGACACGCTCCAGGCCCTGGGCGAGCGGGCCGAACGCATTGTCCAGCAGGTCCCCGGCACCCGCAGCGCCTTCGCCGAGCGGGGCGTCTCCGGCTACTACGTGGACATCGAAATCGACCGTGCCGAAGCCGCCCGCTACGGGCTCAACGTGGGCGACATCCACAACGCCATCATGGCCACGGTCGGCGGCATGGATGCGGCCACCACGGTCGAGGGCCGGGAGCGCTACGCGGTGAACGTGCGATATCCCAGAGAGCTGCGCGACAACCTGCAGAAGCTCCGCGAAGTGGTCATCCCGGCGGTGGCCGGCATGGGTGGCATGGCTACCGGCGGCGGCATGAGTGATGTGGGAAACGGCGGCAACGCCGGCGGCCTCCCGCGGAGGATCACCCAGATTCCCCTCGGCCAGGTTGCCACCATTCAGGTGGTGCAGGGACCGATGGCGGTGAAGACGGAAGATGCGTTTCCCGTCACCACCATCTTCGTGGACATCGAAGGGCGCGACGTGGGCAGCTACGTGCGGGATGCCCAACGCACGGTGGCGCAGCAGCTCCAGCTCCCGACAGGCTACACGCTCACCTGGAGCGGGCAATACGAGTTCATGCAGCGCGTGGCCCAGAAGCTGCGCCTAGTGGTGCCGGTGACCCTCGGCATCATCTTCCTGCTGCTGTATCTCAATTTTCGGGGCGTGACCGAGTCGGTCATCGTCATGCTCTCGGTTCCGTTCGCGCTGGTGGGAGGCATTTGGTACATCTGGCTGGCGGGGTACAACACCAGTGTCGCGGTGTGGGTGGGCTTCATCGCGCTGGCTGGCGTGGCCGCCGAGACCGGCGTGGTGATGCTGATCTATCTGGATGAGGCGTTCCACCATCGGGACCGCGAGGGGCGGATGCGCTCGCGCACGGACGTGGCCGAGGCGGTGCGAGAGGGCGCGGTGGAGCGACTACGTCCCAAAATGATGACCGTCATCGCCATCACGGCAGGTCTGGCCCCGATTCTGTGGAGTCAGGGCACCGGTGCGGACGTGATGAAGCGCATCGCGGCGCCCATGGTGGGCGGGATGGTGACGTCCACGGTGCTCACCCTGGTGGTGATCCCGGCCATCTATCTGCTTTGGCGCAGCTGGCAAGTTCGGCACCGACCCGAGGCGGCAGTTGGCGGAGCGTTGCTGGACCGCGCGGCGTTGGAGCCAGGCGGCTGAGGCCGAAAGGGGGTATCGGTATGCCGGACATCGTCGAGATTCGCGCCGCTGTGCGCCTGAAGCAGTCGCCGCGGCTCGTCAGCGGCGCGGGCGCTGCGACCAGTGAATGTGAACGATGCGCCACCCCGCCTCGGTATGGCGAAGCACCATCGTCTCGTCTCCCTCACTGTCGATCTCGCGACCGCGAAACGCCCCGGTGGTGCGCGTCCGCGCGATCACCCACGCTACATCTCCGGATCCGCCCGACTCCTCGAACGTCACGTCGCGCGTGAGGCCCTGGGCGGCTTCCATATCCGCGCCAAGATGATGGGATCGGTACTCATCGCGCCCGGCTTCCATGCGTCCGGACTCGAACACGACGACGTCCGGATGGAGAAGTGAGAGTACGGTGGCACTGTCTCCGGCCTCCATGGCCGAGTGAAACGCTGCGACCGCGGCCAAAGCGGGGCTTGGCGCCTGCGCGCGGGTGAGGTTCGGGAGTGCCGCGAGGACGGCGATCATGATCGGGATGCGGAGGGCCATTGCCATTCGATGCACCTGGAGGTCGGGGCAGAGGGTAATGTAGCGGGCCGGCCTCCGGGGAGGAGCCCGTCGGCCGATCATTGCCCCCACATGCCTGAGCCAAGCTTGGTGATGCTGGTCGCACGCTCTCGGCACGCAGGGAGAGATCAGGCCGCGCAGCAACTCAGCTTCGACACGTCCTTATCGAACGTCTGCGCCGCCAGCTTGAGACCTTCAACCATGGTGAGGTATGGGAAAAGCGTCCCCGCGAGATCGTTGATGGTGAGACCATGCTTGACCGCCAGCACCGCTGTCTGAATGAGCTCCCCGGCTTCCGCGGCCACGGCATGCGCGCCCACAATCCGCCCCGTCGCGCGATCGGCCACGAGCTTGATCAGGCCACGGGTGTCCCGCGCGGCGAGAGCGCGGGCCACGTGCGTGAGGGGCAGGGTGGAGGTCCGGACGTCGAGGCCCGCCTGCACCGCGGCGGCCTCGGTTAGGCCGACCGTCGCCACTTGAGGATCGGTGAAGATGACACCCGGCATTGCTGACAGGTCCAGACGTCGATCGGCACCCGTCAATGCGTTCTCGGCGGCCACCGCAGCGCCAGCGGCGGCAACGTAGACGAACTCGGGGTTGTTGGTGACATCACCAGCGGCGTACACGTGGGGGTTCGACGTTCGCAGGCCCGCATCGACGAGCACGGCACCTCGCTCATCCAGCTCGACTCCGACGTCTTCCAGACCTAATCCGGCGGTCTGCGGCTCTCGGCCCAATGCCATCAGAATCTGCTCCGCTCGGAAGACCTTCTCCTGTCCGTTGACCGACGCGCGCACGAAGCGCTGGTCGTCGTCGCGATCGATGCGTTCTGTGTGTACATCGGTTACGATCTCGATGCCTTCATTGACCAGCGCCTCCGTCAGCGCCCGGCCCACTTCGGGGTCGTGCTCCGGAATGATGCTGCTGCTCCGCTGGAGAATCGTCACCCGGACTCCGAATCGTGCCATGGCCTGGCCCAGCTCGAGCGCTACCGCCCGGCCGCCAAGTACGATCAGCGATTCTGGAAGCGCGGGCAGATCCATCACGGTGGTGCTTGTGAGCACCCCGGCCTCAGCGGCGCCAGGGATCGGAACCATGCGCGGCACCGCGCCCGTCGCCACGAGGTATTTCTCGGCGCGGAAGGCTCGATCGCCAATCCGTACGGTTCCGTCACGCTGGAAGCGCGCGCGCCCGGAGAAAAACGTGATCGCGGGATAGGCGGCGAGCACGTCCGCATACTTTTCTTGTCGCATCGAATCTACCAGGGCGTTCTTCTCGTCCCTCACCGCGTTCCAATCCAATGCCACCTGGGAGGTCCCAACCCCCTTGAAGGGGTGACGTCCTGCGCGATACCACACGTGGGCGGCGCGGATGAGCGTCTTGCTGGGGACGCACCCGACGTTCACGCAGGTTCCTCCCAGCGGACCGTCGCCGGTCAGGGCGACCCGGAACCCCAGGTCCACTCCCTTGATCGCCGCAGCGAATCCCGCGGAGCCGGCCCCGATCACCAGCAGATCGAAGTCAGCGGCGCTGTCCGCTGGTGCGCGGGCAACGGTGGAGCTCGCGTGACGTGCCGTGACTCTGGCTTCGTAGCCGGCTGCGGCCACGGCCGCTTGGAGCCGTGTAGCTCCGATCCCTGGCTCCGCGTCAACGACCGCGTGGTGGCTTTCCCACCCAAGCACCTCGGCGTGAATCACCCCGGGAATCTCATGCAACGCCGCCGTTACGTGGCGTGCGCACCCGTCGCACGTCATACCTCGTACTTCCAACTCGATCCGCTCTGACACGTTGCTTCTCCTCAATCTCGAACTGTGATGGTGTCTCTGCCCTGAGGCGTGCTGTCAGCTACCGGCGGGGCGATTCTGCCGTCGTGCGTGGTACCCACGACAGCGGTGAACCCGGTGAGCCGGGTCAGCTCCGCAATGAACGCCGCCGGCTGCCGCCGCGCCGACCGCCGTCACCGTCGCCTTGATCACGCGTCCTCGCTGAGGGTTGCGAGAATCGGGCAGTCGCTCGTCGGTTCGCGGACGTCACACGCCCGCGCAAGCTCGACCAGGACCGCCTTCATTCTTTCTAACTCGCCGATCTTGCTCTCGACCATCGCAATCTTCTCCTTGGCCTTGGACTCAACCGCCTGGCAGGCAGCACCGTGCTCAACCCGCAGTTCGAGGAGCTCGGCGACCTCTTCCAGCGAGAACCCGAGTTCCTGCGCCCGTTTGATGAATCGGAGTCGCGCGACGGCCTCGGGATCGTACTGGCGATATCCCGACGGGGTGCGCGGCGCCTTGGGGAGCAGACCGCGGCGCTCGTAATACCGGACGGTTTGGATGTTGACCCCGGCCCCGGACGCTACCTGCCCAATGGTCATCGTCATGCGTGTGCCCTCCAACAATCACTAGTGTAAACCTTATACCATGGTATAGAGTCAAGGCCCGCACGGATATTCACATGGTTCCGACTTCGGTTACATTCAGTGCTGTAATTCGCGAAGTGACGAAATGATGGACCTCGCCTCGACATCACGCGTTCTGAAAGCGTTAGGACACCCGGCGCGACTCCGCATCGCCTCGATGCTGCGTGACGGCGAACTCTGCGCCTGTCAAATCACCGCCGTGCTCGACTTGGCTCCTTCAACGGTCTCCGCTCATCTGGCCGAGCTTCGGCGGGCAGCGCTGATCACGGAACGTAGAGACGGCCGGTGGGTCCACTATGCGCTTGCGACCACCGATCCGGAGCGCGCCATGCTAGCCCCTGTGTGGGATCGCCTGCGGGACGACGACCAGATCGCCAGCGACCGGCGCATCGTTGGACAGCTTCGGGCGGTTCCCGTGGAGCGACTCTGCAGCGTCGATCTGGATCTCGAGGTGCTGTCAATCTTCAGAACCACGGTCGCCGCGGGGACGCCGGACCATGGGTGATACCGCGAGGCAGATGAACGTGTTCGAACGTTACCTCACCGTTTGGGTGGCGCTCTGCATGGTGCTCGGCGTCGCGATCGGCAAGCTCGTTCCCGGAGTGGTCGGCAGTCTGCGTGATCTCGAGTTCGGTGACGGCAGTCACATCAACATCCCGATCGCCGTCCTGATCTGGCTCATGATCTACCCCATGATGCTGAAGATCGATTTCACCTCGATCAAGGACGTCGGCAAGCGGCCTACGGGTCTGTTCGTGACGGTGTTCGTGAATTGGCTCGTCAAGCCTTTCTCGATGGCGTTCTTCGGCTGGCTGTTTTTCAGACACCTCTTCCTCCCGCTCATCGGAGAGGACCTCGCGAGCCAATACATCGCCGGGGTGATCATCCTGGCGGCGGCGCCGTGCACCGCCATGGTCTTCGTGTGGTCGTATTTGTCCGACGGCGACCCCGCGTACACGTTGGTGCAGGTCTCGGTAAACGATCTCATCATGTTGGTCGCGTTCGTCCCGATCGTGACGCTCCTCGTGACAGGCGCGTCGGGCCTCGAGGTCCCGTTTGAGGTCCTTGTCTACTCGGTCGTCATTTTCGTGGTGGTACCCCTCGTGGCCGGATCGATCAGCCGTCGAGTGTTGATCGCTCGGCGGGGTCTCGCGTGGTTCAACGGGCGTTACCTGCCGCTCTTCGCTCCGATTACGGTGCTGGCGCTTCTGACCACGCTCATGTGTATCTTTGCGTTTCAGGCCGAGAACATCACGACGCGTTGGTTTCATGTCGTGTTGATTGCGATTCCCATCCTGCTTCAGGTCTACTTCAACTCGTCGCTCACCTATGGACTCATGCGGCTGTTTCGCGTTCCGTACCGGATCGCGGCACCCGGAGCCCTCATCGGGGCGTCGAACTTTTTCGAGCTGGCGGTCGCTACGGCGATCGCCCTCTATGGGGCTGACTCGGGCGCTGCGCTCGCGACGGTGGTCGGGGTCCTGGTAGAGGTACCGGTGATGCTTTCGGTGTGCCGGGTGTGCGTCGCGACTCGACACTGGTTCGAGGACCAGCAGACCGAGACCCCGGCTGTGCCGGAGGCAGGGCCGTGCGCTACGTCTTGATATCCGACGTACACGCCAACCTGCCTGCCCTCGAGGCAGTGCTGAAGGACTTGGCGCGGCATGATGATGCGCGACACCGGTGCTTTCATCTGGGCGACCTCGTGGGATATGCGCCATGGCCAAACGAGGTCGTGAGCTTGCTGCGAACGCACGGGATCGCCGGAGTCAGCGGCAATTATGACTCCACCGTGGCTGTGCGCTACAAGCATTGCGGTTGCAGGTACGAAGACCCGCGGCAGGAAGCACTGTCGCACGAAAGCTACGGGTGGACGCTGGAGCACGTCACCGAAGACACCCGTGCGTATCTCGGAACCTTGCCCTTCCGCATGGATCTCCATCCACAGGGTGGCCACAGTGGCGGACCGAAGCTCGTCCTGGTGCATGGCACACCGACGCTCAACACGGTCTATTGGACCGAGGATCGATCTGATGCGTTCTGTCTCAAGATGGCTCGCAATGCGGGACTGCGGGCCGGGGACGTCATTGCGTTCGGCCATACCCATCAGCCGTGGTATCGCGAGATCAAGGGGATCCATTTCCTGAACACGGGTTCGGTCGGCCGCCCCAAGGACGGTGACTGGCGTGCTGGGTACGTCTTGCTGAATATGACCGGCCACGCGGCGACGGTCGAGTTCATCCGGGTCGCGTACGATCTCGACCGGGCGAAGGCGGCGATCCTCGCCAGCTCGCTCCCCAACGAGTTCGCCGAATACCTCGAAACGGGTGGGCGCCTCTCCCCACCCGGCTAACGACCGCGAAATGCTGAGAGGGTGATCCCGCAACGAAAGGACTGTCTCATGTGGAAGAGACTCGCCGCCGTTGGGTTGGGCCTAATGAGCGTGGCCACCGCCGCCCTCGCGCACGACATGTTCATCAAGCTGAACACGTACTTCCTCCAGCCGAATTCGGCCGTTCAGGTCCCACTCATCAACGGGACCTTTGTCGCGAGCGAGAACGCGATCGCTGTGAACCGTGTGAGCGACGCCAGTCTGGTCGTGGCCGGTCGGCGGCGGCCGATCGACTTGAAGGACTGGACGGCCGCCGGCGACACCACGTTCATCGGAATCCGCACGGCGGCCGCGGGGACGTATGTCATGGGGGCGTCGACCCGACACACGGATTTCGAGCTCACGGCGAACGAGTTCAACGAGTATCTGGAGCACGACGGCATCCCCGATGTGCTGGAAGCTCGCCGTCGGGCGGGGCAACTGGATGTCGACGTCGCGGAACGGTACAGCAAGCACGTGAAGGCGGTCTTTCAGGTCGGCGAGGCACGGTCCGAGGGGTTCGACATCGTCCTGGGATATCCAGCAGAGGTCGTGCCGCTGGACAACCCCTACAACCTGCGAGTCGGCGACGCGCTCGCGGTCCGGTGCCTGGTGGACGGCCGCGCGGTCCCCGGGCAGTTCGTGTTGATTGGCGGAATCGGGGTGGGGGGCGTCGCGATCTCGGAACGGTCGGGGCGAACGGATGCCGACGGCGTGCTACGGTTCACGATCGATCGGGCCGGCCGGTGGTATATCAAGTTCATCAACATGGTGTCTCTGGACGAGGCTTCGCCCGTCGACTACGAATCCAAGTGGGCGACACTCACGTTCGAGATGCGGTAGCTTGCCCAGTTCGCGAACTTTGATCACGAGCCATTCACTCAGGAGACCATATGTCCGACCACGTGTACAAGACCACCGATCTCGTCGGTTCGTCCCCCAAGAGCATCGAGCAGGCGATCGAGAATGCGGTTGCGCGCGCGAGCAAGACGGTGCGGAACATGCGCTGGCTCGAGGTGCAGGAGATGCGCGGGCATATCGAGGACGGCAAGGTCTCCCACTGGCAGGTCGCCGTGCGAATCGGATTCACGTTGGATGACTAGGCTCCGGAGCCGGATTCCGGCTCCGTTGCGCGTCGGTTCCGCCGGTGCGGCAGCGACCGGACGGACCCGCCAGGATCGTCTTCCGCAGGGAAACTCCTGGGCTAGTAGTCCGGCCAGTACATCGAGCGCTGGATGTGCGCGCGGAGGTCGTCGGGGCGGTCGATGCGGGCCAAACCGCTCCCGAACGCGACCTCCGCCACCGCTATGGCAATCTGGAGCGAGACCTCCCGGATCCGGTGAAAAGGCGGCAGAAGACATCCCCGCGCGAGTACCTCGTCCGACGCTTCACCGGCGAGCGTCTCGGCGGCGGCGGCGAACATCGCGTCGGTCACGAATCGTGCGCGTGATGTGACCACCCCGAGGCCCACGCCGGGGAACACATAGGCGTTGTTGGCCTGGGCAGGCGTGAGCACGTGCCCCGCGAACTCGACCGGTTCGAACGGGCTCCCGCTCGCGAAGATGGCCCGGCCCTCCGTCCAGCGGTACGCTTCCTCCGCGGTGCACTCCGCCTTTGACGTGGGGTTCGAGAGCGCGAAGATGATCGGCCTGGGGTTGATTGCGGCCATCGCCCGCACCACTTGTTCGGTGAACTCGCGCGCCTGGCCGGACACCCCGACGAGCGCGGTCGGCCGGATGTCCTCGACGATCGCTCGGAGATCCCGCACGGGTTCGTGGTCGTGGGCGTATCGGCGCTTGTGCGGCGCCAGATCCTCGCGCGCGCGCACGACGAGGCCCTTGGAGTCCACGAACCAGATTCTCCGGCGCGCGTCCTCCAGGCTGAGTCCCTCGCTCGTCATGTGCTCCGCGATGAGGTCGGCGATTCCAGTCGCTGCTGAGCCGGCACCGTGAAAAAGCAGGCATTGGTCGCTCAGGGTGGCGCCGGTGATCCGGTTCACCGCCAGCAGGCTCGCCAGCGCCACGGCGGCCGTTCCCTGGATGTCGTCGTTGAAGCAGCACACACGGTCGCGATAGCGCCGCAGCAGGTCGAGCGCGTTCTGGGTGGCGAAATCCTCGAACTGGAGCACCGCGTCGGGGAAGCGCTGCTGCACGGCCTGGACGAACTGCTCGAGAAATTCGTGGTACTCCGGACCGCGCACGCGCGGATCGAGGATGCCGGTGTACAGTGGATCGCTGCGCAGTTCCTCGTTGTTGGTGCCCACGTCGAGCGTAATGGGCAGGCACGCTCGTGGGTGAATCCCCGCGCACGTCGTATACAACGCGAGCTTCCCGATCGGGATCCCCATCCCATACGTTCCGAGGTCGCCGAGTCCGAGAATCCGCTCCCCGTCGGTGACCACGATGATCGAGACATGTCGTTCCGGCCAATTCCCGAGGAGTTCCGTGATCCGCCCACGGTCGTGCAGTGAGATGTACAGACCCCTCGGCCGCCGGAAGATGTGCCCGAACTTCTTACACGCTTCACCCACGGTCGGGGTGTAGACCACCGGCAGCATCGTCTCGACGTTGTCGAGGAGCAGGCGATAGAACAGGGTTTCGTTGCGGTCCTGGAGCGCAATCAGATCGACATAGCGGTCGAGATCCGAGCTCTTGAGCCGGAAGTTGGCCAGCACCCGGGCGAGCTGCTCCTTCATGGAGAGCACTCGTGGCGGCAGCAGGCCGCGCAGCCCGAGCGCGTCGCGCTCGGGCTCCGTGAAGGCGGTGCCCTTGTTCAAGTGCGGATCGTGCAGCAGGCGGATACCGCGCGGCTGCGCCGGGTCGTTCCGTTCGGCGGAATCGGTCATTCCATCATCCCTCTCCCCTCACACGTGCGGGCGCCGAGCCGGCGGCCGGGCGCCCGTGATGCCCCGCAGTCTATCTCGAGGAGCGTATCGAAACCGCAAACTGAAGATGAAACTTTACAGATTAGGTCGAGGAGTTGGTGTCGTCTCGCAGCTCGAGCGCCGCCGAGTTGATACAGTAGCGGAGACCCGTGGGCTGCGGTCCGTCGGGAAAGACGTGGCCCAGGTGGGCGTCGCAGCGCGCACACAGCACTTCGGTGCGGTGCATCCCGTGGGAGGCGTCCGTCTCGGTGCGGATGCTCGCTTCGGCGGTCGGAGCGAAGAAGCTCGGCCACCCCGATCGGGAATCGTACTTGGTGGCTGACGAAAAGAGGTCCGCACCGCAGCAGACACAGGCATACGTTCCGTCCAGCTTGGTGTCCACGTACCGTCCGCTGAACGGCGGCTCTGTGCCCTTGAGGCGCGTGATCTCGTACTGCTCGGGAGTGAGCCTCGCACGCCAGTCGGCGTCGGTCATATCACGCGCGTCGCTCATACGGAGCCCTCCTGGTGTGCCACACCGTCGTCCCACGAAGCGGGGTCGCCGATCGCGATCACCCCGCCGACTGCCACTTCCCCGAACAGACCGCCGGCCCACGGGGGGGACAGCGCGGCCCGGAGCCCGCTGCTGGCCTCGTCCATTTGCTCGCAGGGGCGCGTCTCGCCACGAACCGCGATGCGCGCGCTGCCGAGTCGGAGCAACTTGCCCCGGGCGTCCGCAAGGTCGATCCCGCTGACCAAGACGTTGGCCCGCCGGGCCGAGGGGTCGATCGTGCGCCCAAGCGACCGCTCGACCTCCCGCCACCGCTCGAGCGACAGGACGGTCACGTGCCGCTTGCCGCCGACCGACGCGTTCCCCTCGATCCCATGACCGGCAATGAGTGTGACACGGGGTGTTGGGCCCATGGGGCCACCGTGTGCCCGCTTGATCCAGAGGGACTCGATACGACCAAGAGACATCCGGAAAAACTAACCCCAGGGCTGACCCGTGAAATAGGGGTGTGGTGATCGAAGGGAGATAGCTCTGAGCCCAGTCGACTCGAGCTTGTGGGAATGACGGGTACGGATAAACCGTTTTCTGGCGAGCTGCACGCCTACAAGGTATTGGTTAAATGATCAACTAACTCACGATTGATGCGACATCCTGACCCACAACCCTGTACCTGGGAGATCGTGTCATCGGACGCTCCCGCAGGATTGGAACAATGGCGTCACCATCGCGACACTGTCCGTACAACTTGATGTAAGTCGTTGCTACGAATCAACTTTGAGTTGTGGAGAACTCCGGCGGCCGGGAGTTCCTCACAGAGGCCGAATCCTGGCGGGTCCCTCGAACTCGCCCCGCGCACTTGGGAATGGAGGCGCGCTCACCACCCTCGACACCGCGGCGGCGAGTCCCAACGCTCCAATTCGGGACTCCGTGGCTGCGCGATCCAGGCTATGAACTCCCGGACCCGGCCCTAAAACCGGCCCTAAAAGAAGAACATGCCGCCCCCACCCCCCATCCTCGGGTTCACGATGTTGGCGAACTTCGAACCGAACCGATAGCTGAACCCGGCGCTGAAGTCGAATCGGAAGGCGGTCTCGCGGGCTCGGCGCTGCAGCAGGATTTCCTCCTCCGTGAGGCCGGCGGCGGGCAGGAAGAACTGGTCTTTGATGCGCGACACGCCACCAAAAAGGTTGAAGCTCAGACCGCGGAATACGCGAAGCTCGATGACCCCGAATGTGTCGATGCGGTGCGCGCCCAGGTCGTGGAAGTACTGAATTCCTTCGACGGACCCGAAGACCTGTCCCCAGGGCTGCTGGATGTTGGCCGACAGCTGTAACTCGTGGCGCAGCCGCGTCTCAGCAAGGCGCCCCGTCACGGTCACCAACTCGTAGTTGAAGTACGCGGTCTCGACGGAATACCGCAACGTCAATGAACGCCTGGTGGATTGCGCATACGGATAAAGGTCGAACTCGATCGCGGGTCCGCCCGAGGCGCCATACTCCACGTTGCTGAACGTCGACCGCTCCGCGCGGGCCGTGAACCCGAACGACGTGCGCGGGCTCAGGCTCCAGACGGCAAGGAGGTTCGCGTTGTAATTCTCCGAGACGTTTTCGACCGTCGTCGTGTCGTCGATATCGAACTCCGCCACGCTCCGCCGGCCGGACGTGTTGATGTTGAACTTGAAGCCGTCGCTCGTGCGGTTGGCCGAAGCGTTGCCACGCACGGAGTAACTTCGCTGATTGGCCTCGCCTGCGAGTGAGCCGTTGAACCCCACGCGGAACACCCAGAGGTTCCACGGATCGTTCTCCTGCTGCCCGCCGTTCGCCGGCGCGCCAGCGGGCTGATCGAACGTCACAAGGATGCCCGGCGCGAGCGCCGTCTGTGCAGCGTAATGCACCAGCCCGAGACGAATCGCCTGCGTCAGGCCGTCGCGGACGCGCGCGTCTACGTCGTCCGGGTCGGACACGTGCCGCAGCGTATGGGTTTGACCGGCGAACCGGCCGAGGCCGATGAAGTCCAGGTTGAAGTCCCAGCCGCCACCCCCAGTCACCTGGGCGGTCACCAGCAGATGCACATCCGCATCGGTACGGTCACGCACCCAATTCACCCAGGTGACTTCTCGGCGCGCGTGGTCGAAATCGCAATACGGCGCGTTGCAATCAAGGAAGACGAGGAGCGTTCGGTTGCCCGACGAGTCGGTCGCCAGGTTTTGCGGCTGGGCCGTCGCGGGGGCCAGCACCACGAATCCCGCCAAAAGTATTCCACATTGCAGCCGGTTCACGAGTCGCATCGATCTCTCGAGGAGTGAAGGGCGATGGCGCGAGGACGCAATATAGACACCTGCCGGCCCCTTAAGGTTGCAGCGCGGCCTTCGGGACGTACCTTCTCGCGATCACTCTACCGTTCATCGCCGGAGTTGCCATGCGCAGGGTCGCTCGAGTACTCCTCGCCGCCGGGCTCGCTCTCACTGCCGTCTCACCCGCGCTGCTCGCGCAGCATGCGCGTTTGACGGAACACGATCTTGCCGCGTTCCGGTTTCGCTCCATCGGTCCGGCGGTCACGGGAGGCCGCATCCACGATGTAGAAGCGCTCCCAAACGACCCGTCCACGATCTACTTGGGGACGGCGTCCGGGGGGATCTGGAAGACCACAAACAAGGGCACCACGTGGACGCCCGTGTTCGATCGGTATCCCGTGAGCACGTTCGGGGACATCGCGGTCGCCCCATCCAACCCGTCGATCCTCTATGCCGGAACGGGCGAACAGAACAATCGGCAGTCCACGTCATGGGGCAACGGCGTCTACCGCTCGGACGACGCGGGCGAAACCTGGACGCATGTTGGGCTCGCCGATACCCGGCACATCGGCAAGATCGTCGTCGACCCGCGCGACCCGGAGGTCGTGTACGTGGCGGCACTCGGGAACCTCTGGAAGCCAAGCGAGGAGCGCGGCGTATATCGCTCGACGGACGCCGGCCGGCACTGGACGCGCGTCCTTGCGGTCGACTCGCTGACCGGCGCGGTCGATCTGGTCATCAACCCCGCGCAGCCGGCGGTCCTGTACGCGGCTATGTACCAGCGTCTTCGCCGCACGTGGGGGTTCAACGGCGGCGGCCCCGGGAGCGGCATCTACCGCAGCCGGGATGGCGGAACGACGTGGCAGGAGCTGACCCGCGGCATTCCGGCGGGCGACAAGGGGCGGATTGGCTTGGCGATCGCCCGCACCGACCCGCGCGTGCTCGTTGCGACGATCGAGCACGCCGACCGGAGCGGCACGTACCGGACCGAGGACGGGGGCGACACCTGGGCACGGGTCAACGCGCTCAACCCGCGCCCAATGTATTACAGCCACATCTTCATCGATCCCACCAACGCCGATCGGGTATACGTCCTGGCCACCAGCATGTACAAGAGCGAGGACGGGGGCCGAACCTTCGATCGCGTGCCGACCAACCCGACGTACGACGTCGGAGTGCATGCGGACTACCATCATATGTGGATCGATCCCGGTGATCCCGAGCACTACTACCTGGTCGGGGATGCCGGTCTCCACGAGACCTGGGATATGGGTGCAACGTTCATCCGCATCAACAACATCCCCATCGGGCAGTTCTACGCCATCGGGGTGGACATGCGTGATCCGTACTACATCTACGGGGGCATGCAGGACAACCACTCGTGGATGGGCCCGAGTGCGACGCGACGCTGGATCGGCATCATCAACGACGATTGGTCGCAGATCGGGTTTGGCGACGGCATGTACTGGCAGCCCGATCCCACCAGTCACCGGTACGTGTACGGCAACGCCCAGAACGGCAGCTACACGCGCCTCGACGCCGAAACCGGTGACCTGCTCGACATTCGACCGCGGCCGCCCGAGGGGGAGACCTATCGATGGGATTGGGTGTCCCCCAGCCTCGTGTCCCGCCACGATCCTGCGACGGTGTACGTGGGTGGGAACCGGCTGTTCATCTCCCACGACCGTGGGGATAGCTGGGCGCGCACCGTGGACCTCACGCGCCAGATCGATCGCGACACGTTGGAGCTGATGGGAGTGCGCGGTGCGGATATCACGATCTCGCGCAACGACGGAACCAGTTCCTACGGCGAGATCACGACGATCGCGGAGTCGCCGCGGGACCCCCGGATTCTGTGGGTCGGCACGGACGATGGGAACGTCCAGGTCTCGCGCGATGGCGGCGGCTCGTGGACCGAAGTCAGCGGCAACGTCCCGGACGTTCCGGCGGGCACGTACGTGAGCCGGGTGGCGGGTTCGCGAGCCGGCGATGGCGTCGCGTGGGTGACGTTCGACGCTCACCGCGACGGGGACTTTCGGCCGTTCGTGTACCACACCGCGGACTTCGGGCGCACCTGGACCAGCCGGATCGACGGGCTGCCGGCGGAGGGCTCAGTCAATGTCATCGTCGAGCATCCGGACAACCCGGAGTTGATGTTCCTGGGGACGGAACACGCCTTGTTCGTGAGCCTGGACGCCGGGGGACGGTGGATGCGGTTCGCATCGAACCTTCCGACGACCCACTACGATGACATGCTGGTGCACCCGCGCGAGAAAGACCTCGTGATCGGCACGCATGGTCGCAGCATCTGGATACTCGATGACACACGCCCGCTGGCGGAGTGGACAGCGGTCGTTGCCGGCGCGCCCGGTCACATGTTCTCGGTCCGCCCGGCGACGGTACGCCAGTACTGGAAGACGACGTCGTACCGCGGACAGGCGGCCTACGCCGGCGAGAACCCTCCGGATGGCGCCGTGCTCACCTATGCCGTCGGGCCCGGGGCGCGGTCGGCCCGGCTGCTCATCCAAGCCGACTCGGGAACCACGATACGCGAGATCGAGGCGGAGCCCGGTCCCGGGTTGCAACGCTCGGTGTGGGACCTGCGCCACCGCACGCCGCCGCACGGACCCGTACGGCGCGAGCCGGGATTGCCGGAGCTCCCTCACCCACTCGGGCCGCGGGGCCCGTTCGTCTCGCCGGGGTACTACACCGCCGTCCTGGAGGTGGATGGACGCAGCGTGAGTCGGCAAACGGTGGAGGTGCGTGGAGATCCGGACGTGCCACTCACGCTCGCACAGTGGCGCGAGCGTGAGGCGGTGCTCGTCGGCCTGCTCGAGCTCGAGGAGGCGGTGTGGGAGGCGGAGCAACGCGCGCTCGGCAGCGTGGGGCGCCCGCGCAGCTGTTCGGGGCGTTCCCAGCACGAGCTGACGCGACTGCGCTGCGACGTCTATGCGCTGGCGGAGACCCTGAATGGAGAGGACGTCCGACAGGGGAGCCTGTACCCGCCGACCCAGACCCACCGCGAGCGCATCCGCGAACTCGAGCACCGGTGGGCCGCGTTGCGCGGGACGTAGCGAGGGAGCTACCAGCGGATCGGGCCCACGGTGCTCGAAACCCCGGCGCCATCGGGAACTTTCCCTCGGCGCGCCGGGTTACGTTGCAGGCACCACGGATTGCTTGCCGATCCGAGGTGGCACCCTACGTTCAGGAATCTGTTTGGCGTTCGCATTGACCGTTGACCTCGAGGCTCCCGTCACGATACGCACATCGAAAGCTCCGCAGCGTCAGCGCATGCACGGCGGGCGGATGGGCGCGCACGCGACTGACGCCGTCCCGTCGGAAGAGACGCGTGCGTTCGCACGGGCGGTTTTGCTTGGGCTGAGCGAGTCCCCGCGCTGGCTTCCCTGTCAGTACCTGTACGATGCGCGGGGCAGCGAACTGTTCGAGCAAATCACGGAGCTCCCGGAGTACTACCCGACGCGCACCGAGGTTGGCATTCTGGAGCGTGCGGCTCCCGAGATCGCGGCGATCACGGGCCCGGTGAGCCTGATCGAGTTGGGATCCGGCTCGTCCACCAAGACGGAGCTGCTGCTCTCGGCATATGCCGAGGCGAAGCGAGACCTGCACTACGTGCCGGTCGACGTGAGCGGCGCCGCGTTGGCGGCGGCGCACGACCGGATCGAGGCCGCCCATCCGCAGGTCCACGTGCACCCGATCGTGGGCCCCTACCAGGACGCGTTTCCACGCTTCCGGGAGTATTCACCGTGCATGGTGGCGTTTCTCGGTTCGACGCTGGGGAACTTCAACCAGGGCGAGAGCGCCGCGTTTTGGACGCGCGTGACCCAGGCGCTCGCGCCGGGAGACTATTTCCTGCTTGGCGCCGACCTGGTGAAGGATCCGGCGGTGCTGGACGCCGCCTACAACGATGCGGCGGGCGTCACCGCGGAATTCACGAAAAACCTGTTCGTGCGGATGAACCGCGAGTTGGGTGCGGGGCTGGACGTCGAGGGCATTGAACACGAGGCGCGGTATAGCGAGACCTGGCAGCGCGTGGAGATCTTCGCGCGGTTCGCGCGGGCGCAGACCGTCACCATTGCGCCGCTCGGTGCGCGGATCCCCATCCCGGAGGGCGAACGCGTGATGGTGGAGATCAGCCGCAAGTTCCTGCTGCCGGACCTGATGCGATACCTCGGGGCATTCGGCCTCGAGAGCCGGCGCGTGTTCACCGATCCGGACGAATGGTTCGCGTTACTGTTGATTCAGAGGCAACAAGGAGCGTGACGATGACGCGCACGACGCCGACCACCGGGCGGAGTCTGGCGCAGCGGTACGCGGAGGTCCGGCGCGCAACGGAGCGGTTCTGCGCGCCGCTCGAAGTGGAGGACTATGTGGTGCAGGCCATGCCGGATGCCAGCCCGATCAAGTGGCATCTCGCGCATGTGAGCTGGTTCTTCGAGGCCCTCGTCCTCAAGCCCCATCTACCCGGCTACGAGTCGATCGACGAGCGGTATCACTTCCTGTTCAACTCGTACTACAACTCGCTCGGCAAGCAGTTTCACCGGCCGCACCGCGGACTCATCACGCGGCCGACCGTGGCGGATGTGCAGCGCTACCGCGCCCACGTGGACGCGCACATGACGGAGCTGTTCCACCGGGCCGATGCGTCGGGACTGCCTTTGCCGGAGGACGTCATCGAGGTTGGTCTCAACCACGAACAGCAGCACCAGGAGCTGATGGTGACCGATCTCAAGAGCCTCCTCGCGCTGAACCCGCTGCGTCCCGTGTACCGCGAACGCCAAATGACGGGGCCCGGCGGCGACGTCCCCGCGCTCACGTGGACCGGAATCGAAGAGGGGGTCTACGAGATCGGCCATGCCGGTGAGGGGTTCGCGTACGACAACGAGGGGCCGCGACACCGGGTGTATGTCCATGCCTGCGAGCTTGCCGATCGACTGGTGACGTGCGGCGAGTTTCTGGAGTTCATCGCCGACGGCGGCTACGAGCGGCCGGAATTCTGGCTGTCCAACGGCTGGGCGACGCTGCAGGAACGCGGCTGGCAGGGACCGCTGTACTGGGAACAGCAGGATAGCGAGTGGCTTTGCTACACCCTCGCCGGGCTGCGGCCGGTGCGGGCCGACGAGCCGGTGTGCCACGTGAGTCTGTACGAGGCCGACGCTTTCGCGCGGTGGGCGGGGGCGCGCCTACCAACCGAAGCCGAATGGGAGGTCGTGGCTGAACGTGTCCCCGTCGAGGGGAACTTCGTCGAGAACGAGGAACTGCATCCGCGGCCGCTGGCGTCCGACCACCGAGCCGCCGAGGGGGTCCGGCAGTTGTTCGGCGACGTGTGGGAGTGGACGATGAGTGCGTACGCGCCGTACCCTGGATATCGGGTGCCTGATGGCGCGCTGGGCGAGTACAACGCCAAGTTCATGTCTGCGCAGAATGTCTTGCGCGGGGGGTCCTGCGGAACGTCGCGCACGCACATCCGGCCCACGTACCGCAACTTCTTCTATCCTCCCGATCGGTGGCAATTCATGGGCCTGCGATTGGCGCGGTCTGCTGCGTAGGGGCGCGGCCGCGTTCGTACGGCTTCGCGCTCGCGCACCCTAGCCGCGTCTGGATTGGGGCAGTACAATCTCCCTCCTTCCACAATCTCAACGCGGAGTTCTCGCGATGCGAAACGTCGGTAGAGGTGGGCTGGGTGGCGCTCGAGTGTTTGCGCTCGTGGTGTTGGCCTACATGCTCACCGTCGGGCAGGGGTTGGCGCAATACGATTCCAAGTTCTCCGACGCGCTGCAGTGGCGCTCCATCGGCCCGGCACGTGGCGGCCGTTCCATCGCCGCGGCGGGCAGCGACGCCAGACCACTCGAGTTCTACTTCGGCGCGACGGGCGGCGGACTGTGGAAGACCACGGATGCTGGCCAAACCTGGCAGCCGGTCACCGACGGCCAGATCACCAGCGCGTCGGTGGGCGCCGTGCAGGTGTGCGAAGCCAATCCCGACGTCGTCTACATGGGCACCGGTGAGACCCAGCTGCGGGGCAACATCCAGCAGGGCGACGGCATCTACAAGAGCACCGACGGCGGCGGGACGTGGCGGCACATTGGCCTCGTGGCGACGCAGAACATCGCGCGCATCCGGATCCACCCGCAGGACTGCAACATCGTGTGGGTGGCCGCCTTCGGCGTGCACTCCGCCGCCAACGCCGAGCGGGGGATCTTCAAGTCCACCAATGGCGGCGAGTCGTGGCGCAAAGTGCTGTACCGTGACGAGCGCACCGGCGCGGTCGACCTCACGGTCGATCCTCACAACCCCGCCGTGATGTACGCCGCCCTGTGGGAGGCGTGGCGCAAATCGTGGGGCATGTCGTCGGGCGGGCCGGGCAGCGGGCTGTTCAAGAGCGTCGATTTTGGGGAAACGTGGACGGAGATCACCCGCAATCCGGGGTTGCCACAGGCCGGGCTCATCGGCAAGATCGGCGTGGCGCTGTCGCCGGCTGCGCCCTACCGCGTGTGGGCGATCGTGGAGCACGACGATGGCGGCGTGTTCCGTTCCGACGACGCGGGGGCCACATGGAAGCGCGTGAACGAGGAGCGGCGGCTGCGACAGCGGGCGTTCTACTACACGCGGATCTACGCGGACCCGCTCGACCCAGACGTCATGTATGCGCTGAACACCGGGTTCTACCGGTCGCGGGACGGTGGAGCGACCTATCAGGGCATCGGTGTGCCGCACGGCGACAACCACGACCTGTGGATCGCGCCCAGCGATCCGAATCGGATGATCAACGCCAACGATGGTGGCGCGAACGTGTCGGTCAACGGCGGCCGCACGTGGACCGAGCAGGACTTCCCCACAGCCCAGTTCTACCGCGTCACCACGACGCACCACGACCCGTACTTCATCTGCGGCGCGCAGCAGGACAACAGCACGGCCTGCGTGCCGAGTCGGGGCTGGGGCCATCTCAGCGCCCAGGGCCAGCCGTTCTTCACCGCCGGCGGGTGCGAGAGCGGGTATATCGCCAACGACGCGAAGGATCCGGACATCTACTACGCCGGGTGTTACGGGGGGTATCTGTCGCGGTACAACCATCGCAATGGCGAAGAGCGTGCCGTGAACGTCTGGCCCGAGAACCCGATGGGAGAGTCGTCCAAGGACATGCGGGAGCGGGTCCAGTGGACGTTCCCCATCGTGTTTTCGCCCGTCGATCCGGAGCGGCTCTATACCGGGACGCAGAAGCTGTGGATGAGCACCAACGAGGGCCAGTCCTGGCAACAGTTGTCCAACGACCTGACCCGCGCCGACCCAGCCACGATCGGGCCGTCGGGCGGACCCATTACCAAGGACCAGACGGGCGTGGAGACCTACGGGACCGTCTTTGCGATCGCGCCGTCCTATCATGACGTCAACGTCATTTGGGTCGGATCGGACGACGGGCTGGTGCACGTGACGCAGAATGGTGGCGGCACGTGGCGGAACGTGACGCCGCGGGATGCGCCTGACTTCGTGCGCATCAATACGATCGAGGCATCGCGCCACACTCCCGGCAAGGCGTACGTCGCCGGCATTCGCTATCTCGTGGACAATGATCGGGCGCCCTATGTCTGGAAAACCACGGACTTCGGCGCCACGTGGACGAAGATCGTGAGCGGGATTCCCGGTGACGATTTCATTCGCTCGGTGCGCGAAGATCCAGCCCGCCCGGGCCTCCTCTATGCGGCGTCGGAGCGCACCGTGTATGTGTCGTGGGACGACGGGACGTCCTGGCAGTCGCTCGCCCGGAATCTCCCGGTCGTCCAAGTCTCCGACCTCGTGGTGGAAGAGAACGACCTGGTGATCGCGACGCACGGGCGATCGTTCTGGATGATGAACAACATCGGCGTGCTCCGGCAGATGAGTGACGCGGTCGCGCAGGGCGAAGCGTATCTGTTCGATCCGGCCGATCCGGTGCGCGGGGTCGATTTCGGCGTCCAGGTGTTCTACTACCTCGCAAGCGACGCCGACACGCTGACGCTCGAGTTCCTGGATGCCTCCGGCGACGTGATCCAAACCTACACGGGAACGCCGCAAGATCGCCCGCAGCAAGGAGGCGGCGGGGGGTTCGGCTTCTTTGGGGGTGGCGGTAACCGTACGCCATCCGCCAAGGCGGGCTCGCACTCGTTCACGTGGAACATGCGCTTCCCCGCGTGGACGGATTTCGAAGGCCGCATTTTCTGGGCAGCCGGGCCGATCGGTCCACTGGCGGTGCCCGGACGGTATCAAGTGCGCATGACCGCCGGTGAGGTCGTGCAGACGCGTGACTTCGAGATCCGCATGGATTCGCGCCTCGAGGGCGTGACGATCGCGCAGCTGCAGCAGCGTTTCGACCTGGCAATGCAGATTCGCGATCGGGTCACCGACGCCAACGAGGCGATCATTGAGATCCGCAAGGTGAAAGCCGAGGTGGGCGACCGACTCGCACAGACCGACGTGCGGGCGGTCGAGCAGCAGGGGGCGGTGGTGAACACCAACCTCGGTGCCGTGGAGGAGGAGGTCTATCAAGTACGGAATGAATCGAGCCAGGATCCGCTCAACTTCCCGATCAAGCTGAACAACAAGATCGCGTCGCTGCTCGGAGTGGTGGAGAGTGGCGAAGGGCCACCGACAGAACAGTCCCGTCAGGTGTTCGAGGACCTGAGCGGGCGGCTCCAGGTGCAGTTGAACAGGCTGCAGGTCATCATCGAGACCGATCTGCGCCGGCTGAACGAGCTACTCGAGAGCAACGGTCTCAGCCCGATCGTTGTTCGGGAGGAACGGCCGATTCCGTAAGGCCCGAGCCGAAGAGGACGGTGGAGGATGATCGAGGACGACGGACGCCGAGGGCGTGCCGTGGGTCGTCCTCGGTCGTTTCCGATTAGTTTACAGTCTATGCAACCGACGCTCACGATCACCACCGAACCACTGGACGACTTGCGTCGCAAGTTCGTTCTCGATCGGGAGATCGCGCCGCGGAGCGCGCGGAAATTCCGCGACGGTGACGATGTCGCGGATGTACCGGTGGCGGCGGCCGTGCTCGCGGTGCCGGGCGTCTGCGAGGTCGTCGTGGCGGGCGGCGCGGTTACCGTGGTGCAGGACGGGTCGTGCTCGTGGGCCGGGCTCGAGCCGCAGGTGCGCTATGCCTTGGAGCGGGCCGCGGCCGTGCCGGCGGTCGTGGCGTCCACCAGCGCCACGGATGACGACGACGAGATGTATGACGTGGTGCAGGACCTGTTTCGCGTGGAGATCAACCCGGCTGTGGCGCAGCACGGGGGCCGGGTGGATCTGCTCGATGTGCAGGACGGCACGGTGGTGGTGCGCATGATGGGCGGATGCCAGGGCTGTGGGATGGCGACGGTCACGTTGCGGCAGGGGATCGAGGCGACGCTCAAACGCCGGTTGCCCGCTGTCAAGGGAGTCAAGGACGTGACCGATCACTCGTCCGGCGCGAATCCGTACTTCTCAGCGTCCACGAAGTGACCGTCTCCCGGCTCGCCCGGGATCCATGAGCCGTGCGTCTCCTCCTCCTCATTCCCACCTCCAGCTACCGCACCGAGGCGTTCGTCGAAGCGGCCCGGCGGCTCGGCGTCGACCTTACGGTCGCCTCGGAGCTGGACAGCACCCTCGCGACCGCGGGAGATCCGGGGTTGCTCACCCTGGAGTTCGGCGACCTTGCAGCGGCGGTGGAGGCGGCCGTACGGTTCGCCGCCACGCACCCGTTGCACGGCGTCGTCGGCGTCGACGATGGCACGGTGGTCGTCGCCGCGAGGATTGCCGATGCGTTAGGGCTGCCACATCACAGTCCCGACGCCGCGGCCGCCGCGGGAAGCAAATACCGGCAGCGTGCCATCCTGGGCCAAGCGGGCGTACCCGTGCCGGACTTCCGTCGGATCTCGATTGACGACGATCCGGTTGCCCTGGCGGGCTCGCTGGCCTTCCCGGTTGTGCTCAAGCCGCTCCATCTCTCGGCGAGTCGGGGGGTCATGCGCGCCGACTCCGCCGAGGAGTTCACCCGCGCCCACGCTCGGCTGCTGGCGATTCTCCGGGAACCTGACGTGCGCACGACGGACGACGCGAAGCACTTTCTGGTGGAGAGCTTCGTCGCAGGACCGGAGTATGCGTTGGAAGGCCTCGTGGTGGCCGGGCAGCTCCACCAACTGGCGCTGTTCGACAAGCCCGATCCGTTGGACGGCCCATTCTTCGAGGAGACGATCTACACGACGCCAAGCCGCGCGTCGGCGGATGTTCAGAAGGCGCTTCTGGAGTGCGCCGCGCGGGCGGTGGCGGCGCTTGGGTTGACGCACGGCCCCGTCCACGTGGAGCTGCGCCACAACGATGCCGGCCCCTGGCTCGTCGAGCTGGCGGCACGCTCGATCGGTGGCCGCTGCGCGCGCGCGCTGCGGTTCGGGCCGTCCGGCGATGTGTCGCTGGAGGACATCGTGATCGGCGCGGCGCTGAGTCGTATCGATGTGCCGCCCCAGCGGGAGTCCGAGGCGTCCGGCGTGATGATGGTTCCGATTCCGCAGCCTGGGTGGCTCAGCCGTGTGGAGGGAGTGGAGAGAGCGCTCGCCGTGCCCCGCGTTCGCAGTGTGGAGATCACGGTACATCCGGGGCAATCGCTCCGAACGCTGCCTGAGGAGTCGCGATACCTCGGGTTCATCACCGCGGCCGGCGAATCGCCGGACCGGGTCGAGGCCGCGCTCCGCGCCGCGCACCAGGAGTTGCGGGTCGTGATGGGGAGGGACTAGGGCGGTGTCCGGAGGGCCCGTCCACCGTTGACCGTCGAGCCGTTACCCGCATATGTTCCGTGCCCGCCGCAGGTTGCGGGAGGCGCCCTGGTGGTGAAACTGGTAGACACGCTGTCTTGAGGGGGCAGTGGCGCAAGCCGTCCCGGTTCGAATCCGGGCCAGGGCATGACCGCGGAAATCCGTGGCTCGCCACCGTAGCTCAGCGGTAGAGCTCTCGATTCGTAATCGAGCGGTCGTCGGTTCAATTCCGACCGGTGGCTCTGGCAGAAGACGGTAGAGGACGATGTTTCCGAACGTCCTCTGCAGTCTTTTCCCCTTGTAGGTCGTCTTCCGGCGTCTCTTGGCTGAAACCCTCCGGCACCGGCTCTCGTCGTATGTTGCAGGAGGAGACAATATCATGGAATGGCTTTGGCTGGTGCTGACCGGTGGTGCGACGGCGTACGGATACTACCAAACCCGCCGCTTCGTGCGATCTCGTTTGCGGTTCGTCGATGCGGTGAAACACCCGGCTGTGCCGATCTTGGTCGGTGCCGTGGTGGGTATCGCGGCCATGCCTGTGGGAGCCTTGCTCCCCATCGTGACGAAGATCTCGGGGCTGATTCTCGGTGCGGGCGTCGGCCTCGGCGTCCGCAGCGGTGTGAAGGACCAGAAGCGGTTGCCAACCGCCTGGTGAAGCTGGCCGTCGGCACCGTCGAGTCGACGCCGGCGAGAGTTGCGCGCCATGCCGGTTTTCATATCTTCCATCTGAGCGCCGATCCGACGTTTTTCCCTGGGAGTGGCCATGCAGCCCCATCCTTCCATGCCGCATTCCAACCCGGACTCGCACGCCGTGGAACGTTCCGGGATCGAGCGCAGGCAGCTGATTCGGCGCGGAGAGTTCGAGCGTCGAACACCTGAAGACCGCCGGGGGGTCGAGCGACGAGACTTGGCGGCCCGGCGCACGGCCGGACGCCGCGCGGCATGGGAACGCCGCGGCGATGAGCGTCGTGAATTCGAGGACCGGCGCAGCGGACGCGATCGGCGGGTGATGGTCTAATCTCCGGAGCCGAGCCGGCGCTCGCCGCCGCCTCGCATGAGGCGGCCTTTTTATGCCAGCACGTCTCGCAGGGCCGCCGCGAGTGTCGGGTGGCGGAATGGGTATCCCAGCTGTAGCGCGCGTTCCGGCAGGACACGCTGCAGGTGCAACAACACGTCGGCAGCCTCGCCGAGACCCACCCGCAGCAGAGCACCCGGGATGTTCGGAAGGAACGTGGGGCGGCGGAGGGCAGCCGCCAGGAGTTCGGTGAATTGCGCGACGGTGACGGGTTCGGGCGCCGTGCAGTTGAGCGCGCCGGCGTAGCGCTCGTCGTCCAGCGCCGCCTGGATCAGCCCGACCTCGTCGGCGCGGTGAATCCACGACAGCCACCCCGAACCATCGGCCCATCCGGTGCCGAGCCCTAAGCGAAAGAACGGAAGCATCGGCGCGAGGAAGCCGTCGTTCGCGGCCAGGACCAGTCCCGTTCGCAACCACACGACCCGTGTCCGCCGGGCAGCGGGGCGGGCGGCCGTTTCCCACTCTTCGCAAAGTCTCGCGAGGAAATCGGTTCCCGCACCGGCGGTCTCGCCCACGGGCTCGTCGCCCCGGTTGCCGTAGTACCCGACGGCCGATCCGCTGAGGAAGACGCCGGGCGGTGTCGGGGCCGCCAACACCGCCTCGGCGAGTCTTGCGGTGGTGTCCACTCGGCTCGCGCGGAGGATCGCCCGCTGCCGGGAGGTCCATCGCTTCGGTGGCTCCACGAGGCGGGCCCCGGCGAGGTTGATGACGCCGTGGGTACCGTCCACGAGGGCCTGCCAGTCGCCGGACTGCGTCGGGTCGGCCGCGACGACCTTCACGTTGCTCAGGCTCCACGGGTCGCGCGAGCCGCGGGAAATCACTACACACGTATCTCCTTGTGCGGCAAGCCTTTGGACGACCCCACGGCCGATGAGCCCTGTTGCGCCGGTGAGGAGGATCCGTCGAGAGGTTGCCATTGTGGGGTCGCCCGTTTCGATTTCACTTATCAGGTGTCCAGCGGCGGGTCCGCAGAACCCGAGAACGAAGAGGATCGCTAGCGCACGCAACCCAACGAATTCTAGCTACCACAGGAGCGGCCTGTGACACGAGTCCGCCATATCACGAGCCTTGCACGGCTTGCCCAGCTCCCTCCCGACGAACGCCGCCGGCTCGCACCCGTCGCCGAGCGTTTCGCCTTTCGTGTGAACGACTACTACATCGGTCTGATCGACTGGGACGATCCCCGCGATCCGTTGCGCCGTTTGGTGGTGCCGCACGAGCAGGAACTGACCGAGTGGGGCGAGTTGGACGCGAGCCACGAAGCACACTATACGCCCGTGCGCGGTTGCCAGCACAAGTACAGCGACACGGCGCTGTTGTTGGTGAATGAGGTCTGCGGCGCCTACTGCCGCTACTGCTTCCGCAAGCGCCTGTTCATGAACGATAACGACGATGCGTCGCTCGACTATCGTCCGGGCCTCCACTACATCCAGGAGCACGAGGAGATCACCAACGTGCTGCTGACGGGTGGGGATCCACTCATCCTCTCCACCAAGCGCATCGAGCGGATTCTGAGCGACGTGACGGCGGTGCCCCACGTGCGGATCGTTCGGATCGGGAGCAAGATGCTGGCGTTCAACCCGTTCCGTGTGCTCGACGATCCCGGACTCGTCGAGTTGCTTGCCGAATACTGCCGGTCGGGCATGCGGATCTACGTGATGAATCACTTCGACCATCCGCGTGAACTGACGAGCGAGGCCCGGGAGGCCATGGGGCGTCTGCTGGGCGCGGGGGTCGGCATCGTCAACCAGTGCCCGATTATTCGCGGGGTGAATGACCGGGCGGCGACGTTGGCGGCGCTATTCCGGGAGCTCTCCTTTGCGGCGTGTCCGCCCTACTACGTGTTTCAGGGTCGCCCGACCGCGGGGAACCTCCCCTTCGAGGTGCCGCTCGTTGAAGGGTGGCATTTGTTCACGGACGCCCAACGCCGCGTGTCCGGTCTCGCGAAGCGCGCGCGGTTCGTGATGTCGCACGCCTCGGGCAAGATCGAGGTCGTGGGTGTGGATGACGAGCACGTGTACATGCGCTATCACCGCGCCCAGCGTGAGGAGGACTTTGGCAAAATGGTGATCGCGGTGCGCGACGACAAGGCATACTGGCTGGATCAGCTGACGTTGGTGAGTGGGCCGCGTTCCGCATGGCGCTACGCCGCCAACCCCGATGGACGCCCCCTGGCTGGGCGCCGGTACGCCGGTCGCCGGCCACGGGCGCCGGGTCAACCATCGAGCTGAATCCGCACGTCGATCGCGACGACGCCGCGATCGAGCGCCATGAGCGGATTGATATCCATCTCCACGATGCGGGGATGACGAACGGCGAGTTGCCCGATGCGAAGGATCGTGCTCGCCAGCGCCTGCCGGTCGCGCGGCGCTTGGCCACGGACGCCTTCGAGCAACCGGTACAGCTTGACCTGGTGCATCATGTCGTCCGCGTCGCTGTCGAGCAGGGGCGCGAGGCGTAGGACCACGTCCTTCATCACCTCCACGTAGATCCCTCCCATCCCGAACATCACCAACGGGCCCACCCTGGGCGCGCGGGTGAGGCCGACGATCGTCTCGATGCCGTCGCGTGACGCCATCTGCTGCACGACAAACCCGCTCACCATCGCCGGCCCTCCGGCGGGCCCCGCCGTGGCGACCTGCGCGAGCATGGATCGCACGGCGTCGCGCACCGCGTCGGCTGTTTCCAGACCCAGGGCCACGCCGCCGACCTCGGTTTTGTGAACGACTTGGGGACTGACGATCTTCACGGCGACCGGAAGGCCGACGTCCTCGGCGGCCGCGGCCGCGGCCGCCGCGACATCGTCGCTGTCTCGGGCGCCGACGTAGTGCCACGGCAGAACGGGAACCCCGTAGGCTTCCAGCACTCGCATCGCGTCCGCCTCGCTGACCTTCGTGGCGCCGGCGGCGAGCGTCCGATCGATGATCGCGCCGACGCCATCGTCATCGGTCGCGAACTGCACCCGTTTCCCGACGGGCCGGCTGGCGGCTTCACGCTGCCGCCACATCGCGGCGAGCGCGCGGGCGGCTGATTCGGGAAAGATGTACGCGGGAATCCGCGCCTCCTGCAGTTCCGCGACACCTGCCGGCAGTCCCTCGCGGCCCATGAGCACCGCCAGGATCGGCTTGTCCGGAAAGCCCGCGTTGGCGCGGACGATGGCGGCCGCCACCTCGGCTGTTTGTATGCCAAGGGGGGGGACGAACGCCGCGATCGCCGCATCGACCTGCGGGTCGTCCAGCACACAGCAAAGCGCGAACTCATAGGCGTCGCCATTGGCCGAGGCAATGAGATCCACAGGATTGTGCACGCTGGCTTCCTCGGGCAGCCGAGACCGCAGCTTGGCCTCCGTCCCCTCCGTGAGCGATGTCACCGCGAGCCCGTGCGCCTCGCATGCGTCGGCGATGATAATGCCGGGCCCACCGGCATTGGTGACGATGGCGACGCGGTTGCCTGGCGGCAGCGGCTGGTTGGAGAACGCCATGGCGAAATCGAAAAGTTCCTGGACCGTGTCGGCACGAATGGCCCCGGCTTGGGCGATGATGGCTTCCGTGACGAGCTCCGTCCCGGCGAGGGCGCCGGTGTGCGACGCGGCGGCGCGGGCGCCGGCACCCGTCCGGCCGGACTTGACGACGCACACCGGCTTCGTGCGCGTCATCGTCCGTCCGAGCTCGACAAACCGAACGGGGTTGCCGAACCCCTCGAGGTACATGAGCACCATCTCGATATCGTCGTCGTCGCGCCAATACTCGAGCAGGTCGTTGCCGCTCACGTCGGCCTTGTTGCCGCTTGAGACGAACGCCGAGATGCCGATGCCGAGGCTTTGCGCATAGTCGAGGATGCTCACCCCCATCGCGCCCGATTGACTCACCAGCGCGATCGGACCCGTGGGTGGTGCGCCGGGCGCGAAGGTGGCGTTCATCGAGGTGCCGGGATTGGTGTTCATCACACCCATGCAGTTGGGGCCCACCATTCGGATGCCTGCCGTCCGCACGACGTCCAGCAGCTCGCGCTCGCGTTCGACACCTTCACCGCCGACCTCCTTGAACCCTGCGGAGATGATCACGAGCCCCCGCACCCCGGCTGCGACGCTCTCCAGGACGACCTTCAACACATGCTGCTTCGGGACGACCACCAGAGCGAGGTCGACCGGTCCGGGGACCGCGGAGATGGATGGGTAGGCCTGGATCGAGTGAATGGCGCGCGCCTTGGGGTTGACTGGATAGACGGGTCCCTGGAATCCGTGATTCAACAGGTTGTGGAGAATCTGCCAGCCGATGGTATTCGGCTGGCGCGAGGCGCCGATCACCGCAATCGATTGCGGGCGGAGAATCGGGTCGAGGGATGACATGCGCGAAATCTAGCGGCAAGATCGCGCGCACACGGGGCAGGGAAAGTGACACGCTGTCGCCGGTGATGCGCTCGGAGTGAGCGGTCCGGCACCCGACGGGCGACCTGGGCGCCTGGGGGACTGGACAAGGCACGCCGCGCGGCGAAACACTTCCACAATGCTGGCCATCCTCAAGTTCGTCCAGACGCTCGTCCGAACGCTCAATTCGGACGGTACCCCCGGCCAGGTGGCGGCCGGGATCGCCCTCGGGAGCATCTTCGGGCTGACGCCCCTCCTTTCCCTGCACAATCTCGTGATGGTGGCCGTCTTGATGCTGTGCAACGTGTCCGTGCCGGGAGCGGTACTCGGTTTCCTGATCTTCACCCCGTTCGGATTTGCGTTGGACCCCGTGTTCGACATGGTGGGCGGCGCCCTCCTTCAGGATGCCTCGGCGTTCACGCCACTGTGGCGCGCGATCTACCATACGCCGGTGCTCTCTCTCTCCCGTGTCAACAACACGGTGACACTCGGCAGCATCGTGGTGTGGGTGGCGCTGGTGGTTCCGATCTTCTTCGCGGCGCGGTGGGGTGTCGCGCGATATCGCGCGACCATCTACGTGCGCGCGCGGAAGTGGAAGGTCGTCCGCGTCGTGCAGGCCTCGAAACTGTACAACGCCTATCGCTGGTTCCGGCCGTGAGCGCCCGCGGACGATGGGTGCGTTGGAAGGCGGTGGTGCCGCTCACGGTGTTCCTCGGGCTCGTCGCGGGGGTGTGGTGGTTGCTGCTGGATCGCGCTGTGGAGCGGGCCGTGGAAGACGTCGGGGCCGTGGTCGTCGGTGCGCGCGTCGATCTTGCCTCCGCGGACGTGCGGGTCACGGACGGCGCCGTGACCTTCCGCGGGCTGGCGGTCACCAATCCTGACGCGCCGATGACCAACCTCTTCGAAGCGGAAGAGATCGTGGCGGATGTGGCGGTCCGCCCGTTGCTCATGCAACGGGTGGTTGTTGAGAGCCTTGCGGTGCGCGGGGTCCGGTTCGGTACGGCGCGGGAAACCTCGGGGGCGCTGGATCACCCCAGCGCGGCCAGCCGGGCGGTGCGCAGCGAGGTGGACGCGTGGGCCAACAGCGTGCGCATTCCCGCACTGTCGCTGAGCGGCTTGCGGCAGGGGGTTGACCTGTCGCGCCTCACGCCGGACAGTCTGCACACCTTCCGGGTCGCGCGGGATCTCACAAGCGACGCGGCCACCGTCGAGCAGACGTTCCGGCGGCAGATCGCCGGATTGGATCCGAGTCCGCGTATCGACTCGGCAAGGGCGTTGGCGCGCGAGTTGAGCGGCGCCAACATCCTCTCGTTGGGTGTCGGGGGTGTGACGCGACTCGTCGGGCGGACGCGCGCGACGCTGGACGTACTCGGCGGTCTCGAACGCAGTCTCGCGCAGGTCGACTCCAGTGCGCGCGGGCAGATGGCGGACCTGAATCGCGGGCTCGCGGCCCTGGAAGACGCGCATGCCGCCGACGTCAGGTGGGCCATGGGCCGGCTCCAGCTCCCGACACTCGATGCGCCGACGGTTTCCACGGCCATATTCGGGCGGTTGGCCGTGGAGTGGGTGCGCCCAGTGTTGTACTGGCTCAACGTCGCCGACCGCTTCGTGCCCCCGGGACTCGACCCGCGACGCATGGCGGGTTCCAAACGCGCTCGGCGGGCCGGCACGACGGTTCACTATCCCGGCGGTACCGAGTACCCGCGATTCCTGCTCGAGCATGCGGACGTGGACATGGTGCTCGGTGGGGCAGGTGTAGCGGCTGGCGCATACGGCGCCCGGCTGACGGGCCTCACGACCGATCCCGCGATCTACGGTCGTCCGCTGGAGGTGACCGCCGGCCGGACTGGCGCGACCGCGGGACCGCGCGATCTTGCCCTGGCGGCCGTGATCGATCGGGCCGGCGCGGCGGCGCGCGACTCGGTCGACGCCCGCGCCGCGGGCCTGACGCTGCCCACGCTGACGCTCGAGGAGCTGGGTGCGGCGCTCGCATTGGGGCAGGGTACGACCGAGCTGCATCTCGTCCGTGAGGCAGGGAGCCTGCGGGCGCGGTGGCACATCGAGGCGCCCGCCGTGCGGTGGACCCGGCTGGCGGCGGCGCCGGCGTCGCCTCCCGCGCGGGGATCTCAGGCGTGGTTAGCGGACCTGCTATGGCGGTCCGTGGCCGGGGTTCGCAACGTCGAGCTGGATATGGAGGTCGTTGGCGACCCGGCGCGCCCGTCGCTGGCGGTTCGGTCCAACGTGGGGCGTGCGGTGGTGCAGAGCGTGCGTGCCGAGCTGGGGCGTGAACTCGAGCGCGCACAGGCGGACGTGCGAGCGGAAGTTCAGCGCCTGGTTGGTGACGAGGTCGCCGCCGCGGAGGCGCGTGTGGCGGCGTTGCGGGATACCATCGCCGAGCGCGTCGGTGTCCCGCGCGAGCAGCTGGCGGCCGTCCAGGCCGAGTTACGCGCCCAGCTGCAGCGCCTTGGGAGATAAACGACGGGGACGGAACGACGGGAGGGACGGGAGGGGTTTCGCCTCCCGCCGTTCCCGTCGTTCCGCTTCGTTCCGCTACCGATTCACCAACGGCACGTACGATCGTGCGTCGCTGCCCAAGTAAATCTGGCGGGGGCGGGCGATGCGCTGATCGTCGTCCTCCAACATCTCCTGCCACTGGGCGAGCCAGCCCGGCGCACGGCCGATGGCGAAGAGCACCGGGAACATCTCCATCGGAAACTGCATCGCCTCGTAGATGATGCCGGAGTAGAAGTCGACGTTTGGATAGAGTTTCCGCTCGATGAAGAACTCGTCTTCGAGCGCGATGCGCTCGAGCTCGATCGCGATGTCGATGAGCGGGTTCTTGCCGGTGACCTCGAAGACCTCGTACGCGATCTGCTTGATGACCGAAGCGCGCGGATCGTAATTCTTGTAGACCCGGTGCCCGAATCCCATCAAGCGCACTTCGCGGCTCTTCACCCGTTTGATATAGTCGGGAATGCTCCTCACATCACTGATCTCCCGGAGCATGCGCAGCACCTTCTCGTTCGCTCCGCCGTGGAGCGGGCCGTACAACGCGGCGGCGGCGGCGGCCATCGCCACGTACGGGTCGGACTCGCTCGAGCCGACCCCCCGCATGGCGCTGGTCGAACAGTTCTGCTCGTGGTCGGCGTGGAGGATGAACAGGACATCGAGCGCGTGTTCCAGCACCGGGTTGGGCCGGTACCGGGCCTCACTGGTCCGGAACATCATGTTCAAGAAGTTCCCCGCGTACGACAGCTCGTTGTCCGGGTACACGTAGGGCAACCCCATCATGTGCCGATAGGCGAACGCCGCGATCGTGGGCGCTTTCGCGATCAGTCGCTCGATTTGGTGATGGCGCGACTGTTTGTCGCGGATGTGTTTCGCGTTGGTGTAGAAGGTGGACAGCGCGGCCACCGTGCTCACGAACGCCCCCATGGGATGCGCGTCGTAGCGGAACCCGTCCATGAGCTTGCGGATGTTCTCGTGCAGAAACGTGTGGTGCGTGACCCCGTGCCGCCACTCATTGAGTTCGCCCTCGCTCGGCAGTTCGCCATTGAGCAGCAAGTAGGCGACCTCGAGAAAGTTGCTCTTCTCCGCCACCTCCTCGATCGGGTACCCTCGATAGCGCAGGATGCCCCGGTCGCCGTCGATATACGTGATCGTGCTCTTGCATGACGCGGTGTTCGTGAATCCCGGGTCATAGGTCATGAGCCCGAAGTCTTCATCCCGCACCCGTATCTGCCGCAGATCCATCGCCCGAATCGTGTCATGCTCGATCGGTACCTCGTACACCTTCCCGGTACGGTTGTCCGTGATCGATAGTGTGTTCTTCCCCACAGTGTCCTCACCGGGCTGAATGTCGTCGCGGCCATACGCGTCCTGCGCACGGCCGCCTTGGGCTGATACCGTAGTCTTCCCCACAGTCACCTCCCCGCTCATGGTCCCGGCGATCGACCGGGGCACTCCGAACGCCCGACGATCGCACGGTCATAAAGATACCATGACGGTCGCTCACCTGTACGGACTCCGCAGCTGCACCGGCTTCGCGGCGCGTCTCGCACGTGTGTTCAGCGCTTCCACGAACACCGAGAAGCCCATGGCAAAGTAGATATGGCCCTTCGGAATGTGCTGATCGAGCGATTCGGCGACGAGGGACATGCCGATCAGGAGCAGGAAGCTCAGCGCCAGCATCTTGACGGTGGGATGGCGCTCGACAAAGTCACTGATCGGCCCGACGGACACGAGCATCACGAGGACGGCGATCACGACGGCCGTGACCATCACGGCCACCTCCCGCACCATGCCGACCGCGGTCACGACCGAGTCGATCGAGAAGACGACGTCGAGCAGCATGATCTGCGTCACGACCGCACCGAACGTCGCCGCCTGGGCGGCGGATCGGCGCCCTTCCTCCCCTTCGAGGCGCTCGTGGATCTCGTGCGTCGCTTTCCCGAGGAGGAACAGTCCACCCGCCATCAGAATCAAATCGCGCCCGGACAATTCCTGCCCGAGAACGGTGATCAGCGGTGCGGTGAGCCGGATGATCCAGGTGATGGAGAGGAGCAACAGAATCCTCGTGACCATCGCGAGCACGAGACCGACGCGCCGGGCGCGATCCTGCAGGTGGAGGGGGAGCTTGCCGGCCAGAATCGTGATAAACACGACGTTGTCGATCCCCAACACGATCTCCAGAACGGTCAGGGTGACGAGGGCGATCCACAGTTCGGGATTCGTGAGCCATTCCACTGGTGGTCTCCGGGTTCCGAGGGGTGCTATCTACTGCTGGCGAAGGAAGATACGAGCTGTCGCCGCCCGGGGTAGCCGGTCGGCACTCGCGGGGTGGCACAGGGGATGCTACGGTCGGTTTCGGCGGTTGCACGGCGTCGCGCAAGCGGCCGAGCGACGCGGCCTGCGGAGGGCGCAACTCCTGACCTCACAAGACGATTGGGCCCCTGCGCAGGTTCCTTGACACGCCCTCGTTGTGAGGGCATGATACCACGGATTGCACTCACCTCCGGCAGAGGTCGTAACGATGCGTGCCTTTTCTCGAGTTGGTCTCGGTGCCTTGCTGGCCGCGAGTCTCATTGCCTATGGATGCTTCCCGGACGAAACCGCTGTCGTGGAGATCGTGGGCATCGAGATTTCCAGTGTACCGGACGAGATGTTCCTGGGGGACGTTGTGACGGTGACCGCGATACTCAGGGACTCGAGTGGCGCGGTGATTCCCGGCATTGCGTTCCGGTTCTCGACGGATGAACCCACCGCGTTGTTGGTCGCGACGGACTCAGTCACGTACACCTCCGCCACGATCGAGGCGGTGGGGGCGGGCACGCCGACGGTGATCGCGGAAGTGGTGGGCATCGAGGGCGTCCCGGCGGGAGAAGCCACCGTCCTGATTCATCAGGCGGTCGAAATCGACTCGGTGACGCCGGCGTCGGTGGCCTGGGGCGACACGGCGTTCATTTGGGGTGTCGGTCTCGACGAGGTGTCGTTCGTGACCATTGGGGGGATCGGGCATGCGCCGATCGAGAACGGGTACACCCCGGAGGACCCGACCAAACCACAGGCGCGCGGGAGTGTGGCGGCGTGGGTGGTGCCACCGGCGCCGGTGCAGTCAACCGTCGAGGTGAGTTCGGGTTCCGACGCGGCGCTCTTCGGTGGGACGCTGACGGTCCAGCAGTTCGACTTCCTCGAGCCGAACGACGACGAACCGAGGTCGGTCGCGGTGGGGTTCGACACCCCGCTGATCGCGATGGAGCCGCGTCAGACGATCACGCTGCAGGTTGAGGACACGATCCTGGTGGGAAGCGACAGCCTTGACACGCCACCCGACACCGTGATCCAGCTGCGCGATTCGACAGCGCAGATCGGTGGTGTCGATTGGTACACCATGCCGGTGCCGGCTACGACGGACATGACCGTGTTACTGAACTCGCCCTTTGGCACCGAATTCCCGACCTACGTCTACTTCGTCGATACGTCCAATTTCGACATTGCGACCCCGGGGGGGCTGCACTATTGCGCTGGCCGGCCCACGTATTCGCCGTTGTTTGGCTTTCTGCCGGCGGCGGGCCTGCCCCGACAGTTCCGGCTCGCGTTGCAGGACGCGCCGGTCGGCGGCTACGAGGTCTTCCTCGACTACGGGCAGTTGGGCCTCGTGGAGGCCATTCCGTACGGCTACCAGGTGGCGAACTCCTACGTGTCCGAGCTGGCGCCGGACGCGGCGGAGGAAAACGATCTCTGCAGTATGGCGGCGCCCTACGAGCAGCTGAGCTCGTCGATGTTCACGATCGACAACGCCGGCGACCCGGACTGGTTCTCGGTGACGTCGCCGACTCCCGGGAAGTTCCAGGCGTATCTGCTGCGACATCCCGTCGGTGTCGATCTGGACCTGTACGCCTTCGATATGAACGCGTCGGTGTCGGAAGCCACACTGCTCGGCTGGCCGGCTTGGACCGGGGGAGGGAATGACGATCTCTGGGCGGAGTTCACGGGCCCCGACACGTACCAGTTCTTGATTCATGACTGGACTGGCATCCCGACGCCCTACGAGCTGGTGGAGATCCCGATGGCGCCGGCATCGGCGTTCACGCTGTCGCCCGCGTCGGGCCAGGGTACCGTGGTCACGGGGGAGCCGGATACGCTGCTGCTGGTGGACCGGCGCACGACGCGGATCCAGAGCACCCTGCAGAATGGCGCGGGGTACGATTCCTACGCGTTCCTGCTGAACGCGGGCGATACGGTGGATATCGACTTCGACGGTACCATGACCGCACTCCAGGCGATCTTCGATCAAGCCGGCGAAGACATTTCTGTCCTGGAAAAGGCGATCAACCCGTTGTTCTTCGGTGGCACGCTTCCCTCCTGCACCTGGTGGGAGCGGGACGTCAACGGCATCACGCCGTATGCCCCGTTCGACTGCTCGACGCTCGACGGGTTCTTCCTGCTGTACGGACCCGACGGGTCGCTGCTGTCGGCCAACGACTGGGACGCGGTGCTGGCACAAGTCAGCTCCAACTTCGGTCCACAGCGGCTGTCGGATCCGCGCATTCCGCTGTTCGTGGCGCCGGACTCCGGGGTGTACACGCTCAAAGTGTACGACTACGCGGGATACTCGTGCGACTTCTTTGACTTTTGCGGCTATGTGTCGAACGTCAATCTGCTGCCGCAACCGTTTCGCTTCTACATGCTCGAGATTCGTTTGGCCGCGGCCGAAGTTCCGCCCAGCACGCCCGTGGCACGTCCGCAGGCGGTGGCGCTCGAGAGCTTCCTGCGCGATCCGAGTCTGGCACAGGCGGCGGCACCGAGGACGGCAATATCGGGCGCGATGCTCCGGCAGCAGTACCTCAACTCGCTCTCGGCGGACATGAGAAAGAAGGTCGAGTCCAGTCAGTTGATGCAGGCGATTCCGGCGCGCGTACTCGAGCGAGCTGGTCGCGCGCCCAGGCCACAGGATCCGGGTCGATAGCGATCGGCTCGGTGAATCGCGCTTGGTACACGGATCGGTGAGCGGGTGAACTGCCCGAACTGCAACTCCGCCATGCCCGATGGGGCGAAGTTCTGCACGCAGTGCGGGACGGACCTCACCGATCCTGGTTCGGGTCCGCGGACGCCGGGTGCCGCGGAACAGACGGCGCCGACCAGCGTCGGCGGCGTCAATTTGTACGACCGGCTCAAGGCCGCGCTCGGCGACCGATACGAGATGGGTGATCTACTTGGCCGAGGCGGTATGGGGGCCGTGTTCAAGGCCACCGACACGGCACTGGAACGCCCGGTCGCCGTCAAAGTGCTCCCGCCCGAACTGGCCCACGACGACAAGTTCGTAGGCCGCTTCGAGCGCGAGGCGCGCACGGCGGCGAAGCTGGACCACCCGGGCATCATCCCGATCTATGCGGTCGAGCACAAGGAAGACCTGTACTACTTCGTGATGAAGTACGTGACGGGGCGCTCGCTCGATCAGCTGATCGCGGCGGGTCCCCTGCCGATCGATACGTGCCAGCGCATCCTGTGGGAGTCGGCGTGCGCGTTGGGGCACGCGCACCAGCGCGGCGTGGTGCATCGCGACGTCAAACCTGCCAATATCATGATCGACGACGCCGGTCGCGCGATGTTGACCGACTTCGGCATCTCCAAGCAGTCACAGGCGGCCAGCCAGTTCACCGCCACCGGACAGGTGATCGGCACACCGCACTACATGAGCCCGGAGCAAGCTAAGGGCATCGCGGTGGACGGCCGCAGCGATCAGTACTCCTTGGGGGTCGTGGGCTACAAGATGCTCTCGGGCCGGCTGCCATTCGCCGAAGAGTCGGTGCACACGGTCATCTACAAGCACATCTTCGAGGAAGCCACACCGGTTGAGCAGATCCGCACCGACTGTCCGGCCAACGTGGCGGCCGCGATCAAGCGCGCCATGGCGAAAGCTCCGGAGGACCGCTTCGGGTCCATGGAGGAGTTCGCCACGATGATCTGGCCGGAGAACCCCGTGGCGGGGCCCTCTGGCACCGTGCCGGCTGCATCGGTCACGGGTCCGTCGATCACCGACGCGGCGACGCAGCTCACGCCGCCGTCCGGGTCGGTGTCCTCGAGCCCCCAGCGCCCCGCGTCAAAGAAACGGGTTCCGGCCGTAGCGCTCGTCGGGGCGTTGTTCGCGATCGTCGGCGGCGCGGCCGGCGTGTGGTGGCTGACGTCCGGTGCGCCGGACGAGCCGGTCGCGGAGGGGTCTGCCACGGGGCAGACCGTCGCGGGCGATCCGACGGCGGCCCCACCGCCCGTGACCGCGGCGACGGAGGATTCGTCGGAGACCCAGGCTTCGACACAGCAACCGACGCAGCAGCCGGCGACAACTCAAGCCCCGACGAGTCGGCCGGCGGGGCCGGTGCAGACGCCGACCCGCACGGAGACGGCAACGCAAACGCCGACGCAGGCGCCGCCGCGCACGCAGACCCCGACGCGCCAGCCGGCCACGCAGCCCGCGCCGGTGGAGCCGGCGCCCGCGCCGGCTCGGCGGGTGGGTCAGCTGACGGTCGTTGCGTCGCCGTTCGGCCGAGTCTCCGTCGACGGACTGGATGTGGGCGATTCTCCGCTCACGAACCACACACTCACCGTCGGGCAGCACGTCATCGTCGTGCGGAAAGAGGGTTATGTGACTGTGACAGATACTGTGCAGATCCAACTCGGATCGACGTTGCGACGAACCTACCGACTTCGACAGGGAGGCCTGTGATGCGCCGGTCACTGCTGTGGATGGCCGCGCTGTTGGTGGCTGGGCCCGCCACCTTGGCGGCACAACAGAACGCTACCGTGAGGCAAGCGCAGCAAGCCTACGACGACATCGACTATGAGCGGGCCGCCCAGCTCGCGCGACAGGCGTTGGACCAGGGGCTCTCGGGAGCAGACGCGGTCACGGCCTGGCAGATCGCCGCATACTCCTATGCGAGTCTGGGGATGGACGACGAAGCGGATGAAGCCTTCAAGGCGCTCATCTACCTCGACCCATCGGCCGAGCCCGATCCGTTGCAGTTCGCACCGCGGATCATCAGCGCCTATACGAACGCCCTCGCGGCTGTGCTCGTCGTGCGCTATCCGGACGTGGAGAGCACGCAGTTCGTGTCCGGACAGGGCAGCGCGGACATCACGTTCGAGCTCTCGCGTCCGGCCCGCGCACGGGTGACCGTGGTGGGGCAGTCGCTCGACCTGCAATTGGACGAGTTCCTCGTGCAGCGGCGCGGGGCCGTGGAGTGGAATGCCCTGGACGTTGCCGGGAACCCGGTGCCGCCCGGCGATTACGAGGTGATCATCGAGGCGGAGGAGCTTGGGAACTCGCACATTGCCACCGTCCCGATCGCGGTGCGACAGGCGCCGGTGGACACGGTGCCGCACATTGACCGGATCACCGGGTTCAGCTATCTGCCGGAGGACGAGATCCCCGCGCGTGACTGGCGCCCGCTCGGCGTGGCCGGGTTGTACGCCGGCTTGAGCACGGGCGCGACGTTTGCCTTGTCGGAAGCGGGCCTGGGTGACAACTGGCGGATGCCCGTGATCGCGGTGAGCACGACGGCCCTGCTGACGGGATTCGTGATGAGTCTCAAACGGCCGGACGCGGTTCCGGTACCGGGCAACATCCAGTACAACGCGTTGCTCCGTGAACAGATTGCGCGCCGGAACGCGGAGATCGCGCAGGAGAACCAGAATCGGCGGCGGCAGGTGCTGGTGACGATCGAACCGCGAGAGGGAGGCATGCAATGAGACGGACGTTGATATCGGGGGTGCTTCTCGCGTGCGCCGTTGCAACGACCGCCACGGCACAGACGATTTGGATCGCGCCTGCTGGTGCGGCGATCTCCTATCAGGAGCGCGGCGAGTTGGTCCAGCTGGACGGGTTCGGGTTCGGTGGGGTTGCGGGGCTGCGTATCGGGCCGTTGTCGGTCGAGGGTGAGGGATACTTGGCGACGCTGAATCCGGACGACGAGACCGCGCTGACCGAGTCCGTGAAGTTCAAGCAGCTCGATGTGCGTCTGGGGTTCGACATCGTGTCGGCCGTCACGTTGCAGGTGGGGATGTCGACCCGCCTGGCGGATCCGGAGTTCAGCGTCCACGATGTGGGCTTCATTCGTGTCGGGGTGAAATCGCAGCAGAGCATCGCGCGGATCGCGAAAGTCTGGGTACGCGGGGCCTATCTGGTCGCGCCCAAGTTCAACACCGGTGGGGACGCGGGATTCGCGTTCGAGCTTGGGTTGGGGACGTTCGTCGGCGCGCCGAGTGGCCGGTTCGGTGTGCTCGTGCAATACGACTTCCAGCGGATCGATCGCTCGGTGGCGACGGAAGCGTTCCCCGTGCAGCTGATGGTCGCCAAGGTCGGGCTGCAACTGGGGATCTAGCGAAGCCTCGTGCACGGTCTGGCACCTCCCGCCGGGGGCGGATGTGTTCGCGCATTCGCCCCCGGGTCCTTTGCGGCTTGGTGAGACGATGGCGCTCCCTGGCCCTCTACCTTTGACGCTGGAGCGAGCGATGCGCACCTCCCTGGGCATGGTGCTTCTCGTGGCCGCCGCCTGCACGCCCGCCCGTCCGTCATTCGTACTGTCGGATGTGGAGTATGCGCGCGGCGCGGAGAGCGGCGAGCCGAATCTGACACCGACCGATGACGGTGGGGCGCTGCTAACGTGGCTGGAGCCCGTCGCCGATGGGCGTCACGCGCTGCGCGTCGTGCACCGCGGGGCCGACGGCTGGGGGCCGGCGATCACCGTGCGCGAGAGCGACCGGTTCTTCGTCAACTGGGCGGATTTCCCCTCAGCGCTCGAGCTCGCTGACGGCACATGGCTGGTGCACTGGCTGGAAAAGGTGAGCCCGGCCACCTACGCGTACCACGTGAACGTCGCCGTCTCCACGGATCGCGGAAGCACGTGGAGTGTTCCCATCGTTCCGCACCGCGACACCTCGTTCACCGAGCACGGATTCGTGTCGATGGTTCGCGCGGGCCGGGATCGCGCGGGTCTCATCTGGTTGGACGGACGCGACATGAATCCCTCCGGCGAGCTTCACGACCGGGGAGCCATGACCGTGCGCTTCACGACTGTGCGGCGCGACGGAACCCTCGGCGAAGAGGCCCTGCTCGACGCCCGGACCTGCGAGTGTTGCACCACCTCCCTCGTCTCGACGGAATCCGGATTGGTCGCCGCCTACCGGGACCGCAGCATGGAGGAGATCCGCGATATCGTGGTGGTCCGACTCGTTGATGGGCGGTGGACCGAGCCGATGCTCGTGGGCGACGACCGGTGGCACTATCCCGGATGTCCGGTGAACGGGCCGCAACTGAGCGCGGTCGGCGACACGGTGGCCCTCGCATGGTTCGCGGCCCCCGAACAGCAGGCACGGGTGCAGGTTGCGTTCTCGACCGATGGGGGCGCGACGTTTGGCCTGCCGTTGCGGGTGGACGACGGGAGACCGTCGGGTCGGGTGGATATCGAGTTGCTCGCCGACGGATCCGCGGTTGTCGCCTGGCTCGAACTCACGGACGCCGATGCGGAGGTTCGCGCCCGCCGCGTGACGCGCCACGGATCCATGGATCCATCCTGGCTCGTTGCGCCGACACAGGAGTCCCGCGGGAGCGGGTTCCCGCGGATGACGCGAGTCGGTGACGAATTGCTCTTTGCCTGGAGACTCGTCGGCCCTGACGGCGGCATTCGTGTCGCCGCCGCTAGGATGGAGTAGTGTCCCGGTCTCGGTCCCCGGGCGGGGCCGCGGCGGCGTGAACGAATCGCAGGAGGAACGCCGCCGCGAGCAAGGCGATTCCCACCCAGGTGAGCCACGCGAGCTTGCGCGTGCGACCAATGACGAGCAACGCCGCACCGGCCAGCAGCGCCACGGTCTTCCACCGCAGGAGTGGATCGACCGCTCGGCGTGTGCGGGAAACGAACGCCATGCGAGTGATGTAGCGAGGGAGACGATGAACGACAAGCCGCCGGTGGGATTCGGGCATGCGTAGCGCGTGGACGCTGCTGGCCGCGGGCGGGCTCACGGCTGCGCTCCTGGCCGGCGTTCGTGGCTACGGGCCCATTCCACCACTCGGCGGTATCCTCGATCCGGTGCGAGGCGCGTGGGCGAACGGGCGCGAGGGGGACCACCCGCCCGACGCCGCGGCCACGGTGTCGGGGCTCGGCGATTCCGTGCGCGTCGTTTATGACGTGCGTGGCGTACCCCACATCTTCGGCCGTTCCTACGACGACGTGATCCGGGCGCTGGGATTCGTCGTTGCCCGGGATCGCCTGTTCCAGATGGAGATGCAGACCCGTGTGACGGCGGGCACACTGTCGGAAATGCTGGGCGAAGGGTTGCTCGAGGTGGATCGCGAACAACGGGCGCTGGGTCTGGCATGGAGTGCGGACCGCGAATGGCGGGAGCAGGATTGGGAGAGCCCCCAGGCGCGTTCCGCCACGGCCTTCGCCGGAGGCGTGAACGCCTGGATCGACCGCGTTGACCGCCGGACGCTCCCCGTGGAGTACCGGCTCCTCGATGCGTGGCCGCGGCGATGGGAACCGGTTCACTCGCTGTACTTGGCGCGGCGGATGGGGTACACGTTGACCTACTCAACGGGGGAGTTCCGTCGCGCGCGGGCTGCGGAGCTGATTGGACGCGAGGCGACGGATGCCTTGTTCGGGCGGCATAGTCCCATCCAGGAGCCGATTCAGCCCGGTCCCCGCAAGACGTATCCGTGGTTCGACACGACACCGCTGCCGCCGCCGGCGCCACCCGGCCGGGACGCGCCAGGCTTCCAGGGCGTTCCGGCGGTACGGGCGACGCGGTTCCCGGGTCCCCCGGACGAGTCCGTGTGGGTCGCGGGGCGGTCGGGCGCCACGGACGAGGGGCACGAAGGCGGGATCGGCAGCAACAACTGGGCGGTGGCGCCGGCGCGGTCGGGTTCGGGGCACGCGTTGCTTGCGGGCGACCCGCACCTCGATCTCAGTTTGCCGTCCATTTGGTACGAAGCGCACCTCGTGGTCGAGGGCGAGCTCGACGTGTACGGTGTCACCATTCCGGGGTTCCCCGGGATCGTGATCGGCTTCACGCGCGACATCGCCTGGTCGTTGACGAACACCGGCGCCGACGTGCTCGACTACTACCTGGAGACGCTGGACGACAACGAGCGCCCGGCGCGGTACCGCGTGGATGGCGTGTGGCGTGAGCTCGAGACCAGCGTGCAGGAGTACCGCGACCGCCGCGGCGCGGTCTTGGCGGTGGACACGCTGTACTACACGCATCGCGGGCCGCTGCGTCGGGATACGTTCGCGCCGCTGTCGATGCGGTGGACGAACCTCGACGAAGGGACGCCGGCCACCGTGTTCGGACAGATCGCCCGTGCTCGGTCGGTATCCGAGTTCCTGGAGGCCGCCGAGTCGTGGGGGCCGTCGGCGCAGAACATGATCGTGGCCGACCGCGCCGGCCATATCGCGATACGGTCCACCGGACGGTATCCGTACCGCGGCCAGGGCGACGGGGCCGATCTCCTCGATGGAACGGTATCGGCCGGCGACTGGACAGGCTACTGGCCGATCGAGCGCTATCCCATGGGACTGCGTCCGGCGCAGGGGTATCTCGCGTCGGCCAACCAGGAACCGATGGACTCGCTCGATGACGCGACGTATCTGGGGACGGATTGGCCCTCACCGTGGCGCGCGATGCGCATCAATCGGCTGCTGCGGGACAACGCCGCCGTCACGGTCGATGACTTCAGACGGTTTCAGACCGATCCCGGGAACGAGCGCGCCGAGCTGTTCGTGCCCCTGTTCATCGATGCCGCCGCCGCGCTCGGCGGCGCGCACGCGGGGGAGGGGACGGACCTCGAGCGGGGGGCGGCCCTGCTGCGGGCCTGGGACCGTCGCTACACCCGGGACAACACGGTCGCGGTGCTCTTCGAACTGGCGATGGATGAGCTGGAGAGTCGGGTGTGGGACGAATTGCTCCCTCCGATGCAACCCGACATGACGCATCCGCCCACGCGCGTGGCGACGCCCGGCGAAGCCGTGTTGTGGCGCGCCTTGAACGATTCGGCGGGGATCTGGTGCGACGATCGGCGCACGCTGATGGTGGAACCCTGTCGGATGATTGTCGCGCAGAGTCTCGCTGCCGCGTATCGGTCGGCCGTGGCGCGATTCGGCGAGCCGGGCGGCGAGCGCTGGCGCTGGGATCGGAACCGGTATGCCAACATCTGGCACCTCCTCCGCCAGCCGGCGTTGTCCGCGCTGCACCTGCCGGTCCAAGGAGGCCCGGGTAACCTGAACCCGTCCAGCGGCGGCGGCACGCACGGATCGAGTTGGCGCATGGTAGTGGAGTTGCGCGACGACGTCCGTGCGTGGGTCACCTATCCGGGCGGACAGTCGGGGAATCCGATGACTCGGCGGTATGACGATCGCATTGGGCAATGGGGCGCGGGGGAGCTGGAGGCGGCGCTGTTTCCTCGGACGATTGACGAGCTGGCCGCGAACCAGGTGATGGCGCGACTCGATCTGGCAGGTAGCCGATGAAATGGCGCGGCGTCGTGATCGTCGCGGTGGCCGCAGCTCTGGGGACCGTACTGCTCGATTGGTGGACGGTGCCGGTGGTCGGTGCCGTCTGGGGACTGCTTGCGCATCGGCGGGGCCGACCTGGACGGGCGGCCTTTCTCGGAGCCACACTTGGATGGGCGGCCCTGCTGGTGTGGAACATGGTGGTGGGTGATGGGTGGCTGGTGGCGACCAGGCTCGGCGGGGTCTTCGGGGTTGGCGGCGTGGGGTTCGTGGCGCTCACCCTGGGCTTCGGCTCAGTGCTCGCGGGATCCGCCGCGACGGTCGTGGCGTCCGGGAAGCGGCTGCTCCGATAGTGGCGCGGCGGGGTGTACCACAAAGACGATCCGAATATGGAGGTAGGGCATGAGTCGCGTGCGTTGGGTCGAGCACGGCGGCCGACAGATCGCCTGGCTCGACTTTGCCGGTATCGAGAACCCCGACGACGCCTATCCGGTGATCGAGGAGGCGCGGTCTTTCATCGCGTCGCAGCCGGAGAAGTCCGTGCTCACGCTGACCGACGTCACGGGATCCACGTTCAATGCCGATCTGGGGCGGGCGCTATGGCGCCTCGCCCGCGACAACCGTCCACACGTGATAGCGGGAGCCGTGATCGGGATCGAGGGGCTGCAGAAAGACCTCTTCCAACTCGTGACGTTCGTGTCCCGCCGCCCGTTGCAGCCCTTCAAGACGGCCGATGCGGCGATGGACTGGCTCGTCGCGCAACTCCCGGGAGGAAAGAGGTAGCCAACATGGCAGCACGTTCCTACTTGGCGGAAACGCTCGACAACTGGCGCGACGTGCGCCGCGGCCTGATCGAGGAAATCGAGGCGATCCGGGCGACGAGCTTCGATTTTCGTCCCACGCCGGAGGTCAGGAGCGTGCGCGAGCTGATCCAGCACATCCTGGAATCGGCGTACATGGCGACCGGCGAGTTGTCGCGGCCGGATACCAATTTCCGGCGCGCGCCGCATGCGGAGTTGCTAGCCATGTACGGCGGGCACGTGGCCGACGCACAGACCAAGCGGGACCTGCTGGACTTGCTGCACGCACAGCTGGCCGAAGCCGAGAAGAAGTTCCGTGCCGCGGGCGACCTTGCCATGGGGCAGTGGATCAAGAACTTCGACGGGTCGCGCTGGACGAAGATGCAGTGGCTGCATCACGCGATCGCGCACGAGATGTATCACCGAGGGCAAGTTACGGTGTACGAGCGTCTCATGGGCCTGGAGCCGGCGCTCACGAAGCGGATCAAAGGAGAGTAAGCACGAGCACAACGCCTAGCAGGTCGCTGAAAAAGTCATGCATTGGGTATGGCGGAATTGCGAGATTCTCCTATCTTGGCGCGACCTCAACAGCGAGTGCGCGCAATGCGTGGTCCCGATCATCCGCAGACGGCGCTGTTCAGCTATGTCTCGAT
>DASWII010000023.1:0-15771 GCA_036397755.1 Gemmatimonadales bacterium | reverse complement strand
ACGTGCCTGCGAAATCGGCGAGTGTGGGGCCTGACGGCGTCTGAGCCGTCTGCTCGGCCGCCTCCTCCGCGGGCGCGCAGGCCGCGACAAGAGCCACGACGAGAATGATGGCGGGGAAACGCATGGGATCCTCCAGACACTTGGGAATGCCAGCTTCGATGCTACCGCCGGGACCCGACGTTAGCAAGCTCACCCCGCATCCGCGCTTCCCGCTTCCCGCTTCCCGACAATCCTCAGACCGCGGTAGCGCACGGATCACGAGTCACGGATGACGCGTGCCCCAGCATCCAGCATCCCGTGGTCCACGAGTAAACTCGCGGCTCGGCCCCTGTCGGTAAACCGACCGTCCAATGGCGATGTGCCGCTTTAGCGGCAGATGCCAAGCCGCGGCGGGGGCACCGTGCCCGCCCGCCTTTTCCCCCCACCTTGCCCGGTTCACGTCACGCGCTACACTATTCGATCCCCTCTCACTGAACGGTTAGACTGTCCTACCTTTAGGCGAGGAATCCCATGAACTCCAGATCCGTCATCGCGCGTCGACTCATTGGTCGCGCGCTGTTCGTGCTTGTATGTCTGCCGATCGCCCAGGCGTGGGGGCAGGCGGGGGGCGATGCGGCCGCGAAGAAGCCGCTCACCATCGATGATTACTCCAGCTGGCGTCTGATCGAGGACGCGGAGATCGCCGGCAACGGCCGGTGGGTGGCCTATACGCTGCGGTACACCAACACGCTCCCTCAGGACTCCAAACCGGAGCTACATCTCCGTGATCTCCAGAGCGATCAGGACGTGGTGATCCCCAACGCGCACGGCGGCGAGTTCTCACCGGACTCGCGCTGGATTGTGTATCAGGTCGATTCCGTGCCGCCGCCGCGCCAAAGCCGCGGCCGCGGTGACACGACGAGCGCGGATTCGGCCGCACCGAGCGCGCCGGCCGCGCAGGACTCGACGCCGGGAACGGCGCTGCCGCCGCGTTTAGCGCTGCGCGCACTGGCGACCGGTCGCACGCAGGCGTGGGAGGGCATGCAGTCCGCAAGGTTCAACCGGACGTCCACCCATCTCCTGCTCCTGCGGCGGAGACCTGCATCGGCCGGACGTGGGCGCGGGAGCGCGGCGGCGCAGCACGGCGTCGATGCGGTACTCCACAATCTTGCCGACGGGCGGAGCCTGTTCCTCGGCAGTGTGGGCGATGCGGCCTTCAACCGGCAGGGCGACCTGCTGGCCTACGCGGTCGATGCGGAGGTGCGCGACGGCAACGGCCTGTTCGTGATCGACCTCCCGCGCGGTCGTACACAGGTGCTGGACAACGACACGCTGATCTACAGCCGCATTGAATGGTCCGATGACGGCACCCGACTCGCCGCGCTGAAGGGCCGGCCGATCGAAAAGATGCGTGAGCGGGACAACACGCTGGTGACGTTCGCCAACATCCGCGCGGCGCTGGACCGAGCTCCGTCGGCGCCCGTCTCGCTGATGCGCTCGGCCGCCGGATTCCCCGAGGGGTTCGTGATCAGCGAGCGCGCGCCCCTCGCGTGGACCGAGGATGGCCGGCGGGTGTTCTTCGGCATCATCCCACAGACGGCGGCGCCCGACACCAGCCGCCGGCCGAGCCGGGACTCGGTGGCCAACGTGGACGTGTGGCGCACGGAAGACGAGCGCATCCAATCAGTGCAGATGGTGCAAGCCGAACGGGAGAGAAACTTCACCTTCCGCCAGGCATTCGATGCCGTGGACGGGCGGTACATCACGCTCACCGATTCCGCGTTGCGCTTCGTGGAGATCGCCCCGGACGGCCGCTGGGCCGTGGGGCAGAACAACCGCGCGTATGTCGCCGATACGGCTCATGCCAAGGCGGACCTGTACCGGATCAACACCGCGACGGGCGAACGCACCCTGATGCTCGAGGGTCAGTTGATCGGCCAGCACGCGTTCGGAATCAGTCCTGACGGCCGGCGGTTCCTGTATTGGAGGGACAACCGGTTTCATGCGTACGACCTCGACGCCGGTGCGTCGCGGACGGTGCCCGGCGGCGGGAACGGCGAGTTTTTGAACGCGGAGTGGGACTACGTGGGACCGCGACCCTCGTACGGTATCGAGGGATATGCGAGCGACGGCAGCGGCGTCATCGTGCGGGCGCGCTATGACCTGTGGCTCCTCCCGTTCGGCAACGGGGCGCCGCGCAACCTGACCGGCGGCGAGGGCGACCGCACCGAGGTGCGGTTCCGCTACGTCCGGACGGAACCGATCGACTCCGCCGCGTCGCGCCGTGTGCGCACCGGCAACGAGATCGATCTCAGCAAACCGGTGACGCTGTCGGCCTATGGACAATGGACCAAGCAGGAAGGGTTCTATCGACTCACGCGGGGCCGCTTGGAGGAACTCCTGCTGGATGACGCGAGGTTCAGCACGCCCGTTCGCGCGGACCAGGCCGACCGTTTCCTCCTCACGCGGCAGACGTACGCGGAGTTCCCCGATCTGCAGGTCTCGAGTTCAGCGTTTACCGACCTCAGGAAGATCAGCGACGCGAACCCCCAACAGGCGGAGTTCATGTGGGGAAATCAGATCCTGTTCGATTACGAAAACAAGGATGGCGTCCGGCTTCAGGGCATCCTCGCCCTGCCCGACGATTACCAACCGGGGCAGCGACGGTCGATGCTGGTGAGCTTCTACGAAAAGAACTCACAGAATCTCCACCGCTATCCGACGCCGCGGTTCATGACCGGCATGGGCGCGTTGTCGGTCGAGGCGCTGAGTCGCGGATACATCAACATGCTGGCGGACGTCCACTTCCACACCGGCTCGTCGCACAGCGACATGCTGGAGTGCGTCGAGGCCGCGACGCGCAAGGTCATCGAGCTGGGCTACGCCGATTCGGCGCACATCGGCGTGCACGGGCACAGCTACGGGGGTGAGGGCGCGGCCTTCATCGGGACGATGTCACGCATGTTCGCGGCCGTCGGGATGGGGGCGGGCGTGACCGACATCTCCTCCGACTTCAACCAGAGCTGGGGATGGTCGTACGACGTCAACGCCGGCAGCGGCGAGAACGGCAGCGAGTACTACCTGTTCAGCCAGGGCCGCTGGGGCAAGTCGCCGTGGGACGACCCTGACCTCTATCGGTTCGAGAGCGCGGTCGCCCACGCGCCCGAAGCCACGGCGCCATTCCTCATCATGCACGGCACGTCGGACCCCACCGTATCATTCAGCGAGGGCATGAACTTCTACAACGCGCTGCGCTACAACGGGAAGACGGCCATCATGCTGGCATATCCGGAGGAAGGACACGGGCTGAGCGGACTCGCCAACCGGCGTGACCTCACGATCCGGTATTACGAGTTCTTCGATCACTACTTGAAGGGCGAGGCGGCGCCGAAATGGATGACCGACGGGGTGCCGTACCTGGTGAAGGAGTCGGGTCGGGAATAGGTGTGCGGCAAGCGACGGATCACGTATCACGAATCACGAATCGGTGAAACGTGATACGTGATGCGTGATGCGTGATGTGTGATCCGTGATCCGTGATCCGTGATCCGTGATCCGCCGGTGCGGGGGGCGGTCTACCGGTTGCGACCTGGTGTCTCATGTGGTAGTGTGGTGCCCAACATGCACGTCAAGATCGACCCACACGTCCCTTCCGAGATTCGACGCGACCCGCCGAACGCAGGCCCCGCGACCGAGGTCGGCCCCTCCTGACGGGCAGCTCCAATCGCTCCTTTGTACTCATCGCGGAAGACGATGGGCTCCTGCGGAACGCGGTCGTCCGGATGCTCGTCGCCGATGGATATAGCGTCCTGGAGGCCGCGGATGGGGCCGAGGCGCTGGAGGTGTGGCAGGCGCGCCGCGACAGCATCGGTCTCGTGATGTCAGACGTCCAAATGCCTTCGATGACCGGATTAGAGCTGTACGAGCGATTGCGGCAACTGGATCCTGCCACCCCGGTCATCCTCGCCACGAGCGATCCGGAGGTCGCCTGCACGGTGCGGACCTCGAGCGACCCGAGACTCCGACTCTTGGCGAAGCCCTACAACCGCGACGAGCTCATCGATTTGGCGGCCGACCTGATGACGGGTGGCCACCGCAGCGGTGCGAACGGCGAGCGGCCCGAAACTCCAGCGTTGGGCGAGAACCCCGCAATCACGCTGACCTGACAACCGGGTGCCGTCGCACGTGAGTCACTGGCGTTCCGACGGGACGCTCCCGGCAGCGGCGCCCTTCTTACCCGTCCATTGCGCAGGCGAGTTGGCACCCTTCAGGCGTTGCACAAGTCGCGGGAGAGCCGTGGTGGGGTGAACGCGATCCGCACTGAGCATCGGCTCGCGGTCCCGCGTGGTCCCTGTCAGATGCACATAGAGACGATGTCGCATGCTGTGGTGCGCCCACCTGCCGGGAATTACGCAAACCACGTCGCCGCATCGATGACCAAAACAACGCCGAGCGGTGCTTCTCCAGACCACGAGTAAACTCGCGGCTCGGCCCCTGTCGGTAAACCGGCGGTCGAACGGCAAACCGCCGCTTGAGCGGCAGATGCCGAGTCGCGGCTTCAGCCGCGGGTTTCTCGTGCCCACGCCGCGTGCCCGCTTCCCGCCTCGCGCTTCCCGCTTCCCGCTCCCGCGCCCCGTGTCCCTACCGTCTTGCCGTCGTGCGCGGAACCGTGCGCCAGTCGAAGATGCACAGGTAGAAGTAGTCCTTCCAAGGGTCCTTGTTGATCAGTCCCCTGCGGCCGCGATGCCAGCCTCGTGCTCCTGGACGAAGCCGCATCTGCCCGCGGAGCACGTCGGAGAGCCGGTCAGTGCGAGGATCGATGCCGTTGCACGACGCTGGGATCGTCGCGGCCCGGTACGAAAACTCGACGTCTTGATCGGTCGCGTTGTGCATCTCGATCTGGATCTCGTACTGCTCGTCGGACGAATCGCACAACCGCCACCGCCATTCAAGCAGTGAGCCGACTGATCCCGAAAGGCGCTCGCGGTCACTCCATTCGTCACAACCGCTCGTTCCAAACGCGTGAACCTCTAAACTCGTCTGTTGGGGGGCGTTGTGCGCGAGGTGCCAGCGCACCTCGACGACCTGGCGCTCGAGCACCTGCACAGTGGTCCGCGTCGACGGATATCCCGGAAGCTCCACCTGCACGCGGTATGGCCCAGGGTTCGGTGCCTGAAGGATGTAGCGACCCGCGTCGTCGGTCGTTGTGTCGGCCAGGACTTGCTCGTCATCACCGACCAGCTGCACGCGAACTCCGGGCAGGCGGTTGCCGGTCTCTACGTCCCGCACCGTCCCGTACACGCTGTGCGGCAGGGGACCGGGCCGGCGCTGCGCAGCAAGGTCTGCGGTAAGGCCGCAGAAGAGGCAGGCGGCCGCAACCAGGAGGCCGACGGATCGCGTCCACGTGAGGGGTGTCGTGGGCATGTGAACACCACCATGGACTGGAGACGATTCGAGGTTAGGCGTGCAGTGCCAGCATGTCAACCAGCCGAACGCCTACGGGGGCCGCTTGCCCGCAACTCCCATTGCCACGGCCCCCCTCTCTTGTTGTCGCCACGAGTAAACTCGCGGCTCGGCCCCTGTCGGTAAACCGACGGTCGAACGGCAAACCGCCGCTTGAGCGGCAGATGCCGAGCCGCGGCTTCAGCCGCGGATTTCTCCCACAACGCCGTAAACCGCCCCGCGGGGGCGACACGCCGGCGGCGGATCACGCGACACCACGCTGTGTGCCGAGAGGCCAACGCCGCGATGGCGAGAAGGCTCCGACGAGGGTGACCGCTCTGTACTGATCGAGAAACGCGGGATGAGGTCGACGGAGAGGCTGGGTATTGGGGATCGGGGGTCAGGAGCGCACAGCGCACAGCACACAGCACACAGTGGTCTGCGGTCTAACACCCAACACCTCTTCAATCTTGACATCTCTCATTACTACAACAATGTTGTACTAATGCCGGTCTCCAATCCGAAATACCCCGGTGAGTTCGAGCAGCTGCTGTTGTTTGCGCTGCTGCGACTCGGTGATGAGGCGTACGGGGTCACGATCCGTCAGGAGATCGAAGCGCGGACAGCCCGGCCCGTCCCCGTTGGACAGGTATACACGGTGCTGCAACGGCTGGAGGATCGCGGGCTCGTGATATCCCGCCAGGGTGAGCCGACCGCCGAGCGGGGCGGCCGGCGCAAGCGGTACTACCAACTGGAGCCGGCGGGCGCACGTGCGCTGCACACGTCCTACGCGAATCTCCGGGAGATGTCGAGCGGGCTGGGTGCCAAGCTCGCCCGCCTCGCCGAGGCCGGATCGAGCCGATGACGACGCCACGCACACCGGTGCTCGCGCGCTTCGTGATCGGCCACCGCGTGCCACGCGCGCTGCGGGAGAACGTGTTGGGCGATCTCGAAGAGGAATTCACGGCCCTTGCGGCCCAACACGGTGTCCGCGCCGCGCGCCGCTGGTACCGCCAGCAGGTGATGCGTTCGCTGTTCGCGGGCTGGCCCCGCGGAGCGGCTGCGGGACACGTGCACGGCCCTGGTGGCGCAGTTGGTGTGCTCGACGCCGCGTCGCGTGACCTCCGCGGGGCCATTCGCTCCACGACCCGCCATCCGCGCTTCAGCGTGATCGTAGTCGGGACGCTGGCCTTGGGCATCGGCGCCACCACCGCGGTGTTCAGCCTGGCGAACTGGCTGCTGTTCCAACCAGTGCCCGGCGTGGCCGTCCCGTCACGCATCGCGACGGTGTGGTTCGGCCGCGACTCCGACGGAGGGGGGATCACGGTCTCCAGTCTCACGTATCCCAACCATACCGACCTGACACCGACGCTGACCGCACTCCACGGGTTCGCAGGCCATCAGCTCGGTTCCGCCGCGGTCGCCACGGGCGACGGGATTCCCGATCAGCGGGCTGTCGGCTTCGTGATGCACGACTACTTCGACGTGCTGGGCGTGCCAATGCAGCTGGGCCGTGCGTTCCTGCCCGCGGAAGACGACTACACGAGCGGTGGCGCCTACGTGGCGGTCGTGAGCGACCGCCTGTGGCGCGCGATGCTGCACGCGGACGAGCACGCGATCGGCAAGACGCTCCTCGTGAATGGCGTGCGCGTCGAGGTGATCGGCGTGGCGCATCCCGGGTTCCACGGCGTGGAACGGCTGGACGAAACCGACGTCTGGATGCCGGGTGTGCTGAGTCCAATGGTGAATCACTTCCCGGCCGAGTTTCGCACGTACGATCGCGAGCGCGGCGGATACTACGAGTACGTGGGCCGGCTGGCGGACGGCGCGACGTTCGACCAGCTGCGCCAGCAGCTCGCGGTCGGGCTCGAGCGCCTGGCCGAGGCGTATCCGACGGAGAACGAGAAGTTCACCGTGGTCACCGCGCACGTGTTCGACGGCGCTGGGCTGCCGCCACTCGGCCGCATCGCACTGGTGCCCACCATCCGCCTGCTCATGGGCATCGTGCTACTGGTCCTGCTCATCGCGTGCGCGAACGTGGCCAACTTGCTCTTGTTCCGCGGCATCCGGCGCGAGAGCGAGAACGCGATGCGCCGCGCGCTCGGTGCCAGCCCGCTTCGCATTGCGCGCGAGCAGCTGGTCGAGAGCGGCGTGCTCGCCCTCGTCGGAGCCGTCGCGGGCGTCGCGGTCGCGTTCGGTCTCATGCGGCTGTTCCATGGAGCGACGATCGCCGGCACCGGGCGCCCGATCGAGGCGCTCACGGTAGACTGGCGCGTGCTCGGGTTCACACTGCTCGCCGCGCTGGTGAGCGCGGTCGTGTTCGGCATCGTGCCCGCCGTGCTCCAGGGTCGCGTCGACCTCGCAGAACCGCTCAAGGCGACCGCGCGCGTGGCCGGAGGGCGCACGACCTACATTCGGAACGCCTTCGCCGTGCTGCAGCTCTCGGTCTCGCTCACGCTGCTCGTGGGCGCGCTGCTCTTCGTACGGACCATCGTGGGCCTCACCCACGTGGATCTCGGATTCGATCCGAACGGTGTGGTGACGGCCTCCGCGTCGCCCGATCGCATCGGCTACGACGACGCGGCCGCGCGCGCGTACCTCGATGAGTTACGCCGCCGCGCGGCGGAGCTCCCCGGTGTGGGATCAGTCGCACTTGCTCGCAGCGCGCCGTTCAGCCACCGATCCAGCACGACGATCCACGCCGCCGATGCGGATCCGGACACGCGGATCGACGTGCTGGAGAACGAGGTCTCGCGCGACTACTTCACGGTTCTCGGGATCCCACGCCGGCAGGGCAGACTGTTCGAGCCGCGTGAAGTGCTGACCGCCCAGCGCGCCGACTCGTTCGGTGTCGTGATCCTCAGCCAGGCGCTGGCAACCCGTCTCTTCCCCGATCGCGATCCCCTCGGCCAGCACGTTGCCTTTCACACAATTAACGGACAGGGCAAGCGGTACCAGGTCGTGGGTGTGGTGGGCAACGTGCACTGGTCCGACTTCGACACCGACGAGTCCCTGTTCGTCTACCAGCCGCTGGCGCAGGTAGCCGGGCGCGCGGGGTCGGCGATCCTGATGGTCAAGACCGCGGGCGTCGCCCCGGAGGCCGTGCTCGACCAGATCACCCGCGCGGCGGCGCGCCTCGACCCGACTCTGCCGCTCGTGCGACCGATGCGCTTGACCGACGCGATCGCCAACCGCATGTCGCAGCAGCGGCTGTTCGCCAAGCTGCTCGGCGCGTTCGCGGCACTCGCGTTGATCCTCTCCGCCGTCGGGGTGTACGGGCTCATCTCACAAGGCGTCGCCGCCCGCACGCGCGAGTTCGGGATCCGCATGGCGCTTGGCGCCGATCGATCCACCATCCTCACGCTCGTCACGCGCGGTGCCGTATGGCTCGGTCTGGCCGGCGTTGGCCTCGGACTCGCCAGCGCATTCGGACTGAGCCGCATCGTGGAGCACCGCCTCTTCGGCGTGACCGGCCTCGATCCGCTGAGCTACGGCGCCGCAGCGGTCGTCCTCTTTGCCATCGCCGTGATCGCCGGGCTCCTTCCGGCACGGCTCGCGACCACGATCAATCCCGTGGAGGCGCTGAAGAGCGAGTAGATGGGGGTCGGGGATGGAAAAGAGTGCACCGCGCCCACCACCCATGCTCCACCCTACTCCTCCCTGATGGCCACCATCGGGTCCACCCGGCTCGCGCGGCGGGCCGGCACGTAGCTCGCCACCACGGCAACCAGTGTCAGCGTCGCTCCGACCACGGCATAGGTCACCGGATCGCCGGGCGTCACGTCGAACAGCATACCCTGGATTGCCCGCGTCAGCACCAGCGCGCCGGTCGTACCGAGCGCCACACCGACGCCGATGAGCACCAGGCCTTCACGCAGCACCGTGGCGATGATGTCGCGGGCACGAGCGCCCATCGCGACGCGGATGCCAAACTCTCTCGTGCGCTGGGCCACCGAATAGGACACGACCCCGTAGAGACCGACGACGGCCAGCATCAGCGCGACGACTGCGAACGCGACCAGGAGTCCGGTGTTGAAGCGCCGGCCCGCCAGCGATCCGCGAATGCGCATCTGCATGGTCGTGACGTCGTACACGGGAACGTCGAGCCCTCCACGACGCACCTCGTCCCGGATCACCGGTGCCAGCGACACGGGATCTCCGGACGCCCGCACGACGAGATTCATCGTACGCCACACGCGCTGCTGGTGCGGCTCGTACGTCGCGAGCCCCGGCACCTGCCCGACACCGACGTTGTGCACGTCGCCCGCCACCCCGACGATCGTGAGCCAGGGCTCGTACTCGGGCGGACCAATCTTGATCCGCGATCCCACGGCGCCTCCGTCGGGCCAATACCGCCTGGCCATCGCCTCGGAGATGATGACCGCCGAATCGCCGGCCAGACCGTCGCGCTCGGTAAACTCGCGTCCCTCGAGGATGGGAATGCCCATCGTTTCGAAGTATCCCGGAAGGATGCGACGGAAGCTGCCCCCCGGCTCTTCTTCCGGTCGCAGCGCACGACCTTCGATCGTGATCTGCCCTTCGGAATCACCACCCGAGATCGGCAACGCGTTCACCCCACTGGCCCGCACGACGCCGGGGATGCTCTCGACGCGTTCGATGAGATCGCGATAGTACGCGATGACCTCCTCGTTCGACGCGCCAAGGCTCGTGCCCGAGAGTGACACCGTCATCGACAGTACCTGGGTGGGATCGAACCCGGGATCCACGCGCTGCAATCGCCAGAAGCTCTTGAGCATGAGTCCGGCGCCCGCGAGCAGGATCAGGGAGATGGCGACCTGGGCGATCGCGAGCGCCCCGCGGAGCCGCGCGGCACCACGTGCACCCGAGGACGACCGCTCGGTCAACGCTCCGTGCACATCGACCGCTGCGCTGCGCAACGCAGGAAAGACACCGAACAGCAGTGCCGTCAGCAGCGTCACCCCGAGGGCGAAGGCAACGACGAGCGGATCGAGCGCAATCTCGTCGGCACGTGGCACGATTTGCCCCAGCGCACCGACGAGCAGGTCCACGGCCCAGACCGCCACAAGCACCCCCAACGTCCCACTCACCGCCGCGAGCGCGAACGCTTCGATGGCCATCTGGCGCGTGATGCGCCATCGCGTGGCTCCGAGGGCGGCGCGCACGGCAATCTCATGACGACGCGAGGCGAGGCGCGCGAGCATCAAGTCGGCCACACTCACGCTGGCAATCAACAGCACGAACCCAACGGCGCCGAACAACACGAGAATGGTGGTGCGCACATCGGCCACGAGCGCGTCGCGTAGCGGCGTGACCGCCACCCCATGCCCCGGATCCTCCGTGGGGTAGGCCTGTTGAATTCGGGCCGCGATGGTCGACATCTCGGTCTGCGCCTCGTCGATCGAGACGCCGGGGCGGAGGCGCGCGAGTCCGAAGAGAGTGTGGACCGCCCGATCGATCGGTCCGTTCGTGGACTGGCCGACGGGCGTCCAAAGCACGACGTCGTCCGCAGGGAAAGCGAAGCCCGGCGGCAGGACGCCAATCACGGTCACCGGTGCACCCGAGACGGAAAGTGCCTGCCCCACCGCCGCCGAGGCTGAGCCGAACCGCTGCCCCGCCAACGCGTGCGTGACGATCGCCACCGGATCTCCGCCGGGTCGGTCGTCATCCTCGGTGAAAAACCGCCCCGCCGCGGGACGGATCCGCAGCACGCTGAAAAAATCGGCGGACGCGTTCGCGGCGAGCACATGCTCGGCAACCCCGCGTCCACCGCGAAGCGTCAGCGGATACTTGCCGAACGCTGCAATCGTCTCGAACGTCGTCGCCTGCTCGCGCCAATCCAGGAAGTTGACGTACGACACGTTGAACCCGCCGTCCCCCTGCGCGGGGTTGGTCTCGTTGAGAAGCACGAGACGATTCGCCTCCTCGTAGGGCAACGACTTCAACAGCACTCCCCGGACGACGCTGAACAGGGCGGTGTTCGCACCGATCCCCATGGCCAGCGTGATCATGGCGACGGCGGTGAAGACCGGATGTTTGACGAGCTGAATGACGGCGAACCGGAGGTCGGTCATGGGCGGTTACCTGACGCGGGAGGTACGATGATCGAATACAAGGTCCGTTCCAGAGCTGAGCGCGCACCATCACGTTGTCATGTAGCGACTTGCGGATCCCCACCTGGCCTGGACGTGTCCGCTTCCGGAATCCGCTGTAGCGTCTATGGGATCGGGGATCAGAGCGCCCGCACCCAGCGCCCAGGGTTCCAGCGCCCAGCTTCCAGCGCCCACCTTCCAGCTGCCAGCGCCCAGCGTCCAAAATAGCTGATGCCCGACGCCGAACGCCCCCTCCCGTTGACTCCCGCTCCCGCCCCCGACATGTTTCCCGGAACACTTCCGGGGAGAAGCGTGATGAACGGTGTTTCGGCGGACCCCAGACTGCTTCAGGGAACGCTGGATCTCCTCGTGCTCCGTGCACTCAAGTGGGGCCCGCGCCACGGGTACGATGTCGCGCGTTGGATCCAGCAATCGAGCGATGACGTGCTGCGCGTGGAGGACCGCGCGCTCTATGTCGCCCTTCACCGCATGGAGGATCGCGGCTGGATCGAGGCCGAGTGGGGAAGCTCGGAGAACAACCGGCGGGCGCGGTTCTACGAACTGACCGCCAAGGGCCGACGCGCGCTCGCGACGCGGACGTCCTGGTTCCAGCGCTACAGCGAGGCGGTGTTCAAGGTGCTCGCCGCCGCGGCCGCGTAGGAGGCATTCCAATGCCCGATGGACGCAAGCGACGGCTTAGGTTCCGTCTTCCCGCGTTCCTGCGGCGCGTGGATCGCGAGGTCGAGGAGGAGGTGCGCTTTCACCTCAAGATGCGCGCCGCGGAGCTGACGCACGTGGGACTGTCGCCGGACGCGGCACGCGTGGAAGCGGAGCGGCAGTTCGGCGACGTGCCCGACGCGATGCGCGAGTTGGCGATGATCGACCGCCGGCGGCTGCGCGTCGCGCGTAGGGCGGAATGGTGGGACGGGCTCCTGCGGGACCTGCGCTATGCCCTGCGCACGCTGCGACGCGAGCCGGGATTCGCGCTCGCGGTGATCGTGACGGTGGGGTTCGGTCTCGGCGCGACGTCCGCCATGTTCGGCATCGTGGACCGGCTGCTGCTGCAACCGCCCGCCTACGTGGTGGACCCCGGTCAGGTGGGTCGCATCTACTACACGGAGTACTTCGGCTGGATCGGCCGCGCGGTCACCCAGCAATCGACTTCCTATCCCGACTTCGTGGCGTTACGCGACCACGCGACCTCGCTGCGCGGCGTGGCCGCGTACTACCCGGGCGCCGCGAGCTACGGGCGCGGGCCAGCGGCGCAGCAGGTGCGCCGGGTCGCGGTCTCCGGGGAGTACTTCGGCGTCCTTGGTGTGGTCCCGCAGCACGGTCGCTTGTTCGGACCGGAGGCGGACGCACTGCCGTCTGGTGAGCCGGTCGTCGTGCTCGGTGACGCGTTCTGGCGCCGTGCGTTCGGCGCGGAGCGCTCGGTGCTTGGCCGTGCGATGGAGATCGACGGCACGGACTACACGATCGTCGGGATCGCACCGCCCGATTTCACAGGGCTCCAGTTGTACGCGCCGGACGTGTGGGTGCCGCTCAGCACGGTGGGTGCGGCCACCATCGGCGACGACTGGACTGGAGCCGCCGGCTGGCGGTGGATCCGGATCGTTGCGCGACTCGCGCCGGGATACACCCGGGCGCAGGCAGGCGCCGAGGCCACAGCCCTCTACCGTGCCCGCCTGGAAGCGAGCGGCGAGCCCGACACCACGGCGACCGTGGCCCTCGGTTCGGTAATCGCGGCCCGCGGTCCCAACGCGAGCGGGTCGGGTGCCACGGAAGCGCAGATCTCGCTGTGGTTGACCGGCGTCGCAGTCCTCGTCCTGATCATCGCGTGCGCGAATGCGGCGAACCTGCTGCTCGCGCGCGCCGTGCGACGGCGCAGGGAGATCGGCGTGCGCGTGGCGCTGGGCGCCGGCCGCGGCCGCTTGATGCGACAGCTCCTGGTGGAGAGCCTGGTATTGGCAGTGCTCGGCGGTGTGGTGGGTCTGGTGCTGGCGCGCTGGGGCGGCGGCCTGCTCCGCGCGTTGCTGCTTCCCAGTGTCGAGTGGCGCGAGAACGTCCTCGATCCCCGGCTGCTCGCGGTCGCCGGCGCGCTCGTCATCGGCGTGGCGCTCGCGACGGGACTCGCGCCGATGATGCACGCCATGTCGCAGCACGTCACGGACAATCTCAAGGCGGGGGTGCGTGAGGGCGGGAGGCCGCGCGCGCGGCTGCGCGCCACCTTGGTGCTTGTACAGGCGACGCTGTCGGTGGTCCTGCTCATCGCTGCGGGCTTGTTTGTCCGCAGTCTGCGCAACGTTCGCGGCGTCGAGCTGGGGTTCGATGCGAACCGGGTGCTGTTGATCGATCTGCGATTGGGCGAAACCGAGGCCGGCGAGCGCGACGGGTTGTATCGCGCGGCCCGGGACCGCGTGGCAACCTTGCCGGTCGTCGAGCAGGCGAGCGTCGCCACGACCGCACCGTTCTGGTCGTCCACGTCCGTCCACCTCGAGGTCCCCGGACTCGACTCCATTCCGACGAGCGCGGACGGCGGTCCGTACGTCAATGCCGTGACCCCGGAGTTCTTCGCGACCGTGGGGACCCCCATCGAGCGTGGGCGGGGGTTCGGCGAGTCGGACGACCACACCGCGCCACGCGTGGCCGTGGTCAGCGAGACGATGGCGCGCATCCTGTGGCGCGGTGAGGATCCGCTCGGCAAGTGCCTGTTGGTCGGGGCGGACACGGTGCCATGCAGCACGGTGGTCGGCGTGGCACACGACGCGCGGCGGCAATCGCTCACGGACGACGTGCCGGTCATGCTGTACTACGTGCCGCTGGACCAGGATCAGGTGGCCACCGGGCTCCGGGTGCTGTTCGTGCGCACGCGGGGTGACGACGACATGGCACTCGCCGCGGTCCGCCGCGAGATCCAGGCGGTGTCGCCGGATCTTCCCTACCCCACCGTCGCGTACCTCGCCAGCCAGATCGAGGAGGAAGTCCGCCCGTGGAAGCTGGGTGCCACCATGTTCGGTCTGTTCGGGTTGCTCGCGTTGGCACTTGCGGCCCTCGGGCTCTACAGCGTGGTCGCCTACACCGTCGCGCAGCGCCTGCACGAGATGGGCGTGCGGGTGGCGTTGGGCGCGCGGGGCCTCGACGTCGCACGGCTCGTGCTCACCGACACGCTCGGCCTGATCGGAGTCGGGTTGGCGCTGGGCGTGCTGGCGGCGGTCGTCGCCGGCCGGTGGGTGGAACCGATGTTGTTTCAGGTCTCGCCCCACGACCCGGCGGTCATCACGGGCGTGGTCGTCACGCTGCTCTCGGTCGGCACATTGGCCAGCCTCGTGCCCGCGCGACGCGCCGCACGCGTGAGTCCGTCGGAGGTGCTGAAAGCGGAGTAAAGCGCGCGGCGCACGGGTCGTACGACTGGTTGCCGTCGTAGAACGGTGCCCGCGGCCCGTCAAACGGGGTCGCCAACCATCCAGCACTGCCGCCTTCCCGCGTGTACCGCCGCTTCAGCGGCAGCTGCCGAGCCGCGGCTTCAGCCGCGGATTTCTCCACGCAAGGACCCAGCGTCCCGCATCCCGCTTCCCGCTTCCCGCGCCTTCCCCAAGCTCCCGGCCCCTCGCCACCGGGTCGTGCAGGGATATCTTCCTTGACCATGAGCGACATCACCGAGCAACTCCGCGTCGCCATCGCCGACCGTTACGTCATCGAGCACGAGCTCGGCGAGGGTGGGATGGCCACGGTGTACCTGGCCCATGACGTCAAGCACGACCGCAAGGTCGCCCTCAAGGTGCTGCGGCCCGAGCTCGCGGCGGTGATCGGCGCCGAGCGGTTCCTGCACGAGATCAAGGTCACCGCCAATCTCCAGCACAGTCACATCCTCCCGCTCTACGACTCGGGCGCGGCCCAAGGCTTTCTCTTCTACGTGATGCCGTACGTCGAGGGGCAGACGCTCCGCGACAAGCTCCATAAGGAAAAGCAGCTCGCGGTGGACGAAGCGATCGCGGTAACTCGCGGCATCGCCGGTGCGCTGGAGCACGCGCACAAGCAGGGCATCATCCACCGTGACATCAAGCCGGAAAACATCTTGCTGCGTGACGGCGACCCGCTGATCGCCGATTTCGGCATCGCGCTGGCGCTCTCGCACGCGGGCGGCAGCCGCCTCACCGAGACCGGCCTCTCGATCGGCACGCCGCAGTACATGAGTCCCGAGCAAGCGATGGGCGACCGGGAGACCGACGCGCGGTCGGACATCTACAGTTTGGGTGCGGTGCTGTACGAGATGCTGGTG
>DASWII010000022.1:0-63394 GCA_036397755.1 Gemmatimonadales bacterium | reverse complement strand
GGCATCGAGATGGACTACCGCGTGGCGGCGGTGAACAAGGCCGGGACCGGCCCCCCAAGCGCCACCGTCACCGTGCTCTTGTAACCGCGCGCCGCAGTCGGGCACTCCGATAAACGACGGCGTACGCGGACCGCATCGGCGATGGGTGACCCGCTAGCCCATTACCGCGCGGTGGATCCGCTGGAAACTGCGGCGAGGGAACTCGAGCAAAATCACGCCAACGACATCAACACTTGAATCCTTCGGAGCCAGAGCCAATCGATTTGTCCGACCCGGACTCCCTCCAGTCCCTCGCGCGGTCGTTTAAGACACTGCTTGGTGCAAGCAGAGTCGAGCACGCGTTGCGAGCAGTCCAAAGGGACCCGTTTCACCCACCGCATCTCGATGTCCTCCGTGGATTCGCCCTCCTCCAGGAATGGACTGCAGCTCTGGCCGAATCCCGAGAGCCGCCCGACGCCGCACTAATGCTCAAGTTCGGCATGGTAGCGATGACAGTTCGAGATGTAAGCCAATACGCCGGAGCCGGTGCTTGGCTCCGAGAGCTCTCACGTCACGCGTTTCATTCGGACCCCGAACTCTTCTACGAGAAGCTCTTCGAGGGTGAGGTCGCCAAGTATTGGACGGATCGTATTGCCGGTGCTGGCCCTTCAGCCAGATTCGGCCGACCATCCGGGCATCCGGACCTATGGCTAACCCTGCCGCCGCCGCGAGGCATCTCGTTTCCCACTGAATGCAAGCGCATACGCAGGAGAGGTGACAAGGAAATCAGGGCCGAAGTATGGGCGAGCGAACTTGAAATCGCCATTCAAACGTTGGTTGGCCGTCATTTCCCAATGAAGGTCATTACTTGGCTGCACGAACAGGCGTCTGCGATAAGCACGTCCGAGATCGTCGCCCTGATCGACGAGATGGCCAGCGCGGGGAGTGCGACGGGCAAATGGACTACTCGGGTTTGCAGGCAAGGGACCTTTCAAGTGTCGATGGCCCCATTAGGGCGATACGGTGAGTTTCAGCCGCCTCCTCTTTCGATCGTTGACGTTCCGGCCACGGGTATCCTCAAGACGCGATCACAACTCAAGAAGACGAATGACGGCGATCGGGTTCGCATGAAATCGATCTTGTCAGTTCGCTCAGATCTAGCGCGCGACCGGATTGGAAGCGTCCAGGCAAGCGTTAGGAAAGCTACTAGGCAGTTGCAGCGGGCGGACCCATCTGCCTTAGTTGGAATCATCGCAATCCGGATTCGCCCACCGCAGGATCTTGGCGACCTCCTTGAAACCGACCAAGTCATACGAAGCGAACTAGTCCGCATCCGTGCAAATCACGTCTGTTTGGTGATTGTCTGTTGGGACGAGAGTGAGGGAGACGTCCGCGACCTAGACTCCTCCGAGCAACGAGGTGTGGAGAGGACCATCAGGTACAACTTCAGACCCTACTTCATCCAGAATAGGGTATCCGGAGTCTCCCTTGGCCTTGACTCGTACGACGGGTTCTTTGGCGACCTGGAGTCACCTGTAGTTCGCGATCCAAGCGACGGAAGCATTAAGCCCGTTGATCCTCAAACGTGGGCAGTGTTGCAGGGCGGCGGAGATCTGCCAGAAGCAGTCGTCAAGGGCCAGCAGCAGCTCCCTGATCTTGACGAGAGCAAAGATGCAGCGACCATGTTTCTGAAGTTTGGTCGCTCACTTGCCAATCTGAACTCCGATCAAGCCGTCACGTTCCTCCAGGCTGGCAGCCGACACTTCCGCTGTTTCATTGACCGCACCCACCATCTTCGAACATTCGAGATCGAGAATGCTTCCCCCAGGAGAGTGGCCACTATCGATCTTCGAGCCTGGGCCGATAAGGACGAGCTTTGCTTCTCTGTTGAGTGGGACCCCAGTGGATTCCGGGTTGGGATATGGAATCCCGAGGAGACTCAACAGCTGTGGGTAAGAGCCTGCCGCGTGCCACAAGTGCGAATCTCTTCACCACTCGGGACGACAACCGCCTAGAGTACCATGAGTCACAAAGCACGGAACGTGATAATCTCATTGCGGTTGGATCGATCTGCTTCGGTGATCCGGGAGCATCTTGTCGATACAGTGGACACTCCCGCGGGACGCTACGGCTGGCCCTCTGGACTCATGGCCGGCATGCTGAAGACAGTTCAGAATCCGCACCTACCGGAGGAAGTTCGCATGATGTCTGCGGCGATACTGCTTCATGGTTGGTTTGCCCCGGCGTCGCCGAGTACCCGGACTCCACCACTCCGTCCGCCCGTCCGCCCGTCCGTCAATGGGCCAGGGAGGAGTTGAACCCTTCGACCTCACGCTTATCAGGCGGATCAGGCTAGGGTGTCGATTCCGGCAAGTTCTCGGATTTCAAGGGGATTCCCCACGGTCTGCACGGAATCCAAACTCACGAAACCGAGGGGTTCGCGGCGGGAAGTGACACCGGAAGTGGCACCACTCTCATGGCGCGCCGTGCGGCCGAAGCTTCGCCTCCAAAAGCCTAGCCCTTGCGACCCAATGCTGATCCCCAAAGCCATCCAGAATTTCAATCGCCTCCCCCAAAAGAAGCGCGGCTTCGGACTCGAGACCCTCGTCCATGAGTTGCTCGACTATATTCGTTGAGATTCGTGCGACCCAGTGATCATTCCCCAGTCCTACAAATGTATCTCTCGCTTCCCGGAATGCGGCCAATGCACCTTGGGTGTCACCACAGGCCTGCAGCACGCTCCCGTACGAGTTAACGCCCTTCGCTAAGTGCTCGAGTTCTCCATGCTCTCTGAATACGGCTAGGGCGTTTTCCAAGAGAGACAGAGCGTCGTCGTGCTTACCGCTCGTGTGCAGCGTCACGGCCCTGTTGTGCTTCGCCCAAGCCTCGTCCACTGGTCGCTCTAGCTCTCGGTAGATTTGTTCCACACGGCGATTTTCCTCGACTGCCCGCTGAGCATAGGCAAGTGACATCGCACCATTAGACTCCACCGACCGCTGCTGGAAAACCGCCGCACGGAGGCGGTAAAACGAAACCTCAGTGGCGGGCGTGATCTCGGCGAGTTGAATCCTTTGCTCGATCTGAGCCAGGAGGCTTTCAGCTTCTCGGTTCCTCCATTGTTCAGCCGGAATGCAAGCAAGCTTCAGAAATGCTTGGATCTGAGTGTCCGCTGTTGGGGATGTGCGTCGAGCGACCTCGTACGCAACCCGCGCGTCCTCGGAGTCACCAAGTAGGTCGTGGAGGAGATCCCCAAGTATCAGCGCACGCTGATTCGGCGCAAGTCGTTGCACAAGCCCATCGAGCGTACCCAGCCAAGTCGCCGTCGGTTTCGATGGGGCGTCAGAAAACCGTTCCGAGGAAAGTGAACTGAGTACATCCGGCGGCCTGCATAGCACTACCGTGCGATTCGCCCGCGCAAGCATCCGGTCAAGGGAATCCCCTAACGCCAAGTGTTTGGGGATCGGGGATCCGTCGTGTAGCAGCCAGAGCCACTCATTCTCGAGCGTGTTCAGGAACGGGGTAATATCCTTGTCGCGGTCACTGTAGCCTACAAAGACAAACGGTAGGTCAGCAGCTCGGTGTAAAGCCGCGCGCTTCCACTCCTCCAGCGGCTTGCCCACACGCGCGAGCGTGAGCTCGATGGTCTCCGGTTCATCAGCACTTCCGTGAAGTTTCACAAGCGTCCGCCCACTCGGCAGTAGCCCCTGTTGCGCTCCGTGAGTCAGCACTGAAAGAGCGCCCCCTCGCTCTCCGCGAGCCTCCTGAACGCGTTGGAAACCGCGCTCGAGGAGGAGGTCAAAGTTCGTGGTGAACACAATTGGTACGGTGCCAGTTACGAGTAGATGTCCAATGCAAAGGTGGTACCAGGTGGGCTGACCGTCAGTGAAGATCGGCGCGAGGTAAGCTGCGAAACCCGGACTGTGAAACTCGAAGAGTTGAAGCACGCGCTCCAGCATCACATGTTCCGCTTTTGCGTTCCAAACGGTTGACCTCCGCCTGTGGAGAGATTCAAGCTCACCGCTACTAATCGAGCGGATCAGCTCCGCCTTGAGCTGATTCTGAAGTGGGAGACCAGCATCGGCGGATATGCCGGCACCGACGAATAGAACAAAGCGCCCAGACCTCAGCCTCGCCAGCGCGTCCTGAACGTCGCCCTCCGCAAGCACCTGGATCCGCGTCTTGGGAGAGCTAGGGTCACCGGTCATGCCGTCTCCGAATTCATGGGCTTGCGCAGCCTGGAATCACGTCGTTCCGTGTCGATGGCCTTGCACAACCACCACCGCGGTACCGCGTGTCCTGTCCCTTCCCGCCGTCTGTCGACCACGCCAAGACGTCAGCCGCTGGCACCCCTTTCGTGCAGGAACTGGGCAATCCGGCGAGCAACGTCCCGAGGGCTGATACCGGTGAACGCGACTCCGAGCGACAATTTCTGCACTTCGACAACGTCAAGATGAACCTCGCCCAACATCCCAACCACCCGCCAGCCGCCGTTGGCGTTCGCTTCCAATCGCAACCCCTCGGCATCGATCGCGTTCTTCCAAAGCTCGGGCTTAAGTACAGCGGCGAAGAACACCTGACCGGTCATTAGTGCCGCCCGAGCGCTTCGATTGATCGGCCACAACGGGATGGGTGGGACGACGGCCGCCCACTCATCGTCACGGTGGTAATCGACCGAGGTCCTCACCCCGCATTCCCGACCAAAACCCATGAACTCCAGGCCCTCTACAGCTCTCAGGAGTTGCTCACGGGCGTCACCGCCATCTGCCGGTGCGAAGTGGCACCGGAAGTGGCACCAGGGTGTGGTTGTCGCTGCCAACATCACTTAGGCCGTCGCTTCAGACGGGCCGAGCTGAGTTCTCTTGCGGTACCATCTACCCATTCGCGCAGCCTGGTTCGCTGGTCGTCCGGAAGGGGGAGCAAGTTGATGAGCCGGACTAGACGATTCGGGTCGATTAGTCGTTCGCGCAGCAAGAGCCGCACAAACTCACGATCCTTGTCACGGAAGGCCGCAAGCTTGCTCGCGGCGAGATCGTGCGCCTCGAGGCAGAATCCCGTAGCATCGCCCGTGTTCGCGTTCCGGACCGTCCTGGTTCGCCCCTTCCAGGCCCGCGGCAGAACCGCGGTCTCGATAGAGACTCCGTGCACGTAGAAACCGTGGGTCCGGTGGAACTGGGACCCTTCCCCGAGCGCCCCATCGATGCGGTCGACCAGGTCGGGACGGTTCTTGGGATCAACATCGACCTCGATCGACATACGCAGGGCCTCAGGGGCCGCGGGATGTTGAGCCAGGATGCTCTGGGACCCGAACACCCACAGCTCGGCATCTCCGACCACATCGCAGGCAGCCCGGATTGCGTGCTCCAGTTCTTCCCGAGTCACGGTTTGCCTCGCGCCGAGGCCGCCTGTTGGTCAGCAGCTTGCAGAAGCACTAAGGGCATAGACTGCCGCAGCCGGGTTGCCCGTTCACTGCGCCCGACAAGCCACTTTCGGAGTTGTGGAACGCGCATGCCGTTGAGCACATCCTGCCACTCGCGCAGGGTCTTGGACTCCTGCGGCGGTGCCGTCGAAAGGCGTTTCGCCACCTCATCACGGGCCTTGCGCACAAGCTCCGGATGCCGCTCGAGTGCTACTACCGCGCGCTTGGCACGTTCGAGGAGTGCCTCGTCGGCGGCCGCGTGCGATCGGCGAGGGACCCCACTGGGAGCGTCCACCACGGCCTCGGGCAGCACACCCCACAACAGAGTCGGTTGCCCGGTGGCGGACAGCGGGGACCAGGCGAGAGCCTCAAGGTCCGGCCGCGTCCATCCACGCACCTCTATGGAGACATCCTCGCCACGCGCGAGTTCGGCCACCGACTCACGAAGAGCGTCGGTCAATGCGTCGACTTCCGCGCTTGGCGCCATCAGACCGACTTCAAGTCCACTGCCATCCGGCGATACGCACTCCAGCAACCAAATCGCGGTCGCATGGCCCGCATGTTCCTTCGCCAGCCTCTTGAGTTCGTTCACGCAGCGTTCGAATCGCGTGCTTTCGGCACCAAACAGCTGCTCCAACGCCGAGGACAGGGGATGCTGTTCGTTGAGCCGAATCTGCTGCTGTGTGCCGGTTCCAACGCGCTCTATGATGCCAGCATCAACCAGCCGTCCGACAGCCAGCTGGACGGCCCGCAGGTGCTCCCCCGCCCTGCGAGCGAGTTCACGAACAGCCATCGATTCGCGGGTTGCCTCCAGTACCCGGAGGACTCGGACGTGACTCTTGGTGCCCAAGATCGTGTCCCAGGGCCTTCGAAAGTCGCTGAGTGTTCCCTGCCTGGTGACCATAACGGGCCCTTGGATTGTGACTAAACCATTAGTCGAACGACTAAAACATTAGTCTCGATCATACCGGTAGACAACCCCCCAAAGGCGACACTCGGTGGAAGGGGTCATCAGCATTCGTGTACGGACGGGCGGCAGCTAGAAACAGGTACTTCTCATGACGCAGGTCTTCGCAACCCACGCCGGCCCATTCTCACGCAGGACGAGTTCGACAAGATGCTCGAAGCAGCACCCACCGTGAGTTCGTCCATGTACACGCTGCTCGTACTCGCGAACGAGACCGGGCACCGAATCAACTCGATCCGTCTGCTTCGGTGCCCGGACATCAATTTTCAGGCAAACACGATTCGCTGGCGCGGTGACCAAGGCAAGATCGGCCACGAACACGTGACTCCGATGGTCGAGGCTGCTACGTCCGCGTTGCTAAGGGAACGCGGTAGATGGTGCGGCAAGGGCGATGGCCCGCACTGGGTATTCCCCGCCCCGGGCGATCCGACCCAGCCAATGTCGCGCCACCTCGCGCGTGACTGGTGGGAACGGACGGAGAAGGCAGCCGGCATCGCTCGCGTCTCTGGACGCGGGTGGCATTCGCTCCGGCGGAAGTTCGTGACAGAGCTCAAGGGCGCGAGCTTGAAGGACCTGTGCGCGCTCGGTGGCTGGAAGGCTCACAACACGATTCTCAAGTGCTATCAGCAGCCTGACCCTGATGCCATGCGATTCGCGCTGGAAAACCGAGTTACGTTGAGGAAGGCGTAGGTCGGAGCGCGCGAAGTCCAACCTGCTAGCGCTTGCGGGCCTGGCGCTCACGTTCGTGAACGAGAATCTCCCGGTAGGGAACGCTCCAGTCCTCGCCGTAAACCTCCGCGATGAGCTGTACGTGGTCCGCCCCCGCCTCTTCCTCTAGGCTGGACAGGTATGCAAGGAAGGCGTCTCCTGTCTTACTCGAGAAGATACGGGTCCCAAACGGCGCAAGCTTGGCCCGCAAGGGTTCCTCCCGAAGCAGTCCGGCACACTCGTTGTCCAGAAACATCGCGTCGCAGTACGGTAGGAAGCTCGCGATTGCCGTGATATCGTTCCACATCCCGGGGCTGGGTGGTCGTCGTTGCCCGCTGGCGGCCTTCCGCGCGATCGCTGCCGTGAGCAACGCGGAAATGTCGTTCGCTGGTGCATCAAACGCGGCCTCCGAACACAAGAACTTCAGGACGACGCCCAAGGCGTCTTCTCGAGCGCACCCGGCTTGCTCCGCCACATGCATGAGCACCGGGACGACTTCGGCATCAAGCCGGGGGTTCCACACCTCTTCGTCAAACGGAGCGTGGCCAGCAGCCACACGCTGCATCAACGCGACGCGCTCTTGGAAAAGGAGGAGGAAGTTCTCGGCGTGCCCTCGACGCTCGAACCGGTACCAGTCGTCGAAGCTCTTACCCTTTTCGGTTTGCCACTGCTCAAAATATCGGAGCATGGCGGCATGCGAGCGGTCCTTCGCTGCACGTTGGACCTTCGGGTCTGCGTCCAAGCCCGCGAGGTTCACGGACAGACGAATGCGCTCCATCCACTCGTCCGGATTGCCGTGGAGCACGAGACCACGCTCCAGGTCGTAGCGTGGGGCCTTCCCGGCTAGGACGGCGCGGAGGGCAACACCGAGTTGATGCTGGTGAATGATCACCGGATACTCGAACGACACGCCGTTGCCGAGGTGTTCATAGACCGCGCGCAGCATCGTCGGGTGGCTGGCCAGTGCGGATTCCTTATCATGCAACGTCGAATTCGGACACACCATCAGCTGGAGCTTGAACGCGCGCTCCAGAGCGTCGAACAGCCTGGCCGGAAACGGACCCTGCGGCGCGGTAGTCGCGGCCCAGACCGGGTCGAGCGTTTTCGCCATGTTGCTGTAGACCATCTGGTCCAGATACACGATCTTCTTCCGGAGCGCGGGAAGCCGGCGCGTTTCCGTATGCCAGCATGCTCGACACCGACGGGTTTGGGCCACACCAGAGATCATGAGTGACCCGAACTCCGCCCCTCCGCACTTTGGACACTGGCGGAACGGTGCCGTGATGAACATGCGCGGGTCGATGCGTACGACGGTTGCCATCGTCGAAAGTTAACGACGGCCAGGCAAAGGAGGGGTTGGGCGCGTACCAGCCGCAGGTGGTGATCAGCCCGGGTCGGAACTGGAACCCCCAACTGGCACCACGCCCTCGCCAACCGAAAAACACAAAGCCCCGCGAGGCACCGAAACACCCCACAGGGCTTGAAGTTGCACGTCAATGGGCCAGGGAGGAGTTGAACCTCCGACCTCACGCTTATCAGGCGTGCGCTCTAACCACCTGAGCTACTGGCCCGGCTCGCCCTTCTTCGGGCGGCTCTAAAAGTACGTGGTACCGCCTGGATCCTGCACCCCACCCTGTGGCAGCACGGCCGGAGCGCATCGGCACCAGGTGGACAGGTCGGAGGGCTCGGCGCGATCGGCGATCTCTTTGGCCTCAAGTCCGACAACACGCTTCTCATCAAGATCAGTTACTGGGCGACGCGTGTGGCGCGGGTCGCGTGGTGCCACCCATCTTGTCACCATGTCCCTGTACCTCGGCCTCGACTGCAGTACCCAAAGCCTCACGGGCATCCTTCTCCAGGTTGAGGCCAGCGAGAAGCACGTCCTGTTCCGGCATACGCTGCAATTCGACGCGGAGCTGCCAAGCTACGGGACGAAAAACGGCGTCCTTCCCTCGTCCGATCCCGCCGTGGCAACCTCGCCACCGGCTCTCTGGGCCGCGGCATTGGATCGATTCATGGAGATCCTGACGCGGCGGGAGAGAATCGATCTGAGCCGATTGCGCGCCGTGTCGGGCGCCGCTCAACAACACGGCAGCGTATACCTCAACGGCTCCGCCACGGAGCGTCTTCGTGCACTCGACGGCAAGAAACCGCTTGCCGCGCAGGTACCTGAAATGTTGAGCCGCACGGAAGCACCGATCTGGATGGATACGAGCACCATGACGGAGTGTGCCGAGATCACCGCGGCGGTGGGGGGCACGGAAGGACTGCTGCAACTCACCGGATCGCGGGCCTTTGAACGGTTCACCGGTCCACAGATCCGCAAGTTCTCCAAGCGGCACCCGTCCGCCTACGCGGCAACCGACCGCATTCATCTCGTGAGCTCGTTCCTTGGCTCGCTCCTGACGGGGGCGCACGCGCCCATCGATCACGGTGACGGCGCCGGCATGAACCTGATGGACCTCCGCGCCAAGGCGTGGTCCGATCGAGCCGTCGAGGCGACCGCTCCGGGCTTGGCGGCCAAACTCCCTCCCCTCGTTCCGTCACACACGGTCATCGGTCAGATCTCTCCCTATTGGACGGAACGGCACGGGCTTCCGTCGTGTGACGTCGTCGCGTGGACGGGAGACAATCTCGCGAGCCTGATCGGTGTCGGTCTCGTCGATCCCGATCGTCGCGCGATCTCGTTGGGCACGAGCGATACGGTGTTCGGGTTGCTCGGGGATTTGCGCGTGGATCCGTCGGGCACCAGTCACGTCTTCGGAGCCCCCACCGGGGGGTACATGGCGCTGACGTGCTTTCGGAATGGCTCCCTTGCGCGTGAGCGTGTGCGGGATGCCTACGGTCTGGACTGGGAGGGCTTCTCGAACGCGTTACGAAGCACGCCCGCGGCGAATCGTGGCGCGATCATGCTGCCGTGGTTCGAGCCCGAGATCACCCCCCCGGTCTCCCCAGCCGTGGTCCATCGGTTTGGTCTGGATACCACCGATGCGCCGGCGAACGTGCGCGCCGTGGTCGAAGCGCAGATGATAGCGATGGCCATCCACACCACCTGGATGGGTTCGCGAGCCAGCGGGATTCACGCGACCGGTGGTGCCGCTCAGAATCGCGGGATACTCCAAATCATGGCGGACGTCCACGAGGCCGACGTCTATCGCTTCGCGATCACGGACTCGGCCGCGCTCGGTGCCGCGCTCCGCGCGTACCATGCCCAGGAACTCGCCGCGGGCCACGCAATAACGTGGCAGGACGTGGTCGCCGGCATCGCGGTGCCCGATGTTTCCAGTCGCATCACGCCGATTCCCGAACACGTGGGGAGGTACCGCGACCTCCGGAGGGTGTATGCGATGCGGGAAGCGGAGGCCCTCCGCCATGTGCCTCGGCGGTGACCTTCGTCGCGGCTTCGCCTTGCTGCCTTACCCTGTTGCCTCACGCCGACTGCCCACCCAACTCGCCCACCGGAGCGCCAAGCTCCGACCGCACGCCCGGCGCGCGCGCTGCCCACTCGGGCTACCGTCCCCGGGACGCATGGTACACCACGATCCGCGGAGTCGGCGCCGTCCGCTCCCCGGACCCTCGCCATCCGGACGCACCCGCGTGATCAACGGTCGTTAGTCCCAATCGTCGGGCCGACGGGTGCCGCGCGGCTCGTCATCGTCGTCGAACTCGTCCTCGTACTCGTCGTACTCCTCGTACTCTTCTTCCTCCTCCTCCTCCTCCAGCTCCTCGTCCTCTTCGAAGTCGTCGTAACTCGACTCCGGATCCTCGTCGTCGTCGCGCATCAACGAAACGAATGGCGCGTCCGACGCATGCCAGGGCAGCATGGTTCCTCCGTCGCTCCGCTCGAAAGGTGAATCCCTACGAGCCGCTCGCCGCCCGAGTGCGGCGTGCGGCCTTCTTCCGCTCGACGGCTTCCAACGCGCGTTTGCGCAGGCGGATCGCCGCGGGCGTCACTTCAATCAACTCGTCATCCTCGATGTACTCGAGTGCCAACTCCAGCGTGATCACCCGCGGCGGCTCCAGCTGCACCGTCCCATCCGACGCGGTCGTACGCATGTTCGTCAGTTTCTTCCCCTTGGTGACGTTGACGTCCAGATCCCCGGGGCGTACGTGCTCCCCGACGATCAATCCCTCGTACACGGGCGTCCCAGGCTCCACAAACATGGTCGCCCGCTCTTCGAGGTTCCAAAGGGCATAAGCTACGGCCACCCCTTCCCGATCCGCCACCAGGACCCCGCGATTGCGGCCCGCCAGCGGCCCGGCCCACGGTCCGTACTCCAGGAACCGATGGTGCATGATCCCCTCGCCGCGTGTGTCGGTGAGGAACTCGCTGCGATACCCGAACAGCCCGCGCGCCGGGATCCGAAAACGCATGCGGCTGCGCCCGTTCCCTGGGTTCCGCATCTCGATCACCGCGCCGCGCCGGGGCCCGAGCTTCTCGATCACGGTGCCGATGACCGCCTCGTGGACATCGATCACCAATTCCTCATACGGTTCGAGTCGTTCGCCATCCGGCCCCACTCGCGTGATCACCCGTGGACGGCTTACCTGAAACTCGAACCCCTCGCGTCGCATGGTCTCCATCAGAATCGCGAGATGGAGCTCCCCTCGCCCGGAGACCGTCAGCACTTCGGGCTTGTCCGTATCCTCGACCCGCAAGGCGATGTTGCGCTCGAGCTCGCGATACAGCCGGTCGCGTACCTGCCGGGTCGTCACGAACTTGCCCGCCCGGCCCGCGAACGGCGAGTTGTTCACCATGAAGTCGACCGAGATGGTGGGCTCCTCGACGGCGATGCCGCGAAGCCGCTCCGGACATTCGGGCGCGGTGAGCGTCGTACCGACCTCGACGCCGTCCAGACCGGCGAGCGCCACGATGTCGCCCGCTTCCGCCGACTCGATCTCGATGCGTGCCAGTCCCTCGAAACCATACAGCCGGACTACCCGGCCGCTTTCGGCATCCGCCACCAGCCCCGGCTCGCCCAGCGGCAGCAACGCCACCTCGTCACCGAGGTGGACCCGCCCCCGCTCGATGCGGCCGATGCCCATACGACCGACGTACGTGGAGAAATCGATCGTGGAGATGAGCATCTGAAACGAGCCGTCCGCGGTGGCAGCCGGCGCGGGCACGGCCGTCACGATCGTCTGGAACAACGGAGTGAGATCGCCGCCGCGATCCGACGTCACCGCTTCCGCCGTAATCGCGGCGACGCCCAGCTTGGCGGAAGCGTACAGAAACGGCGCGTCCAGCTGCGCGTCTGACGCCTCCAACTCGATCAGCAAATCGAGCACCGCGTCGTGGACCTCGTGCGGGCGGGCGTCGGGCCGGTCGACCTTGTTGATGACGATGATCGGATGCAGCCCCAACGCCAGCGCCTTGCGCATGACGAAGCGTGTTTGGGGCATCGGGCCTTCGGCGGCGTCCACGAGAAGCAACACGCCGTTCACCATGCGCAGAATCCGCTCCACCTCCCCACCGAAATCCGCGTGTCCGGGCGTGTCGACCAAGTTGATCTTCACGTCATGCCAGCGCACCGACGCGTTCTTGGACAGGATGGTGATGCCCCGCTCCCGCTCCAGCGGATTGGAGTCGAGCACGCGATCCTCCACCTGCTGGTTGGCACGGAACACGCCGGCCTGGCGCAGCATCTTGTCCACGAGCGTGGTCTTGCCGTGGTCCACGTGCGCGATGATCGCGATGTTACGGATTGATGGGTGGAAAGACACGGGCGGGTGCCGGCGAATGCCTGGAGATCCTCAGCTGCGAGCGCGGTAGGCGGTGGGCCAGTATAGATAGGTCAGGGGCGGGACGCAAGCCGAGCGGGTGTCACCGCACACGCGTCCGCCGCCTCACCCGCCCACCCGTTCACAAAACGGTCACCGTCGGACACTCGTCGCCGCGCTCCAGTTGCATGGTCACGTGATGAATGCCCAGGCCGGCCATGCGATCGTGGATCGTCCGCAGAACATGCTGGCCGGAAGCGGTGTTCCCGACCACGGCATGCGCGCTCATCGCCACCACGCCGGACGTCAGCGTCCACACGTGAAGATCATGCACGTCGCTCACGCCGGGAACCGTGGTCAGCTGTTGCTCGACCTTCCCGAGGGGGATGTGCTTGGGCACGGCCTCCAGCAGGATGTCGACCGCTTCCCGCACCAGCCGCCACGCCCCGATCAGGATCAGCACCGCGATGCCCATGGAGATGATCGGATCCGCCGGGGTCCAGCCGGTCGCCAGGATAATCCCGCCCGCGGCGAGCGTCCCGACGGACGCAAGCAGATCGCCGAGCACGTGCAGATACGCTCCCCGCACGTTCAATGAGTGACGGTGATCGGCGTGCAGCAGGCGGGCGGCAACGACGTTCACAATGAACCCGGCTGCCGCGACGGTCACGAGCAGACCGCCGCGTACCTCCGGCGGCTGGGCGAGCCTCCCCACCGCATCCCACACGATCAGGCCGGCGAGCACGAACAGTGCGGTACCGTTGACGAGCGCCGCGAGAATCTCGAGTCGCAGAAACCCGAACGTCTTCTCGGCGGTCGCGGGCCGGCGTGCGATCCACATCGCGAATAACGCGAGTCCGATGGCGGCCGCATCGGTGAGCATATGCCCGGCGTCGGCCATGAGCGCGAGCGAGTTCGCCACGACCCCGCCCGCGAACTCCACCAGCATGAACACGGTGGTCAGCACCAACACCGTCATCAAACGCCGTCGGGAACGCACGCGTCCCGGCGTCGCATGACTGCACTCGAGGGCGCGATCCGACGGCTGGACGGTACTCACGACGCGGCGAGTCCTCGCGGGCCCGCAGCCCCGGTGTACCTTTCTCCTCGACTCGTCATGGACAGCATCACCCTCTCGTCATTCCTCCTGCGGCTCGCCGCCGTGGTGGTCCTCGTGGCGGCAAACGCCTTCTTCGTCGCCGCCGAGTTCGCGCTCGTCGCGTCGCGCCGAACCCGCCTGGACGCGCTCGTCAAGCGGGGCGACAGGAAAGCTAAGCTCGCCCGAAAGGCCGTTCAATCACTCGACAAGTACATCTCGGGCACCCAGCTCGGCATCACCGCCGCGAGTCTGGGCCTCGGCTGGATTGGCGAGCCGGCGCTCGCTGGAGGGATCGAGCACTTCTTCGGGCTCCTGCCCGGCCCGCTCGACCTCGTGGCCACGCACGCGGTGGCCAGCACGATCGCGTTTCTGGGGATCACCTTCCTCCACATCGTGCTCGGCGAGCTCGCACCGAAGGCGCTGGCGTTGCTGCGCCCGGAGGACACGAGCCGCTGGGTGGCCGCCCCGCTGATCCTCTTCACGGTGGCCACGAATCCATTCATTTGGGTGCTCAACGGGTCGGCCAACCTCCTGCTCCGTCTTTTCGGGCTGCGGGCGCCGTCGGAAGCCGAGCGCGTGCATCAGCCGGACGAAATCATGATGCTCGTGCGGCAGACCCAGCGCGCGGGCCGGCTGGACGGACAGGATGCGCGGATGATCGAAGGGGTGTTCGAATTCACGGAGAAGACCGCGCGCGACGTGATGACGCCGCGCACGGAGGTGAGCGCGCTTCCCGGAAGTCTCACCGTCGAGGCGGCGGCACGTCGAGCGGCCGAGGTGGGGCGCTCGCGCTACCCCGTGTACGAGGAGTCGATCGACAACGTCACCGGTGTCGTGCACGTCAAGCAAATTCTCGCCGCGCTGCGCGGACGCCCCGACGAGCCGCTCGCGGCGATGGCGCGTTCTCCGCTGTTCGTTCCCGGCACGCGCGAAGTGGAGGACGTGCTCACCGACATGAAGCGACTGAAGTTCCAGATGGCCATCGTGCTCGACGAGTACGGTGGCACCGCCGGGATCGTGACGATGGAAGACCTGCTCGAGGAGATCGTCGGCGAGATCTATGACGAGTACGATCGCGCCGACCCGCTTCCTAAACCCTCAGCTGACGGTGTGTCGCTGCCCGGCGAGACGGACATCGAGGACGTCAACACCCTGTACGGCCTCGCGCTGAGCGACGCGGACTATCAGACGATCGGAGGGTACGTATTCGGGGCGCTTGGGCGACTGCCCAGGACCGGCGATCAGGTGATGGCCGGTGCCGTCCGGTTCGAGGTCCTCTCGATGGACGGGCGGCGCGTCGAGCGGGTCAGAATGGTACTCCCACCCAAACCCGCATCATCCGCGCCAGCCAGCTAATCGCGTTGGCGCACCAGCGCTGACGCGAGCTCGATCGCGGCACGCATCGATCCGGCGGACGCGCGGCCCGTTCCCACGATGTCGAACGCCGTGCCGTGATCCGGCGCCGTCCGGATAAAGGGGAGCCCGAGCGTCACGTTTACTCCGCTTCCGAAACCGGCCACCTTCACGGCCGTCATTCCGACGTCATGCGTGGGGGACAGTACGGCATCGAATTCGCCGCGCAGCGCGCGGACGAAGACCGTATCCGCCGAGAACGGACCGGCCGCACCGAGTTCGCGGGCCGCCGGCCGGAGCACGCGGTCTTCCTCGTCGCCGAACAATCCGCCTTCACCCGCGTGGGGATTGAGCGCGCATACGGCGATCCGCGGTTCCGGGATTCTCCACCAGTCCCGGAGTCCCGCGAGAGTGGTTCGCCCTACGCGCACGACGAGATCCACCGTGAGCGTGTCCGGCACCTCCCGCAGCGGGAGATGGGTGGTGACCAGCACCACGCGCAGTGTACCCGCCACCAGCATCATGGCGACGTCGGTCACGCCCGCGAGGGACCCCAACCATTCCGTTTGGCCGGGAAAGTGGAAGCCGGCCTCGTGGAGCGCGCGCTTCTCGACCGGACCCGTGGCGAGGGCATCGACGTCTCCCGCCAAGGCCATGCGCGCGGCATGCTCGAGCGCCGCGCCGGCCACGCGTCCGGCGGTCACCGCGTCCACCGATGCCGGGTCGGCGTCCGAGAGCGCGGCTTGCGCGTCCACCGCGACGGTCTGGTACCGATCGAACGGCGCCAGCTGACGGCTGGCTCCCAGCACGACGAGGTCCGTGTCCGGCGGCGGGTCGCGCAGCGCTTCGGCAACTACCTCGGGGCCGATGCCCCGCGGGTCACCCAGTGTTACCGCCACTTTCGGCCGCACGGCGACCTCAGGGCCGAATGTCGATATACGTGGCGCCGCGGAGGGTGCGCAGCAGCCGATCCAATCCGTTCTGCTTCGCCAGCGAGCTGCGCAGAACGTCGCGCACGTCTGCGTACGTGAATTCCCCGCCGGGTCGCAGGCCATCCAACGCCACGACGGCATACCGCGGCCGGGCGCCGCTCGGATCCAGATCGATCGGGCCGATAAACGTGCCCGGCTGCGCGTTGGTCACGACCGTGGCGTATTGCGGGGGCAAGTCCTGTGTGGAGGCGTCTTCGATCACTCGCTGCTCGAGTGGGTCGTGGTGGATGCGCGCGAGCGAATCGAACGACGCCCCTTGCTCGAGTTGGCTGCGGATGTCCTGCGCCTTCTGGCGCGCTTCGGCCTTGTTGAGCTCGGTCAACGCAGGAGTGATCAAGATGTGCCGCAGCAGCACTTCGGCGGGTTGGGAGCGCTGGACCTGCATCACGTGGAACCCGTAGGCACTCTGGACGGGTGACGAGACCACGCCGGGTCGGAGCGCGAACGCCGCTCGCTCGAACTCTGGCACGTACTGTCCCCGGCGAATCCACCCCATCTCCCCACCTTGCGCCGCTGAGCCCGGATCGTTGGAGAACTCCCGGGCCACGGCACCGAAATCGGCGCCGTTCCGGATGGCGGTGGCGAGACTATCGGCGAAGCGATACGCGCGCAGCAGCTCGGCGGAGTCAGCGAGCGTCCGGACGACGATCTGCCGAAACGAAACCGTGGGAGGCCGCTGCGGACGCTGTCCGCGCGTGGCCTCGAAGTACTCTCGCAACTCGTGCTCAGTGGGAGGCAGCGGTGTGATGTCGCCCCGCTGCGTCAGCTTCTGCTCGTACTGCTCCCTCAGCAACTCGCGGCGTTTCTGCTCCGTCATCCAGCGACGATAATCGTCCGCCGACGCGAAGCCGGCGGCCCGGAGATTGCGCTCGTACTCCATTTCGGACGCGAACCCCGCGCGAATCTGTCTGAGCGCCGGCTCGATCGAGGCCTGCAATTCCTGCTCGGTCACCTCGATCGCCGTGTCGGCCTCGGCGGCCTGCACCAGCAGCTCATCGTCGATCATCCGTTCCAGGATGGTGCGCCGCAGCGCCCGCAGGCTGTCCGGGTCCGTGGGGACGGTTTCGCCCTGCTGCCGCAAGACGTTGATCTCCTCCTCGAGCCGTGTTTGCGTGATCACGGACTGCCCGACCACGGCGACGATGCGGTCGACCGGCGCGTACACGGGCCCCTGCGCCCACACCGGCATCCCCAGGATCGACAACCCAAACACCAGCATGGCTCCTCGCATCATCGCAACCTACTTCGGCAGTCGGTTAGGTGTACGCGGCTCGAGGGTCATCGCCATCCGTCCGTCGCGCGCCAGCGCCACGGTACGGTCCAACCCCCGCTCGGAAACGACCCACCCGCTACGCCGTCGTAACGCCGTCGCGAGGAAGGCGGGCACGACGACGACGTCATCGAGGCTGCCGAGGATGGTCCGCACGTAGGCGAGCACGGCATGGTCCGCCGCGCGCGGCGGCGCCGAGATGCCCCCGGACGAGTCGATAACCGCACTCAACCCGAGCGCGGACCGGACCCGGGCGACGTCCGCCGCGTAGAATCGGCGGACATTCACCATCGCATCGTCCTCCATCTGAATCCCCGCGCGCTGGGCTTCGAGCAGCAGAATCTCGTTGCGGATCATGGATCGGGCCATCGTACGCAATGACTCGTCGCCCGCCGAGCCCACCAGCGCCTGTTGCTGCAGCGGAAGAACCTGGAGCCACTGCACGAAATCGGAGACCAGAAAACGTCGGTTCCGGTAGCGGCCGATGAGCCGGCGCGAATCGAGCGCCCGGAGGGGCGCCCCCGCCGCCTCACGCATCGCCACGGGCGCGTCGTCCTCGATCGTCACCTGCCACTCGTCCAGCAGCTGGTCGAGGAACCGCGTGGTGAACTCCTGCTCCAGCGCCTCCCGCAACCCTTCCGTGAACTCTTCGCGGGCCTGGCGCAACGTCCGCCGTCGCACGATGTGAAACCCGGCCTCGGACTCGACGACGGGAGAGATCTCGCCCGGTCCCAGCGTGAACGCCACCTCCGCGAGCTCCGGCGCCACCTGCTCCCGCCGAATCACGCCGAGACTCCCGCCGTCGCGCCGCGCGCCAGGATCGTCGCTGCGCTCGTTCAGCACCGCCCACGCGACTCCCGACGCGGCGCGTGCGCGCAGACGCTCCGCTTCCGCACGTGCCCATTCCCGTTCCGCCGCGACATCGCCCCCCGCGGCGATGAGGACATGATCGATAAGTCGATACTCCCCGGCCGCGAAGGCGCTGTCGACCATGCTTGGTTGGAAATGCACGCGTTCGTCGAGCAACCGCCGATGATACACCTCGACGAGCGCTTGCTCGATCTCGGGCCACATTGTCTGCTCGACCAACGCGGTGTCCATGAGTGAATCACCAGCCACGACGCGGTGCGCAAACAACGTGTATTCCACCCAGCGGTGCGCCAGGCGCTCGACAATGTCGCGGGCAATGGGCAACCCCTCGGCGTCGGCGACGATCGACGCGAGCGCCTGCACCGACAGACGGGAGCCGTCGGCTTCCGCCACGATCTCGCCGCGGTCGAACACATCTCCGGGGCCGCACGCGCACACCAGCGCCACGGCACAGAGGGTGGTGATCGTCGTCGGTCGGTTCATGCCTTCTCGTCTTCGAGAACAGTTGCCAGCGCCCGGACCAACCCCGCCCCGGTGGAGAGTCCACCCAAGCGGCGAAGTCGCAAACTCAGCGGGACCGTCTGCCGCACCTCCGCCGCGAACTGCACCTCATCCAGCGCGGCGTTCAGTCGCAGCAGGCGCGGCGCGGCTCCCGCCCGAAACCGGATGCGGGCGGCGTCACCATGGATGGCGATGGCTTCCAGTCCCACCGCTGACCCCAGGAGGCGCAGCTCGCTCACCAGCAACAACCCCTCAGCCTCGGCGGGCAACCCCCCGAAGCGATCCCGCAGCTCCGCCCGGAGGGCCGCAATCTCGTCACGCGTGACGACCCGCGCCAGCCGGCGGTAGACGTCCAGCTTGGCGTCCTCGTCGGGAATGAACGCGTCCGGCAGGTACGCCGATCCGTCCATGACCACGTCGGCGAGCGGCCGGTCCACCGCCGCGCCGGTGTCCCGCAGCGCGCGCACCGCGTCGGCGAGCCATCGGAGATACAGATCGATCCCCACCGCATGCGCGTGGCCGGACTGTTCCGCCCCCAGGAGATTACCCGCCCCACGCAGCTGGAGGTCCCGCAGGGCGATGCGATATCCCGACCCCAGCTCCGTGTGGTGCTCCAGCACCTTCAGTCGTTCCTCCGCCTCGTCGTCGATCACGTCGGGCACCAGCAGGTAGCAGTACGCGCGCCGATGCCCTCGGCCGACGCGCCCGCGGAGCTGGTAGAGCTGCGCCAATCCGACGTGATGGGCGTTGTGCACGATCATCGTGTTCGCATTGGTGACGTCGAGGCCGGATTCGACGATCATCGTGGCTACCAAGATGTCGGTCGCTCCCGCGACAAAGGCGCGCATGACCGCGTCGAGATCCCGCTCCCGCATTCTCCCGTGCGCCACCGCGATACGCGCGCGCGGCGCAAGGCGACGCACCCGTTCGGCAATCGACTCGATGGTCTCGATCCGGTTATGGACGACATACACCTGGCCGCCGCGATCCAGCTCCCGCGCGATACTCTCCTCGATCAGCGCATCGTCCCACGGCTCGATGAAGGTGAGCACCGGAGATCGATCCCTCGGCGGGGTCTCGATGAGCGTGAGATCCCGCAGCCCGAACAACGCCTGATGCAGCGTCCGCGGAATCGGCGTGGCCGTGAGTGTCAGCACGTCGACCTGCAGGCGCAACTCCTTGAGCCGCTCCTTGTGGCGCACGCCGAACCGATGCTCTTCATCCACGATCAAAAGGCCCAGTTGATGGAACGTCACGTCTTTGGATAGCAGCCGATGGGTGCCGATCACGATGTCCACGGCGCCCCTCGCGACCGCTTCGATGACCGCTCGCTGCTCGGCCGGGTTGCGAAAACGCGACAGCACCTCGACACGCACCGGATAGTCCGCCAGGCGCTCCCGAAACGTGCGCGCGTGTTGCTCGGCCAGAATCGTCGTGGGCACCAGTACCGCCACCTGCCCGCCCGCCTGCACGCTCTTGAACGCCGCGCGCACGGCCACCTCCGTCTTGCCGTATCCCACATCGCCCACGATCAGACGGTCCATGGGATGTGGCCGCTCCATGTCACGTTTGGCCTCCTCGGACGCGAGCCGCTGATCGGGCGTGTCGTCGTAGAGAAACGACGACTCCAACTCCCGCTGCCATCGCGTGTCGGGCGGACAGGCGAACCCCGGCGCCACCGCCCGTCGCGCGTACAGGTCCAACAGCTCGGCGGCGAGCTGGCGAATGGCGGTCTCCGTGCGCCGCCGCTGCCGCTGCCAGCGCGTGCCCCCGAGTCGGTGCAGCCTGGGAGGCGCCACATCCTCAATCGCGTCACCGGTGCGATACGGCTCGAGCTGATCCAGGCGATACATCGGCACGTTGAGGCGATCGCCCCCCTCGTACTCAAGCACCGCCACTTCCAGGGTGAGCCCTTCACCCACCGTGATCGTCTCGACACCACGGTAAACGCCGATCCCATGATCCAAGTGGACGACGTAATCGCCGGCCTTGAGCGCTCCGACGCCCGCCGCACGCAGGGCCTGCCGGTAGCGACGCGGCCGCCGGAGGCGGCGCGCCCGCATGAAGATCTCGTGGTCCGTCAGGACCAGGAGGCTCGGAGCCCGGTAGCCCCCGCTCAACGAGCCGAGGGCGAGCGTCAAGCCCGAAGGCAGGCGCCCCGCGCCGACGTCTCCACCTAACAACTCCTCCAAGCGCTCAAGTTGGCCCTCATTGTCGCACAGCACGATCGTCGGGACGGTGTCCGCGAGCCGGGTCAACTCCGCAATGCGCCGCGCCACGGCCGGTGGTGCACTCAGGCCGAAGTCGATCGCCGTGTCGCTCATCCCGACGCGAATGCGCGGAAACGCGGCCTGTTGCCGCTCGCACCGATCCGGCGCACTCACAATCGCCTCGCGACTCTCCACGTCCTCACCGCGCCGTCGCGCCAGCAGCACGTGACGCTCGGCCTCATCCCACAACCGGCGCAGATCGGCCTCCTCGACGTCCGCTTCGCGCCACACCACGGCGTCCGGCGGAAACAGCTCGAGCAGCGTATGCCGCTCGGGCTCCGCCGGCTCCGCCGCACCATCTACCAAGCGCACCGGTAGAATCGTGACGTCGTCGAACTCGCCGGCCGAGCGTTGCGAATCCAAGTCGAACGCCCGCACTGAGGTAATGTCATCCCCCCACCACTCGATGCGGGTCGGATCCGCCATGCCAAACCCGTAGACGTCCACGATCCCACCTCGCACGGCAAACTGCCCCACGTCCGTCACCGACGGCGTCCGCGCGTACCCCATGCCGTCCAATCGGGTCACCAGGTGCGACAGCGCTCGATGGTCCCCCGGTCGCACCCGCAGTTGCTGGGTGAGCACGGCACTCGACATGCGGCTGCGCTCCGCCAGCGCGCGCTGCGTCGTCACGACGACGCGCACGCCGCCGCTCGCGATCGCCGCGACGGTCTCCGCTCGTTCCCCCGCGATTTCGAAGTGTGGCTCTTCCTCCCCAAGCGCCTCACGCTGCGGATACAGCCGCACGCCACCGTCCATCAGCGCGAGGAGATCGCCATGCCACCGCTCGGCGTGCGCCGGCGACGCCGTAACGATCACGAAGATGCGCTCGGGCAGCGCACGGGCGAGACCGGCGACGACCACGGCGCCACTCGAGCCGACCAACCCCGTCACATCCCGCTGGACGCCGCGACCCGGAAGCGCCCGCACGAGCGCACGAAACGGCGTCGAGTTCGTGATCGCGTCCAGCAGCGCCGGCAACATCAGACCTCGCGCGACCGTCGGCCGAGGGTTGCGACGAGCAGCTCCGCCACGGCAACAAGAAGCGCCGCGACCAGTAACAGCGATGAGAGATCGGCCCGCCGAGCGCCGGCAAACAAATCGCGGTCGAGTGCCGTCGCGTCCACCAAGCGCGCGCCGGGCCCCAGTGCCGCCCGGGTGAGCGCCGCATCGACCGTGCCGGCCGCCGACTCGCGCGGGTCGTGATTGACCTCCAACGCGCCGACCGTATCGCCCCGCGCGCCGGCCACGTAGTACACACCGGGCTCCGACGGGCTGCGGATCCGATTGTCCGGAGCCACCGGCCACCGCGCGTCACCAGCCAAGAGCGCGCGCCCTCCCGCCGGCAGGCCCACGACGTCCCCGGGTCGCCCTCGCACGATCCATCCGCTCCCGGCCCCGACCCGGTTCACGAGCGTATGCACGAAGGGAATGAACCCCGCCCGCACCACGAGATCCGTCCATTCCGGGTCGAGCCGACTGGCGACGAGCACGACCTCGCCGTCGCGCACGAGCCACGGCTGCCCGCCGGCAGTCGCGAGAACGTCCCCCCCTGTCCCGCCGAGCGCATGCCTCCGGACCAACGTGGCGCCCTCCAGGCCGGGAAAATCGTCCTCCAGGATCCACGATCCTTCGAGCGTCGGGCCGAACTGCCAGCGAATTCCCCGCGCGCTGAGCGCGCGGTTCACCGCCCCGAGCAACGCTGCATCCGCGGGAGGCAGAACGATGGCCGGTGCGCGCTCGAACCGATCCGCCACGCGGACGTCGTCACCCGCGCGCACGTGACCCGCCTCCGCCAAGACGGCCATGGCTTCGGGAAGGAACGACCCGACGGCGGAACCCACGGCCACCCCTGGCGGAGGATCGACCCGCACCGCCACCCACCAGCGATCGTCGGCCCGGAGCTCGTCCGGATCGAGCACGATCTCCGCCGCGTGCCACCCGCTGGACAGCTCCGCCTCCAAGAGCGCGACCTCCCCCGGTCGGGCCACCGTGCGCGCGATCGTGCGTCCGCCGATGACGAGCTCCACGGCAGAGCGATCGCCCGAGCCTCCGACCGCCACTGACAGCGCGTGCGACGTCCCTCCGGCCAGTCGTTCCACCCCCACGGAGTCGATTCCGCGATTGGGCGCGTCGGCCGCAGGTCGGAGTATCAACACCGTCCGCTCGCCGATCCCCATCGCGCCCGTGAACGCCGTCGCCTGACCATCGCTCAGCACGACGATCTCGCGCTGCGGCTGCGGCGCCTGGTCCAGCGCGCCCGCGAGTGCCTGCACCGCTCCAGTGACGTCCAGGCGACGCGCGACGGGTTGCAGCGTGTCGAGGAGAGCCAGCGCCTGCGCTCGGGTGAACGGCGTGACGTCTCCGGACGCGGTCGCCATCCAGAGCCCGTCATCGAGCGTGAGGCGCGCGACGATCGAGCGACCGAGTCCGGCGAGCGCGGACCACCGCGTCGTGCCTTCCGCCACCGTGCCCGACGATAGGGAGTTGTCGAGCACCAGCCCCAGCGCCGTGGGATCGTGCCCGCGTCCACGGTCGAATCGCACCACCGGCCGCGCGGCCGCGAGCACCAGCAACAGCAAGACGGCCATCCGCAGGATGAGCAGCAGGAGGTTTCGGAGCCGCAGCCTGCGACTGTGCTCCCGCTCGGTGGCCACCAAATATCGGACCGCGGGAAAGACGACGAGCGGTGGGTGCCGGCGATCCAGCAGGTGCAGGAGCGGCGGGATCCCAACGGCGACGAGGCCGAGGAGGGCGAGTGGCTGAAGAAACCCCATTACCCGAGGTGGGGTCGCGCGGCCGCGGCGCGCCGCAGCACGCTCCCAAACGGCATGTCGGTCAACACGTGGTGATACCGAATGCCGCCGCCCCGACAGGCCGCGCGCCATTCGACGATGGCGCGTCGCACCGTCTCAGCGTACATCGCCCGCAGCTCGCGCGGCCGCGCGACCACGTGCCCGCCCGTCTCGGGATCCTCGAACCGCGCTTCGGGCGGCCCTTCCAACGTGCGCTCGCCCGGGTCCATGATATGAAACACGGCGAGCTGATGCCCGCGGTGGCGCAGGTACTGGAACGCACGCAACGCGAGCTCGCGCTCGAGCAACAAGTCCGAGACGAAGATCACCAGGCCGCGCCGCCGCAGCAGTCCGACCACCCGCTCGAGCGCCGGCTGCGCGGCCGTCCCCTGTCCCGGCCGCAGATCCGCCAGCGTGCGCAACAACTCCCACCACTGCTTGGCTCGGGCACGGGGCCTGACGATCGCGCGGATTTCATCGTCAAACGCGATGAGGCCCGTCGCGTCTCGTTGGCGGAGCATCACCAGAGTCAGGGCGGCCACCAGCCGCTTGGCGTACTCCAACTTGGACAGCCGCCGTTCGGCACCCTGCCAATCCATGGAGCGGCTCACGTCGAGCACCACCATGGACCGCAGGTTGGTTTCTTCCTCGTACTGCTTCACGAAGAGGCGATCGGATCGCGCCAGCATCCGCCAGTCGAGGTACCGTAGCTCGTCGCCGGGCTGATAGGGCCGGTGCTCGGCAAACTCGACCGAGAACCCATGAAATGGGGACCGATGGAGACCGCTGAGGAAGCCCTCCACCACCCCCTGTGCGACGAGTTCGATCCCGCCGAGCTGCGCGACCTCGAAGGGGTCCAGCAGATCGATGCGTTGCTCAGCCACGGACGAGCACGGTCATTGGCCTCCCGGCGCGCCACCCGTCCCCGATGGAGGACGATGCGATCCCCGGTCGGGGCGCGAGGTCGTTGCGTAAATCACTGGCAGACAAGATTATAGCAGGCCGTCACGATGCGGCACAGGCTATGCTGCTCGACCCAGGGGGGATATACTCGTGACGCTCAAGCCGGCACTCGTGAGTTTCGCTGTGGCGACCCTGCTGGTGGGCGGCGTCCACCAACCGACGGTGGCACAGCACGCCGCCCCTCCCACCATCCATCTCACACTCACCGGCCCGGACGTGTTCGTCGAAGAGACTCCGGTCCTGGCGTCGTTCACCACCTCGGCCGACGCATACGTTCTGATACTCCGCATCGACACTGACGGCCGCCTCACGTTTCTGTACCCGATCGAGCCCGCCGGGGACACGCTGATCGCCGCCGGGGTCTATCCGGTAGTCGGCAGTCCCGCGAGTCACGCCACCGTTTCCTTCGTGGTGGACGAGTACCCCGGGGTCGGATATCTGTTCGGGCTCGCCAGTCGCGATCCGTTGGCCCTCGAGCCCTTCGTGCGCCGCGCGACCTGGAATCGCCACGCCCTGTTCCCGGGCGGGCGTGTGCGCGGCGATCCCTACGTCATCTTCGCGGAGATCGCCGAGCGGGTACTGCCCGAGGACTATGGCGACTACGGCTATGACATCCTGCCGTATACGGTCGGCGAGCGCTATCGTGTGCCGCGCTTCACGTGCTATGGCTGTCACACCGGAGCGGGCTACCCGTGGCGCGACGACTATCAAGAGTGGTGCGCCACGTTCCGCGTGGATATCCTGGCCGATCTGTGGAGCCGCTTTCCCACCGCGTTGATCGGTGGCGGTTTCCCCGTGGCGCCGGACGTCCTCCCGGCCGCCGTGTTCGTGTTCACGCGACGCCAGAGCCCGGTGGCCGCGCCCGGCGAGTCTCCGTCGCCGCATCGCGGCGGGCGGGGCGCGCCAGGACCGGTCGGCGCCCTCATCGGTGAGTTGATCAAAGAAGCAACGAGTCCCGACGCCACGCGCGTCGGCGGCGGCGTGCCGGCACGCCCGGGGACACCTCGACCCAAGTTGGATCGCCGCACGACGAGCCCCGAGCCGGCGTCTCCCCCGCCCCCACCCCCGCCCCCCAAGCCGCCAGTGCGCCGCGAGGGAATGCCCTGATCGCGGTGGGCTTGCGCGCCGCGAGCGCGCCCTCACCCTTACAGCATGCCCGCAACCCTGTCGGACAAGGAACTGCTCGCCCGGCTCGTGGCATTCGACACCACCAGCGAGCTGAGCAATCGGCCCTTGGTGGATTTCGTCGCCGCGTACCTGGACGGTCCTGGAGTCAAGGTGGTTACCCATCCGTCGCCGGATGGACGCAAGGCCGGACTCGTGGCCATGTGCGGCCCGGCCACGGATCCGGGACGCCGCGACGGGGTGATGCTGTGCGGCCACACCGACGTCGTCCCGGCGGACCAGCGTGCCTGGCACTCCGACCCGTTTCAACTGGTGGAGCACCAAGGGAACCTGGTGGGGCGCGGCACGTGCGACATGAAGGGCTTTCTCGCGCTTGCCATCAACCTCATGCACCGCGCGCGCCACCGGGCTCTCGCCAGGCCGCTTGCGCTCCTCCTCACCTACGACGAGGAACTGAATACCACGGGGGTGCGCGAGTTCCTCGCCACGTGGCCTGCCGAGCGCGTGCTTCCGCGCGATGTCGTCGTGGGCGAGCCGACCGAGTTGGAGGTCGTGCACGCGCACAAGGGAATGCTCGACCTGCGGCTGGATGTCGAAGGCGCGGCGGCCCACAGCGGCTATCCCCACCACGGCCGCAACGCCATCGAGCCGGCCGCTCGGGCCATCACCGCACTCGGTACGCTCCGGCAGGAGTTGGAGCGGGAGCGCCCCGCCAACGCGAGCACGTTCGCCGAGGTGCCGTACGCCGCCCTCAACGTCGGGACGGTACGGGGCGGAGTCGCCGTCAACATCGTGCCCGACGGGTGTACGGTGGGGTTCTCGATCCGCTTGCTCCCGGGCATGGATCGGGCCGACACGGTGAATCGCGTCCAGGCAGTCGTGGAGCAGGCGCTCGCACAGACGCCGCATCGGATCCGGATCGTGAGCGAGAGCCCTCCCATGTACACGGAGGCCGACGCGACCGTCATCACGGACCTGCTGACGTTGACCGCCAAGTCCGCTCCGGGAACGGTGTCGTACGCCACGGACGCGGGGTGGCTGCAGACAGCCGGCCATCGCTGCGCTATCTTCGGCCCGGGATCGATCACCGTTGCGCACAAGCCCAACGAGTACCTTCCCCGAGAGCAGTTTGAGGCCGCGGCCACCATCCTGACCCGCCTCGTGACGCGCCGTTGCGAGGCGGCCTGACACACCGGCGGGCGTGATGCCCGCCCGAAGGACCACGATGACGCAGCCACTCCTCGAATGCGTGCCCAATTTCTCCGAAGGCCGTGACGGCGCCGCGATCCGGCGGATCACCGATGCCATCGCGTCCGTGGACGGCGTCACGCTGCTGGACGTGGATCCGGGACACGCCACCAACCGCACCGTGGTGACGTTCGTCGGGGCGCCGGAGCCGGTCCTCGAAGCAGCGGTGCGCGGCGCCGCCACGGCGCGCGAGGTGATCGACATGCGTCATCACCATGGGGCGCACCCGCGGTTCGGCGCGCTGGACGTGTGTCCGCTTGTGCCCGTGGCCGGCGTATCGATGGAGGAGACGGTCGGCTACGCGCGGGCGCTCGCGCGACGTTTCGGGGACGAACTGGGCCTGACGGTCTACTGCTACGAGCACTCGGCGACCCGGCCTGACCGCCGCAACCTCGCCGCGGTGCGGGCCGGCGAGTACGAGGGCTTGCCGGAGAAGCTCGCCAAGCCCGAGTGGGCGCCGGATTTCGGACCCGCCACGTTCGATCCCGGGTTTGGCGCCGTGGCCGTGGGCGCCCGGGACTTCCTCATCGCCTACAACATCAACTTGAACACGACCTCGACACGCCGGGCCAACGCGATCGCGTTCGACGTGCGCGAGAGGGGGCGGATCAAGCGCGCCGGCGACCCGCTGACCGGAGAGATCGTTCGCGACGAACACGGCGAGCCCGTGTGGATTCCGGGGAGCTTGGCGGCCGTCAAGGCCATCGGCTGGTACATCGAGGAGTACGGCATCGCGCAGGTCTCGATGAACCTCACCGACATCGGCGTGACGCCGCTGCATATCGCCTTCGACGAAGTGTGCCGCCGGGCGGACGCGCGTGGCGTGCGCGTGACGGGATCGGAAATCGTGGGGCTCATCCCCCTCCGGGCTATGCTGGCCGCGGGCGAGTACTTCCTGGAGAAGCAGCAACGATCCCTGGGCATTCCCGACGCGGAGATCATCAAGATCGCCGTGCGATCGCTGGGACTCGACGGTCTCGGTCCCTTCGACCCGCGTGAGAAGATCATCGAGTACCGCTTGCGAGACGAGGCTATGCGCCGTTTGATCGATCAGTCTGTTCAGGCCTTCGTCGACACGACGTCGTCGGAGGTACCCGCGCCCGGCGGTGGGTCCGTGGCGGCCCTGGTCGGGGCGCTCGGCGCGGCCCTCGGGACGATGGTCGCCAACCTGTCCTCGCACAAACGGGGCTGGGACGACCGCTGGAGGGAGTTTTCCGACGCCGCGGTCGAGGGAAAACGATCCGTCCAGCGCCTCCTCGCGCTGGTGGACGAGGACACCGCGGCGTTCGACGCCGTGCTCGCGGCAATGCGCCTTTCCAAGGACACGCCGGAGGAGCGAGACAAGCGCGCGGCCGCCATCGAGCGGGCCACCCGGCAAGCCACGACGGTGCCCTTTCAAGTCATGGAGGCGGCTCTGGAGTCTATGGTCGTGATCGGGCGCATGGCCGAGACGGGCTTGGCCTCGTCCGCGTCCGACGCGGGGGTCGGAGCGCTCTGCGCGCGTGCGGCGGTTCGGGGAGCGTACCTGAACGTCCTGACCAACGCGAGCAGCCTCACGGACCGCGGGTTCGCGGAGGAAATGCTGCGAGGTGGAGACGCGATGCTGCGGGAAGCCGAAGAACGCGAGCGCGCGGTGTTGGCGGTCGTGGAAGGGCGGCGCTAACGCGCCACGGGCGGAGTGCGGGCGACCGTTATATTCTGCCATGCGTCGCGAGTTCATCCGCAATTTCTGCATCGTCGCCCACATCGACCACGGCAAGTCCACCCTTGCCGATCGCTTGCTCGAGGCCACCCAGACCGTCGAGCGGCGGCGCATGCGGGAACAGGTCCTGGATACGATGGACTTGGAGCGGGAGCGGGGCATCACGATCAAGCTCAACGCCGTGCGCATGCGGTACGTCGCACGCGACGGCCAGGCGTACGAGCTGAACCTGATCGACACGCCGGGCCACGTGGACTTCACCTACGAGGTCTCACGCTCGCTCAATGCCTGCGAAGGCGCGGTGCTCGTGGTGGACGCCAGCCAGGGCATCGAGGCCCAGACGATCAGCAATTTGCTCCTGGCCCTGGACGCGGGGTTGGAGATCGTCCCCGTGATCAACAAGGTCGATCTGCCGGCCGCGGAACCCGAGCGGCGAGCGGACGAGATGGCCGAGCTTCTCGGCATCGATGCCGGCGCGGTCTTGCGCGTGTCCGCAAAGCAGGGCGACGGGGTTCCCGACCTCCTCGAGGCGATCGTGCGACGGATTCCCGCGCCCACCGGCGACCCGGATGCGCCGCTGCGGGCGCTGATCTTCGACTCGTACTACGATCGGTATCGCGGCGCCATCCCGTCGATCCGCGTTGTCGACGGTGCCATCCGACGGGGCATGGACATCGCGTTCGGCACCCATCCCGAGGACCGGTATCAGGTGGACGACGTCGGGTACCTCCAGCTCGGCCAGTTGTCGTGCGAGACATTGGAAGCCGGCGAGGTCGGTTACGTGATCGCCAACGTACGGGGTGTGCAGGAAACCCGCGCCGGCGACACTGTCATCGACGCCAACCGTCCCGCGGCCATCATGCTTCCGGGATACCGTGACGTACATCCTATGGTGTTCGCCGGGCTCTATCCGACCGACACCGACCAGTTCGAGGAACTCCGCGACGCACTCGAGCGCCTGCAGCTCAACGATGCCGCTCTCAAGTACGAGCCCGAGACCTCCGTGGCTCTCGGCTTCGGCTTTCGCTGCGGGTTTCTCGGCCTACTGCACATGGAAATCGTCCGCGAGCGCCTGGAGCGCGAGTTCGGTCTGGGCCTCATCACCACCGTTCCCAACGTCGAGTACCACGTCTACAAGACGGACGGCTCGATGGATCTCATCGAGAATCCGACCAAGATGCCCACGGGATCGACCGTGCAGCGCATCGAGGAACCCTTCGTGACCGCGCGAATCACGAGCCCCACGGACTACATCGGCGCCATCATGGCGCTCGGGCAGGAGCGCCGGGGCGAGTATCACGGCATGCAGTATCTGGACCCTCACCGGGTGCAGCTCGACTGGTCGTTCCCGCTCGCGGAGATCATCTTGGACTTCTTCGATCGGCTGAAGACCGTCACGCGCGGTTACGCGGCGATGGATTACGAGCCCGCGGCCTATCGCGCCGGCCAGCTCGTCAAGCTGGACGTGCTGATCAACGGCGATCCGGTGGATGCGTTCTCGGTGATCATCCATCGGGACAAGTCCCTGGAGTGGGGGCGCAAGATCGCGAGCAAACTGAAGGACCTCATTCCCCGCCAACTCTTCGAGGTCGTGATTCAGGCCGCCATCGGCTCGAAGATCATCGCACGCGAGACTATTCGGCCGTTGCGGAAGAACGTCACGGCCAAGTGCTACGGCGGCGACGTGACCCGCAAGCGCAAATTGCTGGAGAAACAGAAGGAGGGTAAACGGCGCATGAAACAGGTGGGCACCGTGGAAATCCCCCAGGAGGCGTTTCTGGCAGTTCTCCAGATCGATTGACCGAATGAGCACGAAATACATTCTGGGCGTCGACGTGGGTGGGACGAACGTCCTCGTGGGCACGGTATCCGAAGACGGCCGCGCCGTCGCGGGGGTCGTGAGCGAACCGACGCGCACGACGGGCGGCGCGGACGCCGTGGTCGAGCAGATCGCCGCGATGGTGAAGCGCTCGCTGGCGCAGGCCGCCGGTGAGCTTGGCGTCCCCGATCTCGCCGTCGAGGGCCTGGGCATCGGCGCCCCGGGTCCGTTGGATACCGAGCGGGGCGTGGTCATCCTCACCCCGAATCTCGGCTGGCGCGACTACCCGCTGCGCGACCGCGTGGCCAGCGCCGTGGGACTGCCGGCGGTGTTGGACAACGATGCCAATTGTGCCGTGCTGGGTGAGACCTGGCAGGGAGCGGCACGCGGCGCCTCGTGCGTCATCGGACTCACCATCGGCACCGGCATCGGCGGCGGGATTGTGCTGGACGGACGGCTGTACCACGGCGCGAGCGACATCGCCGGGGAGTTCGGACACATGACGATCGACTCCACGGGGCGCCGGTGCAATTGCGGCAACTACGGGTGCATCGAGGCCTATGCCTCCGGATCGGCGATTTCCGCGCGCGCCGTGGAGGGGATCGAGGCGGGCGCACAGACCCGCCTGCCCGAGCTGGTCGATCACGACCTGTCGCGGATCACCGCGGGGATCGTGTACCAGGCGGCGGCCGACGGCGACGATTTCTCGCGGGAGGTCATTCACGACACGGCCCGATTCCTCGGCGCCGCGGTCGCGAACCTCATCAACATCTTCAACCCCGAGGTCGTCGTCATTTGCGGGGGGGTGACCGCCGCCGGCGACCAGCTCTTTACGCCGCTGCGTGCCGAGGTCGCCCGCCGGGCGTTTCGAGCGGCCGTGGACGCGTGCCGCATTGTCCCCGGCCTGCTGCACGGCACGGCGGGCGTCGTCGGCGCGGCCGCGGTGTTTCGGGCCAAGACGTGGGGACCCTCGTGAAGCGACTCGGCGTGATCGGCACGATGGTGTGGGACACCATCTACCGGGTGGGGAGAGACGAGCCGGAAGAGGAGTGGGGCGGTATCGCGTACGCCCTGGCGGCCCTCGATGCGGCGCTGCCGGCTGGATGGGAACTGGTCCCGCTCGTCAAGGTGGGCCGCGACTTGGCGAGCCGAGGGACCGCGTTCCTTCGCGGCCTCGAACGTTGCGCGCCAACAGCCCGTTTCATCGAGGTGCCGGAGGCCAATAACCGCGTCACGCTGCGGTACCGTTCACTCGAGCGGCGCAGCGAGCAGCTCGTCGCGGGCGTCCCCGGGTGGCACTGGAGCGAGCTGGGCCCCTTCGTGCAGGAACTCGACGCCATCTACTGCAACTTGATCTCGGGATTCGAACTCGATCTGGCCACCGCGATGCGGCTTCGGCACGCATTCCGGGGACCGATGTACGCGGATCTCCACTCCCTGTTGCTCGGACTCCGGGCGGACGGCACGCGCGCCCCGCGGATCGTTCCGCGGATCGCCGAGTGGTTCGGCTGCTTCGACGCCGTGCAGGTGAACGAGGCCGAGATGGCGTTGCTCGGCGACGACCCCCTGGCGGTGGCCGCGACGGCATTCGACGCGGGCGTCCGACTCCTGGTCGTGACGTTGGCCGACCGCGGCGCCGTGTATTTCGCGCAGGGGGAGCCCGACCTCTCGGCCTTCCCGCGCCCGACGGCGGCGGGGCCGCTCCGCACCGCGCGCCTCCCGGCCCAGCTCGCGGCGGACGTACGGGATCCCACCGGATGCGGCGACGTATTCGGCGCCACCCTCATGGCCCAGCTCCTTCGGCAGGCGCCTATCGAGGAGGGCATCCGCTCCGCACACCGCGCGGCAGCGCGGAACGTCGAGCATCTCGGTGCGACACACTTGCGTGCGCACCTGCGTGGCGAGATCCTGCACCGATGACCAGAGTCGTTGAGGTTCCCGGTTCCTTCCACGATCGCACGTTCGATCAGCTGGCGGGCGGCATTGGCGGGTGGGACGACAAGCTCCTGTTCGATGCCCACGCGACGCAGTGGGCGTCGCCCTACGGGCTCGTAGGGCTCCTCACCGCCGGACAGCACGCGGCCGAAATGTCGGGCCATCGTCCCCTGCTGACGATTCCCAGCGATCGTGACGTCGCGCACTACTGGGCGAGAGCCGGCTTCTTCCAGCACGCGACGGACTGGTTCGAGGTCCACGGCAAGGTGCCGCGCGTCGCAAGCAGTGAAGCTTCTGACGTCCTCCTCGGTGTGACGCCGGTGCGCGGCACCGACGATGTCCACTCGGTCGTCGAGACGATCCAGCAACGCGCCGCGGTCATCCTCGGCGAACTGGGTCTCGAAGCCACGGCCACGTTGGGGTTCGCTATGGCGCTGTCGGAGGCGTGTCAGAATATTGTAGAACATGCAGGAACGTCGGGATGGGTCGCCGTGCAGGCCTATCACTGGCGCAAGCGGTTGGGACGTCGCGTCGTCGTCATCGCGGTGGCGGATGCCGGCGTGGGGTTCCGCCATTCCCTCGCCGCCACGCAGGCCGCGCGTTTTGGAGATCGCTGGAACGACGCCACGGCCCTCGAGGCCGCCCTGTTTCACGGCGCCAGCCGGTTTCGCGATCCGGGCCGCGGACAGGGGTTGGCGGGGATCACACGATATGCGAATCGGTGGGAAGGCAAGGTGAGCGTGCGATCGGGGGCGGCGCGCATCGCCGTCGTTCCCTCGTGGGACGACGACGCGCCGCTGACCGAGGGAATCCCGGCCTTTCCGGGAACCCAAGTACTCATCATCATTCCTGCGCAGCAGACCGGGTGAGTTCATGATGAAGATCGACGTCAAACAGGTGCTGGCTCGCACGGTCTCCCCGCTCTATCCCGACCTGGTCACTCGTCCAACCGGCCAAGCCGTGCGAAACGGCATCGAGCATGAGCTCGCCGACACGCCGACCCTCGCGGAGGTGGCCGTGATCGACTTCGGCACCGTTCGGGTCCTGGACATCTCGTGCGCGGATGAGATCGTCGGGAAACTGCTGCGGGAGCACGGGGCCCGGTACTTCGTGTTGTGGGGGCTGACCGAAGCGCACCGGAATTCGATCGAACAGGTGTTGGAGCGGCATCAGCTGGCCGTGGTCGGGCGGGACCGGAACGGGCGGGTGCAGGTTCTGGGTCCCGTGAAGGATGCCGTGCGCCGGGCGTTTGGCCTGCTTGCCGATCGCGGCAGCGCGGGCGCCCGCGAGATCGCCGACCACCTCGGGGTGCCGCGCGACCTGGCACTCGCGACGATCGAAGAAATGGTCTCGCTCCGGATCGCGCAGCACTCGGTCGACGACTTGGTGGCGATCCCCGCCTCATGACGAAACCGACCAAGGGGCCGTCCACGCGGGCGATTCACGGGACCCCGCGACCTCGCCAGGATCACAGTCCCGTCGTCACTCCGGTGTATCAGAGCAGCACGTTCGTCCAGCCGATCGGCTCGACCGCCGAGCCGCTCTATACGCGGTACGGCAACAATCCCAATCAGGTGGTGCTGGCCGAGAAGCTGGCGCTGTTGGAGGGCGCCGAACGGGCCATTTTCGTGGCGAGCGGGATGGGAGCGACGGCCCTCGCGCACCTCGCCGTGCTGCGACCCGGCGACCACTTGTTGGCGAGCCGCTGGATCTACGGCGGGACGTACAAGCTGTTCTCCGAGCAGTTCGGCAAGCTCGGGATCGAGGTCAGTTTCATCGACCCCGAGAAGCATCGTGATTGGCGCCGCTCGGTGCGGGACAACACGCGGGCGGTGTTCATTGAGACTCCGACGAACCCGTTGGTGCGTGTCCTCGACATCGAGCCGCTCGCCGAACTCTGTCGCGAGCGCGGCATGGTCTTAGTCGTTGACTCGACCTTTGCGTCACCCATCAACCTGCGCCCGCTGGAACACGGGGCGGACGTCGTCATCCACAGCGCAACGAAGTACTTGAATGGGCACTCGGACATCATCGGCGGCGTCGTGGCCAGCAGCAGCGTCATCGTGGAAGAGGTGCGTTCCCTGATGCAGGTCTGGGGACAGGCACCGGACCCCCACGCCGCATGGCTGGCGGAGCGGGGACTCAAGACGCTCGCCCTGCGCGTGGCCCGCCAGAATGCGAACGGTCAGGCCTTCGCCGAATGGGCCGCCGCGCATCCGACCATCCTGCACGTGGACTACCCGGGACTGCGCACGCACCCCGACCACGCGATCGCCCAGCGCGTCCTCGACGGCATGGGCGGCATGGTTGGCATTCGTCTCCCGAGTGGCAGCGCCGCGGAGATGTTCCTCCAACGCCTTCAGCTCGTGACGCATGCCCCGAGCTTGGGCGGCGTCGAGACGCTGATGTCGGAGCCGCGGTACACGTCCCATGCCTCGTTCACGCCCGCGGAACGCTCGGCACTCGGCATGCCGGACGGCTTCATTCGCGTCAGCCTGGGCATCGAGGACATCGACGACGTGATCGCCGACTGCGAGGCGGCATTGCGCTCGCTCACCGCGTGATCCAGTTTCGCAACGTCTTCAAGGCGTATCCCAAGGGCTCCATCGCCCTCAAAGACGTCTCGTTCCGAATGGAAAAGAGCGAGTTCGTGTTCCTCACCGGCCATTCCGGCGCCGGGAAGTCCACAGTGCTGCGCATGGTCTACGCCGACGAGCCTCCCACCGAAGGCGAGGTGCTCGTTGCCGGGCGGCTCCTCTCCCGACTGCGACCGAAGGACATCCCTCAGCTACGGCGGCGGCTCGGCATTGTCTTTCAGGATTTTCGACTGCTGGAAGAGCGCACCGCGGAAGAGAACGTGGCGTTCGCCCTGGAAGTCACCGGTGCGAGCCGGGTGGTGATCACGTCGAAGGTGATGCGGGTCCTCACGCAAGTGGGCCTGGCCGCCAAGAGCCACCTGTACCCGCGCGAGATGTCGGGCGGCGAACAGCAGCGCGTTGCCATCGCCCGCGCGCTGGTCAACGACCCGCTGGTTCTCCTGGCCGATGAACCCACCGGCAATCTCGATGAGCGGGCGACGCGGGGCGTCGTTCGGCTGCTCCGCGATATCAATGCCACGGGGACGGCGGTGATCATGGCAACGCATGACCTCGACGTCGTGCGATCCGCATCCTGTCGCACGATCGAGTTGAAGGATGGCGCCCTCGTCCACGATTCGGGCACGATCGCCACAACCGAGGACGAACTTCCATGAGGCTGACGATTCGCGAGACGCTCTTCGCCTTCACGCGCACGCCCGTGCTTTCGCTGCTCGCCATCGTTACGATCGGATTCGCGCTGTTCGTCCTGGGGTTGTTCGGGCTCGTGGCCGTCAACCTCCGCGAGGCCCTCACGTCGATCGAGGAGCGCGTCGAGATCGTGGCGTATCTCACGCGCGGAACGCCCATTGAGGTGGTCACCGTCGCCATGGGGGACATTCGCGCCTTTCCCGAGGTCGCCACCGTGCGGCATGTCTCCTCCGACGAGGCGCTCGAGCAGGCTCGGACCCAACTCACCGAGTTCCAGGGGGTGTTCGAGGATCTGGAAATGAACCCGCTTCCGGCGTCGCTGGAGATCAGGCTCAAGCCCGGCAGCCGCGGCGCGGACGCTGTGGCCGAAGTCGCCGATCGCATGCGGGGATTCCGGTTCGTGGAGGACGTGCGGTTCGGCCGTGATTGGATCGAGAAGCTGGACGATCTGCGCAACATCGCCGGGCTCGTCGGCCTCGCGATCGGCGCCGGATTCATGGCGGCGGCCACGATCATCATCGGCACGACGATCCGCATGGCGGTGCTGGCGCGCGCCCGCGAGATCCAGATCATGCGCCTCGTCGGGGCAACCGACCGCTTCGTCCGGCGCCCCTTCCTGCTGGACGGCGCGATCAAAGGAACCCTCGGCGGCATGTTCGCCGTGGCGCTCAATTACGTCGCGTTTCTCATGGTGTCGGACACCTTGTTTCAGGCCCGGTTCTTTTCGTTCGGTCAGTGGATAGGCATCGTCCTGTTCGGACTGGTCGTGGGGTTCGGCGCCAGTGCCCTGAGCGTCGGACGCCATCTGTCAGCGGTCTAATGCGCGCCCCGGTTGGAGCCCTGGTGCTCGTTCTGCTCCTCCCCGGAATCGGCGCGGCGCAAGGACCGTCGGTCGTGCGCCAGATCACCGAGAACCAGCAGCGTCTCGATTCCATTCGTGACGAACGGCGCAGACTCGAGGAGGATCTGCGTGGCATCCGGTCGCGCATGTCGACGCTGACGAGTGAGCTGAGCAACATCGAGCGCCAGAAGTCGGTGACGACGCGCATCGTAAACGAGCTCGACCGGCAGACGCTGTCCATGCGGAATCAGCTGGATACGGTCACCCTGCAGCTCCTCGTGGCCGAAGACGCGCTGGCCGAGAAGAACGCCGTCCTGCGAGGGCGGCTCGTGGAGATCTACAAACGCGGGCCGCTGTACGCGTTTCAGGTCCTGCTCACGGCCGAGAGTTTTGGCGACCTTCTGAGCCGCTACAAGTACCTCTACCTCGTGTCGCGGCAAGATCGCGCGCTCGTACAAGAGGTCGTCGAGCTCCGAGATCGCGTCGGAGACAACCGCAGCCAGCTCGTGCGCATCGAACGGACCATCACGAATCAGCGGGACGAACGCACGCAGGAACTCCGACGGTACGAGACGCTCGAGCGGTCGTCGGCGCGCGCACTCCAGCAGGCCCAAGCGACCCAACAGCGCACCGCGACGAGGATCCAGACCCTCTCACAGGCGGAGCAGGAGTTGGTGGACCTCTTGACCGAGCTCGAGCGTGCCCGGCGCGCCGCAGTCGCCCGTGGCGATCTCCGGGTGGCTGAGGCTTCCATTACACGAGCCGACCTCGGGAGCCTCCAATGGCCGGTCGAAGGCGGGCGCGTGGTCTACCGCTTCGGCCCCGCCCGGGGGCCGGACGGAACCGAGATCCTCTATCAGGGCATCGGCATCGGCGTGCCCGTCGGCACTCCCGTCACTGTCGTGGCTGATGGGCTGGTGGAGATCGCACGACCGCTCAACACGTACGGGCTCACTGTGTTCGTCAATCACGGCGGTGGCGTGTACACCGTGTACTCCTTCCTCGGCAGCATCCGCGTGGTCCAAGGCCAGTATTTGAGCGCCGGATCCGTGCTCGGCACCTCGGGCGGGCAGACCTCGGATCACGGACCACACATCGAGTTTCAGATCCGCCAGGCGTCGGGTGAGAGCAACAACCCCATTGCCCTCGATCCGGAAAACTGGCTGAGGAGAAGGAGATAGAACGAGGGTAGGAGGGTGAGAGAGGAGGAGGGCAGGAGGGTACTGCCCGCCTGATCTCCTTGCCCTCCAACGCTCCTACCCCTCCTGCCCGCCTGGCCCGCCTGCCCACCTGCCCACCTGCCCGCCTGATCTACTGCCCGCCTAATCTCCTGCCCCGCCTGATCTACTGCCCGCCTAATCTCCTGCCCCGCCTGATCTCCGCTCCTGTCGCCTGATCTACTGCCCACCTGCCCTTCTGCCCTCGTGCCCTCGTGCCCTCGTACCCATGTGCCCTCTTACTCTCGGCTCACAAGAGTTGCGCATTTCATACAGTTGTATTACATACAAACGTATGAATTACGGTGAGACGCGGGAGCGTTTGGTCCGCACAGCCATCGAGCTCTTTGCCCAACGCGGGTATGACGGCACATCCATCAGGGCCATCACCCAGGCGGCCGGAGCCAACCTGGGGGCGGTGACGTATCATTTCGGATCGAAGGCGGCGCTGTTCGACGCCTGCCTCGCCCTTGTGGTGGCGCCGTTTCGTGACCGCATCGCTGCCCATGCCCGGGCGCCGGGAGCGCCGCTCGATCGGATCGACGGCATCCTCAGAACGTTCTTCGACTACCTCAGCGAGCAGCCCGCCTTGCCCGCGTTGCTCCTCCAGGTACTGGTGACTCCTCGTCACATGCCCGCGGCCGCGCGCGAAGGATTCGCCGCCAATCACGCCGCGATCGCCGATCTGATCGCGGCCGGTCAGCGCGCCGGCTCCATCCGCGCGGGAGATCCGAGGCTCATGGCCCTAAGCGTGGCGACGCAACCGGTCATGCTCACGCTGGTGCGCCGCGTGCTCAGCCAGGCCATCGGTGTCGACCAGGACGATGCCTCCGTGCGCGCACAGGTTGTTGACAGCGTCGCCACCTTCGTGCGCGCGGGGCTGCGGTCAGGAGTGGACACACCATGAACTCACGATGTCGCGTCGCGTTCGCGGCGCTCGTGCTTGTGCTGCTCGCTCCCGGGATGACGGCGGCGCAACTCCCCGAGATCTCGCTGGCCGATGCCGCGCGCTTGGCCCTGGAGTGGCACCCGGCAGCGCGTGCCGCCGACGCCACGGAGCGGGCCGCCGGCGCGCGGCTCGGGCAGGTGTCGGCCGACCGGTACCCCAATCTGGCCGTCGAGGGATCGGCCGTGCGGTTTCAGGAACCGATGGTCGTGTTTCCCATCCACGTCCTGGATCCATCGAGGCTCGAGTTCAACAGCATGCTGATCCAGAGCTCGCTGCATCTTGGCTACACGCTCTTCGACGGCGGCGGCCGCGGCTCCACGATCAACAGCGCCCGCTCCGACCTGGCGGGGGCGGCCGCGGCCCGCGCGGCGACGGAAGCTCAAGTCATCATGGCGGTGACCAATGCGTATCTCCGGGTGTTGTCCGCGGACGCGGCGTTGCACGCCTTGGATCAGCGACTCGCCGCCGTTGAGGCCGAGCGGCAGCGGGCTTCCCTGCTCTCCGCCGAGGGAGCGGCGGCCGCGGTGGAATCGCTCCGCGCGGCCGCGGCGCTCCAACAGACCTTGGCAGACCGCGCGGAGGCGACCGCAGAGTTGCGAACGGCCACCAACGAGCTTGCGCGACTCACGCACATCGCGGCGGAGCAGCTGACGCCCGATCGGCTGACGGACCGGGGCACCGGCGGCGCGGACGTGCCGGACCGCGGGTGGGTCATCACGCGGCTTGCCGAGGGCAACCCCGTGCTCGCGCAGGCGCAGAGTGAAGCCACGGCCGCCGATTGGATGCGCCGTGCCGCGGCCGCCGCCTGGTTCCCCCGGATCGACCTGATCGGCGGATACACGCTGTTCGGCAGCGCGTCAGGCAGTTTCACGGGAGAATGGCAGGGGGGTGTGCGGGTCACGTACCCGCTGTTTGCGGGAGGCAAACGCCCGCGCGCGATCGCGGCCGCGGCGGCGCGCGCGGAAGCGGTCGACGCGCGGGTGGATGCCACGGAACTGGATCTCGAGCGCGGCGCCGATCGCATCCTCGCGGCGCTCGCTTCGACCGCCTCGCGCCAGACGGCCCTGGAGGCCGCCGAACGCCATCTCGCGGAGGTCGTGCGCATCGAGCGCCTGGCCCTCGACGAGGGTGCGGGCACCCAAGCGGAGTACTTACGCGCGGAGGCCGAGCTCAGTACGGTGCGCGCGACCGTGGCCCGAACGCGGCATGGAGCGATCGCCCTGCGGGTCGAACTTGCCGCCCTGACTGGCGAATTGAGCGTCGCGTGGCTGGAAACGCTCACGGGAGTTGACCGATGAAACGATCACGCCGTCTGCTGGCTTTGCCCGTACTTGCGCTCTCAGTCTTCGCGGTCTGGTTCGCCTTGCGCACCGATGGCTCGCCGGGAGTCATCGAGCTGTCCGGCACCGTCGAGGCCACCGAAGCCGCCCTGGGGTTCCTAGTGCCCGGCCGCATCGACCGGATCCTGGTGGCCGAGGGAGCGCGCGTCGAAACCGGCGACACCCTCGCGACGCTCGACGCGGCGGAACTCGACGCCCGAGTGCGCTCGGCGGAAGCGCAGGCCGCGGCGGCACACGCTCGCCTGCGGGAGCTGCGGTCGGGGTTTCGGTCCGAGGAGGTCTCGCAGGGCGAAGCCACCCTGCGCGCGGCCGAGCGTCGCGCCACCGAGGCGCGGACCGAGTACGAGCGCGCCACCCGGCTGTTCGCCGGCGGCGCGATCAGCGCGCGACAGCGTGACCAGGCCCAGACCATGCTCGAGGTCGCCACGTCGGATCTGCAACGAGCCAGCGAACAACTGGACATCTTGCAACGGGGAGCGCGCGAGGAGCAGATCGCGGCGCAACGGGCGGTGGCGGCGCAGGCGGACGCGCAGGTCGATCAGCTGCGGGCTGCACGCGAACAGGCGACGATCCTCGCTCCCTTCACCGGCGTCGTGGCGATTCGTCACCGTGAGCCCGGCGAGACGGTCGCTCCCGGCACCGCCGTGGTGACCCTGCGCAATCCGGCGGACCGCTGGGTGCGCGTGTACGTCCCGGAAGCCGATTTCGGGCGGGTGTCGATCGGGACAGCGGCAGAGATCCGCGCCGACCCGTTCCCCGGTCGCGTCTTCGCCGGGTTGGTGCGCTTCATGGCCGACGAGGCCGAGTTCACCCCACGCACGGTCCAAACGTCGGAGGAACGTGTGAAGTTGGTGTTCCGGGTCAAGGTGCACGTCACGGGTGACAGCCTCTTCGAGCTCAAGCCCGGCTTGCCCGCCGACGTGCGGCTCCTGACCGATCAGCCCTGACCACCATGACCGCGCTTGCCGTGTCCGCGCGCGCGCTCACCCGGTCGTTTGGCTCAACCCTCGCCGTCGATCGCGTAAGCTTCGACGTGCAACCGGGCGAGTTATTCGGCCTCGTGGGACCCGATGGCGCCGGCAAGACGACGACGCTCCGCATGCTGTCCGGAGTCATGCGACCAACGAGCGGCGACGCGACGATTCTGGGCGTCAGCGTGACCCGGGACCCGGCCGCAGCACAATCACATCTTTCCTATGTTGCGCAACGTTTCGGTCTGTACGGCGACCTCACCGTGCGGGAGAACATCGATTTCTACGCCGACCTGTACGGAGTGCCGACGGCGGACCGCGCGCGCCGAATCGATCGGCTGTATGCGTTTTCCGGCCTCGGCCCCTTCGAACGCCGGCTGGCGGGCGCCCTGTCCGGGGGCATGAAGCAGAAACTGTCGCTCTGCTCCGCACTCATCCACGAACCCGCCCTGCTCGTCCTGGACGAACCGACCTTCGGCGTCGACCCCATCTCGCGGCGCGATCTCTGGCTGATCATTCACGAGATGGTGGCTCGGGGCATGACGGTGGTCGTCTCGACCGCCTACATGGACGAGGCGGAACGCTGCGACCGTCTCGCCATGCTGCATCATGGACGTCTCGTCGCCGCGGACACGCCAGCCGCTCTGCAGCGCCGTTTGGAGGGACGACTGTTCGAACTGCACGTCGATCGCCCGCGCGCAGCGCGCGACATCCTCCGCACCGCGACCGGCGTGCGTCGCGCGACGTTGTTCGGCGACGCCGTCCACGTGACCCTGCACCCCGGCGTTGCGTGGGAGCTCCTCGTCGCGCAGGTCCGTGACCGCGGCGTGCACGTCGGCGACGCCGGTCCGGTCGAAGCGTCGTTGGAGGACATCTTCATGGAACTCGGCGCGACGGACGCCACCTGACGATGCCCGCTGTCGAGGTGAAGGGCCTCACCCGGACGTTCGGAGACTTCGTCGCGGTGGACCGCGTGTCGTTCTCGATCGAGGGTGGCGAGATCTTCGGTTTTCTCGGACCCAACGGGGCCGGCAAGACCACCACCATCAAGATGCTCACCGGACTGCTGGCGCCGAGCGCCGGCTCCGCCAGAGTGGCGGGTCAGGACGCGGGCAGCGACACACGGGCGCTCAAGCAACGCATCGGGTACATGTCGCAGCTGTTCTCTCTCTACGGTGATCTCACCGTCTCCGAGAACATCCGCCTCTTCGCAGGCCTGTATGGCGTGCGCGGAGATCGGTTCCGCGCACGTCGCGCGTGGGTGCTGGAGATGGCGGGGCTGACGGGGCACGCCGATCGAATGACGGGACAGCTTCCCCTGGGGTGGAAGCAACGGCTGGCGCTCGGCTGTGCCGTTCTGCACCAGCCTGAGATCCTCTTTCTCGATGAACCCACCTCGGGCGTGGATCCGGTCTCTCGCCGGAACTTCTGGGACCTCATCGACGAGCTGGCTGCGGGCGGGACCACGATCCTGGTGAGCACGCATTACATGGAGGAGGCCGAGTACTGTCATCGCTTGGCTTTGATGCACCAAGGCCGCCTGATCGCCCTCGACCGGCCACGCAATCTGCGCCAGGACATGCAAGTACCGCTGTACTCTTTGCGGACAGACGATCCAGCGCGCGCCGTCGCGGCCCTGCGGTCTCTCCCGGGCGTCGCCGACGCGGCCATGTTCGGCCGGGCCTTGCACGTCACGCTGGACGATGACACCGATGCCGCCGCGCTTCTGACCGAAGGGCTGCGGGCCGCCGGGCGAACCTGCACTTACCTCGCGAAAGTGGCGCCGTCACTGGAAGACGTGTTCGTCGATCTCATCCGGCGTCACGGAGGAGTCCGGGCCTGATGGAGTGGCGACGCACGTTCGCCATGGCGCGAAAGGAGGCGACGCAATTGCGGCGGGATCCGCGAAGCCTCACGCTCGCGTTCCTGCTTCCGCTGTTCCTCATCGTGTTTTTCGGCTACGCCATCTCGTTCGACGTACGCAACCTCGAGCTCGCGATCCTGGACCACGATCGCTCCGCGCCGAGCCGGCAACTGCTGAGCGCGTTCGAAAGTTCCGGTTACTTCACGGTGGTGGAGCGGCTGGAACGCTATGGCGACGTCGAGCCGCTCCTCGGGCGCGGCGGCGCGCGGCTGGTGCTGGTCATTCCGCCAGACTACGCCGTCGCCCTCGGGGCGGGTCGCCCTGCTCGGGTGCAGTTGCTGCTGGACGGGGGAGACGCCAACACGGCTACGATCGCGCAGAACTACGCCGAGGTGATCGTGAATCGCTACGCGGCCGACCTCACCGGTGTCGTCACCGCTCCGGTCGTCGCCGAGACCCGCGTGTGGTACAACGAGACGCTCGAGTCCCGGAACATGATCGTCCCCGGCCTCGTCGCCGTGATCATGTCGATCATCGCGGCGATGCTCACGGCGCTTACCATCGCCCGAGAGTGGGAGCGGGGCACGATGGAACAGCTGATCGCCACCCCGGTGCGGCGCGGCGAGGTCATCATCGGCAAGCTGCTTCCCTATGCCGCGATCGGCGCGTTCGACGTTGCCGTGGCCGTCATCGCCGGCATCGTACTGTTTCACGTGCCCTTCCGCGGATCCGGCGTCCTGCTGGCGGTCCTCACCCTGCTGTTTCTCGTCGGTGCACTGGGGTTCGGGATGTTCCTCTCCGCCGCCGTGAAGTCGCAAGTGCTCGCGACCCAAGCGGCCATCATGACCACGTACCTCCCAGCGCTCCTGCTGTCCGGGTTCATCTTCTCCATCTCCTCCATGCCGTTGGTGTTGCGTGCCCTCACCCACATCGTCCCGGCCCGCTACTACGTGACGGTGACCAAGGGGATCTTCCTCAAGGGCGTGGGGCTCGGGGTACTCTGGCCGGACGCGGTAGCCTTGGTGATCTTCGCCTGCGCCGGGCTCGCGCTCGTGTTTCGGGCGTTCCGCAAGGAAATCGCCTGATGCGACCGTCCCTGCAACGGATCGGCGAGCTGGTACGCAAGGAGGTCCGCCAGCTGCTCAGAGATCCGCGCGCCCGTGCCATCATGTTCGTGGCGCCGGTGATCCAGCTCATCGTCTTCGGGTATGCCGTCAACACGGACATCCCCAACACCGCAACCGTGATCGTCGATCACGATCGCACCGCGGCGTCCCGGCGGCTGATCGACGCGTTCCGCCAGACCGGCTATTTCACGATCGTCGCGCAACCCGAGCGATCGAGCGCGTTGTCCGATGCGCTGGACGACGGAACCGCCGTGGTCGGCATCGAGATCCCGATCGGGTTTGCGAGCGGCCTTGGCGGACACGAGTCGGCCCGAGTACAGATCGTCGTGGACGGCGCGCAGTCAAACAGCGCCACCGTGGCCGTCGGCTATGCGCAACGCATCGTGCAGGCGTTCGGCGCCCGCGAGTCGGGCGGTCGGGAGCTTCCGGTCATAGCGGAGACGCGGGCGTGGTTCAACCCGGCACTCGAGAGCCGGACCTACAACGTGCCGGGCGTCATCGGGGTCCTGATTCTTCTGATGGCCCTGTTATTGACCTCGCTTGGCGTCGTGCGGGAGCGCGAGCTGGGGACCCTCGACCAGCTCATGGTGAGCCCGCTCACTCCCGCCGAGCTGATGGTGGGCAAGACCCTGCCGGTCGCCGCGATCGCGCTCGTCGATATGATCCTGATCTCCGCGATCGCCGTGTTCTGGTTCGATATCCCCCTGCGAGGATCGCCGCCGGCTTTGCTCTTGGCGGTATTGCTGTACATCGCGGCGGGCATTTCCATTGGGGTTCTGATCTCGACCGTTTCGCGCACGCAGCAAGAGGCTTTCATGGCCTTATTCCTCTTCCTGCTGCCGTCGATCATCCTCTCGGGCTTCTTCTTTCCCATCTCGAGCATGCCGCGCGGCTTTCAGTGGCTCACGCTGCTGAACCCCGTGCGCCACTTTCTCGAGATTATCCGAGCGTCGTTTCTCCGAGGCGCGGGGATCGAGAGCCTCTGGCCGCAATACGTGGCGCTCGGCGTGCTGTCGGCGGCAGCGCTTACCGCCGCGATCGTACGGTTCCCCCGCGCGATACGCTCCTGACGGCCACCCGATGCACCCGGTATGTTTCGCAAGGCGTCATGATCACGACCAAGGGGAGCCGCGAGATGCGTGGGGCGCTCCGCACGATGGTGCGGACGCAACTGGCGGCACGCGACATCACCGACCGGCGGGTACTCGCGGCCATGGCCACCGTGCCACGCGCGGACTTCGTGCCCCGCATGATGCGCCCGCGCGCCTATGACGATGGCCCCCTTCCAATCGGGCACGATCAAACGATCTCCCAACCCTATATCGTCGCGCTGATGACCCAGTTGGCGGGCATCACTCGGCATGCCCGCGTGCTGGAGGTGGGCACGGGCAGCGGCTACCAGACGGCCGTGCTCGCGCGGCTCGCGGCGCACGTATGGTCGGTCGAGCGGATTCCGGCGCTCATGGAAACGGCCGCCAAGATCCTGCGACACCTCGCCGTGCACAACGTGACGCTGGTGTCGGGCGACGGCGCCGCGGGGTACGGGCCGGCGGCGCCGTACGACGCGATCGTCGTCACGGCGGCGGCACCGGCGGTGCCGCGGACGCTCGTGGAACAGCTCGGTCCCCACGGACGGCTCGTGATTCCGGTGGGCGACCGCGAGCTGCAACACCTGTGGGTGGTGGGGCGCGAGGGCGAGCGCATCCGGCACCGCGAGGCGTGCGCGGTGCGATTCGTTCCGCTGGTCTCGCCAACCGCCTTCGACGGGTGAGTCGCCAGGGGGATCCCCGCGACCGATGCACCTTTCCCGGTTCCGGGGTATCATCCTCACCGGACAAGCGCCGGGATGGAAGGTTTCCCGGGTTCCCTGGATTGGAGTGCTGTATGAAGCGCGCGGTTCGTGTGCTGCTGATCCTGACCGCCCTGCGGGCCTGGGCCGTGCCGGCGTTCGCCCAGAACGCGGCGACGGTGCCGCGCATCATCCTGTTCATCGGGGACGGCGTCGGGACCGGGCAATGGACGGCCGCCGCCTTCGCGGCCGACCGACTCGCCGTCCATCAGTTCCCCGTCGTCGGCCTCGTGGACGTGCGCCCGACGGACCAGAAGATCACCGACAGCGCGGCCAGCGCGACGGCGTACGCCACGGGCGTGCGGACGTACAACGGCGCGATCGGGGTGGCTCCGGACTCGACGCCGGTTCCCACGATTCTCGAACTCGCGACGGAGCGCGGCCTCGCGACCGGCCTCGTCGCCACCTCACGGATCACCCACGCCACCCCCGCGTCGTTCGCCGCCCACGTGCCGGATCGGGGCATGGAAATGGAAATCGCCCGGCAGATGATCCAGGACCACGAGATCACCGTCATCATGGGAGGTGGACGAGCGTGGTTCGACGGGAGGAGGCGCCCGGACGCGCGTGACCTGCTCGCCGAGGTGCGCGCGCGGTACACGGTGATCACGACCCCGGAGGCGTTGGAGGCGGTTGACGCCACGGGTATGGACCGACTGTTCGCGCTGGTGTCGGAGGACCACATGCCGGCCGCCGTCCAGGCGATCCGCAACCACGGGAGGCGCCCGGAGGCGGACACGGGAGCCGGTGACGAAGGCGGCGAGACGTGGCTGCCACTGAGGATCCCCACGCTCGGCAAGATGACGTCCGTCTCGCTCGACGTGCTGGATCGCGACCCCGACGGGTTCTTTCTCATGGTCGAGGCGGCGCAGCCCGACTGGCGCAGTCACGGCAATGAACCACTCGGCGCCGTCGTCGGCGAGATGCTCGACTTCGACGGCGCCATCGCGGCGGCCCTCGAGTACCAGCGACGCCGGCCGGAAACGCTGATCCTGGTCACCGGCGACCACGAAACGGGCGGCCTCGCGATTCAGTACGGCCGCGGAGGGTCGCTCGTCGCGGCGTACACGACTGGCGACCACACCGCGCAACTGATACCGTTGTTCGCCAAGGGCCCCGGCGCCGAGCGGTTTGCCGGGGTGCACCATTACGACGAGGTCGGCAGGCGGCTCCTGCAGTATCTCCAGGATCGCTGACCCCGTGGAACTCTCGTGTTCCTGAGGACGTATACACCTTCGCGATGACCACACCCGCTCGACGCCGCTGCGGCGCTTCACTCCTCGGGATCTGGCTCCTCGCCGCCACGGCGGCGCCACTCGCCCATGCGGAGACGGAAGTGCTGACGGCGGGGGCGGGGCTCGAATCCGGTCATTCCGACAGTTGCGCCGTGCTGCACGTCGAGGGCCGGTGTCTCAAGGTCACCTCCGTGTTTGCGGGAATCGACCTGGCTCCCACGAGCACGCTCGGAAACGGCGGCGAGGGTGTTGCCCGCCCCGCGAAACCCGCCGCAACGTACCCTCGGGCACACGTCGATCCTCATCCCTCCCGCGCCCCGCCCATTCGCTAGAGTCCAACACACCGGCAGTCACGCAGCGCACGACGCAACTCGGATGACGGAGGGACAGCCCATGCGTGGGCTACGCACATGCATCATGGCACTGGGGGTTCTGGCCATGACCGAACCCGCCATGGCACAAGAGTCGAACGATTCCGTACAGGTGGAGCTCGCACGCCTTCGGGCCCGGCTCGACTCGCTACAGCGGGTGATCGAAGGCCTCGTACGCGCGGCGCGGGACACCGCCGCGGCCGGCGATGAACTCGCTCGATTGCGGGCCGCCGCTCGGACGGCGGCGCAGGAGACGGCCCCCCCTCCGGTCGAACAGCAGAGCCGCACGCGGAATCTCTCAGCGCTGAATCCCGAGATCAGCGTCACCGGAGACATCGTGGGGTCCTACGCCGATCCCCCTGGCGCGCCCGGCACCGTCACGGGAACGCCCCGCGAATTCGAATTCTCGTTCCAATCGGCCCTCGATCCGTACACGCGCACCAAGATCTTTCTCACACGGGAGGAGGACTTTCCCGTTGCCGGCCTCCCTGAAGACACCGTGGAATCGCCCACGGACGGCATGGTGGTCGAAGAGGCCTATCTCTACTGGGTCGGTCTTCCGGGAGGCCTGGGACTCAAACTTGGCAAGTTCCGGCAGGAGATCGGCTTGTATAACCGGTGGCATACCCACGCGCTCTTCGAAGTCGAGCGACCCCTCGCGACCCGCGTGTTCCTCGGCGAGGAGGGGTTGGCGCAAACGGGTGCGTCGCTGCAGCTTCCCTCGCTCACGCTCGGGCCGGCGACACAGACCCTCACCCTCGAAGCCACCACGGCAGGGAACGAGGCGCTCTTCGACGGTGGCGGCGGGCTCAGCTACCTCGGTCGTCTTACGACTTTCTGGGAGGCCGGCAACGGCATCTACTTCCAGCTCGGCACGGCGGGGGTGGTCGGCACGAACGACGAGTCCGACCTCGCGTCGCGCCTCCTCGAGATCGATGCACAATTCCGCTGGGCCCCACCCAACCGGGCCCTGTACACCGATTTCCAGCTCAAGGGCGAGTGGTACTTCGCACAGCGCGAAGTGGCGGGGGTTTCCACCGGCGCCCGGGGCGGCTACGGTCAGTTCAACCTCCGCTTCGGGCGCCGCTGGGTGCTCGGGACCCGCGTCGATTGGGTCGATCCGTACGATCCCGCGCCCAACCTGTTCCAGATCGCCCCGAGTCTATCATGGTGGCAGAGTGAATGGGTGCGGTTGCGCGTCCAGTACATGTTCCTCCGGCCACAGCAGAGCGCGGGAAGTCACAATGTGCTGTTTCAGGTGGTGTGGGCGATGGGTCCGCACAAACACGAGACCTACTAGTGTCGCGTCGCAGGAAGTCCTTGGCACATACGCACGCGATTCGGACACGAACTCCTGGGACGGGCCACTAGGCCCGGAGAGCGAATGACGACCATGGTGTCCATGCGGCAACTGATGGTGGCGGCGACAATGGCGGCGGCGCTGCCACTTGCGGCACACGCCCAGGATCGGATCCGCGTCGTGGCGACGCTGCCGACCTATGCCTCCATTGCCCTAGAGATCACGGGCGGCCTGGCGCAGATCGACGCGATCGCTCGCGGTGACGAGGACGCGCACTTCGTCAATCCGCGTCCGAGCTTCGCGGCGCTCATTCAACGCGCGGATCTCTTCATCACCACCGGCCTGGATCTCGAGCTGTGGGTACCGGTGCTGCTCGATCGCGCCAACAACCGCCGCGTGGTTGAAGGCGCGCCGGGCCATGTGGTAGCCTACGCGGGCGTCAAGCTGCTCGACGTGCCGCAGGACGTGTCGCGGTCGGGTGGCGACGTGCACATTTACGGCAATCCGCACCTCCACAGCGACCCGATCAACGCCATCATCATCGCGCGCAACATCCTCGCGGGGCTGGAGCGGGTCGACCAACGCAACGCGGCGACCTATCGCGCCAACGAAGCACGTTTTGAAGACCGCGTGGTGCGGCGCCTGTTCGGCGACCGGATCGTGGAGATGCTCGGGGCCGAGACCCTGATCGACCTGGCGCGCACCGAGGACTTCTGGGCGTTCGCCGAGGCGAACACCTATGAGGGCCGTCCCGTGACGGCGTATCTGGGCGGGTGGCTTGCCAAAGCCCTCCCGCTGCGGGGTCACCCGGTCGTGTGCTATCACAAGAACTGGGCCTACTTCAGCGCCCGGTTCGGCGTGCCGTGCGCGATGTTCGTCGAGCCCAAGGCGGGCATCCCCCCGACCCCCGGTCACGTGCGCGACGTAATCGACTTCATCCGGCGCGAGCGCATTCCTGCACTGTTGGCGGCCAACTACTTCTCTCGGAGCCAGGTCCAACAAGTGGCGGTCCGCGCCGGCGTTACGGCGGTCTACGTGCCGGAACACGTGCACGGCGCTGAGGGTGTCGACGACTATTTCACGCTCGTGGACACCTGGGTCGACGGGCTCGTGAGCGCGTTTGCCAAGGCTGGATCTCCATGAGACCGTCGTCCCGATCCGCGCGGGAGCTTCGGGCATGATCGACTTGATGCTTCCAGCCTTTGTGGCGGCCATGATCATCGTCGGGATCCACTCGTACCTGGGTGTGCACATCATTGCCCGCGGCGTGATCTTCGTGGACCTCGCGCTCGCGCAAGTGGCCGCGATGGGCTGGGCGCTCGCGGAGCTGGGCCTCGCCCAGAGCGTGAGCACGGCCACCGGACTCCCCGAAGAAACCGCGGCGTACATCGTCGGCCTGGCGGCGACGCTCGTGGCGGCCGCGCTGTTCTCCATGTCCCGCATGGACAATTCGCGGATTCCGCAAGAAGCCATCATCGGTATCGTGTACGTGGTCGCGTCGGCCGCGACGATCCTGCTCGCCGCGCAGGCGCCGCGCGGGGCCGAACACGTCGAGCAACTCCTCACCGGAACGCTGTTGTGGGTCACGTGGCCCAGGATCTGGAAGACCGCGGCGCTCTACCTGGTGCTCGCGGCGGTCCATTGGGTGTTCCGCAAACGGTTCATGCTCATCTCGCTCCACCCCAAGGAGGCTATCGCCCTGGGATACCGTGTGCGCCTGTGGGATTTCGTGTTCTACGCGCTCTTTGGGCTGGTGGTCACGGCCTCGGTCTCGATTGCGGGGGTCCTGTTGGTGTTCAGCTTCCTCGTGATTCCGGCTGTTATCGCGTTCCTCTTCACCGAGCGCTCCGGGCCGCTGCTCATCATCGCGTGGTCGACCGGCATCGTCGCCACCGTCGTGGGGCTCGTCGTCTCCTATCGTGGAGATCTCCCGACCGGCCCCGTGGTGGTGCTGGCGTTCGGCGCCGCGCTCGTGGTTGCCTTCGCGGTCAAGGTGGTGCTGGGCCTGCGACGCGCCTGAGAGCGTCGGGCCAGGAGTCGTGCGGTCGGACGGGCGGGACACGAACGACCCGGGCATCTCCAGAACTGCGACACCGTAGAGGTCGGACCAAGCCCAACTGAGTATGTTTATAGTTTCCCTCCGCATGGGGGGCACGAGCCGTGAACCTGGTGAGATAGTCATGACGAGAAGCGACGAGGCAGGGACGGCGCGGGGCGGACGCACGTTGGCGGACGGACTCCAGGCCCATGGCGCCGTCCATTGGAACTTGGCACCCGCGGCACTCTACGAACACGCCATTCGTCGCGGTGAAGGGCTGATGACCGCGCGGGGACCGTTTGTCACCGACACGACACCTCACACAGGCCGATCGCCGAAGGACAAGTTCGTCGTCCGTGAGCCATCGACCGCCGATCGGATCTGGTGGGGGAACGCGAATCAGCCCCTCGAGCCCGAGCAATTCGCGGCGTTGCACGCGGCTACGCGCGCCCATCTCGCGGAGTCCCGCGATCTGTTCGTCAAAGACCTGTTCGCCGGCGCCGACCCGCGGCACACCCTGCGGGTGCGGTTCGTGACCACCAACGCGTGGCACGCCATCTTCGTGCACAACATGTTCCTCCGCCCCACACCGGCCGATCTCGTTGCATTCGAGCCGGACTTCACCGTGCTTCACGCGCCCGACCTCCAGGCCGATCCCGCCAAGCACGGCACCCGCTCGGGCACCTTCATCGCGCTCCATTTCGCCGAACGCCTTGCGTGTATCGGCGGCACCCGCTATGCGGGCGAGATGAAGAAATCGATGTTCACCGTGCTGAACTACGTATACCCAACGCGGGGCATCCTCTCGATGCACTGCTCCGCCAACGTCGGACCCGACGAGGACGTCGCCTTGTTCTTCGGCCTCTCGGGCACGGGCAAGACGACGTTGTCCGCCGACGCGACGCGCGGGCTCATCGGCGACGACGAGCACGGCTGGAGCGACGATGGCGTCTTCAACTTCGAGGGCGGCTGCTACGCGAAGGTGATCCGCCTCTCTCCGGAAGGCGAGCCCGAGATCTACGCCACCACCAGGATGTTCGGGACCATTCTGGAGAACGTTGTGCTCGATCCGGAGACGCGTGAGATCGATTTGGACAGCGATGCGATCACGGAGAATACCCGCGCATCGTACCCGATCCACTACGTCCCCCACCACGTGGCGGAAGGGCGAGCCGGGCATCCCCGCAACATCGTGTTCCTGACGGCCGACGCGTTCGGCGTGCTTCCCCCAGTGGCGAAGCTGACCAAGGAACAGGCGATGTATCACTTCCTCTCGGGCTACACCGCGAAAGTCGCCGGCACCGAGCGGGGCGTCACCGAACCCCAGGCGACGTTCAGCACGTGTTTCGGCGCCCCCTTCCTGCCGTTGCAGCCCAGTGTGTACGCGACAATGCTCGGCGAGAAACTGGCCAGACACGACGCAAAATGCTGGTTGATCAACACCGGGTGGACGGGCGGGCCCTATGGGGAGGGCCGCCGCATGAACCTCGCCCACACGCGCGCGATGGTCAGCGCGGTGCTGAACGGAAGCCTGAATGAGGTCGAGTCCGCCCCGCACCCCGTATTCGGCGTGGCGGTGCCGGGGCGCGTACCCGGTGTACCGAGCGGCGTCCTCGACCCGCGCAGCACGTGGAGCGATCCGGCGCGCTACGACCAGGCGGCGGCAAAGCTCGGGCGCATGTTTCGAGAGAATTTCGTCAAGTTCGCCGCCGGCGTCTCCGACGCCGTGCGGCGCGCCGCACCCACGGGCTAATCATGGCCGGCGCGGGCGCTTTCGAGGTCATCCGCGACCCGCTGTGGAACAACATCCGGATTGATCGGGAGGCGCTGGCAGTCCTCGACAGCGAGGCGTTCCAACGACTCCGATACGTTCGTCAACTCGGGCACGCGTACCTCGTGTATCCGGGTGCGACGCACACCCGCTTCGAGCACGCCCTCGGCACCTATCACCTCGCGCGGCGTGCGCTGTCGCTCTTCAGCGATCGCGGCGAACTCGAAGGGGTCTCGGCCGAAGAACACATCGTCATTCGACTGGCCGCATTGCTTCACGACGTGGGCCATTACCCGTTCTCCCACGCACTCGAAGAGGCGGGACTCCCGTCGCACGAGGTTCTGGCACGCGAGCACTTTGCCCGGCCGCAACTGCACGACGCGCTGCGGCGCACCGGGTTGCCGGACCTGCCCGAACGCCTGAGCGCGCTGATCGGCGGGTCGAGCCCCAGCCCGTTGCAAGGCCTGGTATCCGGATCCATCGACCTCGACAAGATCGAGTACCTCACCCGGGACGCCCGGATGTGCGGCGTGCCTTACGGCACCGTGGACGTGGATCGCTTGCTGAACTCGCTGGCGGTGGTGACGCGTCCCGACGGCACGCGGGGTGTCGGCGTGCATGCCAAAGGGCTGAGCGCGCTCGAGTCGCTGCTGTTCGCCAAGTACCAGATGTACCGTAACGTGTACTGGCACCACGCGGTGCGGAGCGCCACGGCCATGTTCAAACGCATCGTGCGCGCCTCCATCAGCAGCGGACACGTGGAGCGCGACTGGATACCCTTCTCGACCGACGAGGAGCTCATTCAGCGGCTCCGCAGCTCGCCCGACGGCAAGCTCGTGGACCGGCTGCACCGGCGGCGCCTGTTCAAGCGGGCCCTCGACGCCTCGGCTGACGAGATCCCGGCGGAGGCCGCCGCGTGGATCGCCGGCGACCCCGACCTCGTCGAGCTCGCCGAGAACGAGCTCGCCACCCGCGCGGGATTGAAACCAGGGGAACTCCTCCTCGACTACCCCGCCAAACCCGCCATGCTTGCCGTGGATCTCCCGGTGCTCACCAGAGATGGCCGCGTCGAGCAGCTCACCGGCCAACGGGCCGCGACGTTGCTCGGGATTCAGCGCGTGGCGGACGAGTTGCACACCCTCGCTCGGCGACTGCGGGTCTTCGTCGCCCGGCCCGTCGAAGTGCGACGCGACGACGTGTTCGGGATGCTCAGAGAAGTAGGAGAGTAAGAGAGTAAGAGAGTAAGAGAGTAGGTCGTACTCGCTTATTCCCCAACTCTCTCACTTTCTTGCTCTCGCCATTTCTTCCGCCAGGGCGCGATAGTAACGCGCTTCTTCCTCTCGGCCGTCGTCGTGCATCAGCAGCGCGACGCGCTCGAGGGCGTAGAGAATGGGAACGATGTGCTCGGCCACGATCGGGCCGAGGGCCGCGGAATCGGGCGGTGGGCCGGGGCTACCGGCCGGGGGGTCGGCCGTCATCGTGCACCTCGACGGCGTCTATCTTGACGATGATGACTGTCACGTTGTCGAGCCCGCCGCGTCGATTCGCCTCCGCCACCAGCGTGTCCACCAGCGCACCTGGCGAAGTCTGCGCCAGCATGATCGAAAGAAGCTCGTCGTCCTCGAGCATGCCCGTCAGACCGTCCGAAGCTAGCAGATACATGTCACCCAGTCGCACCGTCCCAATGTACGTGTCCGGCGCAACGTCGGCGTTCGCCCCCACACAGCGCGTGATCACGTTGCTATACGGATGCGTGCGCGCTTGCTGTGGCGTCAGGTATCCCGCGTCGACCTGTTCCTGCACGTAGGAATGGTCCTTGGTCAGCTGGAGCAGCTCCCCATCGCGCAGCACGTAGGCGCGACTATCGCCCACTTGGCCGATGATGTAATGCGGTCCGTTAATGATCATCGCCGTCGTGGTCGTCCCCATTCCGCGCTTCTCTTCCTCGACGAGCGTGCGACGGAAGATCTCCCCGTTGGCCTCGATGATCGCCTCACGAATCACGCCGGCCGCGTCGTCATCCTCCCGCCCCACCACGTTGTGCAACGCTTTGCCGACGATCCGCACCGCCATGTCGCTCGCGACTTCGCCTGCCGCGTGCCCGCCCATCCCATCCGCCACGATGAACACGCCTTGACCCGGCTCGAGAAGAAAACTGTCCTCGTTTCCGGATCGCACCACGCCGACGTCCGTGCGGCCGGCTGACGTGTACCGTACCGTTGTCGTCACGTACCGGACGACCCCTCACCGCCACGCTCGCGTAGCATCTTGGCGATCTCGCCGGCGTTGAGCACGCTCGTCGAGCTTCCCTTCGGCGCGTCGACCGTGTCGTCGGTGGGTTCGAACACCAGCGAGACATCGCCAAACCGAATGAACGCCCCGGGAGCCAGCGGCATCTCGCCCTCCACCCGCTCGCCATCCACCATGGTTCCGTTGGTGCTCTCCAGGTCCATCAGGACCCAAATGCCCTCTCGCCGCTGCAGCTTGGCGTGCATCGTCGACACGCTGCCGTCCGTAATCACGACATCGTTGTACTCCGCGCGCCCCACGTTCACGATCGGAACCTTGATCGGGAACCGCTTGCCCTTCCACTCACCACTCCGCCCAATGAGGTACGCCAGCGGCGTGCCGGGAGGCGGACCGCCGGGCTTGGGCGCCGCCTTGGGAGCGGCCAGTGGCGGAGGAGCCGGCGGCGGCGGAGCCGGCGGTGGCGGTGGGGGAGCCGCGGGCTGAGACCCCGGCCGGCTCATCGCGGGCATCCCGTGCATCGTATTGCTCAATCGTTGTGCCGCACCCGGCGCCGCGGCGGGTGGTGGCACAGGCGCCTGCCGAGCCGGCGGTGCCGGCGGCGGGGGCGGAGGCGCAGCACGATGGGGTTCCGGAGACGGCTTCGGCGGGGCCGCGGGCGGCGGCGCCGGCGGGGCCTCCATTACCGGCGGCGCGGGAGCCTGGACTGGGCTCGGAGCGGGCGCGGCCGGCACCGGCGGCGGCGCGGCCGGAGCCACGTCGGCATAGAAGCGGAACTCGTGATCCCCGCACTGAATCACGTCTCCCCTCGCCAGAACATGTTGCTTCTCCACCCGGGTCCCGTTCACCAACGTGCCGTTCGTGCTGGTGTCGATCAGGAGATAGCCCTTGGGAGTCGCCATGATCTCGGTGTGGCGCCGCGACACGCTTCGCTCCGTCAGGACCACATCGCAGGTTGCATCGCGCCCAATCACGACGGCGCCTCCGGCGATGACGTACTCTCGACCGTCCGTCAACGACACGAGTCGCCCGCCCGTCCCGGCCGTGGGCGCCCGCCCTGCCGACGCCTTGGCGGCGACGGCGGCGGCGAGCATCGATGGATCGACGGCGGCCACGTACTGGGTGCTGCCACTCTGGCGCTCATCCACGAAGCGAAACTCGTGGCCGCCCACCGTCACCTTGTCCCCGTGGAGCAGCGGTGTTGGATTCGGCCCCAGCGGGACGTCGTTCACGAGCAGGACGAGCGACGCGTCCGCCTTCCGGACCGTCGTCTGACCATCGGGCTGCGCCCGAACCACGGCGTGGCGAGGCGCAATGTTCGCCCCAGCGAGCACGATCCCAGCCGACGGATCGCTGCCGATGGTCAAGTCACCAACCGGGAGGGCGTGGCGTTGCCCACCGCTCTCGAGGAAAGACATCGCGCTCCTACATGATGTCGGGAAGTCTCAGGGTGCCAAAGTTAGCCGGCCCACGGAGGGCGTGCAACACGATTCCTCCCCCCGGCTAGGGACCGTTGGGGGCCCCGGCATCGACCTCCATCACCCGCTCCTCCGCGAGCTTGAGCCAGCGCCAAAACAGGATCGAACCAAGCCCCACGGTCAGGTAGCTCCCGATGATGCGCCACATCAGAATGTACGACGGCGTCAGTTCTCGGGGGACGTAGATGGACATCACCGCCGCCGACAGGATCTCCGCCAGGCCGGACCCCCCCGGCGTGGGCGCGAAGTACAACAGGAACACGATGAGCGTCTGCAGCAGCAACACGTCCACGAACGGCGCTTCGATGCCCACCGTCCGCAGGACGATGTATCCGGCCAAGAGCTTGTTGGCGTACGCCACCGCCGTCAGCACGACCGCGACGCCCAGTGCCAACCACCCCCGTGGGCTGAGGAAGGCCACCATCGCCGCGTGCAGCTGGTCCACGCCGTCGCTCAACCCGGCCACCCGCTCCAGCAGCCCAGGGCTCGCGCGACCCTCGAGCTTGGCGAGCAAATATCTGAGGAATGCGCGCACGAGCCCGGGAAACACGAAGATGATGAGGATCACAACCCCCACGCCAACGAACCCGCCAAGACTGAGCCGGAACAGGTCCCGCAACGACAACGCCCCCAACACACCATGCTCCTCCAGCGAGCGGCCGGCGCCAAGGAAGATCGCGACCGGACCGGCGACCGCGAAAAAGAGGATCGTCGCCACGAAGCTCATGAACGTTGCAATGGTGCCTTCGGGAATGGGTGTGCCGTACCGCTTGAGGACATAGATGCCGACCGGTCCTCCACCGGCTTGCGACGGGGTGAGCATGGTGGCCCACGCATTCAGGCCGGCCGACAGGACGCATCCCTTGAGGCTCACGACGGACCGCAAATGGCGCAGGAGCACGAAGAGGCGCACGCCGCCGCCCATCCAGTCCGCCGAGGCGAGGGCCAACCCCAGCAGCAACCACGACCAATGGAGGTTGAGGGTGGCCTCGATGAAGTACGGCAGGTTGTTCCCGTACAGGAGGATGCCCGCGAAGCCCACGGCCGATACGACCGCGAACACTTCGAGGCCGCGACGTAAGAGTCGGGGGGCTATGCTCTTGTCCATAGAGACTCGCCAACGTAGGGGCATCCGGGAACCGGCGTCAACGTGGCAGTTGAGTCCGCCCGGCCGGCCCGGCTATGCTTCGCCCCGATGCCGCTCGCCAACATCGTCGTCCATGGGGCCCGCCAACACAATCTGCGGGGCCTCACCATCTCCTTCCCGAGGGCGGCCCTCACGGTGGTGACGGGGCCATCGGGATCGGGGAAGAGTTCGCTCGCCTTTGACACGCTCTACGCGGAGGGCCAGCGCCGCTACGTCGAGTCGCTGTCCACCTATGCCAAGCAGTTCCTGGAACGGATGGCTAAGCCGGCGGTCGATTTCGTCGACGGGATCTCGCCGGCGGTGGCCATCGAGCAGAAGAACCCCACGGTGTCGAGCCGCTCCACGGTGGGCACGGCAACCGAAGTGTACGACTACCTGCGGCTGCTGTGGGCCCGGATCGGCAAACCGCATTGTCCGGCGTGCGGCGCGCCCGTGACGACCGACTCGCCGACCACCGCGACCGACCGACTGCTGGAGGCGTATGCGGACGAACGCGCGCTGGTGACCTTCCCTCTCCCGCGCTCGACCCGGGCTTCCCACCAGACCGTCATCGAAAACCTTCAAGCGCTCGGGTTCGTACGGGTGGTCCTCGATGGCGCGGTCGTGCGGATCGACGAGGTTCCGGCCGGCGGTCATCAGCTGGAGGGTCCCGTGCTGGTGGTAGTGGACCGCATCGCCTGCACGGTTCGTCACCGAGCCCGTTTGGCCGACTCGCTGGCGACCGCGTTCGCGGAGGGCGAGGGACACGCGGAAGTCGTGCTCGCGGGCACATCGGTGCGGTTCTCCGAGCACCCGCGCTGTGTCGCCTGCGGCACCCCCAGCCTCCCGCCGTCGCCGGCCTTGTTCTCGTTCAACAGCCCGCGGGGCGCCTGCCCGGCGTGCAACGGGTTCGGGGCCGTGTTGGAGTACGACGAGCGTCTGATAGTCCCTGACCCGACGCGAACCCTCAAGGACGGCGCGCTCGACCCGTGGGAGAAGCCGCGGTACACCCGAAAGCGCTCCCTGTTGCGGGAGACCGCGCGCGGCGAAGACATTCCCATGAACGTCCCGTGGGAGCGTCTTTCGGCACCGCAGCGGCGCTTCCTCCTGCACCAAAAGCGCGGTCGATTCACGGGGGTGATCCCGTTCCTGCGCGCTTTAGAGCGCAAAAAGTACAAGCAGTACATCCGGGTGTTTCTGCGGCAGTATCAGCTGGCAAAGACCTGCCCCGCGTGTAACGGAGCTCGCCTGCGTCCGGAAGCGCTGGGATACCGCATAGGCGAGCAGACCATCGCGCAGGTCAGCGCCCAGACGGCCGAAGAGCTCCTGACATGGCTGGCCGGCCTGTCCCTCTCGCGGTTCGAATCCGGCATCGCGGCGACCATTCTCCGCGAGATCGAAGACCGCGTGAGCTTCTTGCGCGACGTGGGGTTGGGGTATCTGACCCTGGACCGCCAAACGCGAACGCTCTCGGGCGGTGAAGCCCAACGCATCAGTCTGTCCAACGCCCTCGGCTCTCGCCTGGTGGACACGCTCTACGTCCTCGATGAGCCATCCATCGGGCTGCACCCGCGTGACGTGGGCCGCCTGCTCGACCTCCTGCTCCGCCTTCGGGCAAATGGCAACACCGTCGTCGTGGTGGAGCACGATCCGGCGACGATTCAGGCGGCGGACTACATGGTCGAATTGGGCCCCGGGGCCGGCGAGCACGGGGGCGAACTCGTGTACGCGGGCCCACCCGCCGGTGCCGCCGCCGCGGGGACGCTCACCGGCGCGTACTTGTCGGGTGCCAAGCAACTCCCGGTGCCCAGCGCCCGGCGTCGTGCCGGGCCCCAATGGCTGGCGATCCGCGGCGCGCGCCTCCACAACCTCCACGGCGTCGATGTCGCGATTCCGCTGAACACGCTGACGGCGGTGACGGGCGTATCGGGTTCCGGCAAATCGACGCTCGTGCACGACGTCGTGTATCACCATCTCACCGCGCGACTCAAGGGACGGCACGGCGCCAAGGAACACCTGGGAGAAGTCGTCGGCGCGATCGAGGAGATGGACGGCTGGGAGCGTTTCACCGAGGTCGTACTGATCGACCAGTCGCCGATCGGACGCTCGCCCCGCTCGAATCCCGTCACGTACGTGCGCGCGTTCGACGACATCCGCGAGCTGTTCGCCCAGCAGCCGCTCTCCAAGGCGCGCGGCTACTCCCCCGGCACCTTCAGCTTCAACGTGGACGGGGGACGCTGCCGGGCCTGCGAGGGAGCCGGGCACGTCCAGATCGAGATGGTGTTCCTCGCCGACGTGTTCGTGCCCTGCGAGGCGTGCGAAGGGACGCGCTACGAACCCGAAGTGCTGGACGTCCGCGTCAAGGGACTGTCGATCCATGACGTGCTCCAGCTCACCGTCGAAGAGGCGATGCGGCGCTTTCGGCATCAGGAACGGCTCGGCAAGGCGCTGTGGCACCTGCAACAGGTCGGGCTCGGCTATCTCCGGTTGGGACAGCCCGGCACGACCCTCTCCGGCGGCGAGGCGCAGCGCTTGAAGATCGCGCGGCGCCTGGCCGGGGCCGGCAAGAAGCGCGGTCGAACCCTCTACATCCTGGACGAGCCCACCACGGGTCTCCACATGGATGACGTGCGGACGCTCGTTAACGTGCTGGACCGACTCGTCGACGCCGGCAACACGGTGCTCGTGATCGAGCACAACCTGGACCTGATCAAGTGCGGGGATTGGGTGATCGACATGGGCCCCGAGGGTGGGGACGCGGGTGGGCGGGTCGTGGCGTCGGGCACGCCGGAACAGGTCGCGGCGTCGGAGACGCACACGGGGGCGGCGCTTCGCGGTGTCCTGGAGAGCGCGGCGAAGCGGGCTGCTGCGGAGCAGCGGTCAGTCGTCTAGCAGCTGGGTGCGGCGGGCAGCGGGCAACGTGCAGCGGGCAGCGGGCAGCGGGCAGCGGGCAGCGGGCAGCGTGTCGAGTCCCTCGCACCCACGACCCCTGCTTGATCACCTCACCCCAACCGTATAGACTCCGGGCGCCTTCCGGAGTAGCTCAGTTGGTTAGAGCATCTGACTGTTAATCAGAGGGTCGTGGGTTCGAGTCCCACCTCCGGAGTTCACACACGCGCACCTTCTTCGCCAGCCGGCGGAGAAGGTGCTTCGTTTGGGGGGCCGGCCCTTCAGCCATGACCCACTCGAAGTTCTCCATGAGGGCGGCTAGCACCTTCCGGTCGAGGCGGGAGATGTCGGAAGCGGGAGCAGATGCTTCGTACATAGGACGTGGGGGGTGAGTCGGGAGTGGACGTTCCAAGACCAGTAGTCTCGGTTTTCTACCGAGATTAGGTATCGGACCGTGATCGCACCTCGTCGGGGTCGGCCAGCCGGTAGCTAGTGCTTCGGCCGCCGCCCTCGTTCTTGTCGAGAACGCCGCGCTCCAGCAGTTCCTTGATGTCGCGCAGCGCCGTGTCCTGGGAGCACTTGGCTAGACGGCCGTACTTCGACGTGTTGAGATGCCCCTTCCAGTCGCGCTCCAGCATTCGATTGATGACCGTGCGCTGGCGTTGGTTGACCGGCTTGGTGTTGATCCGTTGCCAGAGCCTGGCCTTGCGGAGGACCGAGGCGAGCATGGTATCGGATGCGTCGATGACGCGATTCAGGCATCCGAGAAACCACGCCAGCCAGGATGTGATGTCGAGCGATCCGCGCTGGGCGGATTCGAGCTGGAGATAGTATTCCTTGCGTTCCGCCTCGATGCCTGACGACATGCTGTAAAAACGATCCTTCGATCTGTCAGCTCGTGACAGCGCCATCTCGGCAATCGCCCGCGCGATGCGACCGTTTCCGTCCTCGAAGGGGTGGATCGTCACGAACCAGAGATGCGCCACGGCGGCCGTGAGCACCGGGTCCATGTTGGACGAGCGGTTGAACCAATCGAGCAATCGTTCCATCTCTCGGGGAAGACGCTTTGCATCCGGGGCCTGGAAATGCACGCGCTCCTTGTCCATCGGTCCCGAGACGACCTGCATCGGTCCGTGCTCGTCCCTGCGCCACGCGCCGACGGTGATGCGCTGCATCCCACTCCTGCCCGTCGGAAAAAGCGCCGCGTGCCACCCGCAGAGCCGGTCATCCGTCAGGGGGTGCTCGCAGTTCCGGGTGGCATCGAGCATCAGTTCCACGATGCCCTCGACTTCCCGTCCGGGCTTGGGCAGTCCCGCTGCGTCCAGGCCGAGCCTGCGCGCAATCGATGATCGGACCTCGTCGGTATCGAGTTGCTCGCCTTCGATGGCGGACGACTTGACGATTTCGCTGGTGAGGGCGGTGACACTGGCCTCGGTCCGCAGCTCGAATCCCAAGGCCTCCATCTTGCCGAGGTGCTTGCCCTGCTTGTGACGGACGGCGGCCAGGGTGAGAGCCAAGGCCCGCGTGTCCCAGGTGAAATCCGGCCAGTTTGGCATCTCGTGAATATAGGCCATAATCCAAGCAGCTTTTGCGGAGATAATAACTGATACTCTCCGCAGCGTCAATTATTCTACGTACATTATGCGGAGAATATGCCCGCCATTCTCCGCACAAGGTCTCCCAGGCCGAGCTCGACGCCCTGCGCAAGCCGGTCCAGCAGGCCCAGGGCGCGCTCGAGAAGGCCCAGGGCGACGCCAAGGCGTTGGCCGAAAAGGCACGTAGCGTGGTCGCCGGGGCGAAGGACGCCTACCGGGCCGCGCTCGCTCCCTACCGGGAGGCCTGCCGCAAGGCGGGCGTCGACTGCGAGTACGAGGGCGGCCGGAGCGCGAACGTCTCGGAGAAGGTCTCCTTCCTCGTGGAGAAGACCGACAAGGGCGTGCCGGGTGATGGTCAAGGGCCAGCCCAAGACCGAGGAGGTGATCCCGCTGGCGGCGCTCAAGGAGTCGATCAACAAGGCCGTCTACGGCTATACGGACAAGCACCTCGGCCCCAAGGAGGAGATCGGCAACAAGGGCGCGGCCGCTGTCGAACCGAGCTGGCGCCGGCCGCCGGTTTGTCGGAGGGCTACCTGCGTCAAGCTCTCCACCATCTCACCAGGTCCGGATGGCTGGTCCGCCTGCGCCAGGGACTCTATGCACTTTCGACGTCGGTCCCCGGCGCCACACCGGCCCACGAATTCGAAATCGCCATGGCCCTGGCCGATCCGGCTGCGGTCTCCCACTGGTCCGCCCTGAACCATCATGGCCTGACGGAACAGGCACCCCGCAAGGCCTTCGTGCTCACGACGATCGAGACCGCGGTTCCCCGGGCGAGAGGCGCCAAGGCGAAGCAGGCCCGGGGCGGTTACCCTGTCGACGGGATGGTCTACCAGTTCATCCAGGTTAAGCCCGAGCGCTTCTTCGGCACGGGGAAGGTGTGGATCGGAGAAGCCCGCGTGACGATCACCGATCCAGAGCGTACGCTGCTCGACGGCCTCTCGATGCCACAGTACTGCGGCGACTTCGCCGAGGTGCTGCACGCGTTCGAGGCTCCCTGGGCGGCTTGGGCTTACCCCGGCGCGGCGGCCACGCGGCGCGTCAAGGTGCCCACGTTGCCGTTTTCGAACGCCTCCTTGGGCCCCAGGGCGATCTCGACCGTCTGTTCGCGGTAGGCGGCCACGGGCGCGCCGTCAGGGCCGTCTAGGGCCACGTGTACGATGCGG
>DASWII010000021.1:0-31943 GCA_036397755.1 Gemmatimonadales bacterium | reverse complement strand
CCGGCGGTCACGATGTGCCGGAGTCGGTGATCCGCCGGCGATTCCGGAGGAGCCTGAGGAACTTTGACCAACTGTACCGGCCGAGTGTGACGATGTGGCGACTCTACGACGGCAGCGCTACCGTGGGTCGGCCGCTCATCGCACACGGCGAAGGGGTACGTGAGCCGACCATCCTCGATCCCGAGCGCTGGAAACTCGCGCGACGCCAACTTGAGCAGGACGAACAGTGATTGACCGCTCAAAGAAGGACATTCCGGCGATCGTGCGAGACGGGACTGCCATTGATCAGGCAATCGAACGAGCCCGGCGACGCGTGATGCAGCGCCACCGGCAACTCGGCATACCGCTTGCCATCTGGCACGAGGGACGCGTTGTCGAGGTGCCGCCTGAGGACATTGCGGCCTTAGAGGAGCGGGATTCGGTGGTGCGCGCTACCTGAGTGCACTCCATCAATACGCGCTTCACCGCTGCGACGCATTGCGTGTGAATTCGTTAGCATTGAACCTTGCCATGCTTTGGCTCCTTGCTCTCTCAACCGTCCGGTCGTCACTCCTCAGCGAAGCGGTAGCGGTTCTTTAGGTCGTTCAGCCACGTCCTGTACGGTACGTGGCCGTCGTGCTGAAGTCGCCCAACCACGATGCCAGCCGCGATCCCGATGTCCGATGCAAACCGCACGATGCTCTCCGCATCGAACTCGCCCTGCTCGATGAACTCGTCGTAACGAGCTGCCGGTATCAGCTGCTCTCCGGCTAATTCGTCTGCCTCTCGCTCAAGCTCGTTTTGACCGTCTGGCTGCTCCAGAAACACCGCTTTCTTGGGGTGTAGGAGTATGTGTGCCGCCTCGTGAAAGAACGAAAACCAGAGTTGGTCGTCACTCTTCTGTCTTAGGCTGAGTTGAATGAGCGCCTTGTGCGGCGATACCCAGCGAGTCGTACCATATGTGCGGATTCGTGGAATCTCCGGGACAAATACGACGGCAACCCCTGCACCGGCACAGGTTCGCTGAAGCGGTTCCACGAAGTCGACACCCGGCAACGTTGTGAGCGTTCGCGCCGCATCCAGGGCGTCACGGAAAGCCTCCGCATCGTATGGCTCCGTTTCAATGGCTGCCGCTTCGATCTCGCCTTGGCGAAGCCAGCACGCAAGCGCGTACTGATCAACCTCAAACTTGTTAGCGGAACGGAATGCAACCTTGATACTCGTCCAGCGCGCTTCCCACGCGTCCGGCGTGGCGGTGCCAAAGAAGTTGAGGACCGCCCGCACTCGATCTACTTGATCTCTTGGAACATCCAACCATTTCCACCTCGCCATCGTACGCAACGGGAACCGGCCTGCCCACTGTATCGCGCGTCTGAGGCGATCCGCTTCTGCCTCTCGCGCCCGAGCTTCATCGAGGCGTCGCTGGAGATTGTTCCAAAAGCTGGCAGGCAGGCCAAGGACCCGCTCGAGTTGTAGCGCCGTGTCCGGTGTCACCGGTGCTTTCCCTTTGATGATCTCGTTCACCGTCTTCGGGGTCAGCCCTGTGCGCTCGGCAAGTTCCGCCTGACTCATCGGGCGGCTTTCCAGCACTTCCGCGAGCGTATCGCCGGGCGGAAATGCGTACGCCGGTCGGAATCCGAGTACTTGATTAGTCGCCATGATAGTCCGTCACCTCGCGGATACGAATCGCCGTTACCCTAGTCAGGTCAATGCCCCCGTGATCGTCGCGGGGGATCGGGTCGTCGGCAACCTCGAATACGAGCCTCAAGCTCTTGCCGACGTTTACGGCGAATTGTCGTTCCCGGTCTCCCTTGAGCTGATGGCGACGCCACGGTGGTGTCGTTGGGACGTGAGCCAGCAACTCGAACGCAGCCAGTTCTGTAAGGCGGCGTCCCACGATCGGCCCAGCTGCGCCCCACGTGCGCCGCAAAGATTTCTCGTCCTGGCACGCCTTCTGGAGCTTCCGGGTCGCAAAGAGGATTTCCATTGGCGCGCGCCCAGAAACCATTAACGTATAAGGTTAATGTGATCCCGGGCGCCGATCGGCGCAAGGGGCGCCGCGTGGCGGCCTCAGAGCGGGTCTCGAATCGGGCTGTCGGGCGCGCTTCGTTACTCGTTCGACCCGCGATCTGTGGCCGGGCGGGCAACGCGCGTCAACTGCACCCAGGCCCATGATCCGGGAGGTGGTGCCGGTTCGTGGTGCCGGTTCCTATGACCGATGGGTCGGGTATTCGAATCCCGGATAGGCAAACGCGGGCTCGATGACCTTGCAGTCGCCTTCGGTGCCTCCCCTGCGGCGTACGTCCTCACGCCAGTGCCGCCGCACTGTCTGCTTCATCCGGTCAATGATCGCGCCTGCCTCGCCGGGCTCGAGTCCGAACCGTGGTGCCGCGGCAATCAGGTTGTCACGCCGCGCCATCCATGGGGGCCGCATTCGAGGGCCAAGTCCGGCTGAACTACTATCCGTTCGAAGGCGTTGTGGCGCGCGGTAAGGTGCGCGTGAGAACGCCGTGTCGGTGCTCCAAAGTCAAGGGCAGGGGTGACCTGGAGCCACTCCCGGTGACGCTCCCGAGGTAGCCAGATAAGGGGGTTGCCAGCCGCTGGTTGTGCGACTAACGTATTAGTCGTTCGACTAACGTATTAGTCGCATTTCTGAGGTCCCACATGGTTACGAAGCGGTCGAGCGATACCAACCTGCGGACGCCCTGGGACACGATCCTTGGCACGAAGAGTCACGTCCGCATCCTACGCGTGCTTGAGCAGACTCGCGAATCCATGGCGGTTCGGGAGGTCGCTCGCCGGGCAGGGGAGCATCTTCGCGCGGCCCAACTGGCTGTCGAACGCCTGGTGGAAGTTGGCGTAGTGAAGCGCGTGGGGACCGGTCTACAGCAACAAGTGCGACTCAACGAAGAGAACCCGCTCACACCGGCATTGGCACAGCTGTTTGAAGCCGAGAGGACGCGCTTCGACCGACTCTTGAGCCGACTCAGGTCGCTGGCCAAGAAACACGCGAAGGCTGCGACAGCGGTGTGGTTACGTGAAGGTGTTGGTGAGGATAGCGCCGGCATCGAAGTCGGTCTACTCGCGTCCAGCGGACAGATAGACACCCTGACGGACGCTTTCCGTGAGGCCGTCACTCGCGTGACGTCCGACGAAGATGTCTCGATAGACGTACGGGGTTGGACAAAGCCGGACCTTGAGGCTATGGAAGCACGGGCGTTCTCAGAATCTGGCAACCTCGTCATGCTACAAGGGACTTTGCCCGACAGGCTCAAGGGAGTTGGGACTGGCACCGGACGACGGTCGCATGCTGCGGTGGATGAAACGCTCCGTGACCGAGCCAAGCGAGTAGCAGAAGCACTGCAACGAAGACCGGAATTGGTTCGGCGAGCCCGAGATGAAGTTACGAATAGGCTAGTAACTGCATCGCCCCCCGAGGCCAAGACGCTTCGGGAATGGCTGCAGCTGCTCGACGGCATGAGCGTTCCGCGACTCCAGCACTGGCTTGTCGGCCGCAGCGAGCGAGCAACGAGGCTCAGGCAATCTATGCCACTAGTCTTTCTCCAGGCTGCAAGCGAGCAGGCAACGCCTAGGCGGAGCAAATCGTGACGCGGGAAGAACTCGAGCACGCAATCCGCGCCGCCTGCGACGTGGTCGGGGACGGAGAACTGTGGGTGTTCGGCTCCCAGAGCATCCTGGGGCAGCACCCGGATGCGCCGGAGGCCCTACGCATGTCGATCGAAGTTGACGTTGACCCGAAGAACCGCCCCGAGTTGGTAGACCAGATTGACGGCGCCCTTGGAGAAGGTTCGCAGTTCCATGCGACGTACGGCTTCTATGTTCACGGCGTATCCATCGCGACAGCGCTGCTACCTCGCGGTTGGCAAGGAAGAACGAAGAAGGTCCAAAGCCCGAATACGGCTGACGCCACGGGGTATTGCCTCGAAGCTCACGATTTGGCCGCAAGCAAGCTCGCCGCGTTCCGTGAGCGAGATCGGGAGTTCGTCCGCATCCTGCTCCGCGAAAGGCTAGTCGATCCGAACCGCCTCGTGCGGCTAATCAATCTGTTGCCGTTGACGGATGATCAGCGAGACCGGCTGCGCCAGTGGGTGGACGGAACTACGAGGGAGATCACACTGGCAAAGCTGACAAAGCGTTCCAAGTAAAAACAGGAAGTTCTGAGCACCTCGTGCGTGGTGCCACTTCCGATGCCACTTCGCACCGCGAACCACTCGGATTGACCACCTTCGATTCCGTGCAGATCGTGGGGAATCGCCTTGAAATCCGGGAACCTACCGGAATCCGAGCCCCAAGCCGTGACCGCCGGCCCACTTCAGTGGACCCCCGCATACGCGGTAGGGTAAACTTCATTCACACCCGGGTGGGGGGGCTTCGCATGAATGGACGGCGGATGCTGGTGCTTGTGCTGGTGCTGGCGTCGGCGTTCGCCGCCCGCCCGAGCACGGCCCAGCAAACCCGCACCCTCGAAGGAATCGTTCGCGCCGCCGCCGACAGCACACCGCTGCCGGGTGTGCACGTCAGGGTTGTGGGGACCGGCGCGGCGACCGAGACGACGCCGCAGGGTCGGTTCACCCTCTCGGGCGTCCCGCGATCCACCGTGCATCTGGCATTCGATCGCATCGGCGTACGCGCCGACACGATCGAGGTCGGGCCCGGCGTGGGCATGATTGTGGTGTACCTCCGTTCTCGGGCCGTCCAGATGAGCCCGCTCGTGGCCGAGGCGGCCCTGCCGGCTCGCCAGCGGTTCGAGGAGTTGGCGCAGACCAGCACGGTGAGTCTCGATCCGGTGGAAATCGCGAACGCGCCGATGATCGCGGAGCCGGACGTTGCGCGGGTCGCGCAGCTCCTGCCGGGCACCGTCGCGAAGAACGACTACAGCGTGGGCGTCAACGTCCGCGGTGGGGAGGCCGACCAGAACCTCACCCGCCTCGACGGGATCACGGTGTTCAATCCTTTCCACCTCGGCGGGCTGTTCAGCACCTTCGATCCGTCCGCGGTGGAGCGCGTGGACCTCATCACCGGCGGGTTTCCCGCCGGCTACGGCGGGCGGCTCAGCAGCGTGATGGATGTCGAGCTCCGCAAGGGGAACGCGGAGCGCATGGCGATGCAGGGGGCCGTATCGGTCCTCTCGATGCGTGGACTCGTCGAGGGCCCCATCGGTGGCACCGGCGCCACGTTCATGATCGGCGGTCGCCGCACGTTCGAGGACATCCTCGCGGCGGCGTTTTCGGACGCCCCGTTCGGCTACTACTTCGCGGACGGGATGGCCAAGCTCACCATCCCGGTGGGTCGCGGCCACGTCGCGGCGACGGGGTACTGGGGCCGCGATGCGCTCAAGCTGCCATGGGCGCAGGCGGACGCGGGAGCTGAGGGGGTGGACATCGCCTTTTCCTGGGGGAACCGCCTAGCGGGCGTGACGTGGGTGCAGCCGCTCGGGCCGGTGATGTTCGAGCACCACGTGGATGTGAGTCACTTCGCAACCCGGTTCGCGCTGGTACCGGACCAAATGGACGCGCGGAACACCGTGCGGCAGCTCAGCGCGCGCACGGCGGCGGCGTTCCATCTGACCGAGGCCAACGAGGTCAAGCTCGGTGTGGGGGTCGAGGACCATCGCATCGATTACACGTACTTGAACGCATCGGTCAATCTGAACGTGCCGGACGGCGTCCTGATTTCGGGCCGCAAGATTCCGTACGACTTCGGTGACCTCACGCTCAGCGGCCAGGTGCTCGATCTGACTTATCGACCACAGGTGCTGTTCGCGTTTCTGGACGACCAGTGGCGGCCGTTTCCCGGGGTGCTGCTGCGGCCGGGTGTGCGGGTGGAGTACGTCAAGGGTGGCGCGGGCTTCACCGGCGTCTCGCCACGGATCGGCGCGAAGGCGTTCCTCACGGAGCATCTGGCGCTCACCGGGTCCGTCGGTCGCTATTACCAGGCCCTGCACTCGATTCGCGATCAGGAAGTCCCGATCACGCTGTTCGACTTCTGGATCGGCGCGGACGCCCGCACGCCCGTGGCGCGGGCAGACCATCTGGTGCTCGGCGTCGAGCGCTGGTTTGGCCGGCAAACCTCGCTCTCGGTCGAGGGCTACGCGAAGCGATACGCCAACCTCCCGCTGCGCAACGAGGCGGACGACCCACGCGTACGCGGCGACGAGTTTACGGTCGCCACGGGCGACTCGTGGGGGGTAGACGTCCTCGTGCGCCGACACGTGGGCGCCGTGCGCGGGTGGGTGTCCTATAGCTACGCCAACACCAAGCGCCGCGTGGGTGGCCAGTCGTTCGTGCCCGCGCACGACCGCCGCCACACCTTGAATGTGGTCGTACAAGCTCCCGGTCCGCTGGGCAGCGCCATGAGCGTGCGTTGGGGCTATGGGTCGGGGCTGCCGTACACGGGCGTCGTGGGTCAGTGGATCCATCGGGAGTACAATGCCGACCTGCACATCTTCGAGCTGCCGAATCAGGAGGTCGTGAGCACGACCGTCAACGGAGAGCGCTATCCCTACTACGCGCGGCTCGATGTCGGTGTCCGTTGGCAGTTCAATTGGCTGGGCGGAGTCTGGCGCCCGTACGTGAACGTCGTGAACGCCTATAACCGGCGCAACGTGTTCGCCTACACGTACGACTTCGGCGCGGTGCCGCCGACACGGTCCGGATGGTCCCAGCTGCCGATCCTGCCGACCGTCGGATTGGAGTTCAAGTGGTGAGGCGGCGACGGTTGACCGCGACGGGAGCCGCGCTGATGCTTGGCACCGTGTGGGTTGCGGGGTGCGTGCTCGAGGACGTCGCCATTCCCGGCGGCGAAGCGATTGTCGTGGTGTCCGCGGTGATGCGTCCGGATCTCTCGTATCAGTTCGTCATCGTGGAATGGTCGCTGGACGGCACGGTGGCGGGCGGGGACACGTCGGCGGTGCCGCTGCCGCCGCGGGGGCCGCTCATCCCCGTCGAGAACGCCTACGTCGCCGTGACGAACCTGGACTTTCCGGCTGACCCCTGCGGCTCGACCGTGGAGTTCGGTGACGCCGGCACGTCTCAGGCCGCCGGGATTTATTGGGCGCCGGAGGGGTGTCCCACGATGCGTCCCGGCGACCGGCTCCAGCTGACCGTCGAGACGCCCGACGGCCGCACGGTCTCGGGAGTGACCCGCGTCCCGGGAATGAACGGTGCGTATCTGGCGGTCGGGGACGATTCGGTGGCGCTCGGTGGCGGCGATTCGGTGCTGTCGTTCAACCGGGACCGCGACACGCTCCGCTTCGGAGTGGACGCGATCGCCGGCCGGCTGTTGCAGCTCGACGTGCGTCGCAACGGCGACCTCACGGATTACGGCACGAAGGTTCAGGTGGATACCACCGCCTTTCTCCTGGCGGGTTCGGCGCGTGACGTGTTCGTGTCGGGATCGGGCGACGACGTCTTCCGTGGCGGCCACTCGTACATCGTTACGCTCACGTTGTCCGACACCAATTATTTCGACTTCTCCCGCTCGTCGAACAACGAGTTCACGGGACGCGGGTTCATCAATCGCCTGACCGGAGGTTTCGGGGTCTTCGGTAGTGCCGTGGCCGCGACCAGCCGCTTGTGGGTGGTGGCGGATTTCGACGACCCGCGCGAGGGCCTGTACCGCATCACGGGAACGATCGAAACGATCGAAACGATCGCCGATCAAGTCACGATCCATACGCAGGCGGTTGACGCCATGCTTCGCCTGTATCTCCACCGGACAACCGACAGCACGGATGTCGCAGGCTTCCTCGATGGTGCCTGGTTCACCCCCGGTCCGGGCGGATTCGGATCTCCGCCGTGGCTGCCCAAGGACGTGGCGGGCAAGAGCGTGGACGGAACGTTCGTGGGCGAGCGGCTGCACCTGGTGATTCCCGACTCACTGCCTCCGGGCAATTTTCCGTGGTACAGCACGCTTTCAGGTCTCTTTACGATGGATCTCGACTCGATCCCCGTGATCGTCGCCGAGTCCGTGCTGGTTGGAGTCATACCGATCGACACGTTGTTCGCGGTGCGCGTGCGCGTGCCCTGAACGAGCGCCGGGGCGGTGGCGAGCCCGGCCGGCTTCGCGCCGCGGCATCCACCATGCAACCCTTCGGGGCTTCCGGCCGTCTCCTACGGTAGACCCTCAACCAGTTCGGCTGGATCATGCCCAAGAATCGATTGTTCGCCCGTCTGGTCCTCACCTCGTGTGCCGTCAGCGGCATCGCTTGTGGCGGGACGAGTGAACGGCGAGGACGCGAACCACACGTGGTGGTCGTCGATACCATCGGCGACACGGTACGCGTCCGCACCGAGCGGGGAAGCGTGTGGAGCGGCGTCGCCACGCTGGAGCTGGAGATGAGCGTCGGGGTGTTGGAGGGGGAGGACGCCTACATGTTCGGCTCGATCTATTCGATGGCCGTGGACGACTCGGGGGCGATCTACGTGATGGACCGGCAGGTACCGGTGCTCAGGAAGTATGACGCCGCCGGACACCATCTGTTCGATCTGGGACGGCAGGGTGGGGGGCCCGGCGAGTACAAGAACCCGGACGGTGGGTTGGCGGTGCTGTCGGACGGCCGGGTGGTCCAACGCGACCCCGGCAACGTGCGCATGAACATCTACGGGCCGGACGGCGCTGCCCTGACGAGTTGGCGCCTGCCGAGCGGTGGCGGGTTTAACACGGGTCGCAAGCTCTTCCGCGACGCGCGGGACAACACGTACACCATGGTGCTTGCCGACCGTACGGCCGATGTCACCGAGTGGACCTATGCGCTCGTGCCGCTCACGCCGGAGGGCCAGCCCGGAGACACACTGTTCGCCCCGACCTGGGACTTCGGGCGTCCGCAAGTGTCGGGTAGAACTGAGAACAACTCCAGCAGTACCGGAGTTCCCTTCAGTCCGACCAGTCTCTGGACGTTCAGTCCGGCCGGCTACTTCGTCGGCAGCCTCACCACCGCGTATCGCGTCGACCTGTTCCGCCACGACGGGGTGCTCCGAATCGAGAAGAACTTCACGCCCGTATCGGTTCTGTCCGAGGAGCGCGAGGAGCAGGAGCGCCGCATCACGGAGAACTTCCGCAGTCAGTTTCCCGGGTGGCGGTGGAACGGTCCGCCGATCCCCGACACGAAGCCACCCGTCCGCGGCCTCTACGTGGCCGATGACGAGCGGATCTGGGTGCAGATCTCGCAGACGGGTGTGGCACGGGTGAGCGAGGAAGCGGCAGCGGTGGAAGAGGAGCGCACGGGGAGTCCACAGATCCGGTTTCAGGAGCCCGTCGTGTTCGAGCCCGATGGCCGGTACCTCGGGCAGGTCACGACGCCGGTGGGTTTCGCCACCTCGCCGGAGCCCGTGTTCCGCGGCGAGCAGGTGTGGGCCGTGACGCGCGACGACCTGGACGTGCTCAGAGTAGTGCGCTATCGCCTGAGGCTTCCGACTTCCTAGTTCCCGCCCCGGTGGTTACGGGGCGCGACCAGCTCCGGGTCCGCGGCGTGCCACGCCTGGTCGAGCGCCGCCCGCGCGCGTTCGACGGCGCGTGTGTCGCCAGCCGCGCGGGCCGCGTGGATCAGTCCCACGAGGGTGCGGGCGCGTTTGGGCGCGAGCATGAGCGCGAGCTCGAACTGGCGCTGCGCATCGACCGGCCGATCCAGGGCCATGAGCAGCTCGCCGTACAACTCGTGCGACGGCTTCACGATGTCCGGGGGACCGTACTCCGCCGGCATGCTGTCTTCGATGGCCGTCGCCCGCTCCATGAGTCGCACCGCCTTGGCGTGATCACCCGCCCGCAGCGCGGCGACGGCCTCGAGTTCAGACGCCAGCACCTGCATGACGGGATCGTCGCCCAGGCGCTGGACGAGCTGCCCGAGGTCCCGCAGGGCCTTCTGCCCTCGCTCGATCTCGCCCCGCTTGAAGGCCGCGTATCCTGAGAGAAACAGGTCGGCGACGCGCGCGCGGGGCCACCCGTCCTGGAGCGCGATGGTCCACTCCAGCGAGGGATCCCGCCAGCGCTCGGTGTTGATGACGTGGTAGGCGCGCATGAACGCAAGGTAGGATCTAGCTCCCGCGGTGCCGCGCGGCGCGGCCAGTTCTCGCGCGGCGTTCAGGCGGCGCGCGGCCTCCTCGTAGCGCCCCGCCTGGAGCAGGCCGTACGTAAGCCACGACGTGTAATGACCTGGTCCCCACGACGTGAGCCCGGCCGCGACCTCGTTCTGCGACACGACGTCGTCCCACATCCCCGACGCGACGAAGATGTGGGTCGTCATGTGCTGGGCGTGGGCGGCGTCCGGGGCGATGCGCGAGTAGGCGCGTGCCGCCGGCAGGCCGAGTGGCGCGTGCGTCGGATCGTCGAACGAGTGGATGATGTAGTGCGCGGCGCCCGGATGATTCGGATGATCCCGGAAGATCTCCTGCGCGATTGCCGCGGCCCGCATGTAGCTGCTCACCACCCGCGTCGTGTTGCTGAGCCCCAGGATCGACAGGGCGTAGAACGCCTTGGCTTCGACGTCGTCGGGGTAGCGGCGCGTGAGGTCCTCCATCGCAAGCATGTAGGCCGTATCCCGCTCGGCCTTGGATCCCTCGGCCCACAGCTGCTCGATGGCGTCCAGGTACATCCGCTCGCGCTCGGTTTTGGCCTTCGCGCGCCGTTCCGCTGTCGTCGGGGCCAGACGGCGCAGCACGGCCCGGGCGGACGCGGTGTCACGGTCGTCCCACAGCGAGTGGTTGTGCGTCATCGCCTCTCCCCAGTACGCCAAGGCGAACCCGGGGTCGGCCTGCTGCGCCTGGCGGAACGCCTCCGCGGCCGACTCGTACTCGAAGCTGTGCAGGAACAGCACGCCGCGATTGAAGTGGGGCTGCGCGGCCGCATTGCCCGAGCTCGGGAAGTCGATCGTGCCGAGTCGTGGCTCCTGGGCCTGGACGTACATGGGGAGCAGCAGGACGGTGAGGATCAGGCCAGCGAGTTGGCGTCGCATCATTCGTTTCCGGGGAGGGGGGCAGTCACTCAATAATCGTTGCTTGGGTCTCGGTTAGCGGTCGTGGGGCAACCTCAAGATACCACGCCGTGCGCCGCGCGCCCGAGCCTCAGTGGATTTCCAAGTCCATCGCGTAGACATCGCTCTCGAATTCGCCCACGGACAGATAGGCCACGCCGTTACCGATCGTCGCCTTGAGCCATACGGGTTTGCCGGGGTCATCGTAGCGGATGACGAGCCGCGGCGGGCCGCCGCTGGCGGGGACGGCGAAGAGCCCGGACCCCCCAGCGTCGTTGCCGAGGAAGTAGATCGTGCGCCCATCGCGGGAGTACTCCGCCCACGCTGCCCTCAAGAGACCGCTGCCCTCCTGGGACACCACGATCTTCTCGTTGCCCTCCAGGTCGAGCGTGACAATAGCGGACGAGGTATGCGCCACGATGTGGTGCCCGTCCGGGGACCACCGCGCGTGGAAGGTGTCCGGTCCGCGCGAAAGTCTGCGCGGCGCGCTCCAATCGCCCGCGGCCCCATCGCGACTCATGACATAGATCCAGCGCCCGCCTCGCTCCGCCGAGCTATACGCCAGATGGCGGCCATCCGGTGAGTATGCCGGGTGGTATTCCTGCTCGGGATGGTCGGTGAGCCGCCGGAGGTTGCCACCGTCGACGTCGATGGTCAGGATGTCGCGTGTGCCATGGCGCGTGGAGTGAAACGCGATCCGGCGCCCGTCGGGCGAGAAGCTCGGACTGAAGTCGTCGGCGGGATCCGTCGTCAAGCGACGTAGCTCGCCCCCCTCGGCGGGCACGACGTAGATGTCTTGATTGCCCTCGAGGTTGGCGTCGAACGCGAGCCACCGGCCGTCTGGTGACAGCGCGTGGCTCTCGACGATCTGGTTCCCCGCCGTGAGGGGTTGTCCGTCACGAACCGACAACGGCCGGCTCGCGCCCAGGGGGAACCTCCACACGTTGCGGCGTATCTGAATCCGTGAGTACACGGCCTTCGTGCCGTCCGCCGACACGGAGACCGAGTATGGTTCGAGTCCCGTGCTGACACGCAGCGGTTCGCCTCGCGGGCGGCCGGAGCCGTCCACGCGCACCACATACAGATCGCGCGGGCCGTCACGGTTCGACACGAACAGGAGATGGCGCCCGTCGGGAAGCCACGCGGGACTCGCGTTGAGCGATTGCCGGGTCGTGACCGCCACGGGCTCACCGCCACCCACCGGCACCGTCCAGATCGTGCTGGGTGCGATGTTGCCGGGGATGCTCATCAGCGCGTAGTCCTGGTTCCCTGTGACGTAGGCCACCGTCCTGCCGTTCGGTGAGAGGGCGGCAGAGTAGGGGCCCGTCGTCTCGACGACGAGGGTCGGCGCGGTCTGGGCGTCCAGCGTCTCGAGCACCAGGCTGTCGCGTCGCGTCCAGAGCGTGTGCCCGTCCCGAATGTCCCATAGCGTGCCACCCCCGATGCCGCGGCCCGTTCCGCCGAAGCGCGGAACCAGCACCGCCCGCTGACCGTCACCCTCGGGTGTCATCTCGGTAAAGGCCACACTGCGCCCGTCCGAGGTCCAGCGGGGCAGCCGCAGACTCGCCGGCCCCCCAGACAACGAGATGGGTCGGCCACCCTCCAGGTCCTGCACGAAGATCTCGCCGCCCGCCATGTAGGCCACCTCACCACCGTCAGGTGAGATCACCGGATCCTGCTCTAGGACATTGGCACGCGTGACCTGGCGGATGTTTGCGATCGCGACCACGGGTGCGCGCCGCCGCAAGGACGACCAGCCCAGGAATCCGAGGATCGCGACGGCGGCCACCACGCCCGTCGCGACCGCCACGCGCACACTCGACCCGGCGGGCCGTGCCCGCGGGGCGATCGGCGCCGTGCCGCTCGTCGGTGTCATGCCACCGCTCGGCGTGCTGAGCGCTTCGAGCACCGGAAGCATCTCTTCGGCGCTCTGCCATCGATCCGAGGGACGCTTTTCCAGGCACTTGAGCACGAACTGGTCGACCAGCGGAGAGAGCGACGGTCGCAAATCGCTCGGCGGACGCGGCTGCTCCGTGAGATGCGCGGCCAGAACCTGTTGCTGCGTGTGGCCGGTAAAGGGCACCTGACCGGTGAGCAATTCGTAGGCGACCACCCCGACGGCATAGATGTCCGCCCGGTGGTCGATGTGCGGTTCGGCCGATGCCTGCTCGGGTGCCATGTACGACGGCGTACCGAGCGCCACTCCCGCGGTGGTCAACTTGTCGCGCCCCGTCGCCTCGCTCACGGCCTTGGCGACACCGAAGTCCGTGACCATGGCGTGCCGGCCCGACACGAGCACGTTGTCCGGCTTGATGTCGCGATGGACGACGTTGTGCGCGTGCGCGTACCCCAGCGCGTCCACGATCTCCTTGATGAACCGTACGGCCTCGTGGACCGGCAGGTCGCCCTCGCGTGAGACGCGATCCCGGAGCGACTCGCCCTCGATGTACGGCATGACGTAGAACAGGAAGCCGTCCGCCTCGCCGGAGTCGTGGAGCCCGAGAATGTGTGGATGCGTGAGGTTGGCGGCGATCCGCACTTCACGAAGAAACCGGTCGGCGCCGAGCGTCGCGGCGATGTCGGGCCGCAATACCTTTACCGCCACCTTGCGGTCGTGCCTGAGATCGTGGGCCAGGTACACGATGGCCATGCCGCCCGCGCCGATTTCCGATTCGACCGTGTAGCGCTCGGCGATGGCTGTCTTGAGACGTGAGAGTGTGTTCGACATCGTGTGCTAAGATGGCCGCTCCGGAGGAGGAGGACCAGCCCGCCATTCGAGGGTTCGCCCCAACGTTCGCTTACGCGTTGCGTCCCACGAGCCCTCCGAAGAAGAGTCCGGGACGGTTCCTCCCCTCGCTGCCGTACGTACGGACGCCACACCCCACGATGCGGGGAATCGAAGCCTGCGGGCCCGCCGCGACGCCGCGACCCTGGTGCGAACGCTCCCGCCGGCCCGCCCGGGACTCACGCTCCAGACAGCGAACTCCTGGGACACGACGCCGCGGTCTTCCAGTCAGAAGCCGTAGCGAAACCCCAGCTGCACCACCGGCCAATACTTGACCAGGTCCACCGCGTCGGCGACGAGACCCTCTTCCGCGTCGAGCGCCGCGGTGAAGATCGGGTCGCCGGCAAGCGTGCCACCGCTGGCCGACAGGTCGACGGTCGGCTTTCCCTGGAAGGCGACACCGATGTCCATGAAGAAGCCGAACCCCTTGCCGCCGACTCTCCCGATGCCGATGCCGGCATATGGCGCGAGGTCCTTGTTGATGATGACCCCGGTGAGCACCCCGACGTCGGATCCGGTGAACGTCTGCCCGCCCACGTCAGCCTGCGTCGTCGAGCCGGTGAGGTCGGCGTTCACGATGACGTCGGGTGTGGATACCAGGATCCCGCCAGTGAGACGCAATGGGCCGACGAGGAACAGGTCGAGCATACCCGTGATCTGGGGCGACGGCAGATCGACGGTGTACTTGATTTCGGAGATGGTGAACGCGGGCGTGTACGGAGTGAATCCGATCCCGCCGCGAACTCCGATGCGCTGGTGCAGTTGAACGCCGAGATCGCCGCCGATACCGAGGGTGCCGAGCTTGACGCCGACGCCAACCGACTGGGCGTGGGCCGCCGATCCGATCGCCCCGACCAACAAGGCACTCACGAGAACGCTGCGCATCGTTATCTCCGGTCGCATGTGGTCACAACACCATTGCCATAGGGGTGAAGCTACTCGGTTTTCCAACGGGCGATGGGTCACGGCGGAGGCGTTGGGGGATGCGCGCCTAGTCCAGGCCGAGGCGTGCCTGCAAGTGGATCTTGACCGAGGGTGTGATGACACCGCGGGCGAGAAGGTCGTCCAAGGTCTTGAAGATCTTGTCGCGATCGGCATCCAGCTTACGATCGCGGAGTTCGCCAATGATGCGCGCGAGCCTCTGGTCGTACTCGCCGTGTCGCAACAAACCTGCATCCATCTCCCGCTTCAACCCCTCGAGCTTCTCCACCAAATGCTCAACCTTGACAGCCGACATGAACGCTTCTCCTCGCACAGCTGTGAGTTCGGATTACGATGGCCTGTTCGGTCCTGGGCCGGGATAGTAGCATGCCGTCGCGGTATACGCGAGGTTGATCTCGCGTTACCAACGAGAACTCCTACAGCTGCCGTGCGAATCCGCTCTACGGCTTCGGGCGTCGCGGCGCCGCACGTGCCGGGCTTGAGGCTCTCTGCGGCGGCGTGCTGGCGCGCGCCACCGGCCGCGGTGCACTCCGCGGCGCCGAGGTGGTAGCGCGCGCGGGCCGCGACGGTGTTCGGGCACTGCTGGCACTCGGCCGCGGGACTCGCGTCGGCGTCACGCGCGTCGGCGTGCGTGCCGGTTGCCGCGCCGCGGCCGGCCGCGGGCTCGGCGTCGCCTGGGCCGGTTGCCGCACGGTGGCCGGTCGCGGGCGAGTCGTAGCCCGTTGGGGTTGCGTTCCCGCGTCGGGATTCGTCACGCGTCGCGGGGTGGCAGGGGTAGCCGCCGTCGAGCTGGCCGGCCGGCGGACACTCGGGCCGGGATCCGACGTCTCGCGGCGTCGCTCCTCACCTGCCTGCTGTCCGGGAACGACCCGCACCGTGCCAGCTCGTGCCGGAGAGCTGCCGGCCTGAGTCGTGGCGCCGCCGGTGGCGCGCCGCGGCGCCGGGCTGTCGTTCTGGGCGGGTGTGCCGCTGTTGCCGGTTGCCTCCACCACACGGCGGCCGTTCGTGATGCCCCAGCCGCCGGGCTGCACGGTACGAGGCTGTGCAACCGTCCGCCGGGTCGTCGCAGTGGGACTGGACACGGTACGGGTTGATGTCGGCGCGCTGACGCGGCGGCCGGCCGCGGTCGGTGCGGCCGGCGACGCGAGGCCGCGCCGTCCTTCCGCGAGGCGGTATCCCTCGGGAGCGCGCTGGCGCATCCCAACGCCGCCCGTCAACCCGGACTGTACGCCGGACTTGAACGTATACTTGCCACCGCCCAAAGCCGCTGGTCCAAACCGCGTCGAGGTGTACCGAACCCGATCACGCTGCCGGTAGGCGTAGGCGGACCCGTACGGTGCGTAACCGTAGTAGTCCCAATAGGTCGGGCTATTCCAGTATCCGTAATAGCCCGAGTACCAGAACGGATCGTTCCACAGACCCCCATACGTGTAGGCCAGACTGCAGGCCCACGGGTCATAGAAGAATCCATCGCAGAAGTGCAGCGAGGCCCAGCGCCGGTGCGACGCCCAGTAGTACCGCGGATACCACGGATCGATGCCCCAACTCAGTGCGAATCCCGGCCGACCCCAATAGTAGGGTGACCACCCCCATCCCAGTCCCGCCGAGAACTGGAACACGGTGTTGCGGTACGCCGTGTACGACACACCCACGCCGTACTGGAGGACGTCGTACTCGAAAAAGGTCTGGCCCGTGATCTCCTGCGCGAGGGCGATCAGCTCGCCTTCCGGATCGCGATCGCCCGTGATGCGCCATTCGTCCAGTGCCCGATAGTCCCAGTGATCCGCGAGGATGAACGCACCCAGGGTGAACGGGTCGCGCGAATAGGCGGCGAACACCGTACCCACGCCGTCACGTTCGAGCACTCGGAACGCCTCCCGGTCACCCCGGCCGCGAATCTCCAGCTTGTCTCCACCGCGCACATAGTCGTCGTAGAAGGGATCCAGTGGGAAGAGTACGCGAATGCGCCCGTCGGGCTCCGCGTGGAGTACCAACACGTACCCGTCCTCCGCGGTGCGGATGAATGCTCGGACGCGATCTCCCCGCTCCAACACGCCGCGCTTGTTGAGCGTGATCCGGATCGGAGGATCCTCGAGCGTCGCCGAAGCGGCGGTCGGGAGTGCGGCGAGTGTCGTGCCCACCAAAGCGGCGAGCAGTGGGACATTACGCATGGGCGCCTCCGGCTTGTGCCAAGCTACGCTCGCGGCGCGATTCGCGCCAACGCACCCAGCCAAACTGCGAGATACGTGCCATTGGTTAAGTCGTTGTTTGACATCCTGTTAGGGTTCTTCAATCGGCGAAAGTGTCCCTCATGGGGTACAGCGAGTGTCCGGTTCCGCGCCACGGTCTTATCCCACCACGGATGCCGTACGTTCCGCGGCCTCCCTGAGGAACAGCTCCTGCGCGCTTACGAGCTCCATCCCGGTGGGGGCGGTGACCTGCGTATAGGTGCCGTCCGACCCCAACTCCCACGCCAACGCGTCATCGATCTCGGCTTGCAGGATGCGGTCGAGACGCGCCTTGAGGTCGGGGGCACGGACCGGCGTGATCACCTCGACGCGCCGCTTGAGGTTGCGGGGGCGCCAGTCCGCCGAGCCGATGTAGTACTCCGGTTCGTCGGCGTTGTGGAACGAGAAGATCCGGCCGTGCTCGAGGAATCGGCCGAGTAGGGAGACCACTCGAACGCGCTCGGAGAGCATCGGGACTCCCGGCCGCAGGACGCAGAACCCCCGGATGACTAGGTCGATGTCCACGCCCCCCTGCGACGCGCGGTACAGCGCTTCGATGATGGTGGGATCGGCCAGCGCGTTCATCTTGGCGCGAATGTGGGCCCGATGTCCGTTGCGTGCGTGCTCGATCTCACGCTCGATCAACTCGAGGAGCCGAGTGCGCATGTTCGTCGGCGCCACCAGCAGGTGCTCGTACGTGGCCTGGGGGGCCAGCGTCGAGCCGGTGAGTTCATTGAACAGCGTGCTGATGTCCGACGTGATGCCCTCGTCCGTCGTGAAGAGGCCGATGTCGGTATACAGCTTGGCCGAGCCCGGGTTGTAGTTGCCGGTACTGATTTGCGCGTAGCGCCGGAGCTCGCCATTGGTGCGGCGCACGACCAGCGCGATTTTGGCGTGTGTCTTGTACTTGACGAGCCCGGTCACGACGTGGATGCCGGCCCGCTCCAGCTGTTTGGCCCACGCGATGTTCCGTTGCTCGTCGAAGCGGGCCTTGAGCTCCACGAAGACCGACATGTCCTTGCCGGACTCCGCGGCTCGTCGGATCGCGTCCCCCATTTGCGACGGGCCTCCGGGGCGGTACAACGTCAGTTTGATGGCGACCACGTCCGGATCGTCGGCGGCCTCGACGATGAAGCGCTCGAAGGTGGAGCCGAACTCGTCGTACGGATAGTGGACAAGTCGGTCGCCCTCGTCGATCCAATCGAAGACCGAGCGTTTCGTCGGGAACGGACGCGCCGGAGTGAAGGGGGGGTAGTCGAGCTCGGGACGGTCGATCTTGGTGAGGTCGATCAAGCCGCTCAAGTCGACGATACTCGGCACGTCGTACACGTCCCCCTCCGTCAACCCTCCGGCCTGCCCGGTGTCTTCGAACCGCATCTCCCGCAGCAGCGTGTCGCGGATCGTCTTCGGGATGCTCTTGACCGCGTCGAACCGCACGACCGGGGCGACCGATCGGCGGCGCAGCTGCTCTTCGATCGCCTGGGAGAAGCTCGCGGCCGACCGCTCGTCCAGGTCGATATCGCCCGCTCGGACGATGCGGAACGGGTACGCGCCCTCGACCGCGCGACCCGGATACAGCGAGCCGGCGCAGGCCTGGACGATTCCCTCGAACGCGACGAAATGGTCCGTGTTGGGCAGGCGGACGAAGCGCGGCAGCGAGTCCGGCACCTTGAGGTGCGCGAGCTGCGTACGCTTGGTCGCCGGATCCATGACCAACAGCGCCAGCGTCATGTGCAGTTCGTCGATCATCGGGAACGGATGCCCGGGCGCCCTGGTGATCGCCCGGGGCGTGAGCAGCGGGAACGCTTGTGTCTCGAAGTACGTTCGCAGGTACGCGCGTTGGTCTTCCGCGAGTTCCGCCCACGGCCGGATTTCGATGCCCTCGGCGACCAGGTCGCGGTGGAGCAACACTTCCAGGCAGCGGTACTGGCGCTCGATGAACGCCCGCAGCCGGATCAGCAGCGCGTCGAGCGCCTCGGCGGGCGTCAACCCGTCGGCGGAAAGGTCCGTGATCCCCATCGCCGCGGCTTGCTTGAACCCGGCCACCTTGACCTGGAAGAACTCGTCCAGGTTCATGTTGGAAATGGCGAGGAAACGCACCCGTGCCAGCAGCGGCACTGACGGATCCTCGGCCAGGGCCAGCACACGCAGGTTGAACTCCAGCCAGCTCAGTTCGGCGTTGAGGTACTGCTCCGGCGCGCGCGTCTTCACGTCGAGCGCCTCTTCGCGCAGAATGGGCACCTGCAGCGCAGTGAGCGTTTGTCTGGACGAGACGGCGTACTCGTCCGTGGGGAGCGACGTCTCAACCCGCCACCCGTCGCGCGCCCCGGCGGACCACTCCGGCAACGCCTCCGAACGGGACGCGATCGTGAGCGCGCCCAACGTCCGCGGGTCGCGCAACACCGGCGACCCGATGCGTTCGAGGATCTCCGCCGGAAGGAACCACTGATACGCGGATGACGATGCGGCCACCGACCGACTCAAGCGACGTGCAAGCCACACCTCGAGCGCCGGACGCGTCGGCGTCGCGGGTACAACGCCGAGCTTGACGATCTGGCCCTCGCCGCTGCCGAACGCCTCGCGCATCAACTCGCGGCACGCATCCTCGCCCACGCCGGCGCGGAACGGGAGGCGGAGGTCGTCACGCGCGCGTTGGAGCGCGATGCGCCCCGACTCCACCGCGAGCACCGTGACCTCATGGTGTTCCTGCACCGCTTTCGCGAGCGCCTGGCTCTCGATGGACTCGAGTGATTGCAGCCCGCGGGTCAAGGGATCGTCGAGCGTGACGCGAAGCCCGAGCGGCTCGGCGAACGCGGCGGCCAGGGCCTCGAGGGACGGCCCGCCGTTGCGCAGCCGCCGGATGACGAGCTGGCGGAACTCCGATTTCGCCTCTTCGCCGCGGGCGGTGAGGGACTCGCACGCCAACTCGAACTGCTGGAGCGGGAGGATGCTCTTGCGGCCGGTGCGCACCTGACGGTCGATGCTCATCTCCAGGCAGGGCACCAGTCGCGACGGGTCCACCAGCGCTCGCAATCGGCGGGCAGGATCCGAATCACCGCTGAAGATCGCCGCTGCGTCGGCTTCGGGGGTCTCCGCCGCATACTCGACGCGTGCCGTCCCGATTCCCGACAGGGCGAGCTTGAGTTCTCGCGTGTCGTCCGATCGGTGACGTACCACGACCGTGATTCCCCGCTCCCGCAATTCGGCGTCCGACGTGTCGTAGAACACGTCGCGGAACGCGTCGCGACGCGCGGCACCCTCGCGGAGCCCCAGGGGCAAGGCCATGCCGGACAAGCGGGCCAGCGTGTCCTGGTCGGGAACGTCGAGTCGGATTTCACTCGCCACTGTGCGGCGACCTCCTAGGATGCGACACTACTCGTACGGCTCATAGGCGACATCCAGGTCCAGGGCCGCGCCGCTGGTGCGGAGCGTGTCCAACACGACGTCGGCGGGCTTCTTCTTCTTGCGAAACTGCACCAGATACGCCAGCCCGCCCTCCTCGTCGTCCACGACCCGCTGCCACTTCTTGGCGTCCGCCGTCAGGATGCCCTCGACCATGCGGGCGGCGTCGTCGAGCGACGACGCGGTCACCCGGACGAGCCCGTGGAAGGCGCTCTCGCCGCTCGCCTTGGCGCCGGCGGGCGTCGCGTAGATGTTCCCCACATTGAAGTACCACAACCCCAGCACGGCGGCGTTGAACACCAGCGACATCGTCAACGCCACCGTGAACACGTGCACGCCGGCCGACAAACCGACGCCGATGGCGAGGAACACGTAGACCGCGTCCTTAGTGTCTTTCAGCGTGTTGCGAAAGCGCACGGCCGCGACGACGCCGGCAAGGCTGAACGCCAGCGCCAAGGTCTGCTGTACGATCATCAGGATACCGGCGATCGCGATCGGCAGGATGATCAGCGTTTGCACCACCGACGCGTCGTAGCTCAGATGCCGTTTGGTGATCATGTAGATCCATGCGACGGGGAACATCAGCAGCAGCGCACCGACGGTGGCGGTGACCGCGCCGAGCCAGGTGGTGTCCACGAGACCCATGCTGGGCGCCGTCGTCAAATCGACCGCCATCGGCGCCACCGTGGGCATCTTCCCGAGTGACAGCAGATCCGCGAGTCCGGGCGCGTAGGTCACCAGCGCCCAGACTCCGCCAAGCAGGACGACATAGTAAAGCACGACGCCGGTCAGCGACCGGCGCGATTGGCTATCCATGCTCGATCACGAGCGCCGGCATGTGCGCACGAACTCACGTTCCGCGAGACGCGGATCGTTGATCGTCTTGTAGAAGTCTTCGATATACCGCATGGTATCCCGCAGGCCACGCGCGTCGAGGCCTCCCTGGTTCTGATACAGCGCCTCGATGTCGGGCCGCAGAGTGTTGAACCGCGCGAAGACCGGCTGGAGCAGCTCGATCGGCCGGCACACCCCCCGATACAGACGTTCGCGCACCGAGCGAATCTCGAGGGATGGGTCGGGCGTCGCGTATCTCGTGTCGATCACGCCGGAGAAATCGAAATCGAAGGGCACCGGAAAGACCGGGCCGTAGGACCGGCCGATCGGCTGGATATTGTGGCAACAGAACTCCTCGTCGGGCTCGGCGAAGAACGGATCGTAGTCCGTGTTGCCGACGAAGTACATGAAGACGTCGACGAGCACACCCATGTTCGGCTCGACGGCATCGGGCGGGATCACCGGCGCCTCCACCACGTCCCAGCCGTTGCGAGCCGCCACGTCCGCAATCGGTTCCAACAGAAACCCGTATTTCGTGACGGTTTGGTCGTTGTCGCCCGTATCGACATAGTTGAACTTGACCAGGCGCGCCTTGAGGCTCAGCTCGTCGAACAAGTTGAACACCTTGTAGATCAGGTACTCGTGCAGGACGTACTGCTCATAGTCTGCACGCCGGGTCTCGCAGTGCCCCACGAGCTTCACCTTGTCCTGCCCTTCGAAGATGGTGCCCTCCACCGCGCTTGTTTGGAAGTCCAGGCGCAGCGGCGGGAAGCTGCATGTCCGCTTGCGGAAATTCCCTCGCGCACGCACATCCACCTCGAACGAGTCGGCGGCCTCGCCGCGGTGGACCACCAGCAGCGCCGGGCGTTCCTCATTCTCTCGTTCCTTCTGACGATTGATGAGCTTGAACTCAGTTGCCAGGGTGATCTCCAACATGTCGTCGCTGGCAAACAACGGCCGTACGGGCGCGCGCTCTCCCTGATCGGGAAACGTGCCCTGAGCCTGCGCGGCCCCCGCGGCGCAGAGCGCCAATGCTCCGGCTGCAACGATCGCTTTCATCAGACCCAACCTTCCTTTCGGAATGTTCGCAGTGTTTCCGCCCACCGGTCCATTTCGGAGGGAAGCCCCATCGACACGCGATTGTGACCCAACAGCGGCGGGAATTTCCGCCCGACGAGAATGCCGTGCTCTCGCATCCGGTCACGATACGTGTCGAGGTCTCCCCTGACCTCGTGCATCATGAAGTTGGTGTGCGACGGGAAGTATGTCAGACCGAGGTCGTCGAGGCATTCACGAGCGATGGTCCGCGCCTGGCGATTGACGGCCAGGCTCTGCTCGACAAAATCGGGGTCGGTCAGGCTCGCAAGTCCGGCGGCGCAGGCCACGTAGCTCCCGTTGTTGCGCGTCGACCACGCGTTCAGGCGCGCGGCGAGATCGGGATGGGCCACGCCGTACCCCAGCCGGAGCCCCGCCATACCGTACACCTTCGAGAACGTCCGCGCGACCAGCACGTTGGCGCGACGGTGTACCCACGGGATCGCCGTGTGGTAGGACGGGTCGTCGACGAAGTGGAAGTAGGCTTCGTCCACGAGGAAGTAGTGGTGGTCCGGAGCGCCGGCTATCCAGGTGTCGATCTCGTCGCTCGAGGTCAGTGTCCCGGTTGGATTGTTCGGGTTGCACAGGAAAATCACGACGGGACCGTCCGCCTCATCGGCCAGCGCGCGCATGCGCGGGATATCGTGCGACCGGTCGGCCCGCAGGGGCACCGCGTGCACCGATGCCGGCAGCGTTCCGGCGTAGCTCTCGACGTCCTCGTAGGTGGGGTTCGCCACGACGACCCGGGTCGCGTCGAGCCCGTGGACCGCCACCCGCAGCACCTCCGTGGAGCCGCATCCGAGCACGACCGCCCCCTCGGTGACGCCATGGCGACTGGCCAGGCGCTCGATTAGCGGCCGGCGCACGGCTCCCGGGTATCGGTTGGCGTCCACCAAAGCGTCCAGTACGGCCTGTCGAGCTTTGGGCCCGAGGCCCAGCGGGTTCTCGTTGGAGCTGAGCCGGATCGAGTCACTCTGGCGTCTGGCGCCCGCGTGAGCCACGCTGGGCACGGCGGCCAGCCCTGCTCCGGCGAGTCCGGCCGCGAGGCTGGTCTGAAAAAAAGCGCGTCGTTGCACGGGGGGCTCCTGGGGTAATGGCAATCCATAACATGCGATGTGGCAAGCGGTTCGGCTAGTAGGAGGTGGGGAGAGCAAGAGGGTAGGAGGGTGGGAGAGTAGGGGGGCAGGTGGTGCGAAACCACCGAGGGGCTGTCGTCGTAGGGAGGCCAGAACCCATTCACACCGTGGGACGGTACGTATGCGCAGAGCACTCATTGCCGTAGTGGCACCGATCGTGGTCCTCGCTGGGATCGCCATCTCGCGGGGGGTCCGCGGGGTTCAGGACATCAAGCACACGATCGAGACGTGGGCCGACAACTTCGAGCACAGTGCCGAGCCTGTGGCCATGAACATCGGGTTCCTGCCGATGTATGTGGATGGCGATCGGATCGGGAAACTGCAGACCGTGGTGGTGCAGCGGTCGGAACCCGGAGCCGTCGACAGCCTGCTGATCCTGGTGCGGCCCGGCGCTGACGGGCTTGGCGACTATGCGCAGTGCTCGTTCCGGTTCGATCCGGATGCGTTCGATCAGTCGGGGCCGATGGGGTTCCGGCACGCCGTGCACTGTGTGACGGCGGAGGACGTGGCGGCGGACGGCCTGGTGCGGTTCGGCTCCGTGGTATTCCAGGGCATGGGCCATCAGGCAGCGTTGTATCTCGACGCCGGCGACCTACCCTGCGCTCACATGAGCGGGTCGCACGTCGAGGCCTGCACGGACCTGCAACGCGATCTCACCCGGATGAAGCGCGAGCTGCGGGAGAATCTCCGTGTCCAGGTACGGAATGCCCGGCGCGATGAGATCCGAGTCGACGTCGACATGGACCAGATCAACGCCGAGATTCAGCAGGCGATGCAGGAGGCGCAGCGAGCCATGGAAGAGGCGAGGGTGCAGCTGGACGCGGCACGGGAGAGCGTCGTGGTGAAGGTGGAGATCAAGAACTAGCGCCGCCGCTACTGCTCGAACACGATATCCACCGGGATTCCCGCGGTCGCGAGCCGGTCCAGATCCGCCTGGAGCTCCGGCCCGATCGCCCCCTTCGTGGCGATGAGGTCTCTCACGCCGTCATAGTCGCCGTCCCCCTGTAGGGTGAGCAGCAGGCGCGAGAGGGCCGCCATCGCCTCGGCGGTGCGGTCGAAATCGACCCGATACGTCCCCGTGTCGGGATCTCGGGCAAAGGCGCCCTGCTCCTTGAAGAAGTTGAACCGCACCATATTCGCCCGCCCGTGCGCGCTCGACGCGCCGAAGCGCACCGAGCGCAAGATGCTGGCGAGAAACGTGACATAGTTGTCTTCCAACAGGCCTTCCGCGATGACACCCTGCTCGCGCAGGCGGGTGATCATGTACAGGCCGAGGATGTCCGCCTTGCCCTCCTCCATGGATGACGCCGTTTCGCGCAGCGCCTCTCGTACGGTTCCCGTGCCGTTCAGCGTGTTTTTCACGCCGAGACCGTGAGCGACCTCGTGGAACATCGTGTTGGCGAAGAATGCGTCGAAAGTGACATGCCGGCGTTGATCCTCCGCGATGAGCATGTCCGCGAGCGGCACCAGAATCTCGTCGAACTTGGCGCGCATCGCGTTCTTGAGTTGGAGGCGTCGCGTTCCCTTCGCGAGCTGCACGCGTTCGTCGTTCGGGAGGTTGATCGCGATGGTCTTCGAACCGGCGTTCGCGTCGCCGGCATAGTAGATGGCGTCATACGCGTTGAGATCCGAGTCGCTGCCGGGCATTTCGCGTTTGTACTCGTCGGGGACCGGCAACCCGCGCTGGAGATCGGGGAGGTACTGAGCGAAGCGCGACAGCCGCTCGCTCCACGCCATGTCCTTCACCAGCACGAACGCTTCGAACGACGTCTTGGACCCGTAGAGCTGATCTTCGTACGTCTCGATCGGTCCGATCACCACCTCGACGCGGTTGTGCTTCATGTCCATCCACGCCATGTCGCTGGCCAGGTATTCCCCGGTGACCAGCGCCTCCGCGCGTAGCTCGAGGTAGTGCCGCAGCCCGGCGTCGTCGGCTAGCGCCGCGGCCTCGCGCAGCAGGGCGGCCGCGCGGGCGAGCTGGTCGCCATAGGCCTCGTGGTAGGGTACCGCGAGGAGGTCCCCCGCCGGGCCCCGCCGCACCAGCGTGTACAGGCTCTGCAATGCGGGGTTGGTGGTGACGGCGGTTGCGAACTCCGCCGTCGTCATATCCCGCGGGTAGAAGTTGGCGCCGGCCGGCTTGGCGCCGACACCGTCCAAAAACGGCGCGTTCGACGCGAGGCGATCCCAGGGGCCGTAGTTGATTTCCGTGTAGCGGCGCACACCGGGATCCTCGATCGATGCCAACAGCGAATCGCGATTGCCGTACGCCTGGTCCCAAAACAGCTCGTCCATGATCTGCGCGGCTTCGACGAGCAGCGGGATCATCGCGCGTTCACCGTCGGAGAGCTGGTCCAGATCAGTCGCGAGCTTCACCGTGGCGTACTGGTCCACCTTGTCCTGGAGCGACGATCGCTCGGCCGCTGGTTCGCACCCCACCAGCACCGCCAACCCCGCCGCGAGAACCAGAGGATTCCTGGTCATGTTGCAGTCCTTCTGAGGGATAGGCAAAGATAAGGCCCGGTACGGCGGCGCGGAGGCCGCGCCGGACGGGAACGACGGGAACGAAGGGAAGGGGGAGGCCGCGTGCCTCGAGGGCGCGGACGACCCAGGACGAGAGTCGTCTTACAGCCCCAGCCAGTAGTTCACTTTCACGAGCAGGGTGTTCGACGCCGGCGCTCGGAAGATGTCCGAGATGCTCGAGCCGAGCTGGAAGTCCGAGTCGTTGGTGAAGTCAGAGCGGCCATGCTGCCACACGAAGAACAGGGTCGAGCCCAGATTGAACTCCCAACGCAGCACGACGTTCGAGCGGAACGATACGGCGGTGAAATCGGGATTGCCGATGCCGATGTCCGGGCTGCTGTCTCCGTTCAGGTCCACGGCCACGCCGCCCGCGCCGTCATCGAGAAGCTGGTCGGCGCCGTAGGGCGAAAACCGATCGGCGAACGTCGCTCCGCGCGGATTGGCCACTTCCTTGTAGCCCGTGTAATCACCGACCGCGACGAACGGCTCCGCGTACACCTGCAGCGACAGCGTCGGCGTGAACGTCAGGTTGCCGCGCAGCGTCATGCGCGCGATGGTTTGATCGAGATCCCCGAATACGTAATGCGGTTCCCCCAGGGCGTCCGTCTGGAAGAGATACTGCCACGCCGTCGACCGCTTCACGAACCCGGGAGCCAGCATGAAGTCCAGGTTGGTCGCCGGGCGCCATGCGACGAAGGGGTTCACGGCGTAGCTGTGACCGGCGCGCTGATCCTCGACGTTGCCCGAGACGTTGAATCCGAATCGAATCGCGTTGCGTGAGTCCGTCCCGAAGCCCGCCCATCCGTTCCACGAACCGGGTCGGATGAACGACGGTCCACCTCGCAGCGCCCCGCGCGACGTGGCCGACAACTCGCGGTTGACGCCCATGAAGCCGTGCCAGTAGTTCAGGAACTGCCAGTTCAGGTTGACGTTGCCGCCGCGGGCAACTGTCTCTCCGCCATAACTCCATCCACCCCACCCGTTGAAGTTGATGTTGAAGGTGCGGAACACGGCGCCGGGCTGAAGCCAGCGCCGGTTCAGCCAGAGGTAGGCGATGGTGCGATCGGCGTCTTGCTGAAACCCAAGGTCGTTCGCTTCGAAGCCGGGCGATCGTGTATCCACGCCCGTGCCGCCGCGCCAGTTGCCACTGACTTTCGTGATGTTGAACTGACCCGCGAAGCCGGACAGCGACGTTCGCGTTGGGTCGTAGTCGACGTGAGTCTGGTCCGGCCGCTGGTAGTAGTGTGTGGACGAGCGCTGCGTGAGGTCGATGGCCTCCGCGGATCCGCGGACGTGACTCCCGACCATCCAGCCCTCCGCCACCCAGCCCTCGTCGAAGAAACGGTGGGTGAGATTGAGTCCCGCCGTGTACGCCGATCCGCGCAACCAGTTGAGGTTGTCCGGCAGACTGCGGTTGAGCGCCGTTCCGAAGATCCCGATCTGCGTCCGTCCTCCCCGAAGGTCGCGCGCGAGTCGCCCGACCACGTAGGACGTGCGCGGCTCCACGACATCCATGTGATCGAGACCGGCGTCGTCGATCACGCGCGCCTCTTCTTCGGCGGTGACCGACCCCAGCAACCCGATCGTCCATCCGCTTGCCGTCTTGCCCGAGAGCTTCGCGGCGCCGAGGATCGTCGTCCGGTCTATCGACTCGGCATGGCCCCCCCGCGGGTCAGCCCAGCCCTGCGGGGCGCGACCCACGCGTCGGGTATAGAACAGGGACTCGCTCTCGCCGTCCCCGTCGCCCAAGCCGATGGGAAAGCGGAAGATGTCGAGCCCTTCGTTGAAGAACGGCCGCTTCTCCGGGAAGAACGTTTCGAACGCCGAGAGGTTCACCACGGCCGGATCCGCCTCGACCTGGCCGAAATCCGGATTCACGGTCGCCGACAGCGTCAAGTTTGACGTGATCCCCAGCTTGAGATCGGCGCCTATCGCGCCAGTCCCGTCTCGGCCGGTGGCGAATGGGTTGCCCGCTTGGGCGCGCGACCACGCGGCCGATCCGGACACGTACGGGATCACTTCGGCGCGGCGCGGCGGCTTGATACCGTCCAGCCCGTACAAGTCGCCGAAGCGCGAGACCAGCCCGGTTTGGTCCTTGGGCGGCACACGCCAATACTGCTCTTCATTCAGCCGGTTGATGCGACGGTAGACGTTGAATCCCCATAATCCGGTGTCATCGGCACCGAACCGGAGCTGACTGAACGGGATCTTGAACTCCGCCGTCCATCCGTTGGCGTCGCGCGACGTGGCGACGTCCCACACGGCATCCCACGAGGAATCCTCGTTGGTGTCATCGAAGATATACACATCGCGTTTCACACCGGCGGCGTTCACGCTGAAGTAAAAGGCCGTCCGGCGGTCGTGGTATGAATCGATGGCCACGCCCAACCAGTCCGACGGGGACATCTCGTCACGACGCGTCAAGTGTCCGACGATCGCATCCGCCTGAGAGTCCCACGCCCGCACGCCGATAAAGAGCGCGTCGTCGGTGAAGAGAACGCGCACCTCGGTCTGCTCCGTGCCCGGCTGCCCCTCGTTGGGATTGCGCTGGGTGAAATCGGAGATGGGGGTCGCGTCACGCCACGTCGCTTCGTCCAGCACCCCATCCAGATGCTGCGTGCCGGAGACCGCGCGCGCCGCGTAGGCGGCGGGCGTCCGCGCGGTGGCGCGACGAGCGCCCGCGGAGCCACCCGGAACCTCCTGCGCGGCGGCTGGCGCCGCGGCGGCGGCGAGCGTGACCAACGCGGCGAGCGTCGCGGCCGTCGGGGTCAGGATTCGATTGCGCAGGTCCATCGCTCGTGGTTCTCCGTTGGCGACCGTCTCGGGTGGCAGGGTTCCCTACGGGCGCCGCCGCATGGGGTTTCGTTCCGGTTAGACGCATCCCGGGAGAAAAGGGTTGCACCGGAAATGGTTGCTGCCCGCCGAGGTGGCCGGTAACCTTCGAGCGGCCCCAGTGGAGGGCCGAGGTAGCCCGGGAACGTGTGGCGAGGTTGCGCAATGAAACGACTGGTATTGCTGCGGCACGGCGAGAGTGTGTGGAACCGGGAGAACCGGTTCACCGGCTGGACCGACGTGGATCTGAGTGACCGGGGGGTCGCGGAAGCGCGCGCGGCCGGCGAGGTCTTGAAGCACGAAGGGTTCGTATTCGACGTGGCGTACACGTCGGTGCTCAAGCGGGCCATTCGAACGTTGTGGCTGACGCTGGACGCGATGGACTTGATGTGGATCCCGGTCCACAACAGCTGGCGGCTCAACGAGCGTCATTACGGGGCGCTGCAGGGACTTGACAAGGTCGAGACCGCGGAGCGGCACGGCGAGGACCAGGTGAAGATCTGGCGACGGAGCTACTCCATCCGCCCGCCCGCGCTCACCCCCGATGACGAGCGCCACCCGGGCGGCGACCCACGATACGCGTCGCTTAGCGAGAGCGAGCTTCCGCTCACGGAGTGTCTCCAGGACACGGTGGCGCGGATGCTTCCCTATTGGCATGAGACCATCGCGCCGGTGGTGCGGTCGGGCCGGCGCGTGCTCATTGCGGCGCACGGCAACAGTCTGCGGGCGTTGGTCAAGCATCTCGATGGCATCACGGACGAGGAGATCGTGGGGCTCAACATCCCCACCGGCATCCCGCTGGTCTACGAGTTGACCGACGACCTCGTGCCGGTGCGCAGTTTCTATCTGGGAGATGCCGAGGCCGTGCGGGCGGCGCAGGCCGCCGTCGCGGCACAGGGCAAGGTCCGCTGAGCTAGGTGCCGCAACCGCTTGCGGATCGCCTCGTGGCGGCGATCCCCAGCCTGGCGAGGCCGCTGGTGTTCTTGGAGGGTGGCGCGAACCGGGCGGGCGTCGCGCGGCTCGCGTGGGGAGCGACGGATCGATGTCGTCTTTCTTGGGGCGCCGATCCGCTGGACGCCATGTCGTGGCTGGAGAAGCGCGACGGGCGCCGCGCTTACGGGGTGCTGGCGTACGATGCCGGACTCCCGCCCAAGGCCGTGCGGCGCCGTCCGCTGGTCGATCAGCCTGTCGCGGAGTTCTTCGTTCCCGAGCACGAGGTCGTGGTCGACCTCGCCGCTGGTGTCGCGATCGCCGGAGACATCGATGCGCTTCCCTCCGCTGGCCGGCGGGGCCAGCCGATCGTGCGTGGCGCGTCGCTGGTGGACCGTTCGTTTGCGCAGCCGGAATTCGAGAACGCGGTGCGCCGCGTGCGGGACTACGTCGCCGCCGGGGACGTGTACCAGGTGAACCTGGCCGTGGCGCAGCGATTTCGCATTGCCGTTGCCGCGTGGGACGCGTACGTGCGCCTGCGAGCGGCCAACCCTTCGCCGTGGATGGGGTTCGCCGATTTCGGCGACTGGCAGATCGCCAGCAGTTCGCCGGAGCTGTTGATCGAAGTCGGAGCGACGGTGGCTGGTGGGGGGAGATCGGGCGGGCGGCTGGTCCGGACGCGGCCGATCGCGGGCACGCGAAAGAAGACGGGTGATCCGCGCCGCGACCGCGCCATGCGACGGGAACTGCGGTTGGACGAGAAGGAGCGGGCCGAACACCGCATGCTCGTGGATCTGGCGCGGAATGACATTGGACGGGTGGCGCGGTACGGATCCGTGGCGGTGCGTGAGCTTGAGGTGGTGGAGGAGTACTCTCACGTCTTCCACCTCGTGAGCGAGGTGACGGGCGCGCTCCGGGAGGATTGCAGCACCGCGGATGCGCTGCTCGCGCTCTTCCCGGGCGGCACGATCACGGGGGCTCCCAAGATCAGGGCCATGGAGGTGATCGCGGAGTTGGAGCCAGTCGCGCGCGGCGCCTATACGGGGAGCCTAGGCTGGATCGATGCGGAGGCCATGCAGTTCAACATTCTCATTCGCTCAGCGGTGATCCGCGACGGGACCGCCGTCGTGCAAGCCGGCGCGGGCATCGTGTGGGACTCCGACCCGGCGCGCGAGTGGCGCGAGAGTCTGCGGAAGGCCGCGGCGGTGTGCGAGGCCTTGGGAGCGGGCGGGGTGTGACCGGCGGCATCCCTCGGCTGTTCGAGACGATGCGCGTGCACAATGGAGGCGTGCCCTTCGCGCGCGGCCACGCGAACCGACTCCGAGCGTCCAGTCGCGCGCTGGGACTCGCCAGCCCGCCGGATATCGCGGACCTCGCCGCAATCCGTGCGGCGGCCCTGCCGGCGGATCACGTACTGCGCGTCAGCTGGGACGGGCGCGCCTTGCATTGGTCCGACCGGCCGTTCACGGTGCTTGCCGCGCCCCGCGTCGTGGTTGTGCGATCGCGCCACCGGGGGTATCCGCACAAGCTGGTGGAGCGGTCGCAATTCGACGCGGCGATGCGGGAGGCCCGGTCGCGTGGCGCGGAGGAGCCACTGCTCTGCACCTCGCGGGGGTATCTGGCCGAAGGCGCCCGGTTCGGCGTGGTGTGGCTCGATGGTGGCGTGGCGCGGACGCCAGCGCTCAGTCTGGGGATCCTGCCGAGCATCGGTGTGTGGCGGCTTCAGGAACTGGCGCAACGTGAAGGAATTGCCGTGGAGCAGGGGACGCATTTCGCCGAGGCGTTGGTGGGCTGCCCGGCGGCCCTGGTCAACGCGGTGCAGGGGATCGTGCCAATCGGGTGGCTGGACGGGGGGCCAGTGCCGGGCGACGAGCGGTGGCGGGCCTGGGCAGCGGTGTTCTGGGCTGCTTGACCCCTCCGCGTGGTATCTTTTACGTTGCGCCGCTTGGCCACGGATGGCCGGCAGGGAAGCAGACGTGGCTCGGTGGGGTGGGAGGTAGGACTCAAGCGGGGCGATCTGCGCGGATCAGCGAGATCTGCGACTCGTGGTGGCTGTAGCTCAATTGGTTAGAGCGCCGGACTGTGGCTCCGGAGGTTGCGGGTTCAATTCCCGTCAGCCACCCTGCGGTAGGCGGCCGGCGTGCGGGGGGATTCCGCGTTCGTCGTCAGCGGAACGGATTGGCAACGCGTACGCCGCTGAAATCCATTCCGTCCTGAAGATCTTCGGACAAGAGCGTCGGACACCGCGCCTCGCGGGCCGCTTCCACGATGGC
>DASWII010000020.1:0-111134 GCA_036397755.1 Gemmatimonadales bacterium | reverse complement strand
TTGCGTCGGGCATCACGGGTCGCCGCTTAGCGCGCTGGCTTTCTCGACGCGTGCTGCTTGACCTCAGGTCGCGTCCGCCATGGCGCGGGACCAAGCTGCGGAAACCTCGAGGGAGACCAACTCATGAACCAGACAGAGCAGGACCGCCGTGTGGACTACATCGAGTTCCTCACAACGAACATCCACGACACCAAGAAGTTCTACTCGAAGGTTTTTGGGTGGGCATTCACGGACTACGGTCCTGATTACACCAGCTTCACCGATGGTCGACTGGCCGGGGGTTTCCGTGCCGAAGCGGAAGTGTCGAAAGGCGGCCCACTGGTCGTGCTGTACGCGACGGACTTGGAGGGAATCCAAGGCCAAGTCACCGAAAACGGTGGACTGGTCGTCCGGGAAACGTTCGAGTTTCCTGGTGGACGTCGCTTTCATTTCACCGACCCGAGCGGCAACGAATTGGCTGTCTGGTCCGATCGATGAGTGGGATTCGACATGGAGCAAGGCACTCAGTTGGAGGTAGTTCCGTGCTCTCGTCCCGGTCATGGAGGCACTAATGAGCATCGCTGAATCGTTCGCCCGCACGGGAGGACGCCGAACTCGCGCGTCGTGTGCTCAACGGCGCGACGCACGAGTACGGGGTTCTGGTGGAGCGCCACCGGAAAGAGTTCGCCAGGTGTGCCACGGCGACCTGCGGTGACGCGGACACGGCTGCGGACGCCATGCAGGAGGCATTCATACGGGCCTACGAGGCACTGGCAACCTGCCGCGACCCTAGCCAGTTTCGGGGCGTGGTTCTTCCGCATCCTCACCAATCAGTGTCACAACGCACGAGACCGCCGGCGTGCGCACGTGGTGCTGGAACGGATTACGACGGAAGCGGCCGATCGCGCCGCCGACGCCTTGGCTGGAAGCGAGATGCGTGACGCGATCGTCTCGGCGATCGACCAGCTCACGCCCGAGCAGCGGGAGGCCTTATGGCCTGCACATCATCGGTCTTTTTCAGGGCATGTTCGAGCAGAACATCTTGACCTCCAACCCGGGATGGGACGGTGACGCGAACCCACTCGAAACGTTCACGGATGTGCGTGACATCCAGCGTCAGCTGAGGGCGCAAGGTGTCAAGCTCCAACGTGAAGCGGACGAGGGCACCAATAGTCCGGCGAGCCTGGTGGCGGTCGACCCGGGTGGCAACCCGATCCTGATCGATCAGCACGTCTGACGCCGTACGCCACCGATCAGCGGCACTGTCGGCTCGACGATCGCCGGTCTAGAACCTGCCCATCCGGGGGTTCACGACGTTCGCGAAGCTGGATCCAAAGCGGTAGCTGAGCCCGATGCCGATGTCGAACTGGAAATCCGTCTCCCGCTGGCGCCGTCGGAGCAGGACCTCCTGTTCGGTGAGGCCCTCCTTGGGCAGGTAGAACTGGTCCTTGATGCGCGCGAACTCCGCAAACACCTCGAAGTCGAAACCTCGAAACAGCCGGTACTCCAGGCGCAGCTCGGTGTTGATACGATGGGTCGCCAGGTCATGGAAATACTGGATTCCCTCGACTGATCCGAAGATCTCTCCCCACGGTTGCGTCACCTCGATGCCGATCAGCAGGCGGTGAAGCCCGAGCACTTCACTGAGTTGTGACTCGACTGTCTCCAGCTCATAGTTGAACGCGGCCAATTCCGCTGTGTACCGAATCGTCAACTGCCGCCTGGTGGACTCCCGGTATGGAAAAACATTGAATTCGATGGACGGACCTGCCGAGACGGCCAGGTCACGGTTGAGGAACGTCGAGCGGTCGGCCACCGTGGTGCCGCCAAGGGACCAGTGTTCCGAAAGACTCCACACGGCGAGGACATCGGCGGTGTAGCGCTCGGACGTATTGACCACGTCGGTGCCATCATCGAGCTCGAACCTGTCATGATCGTAGTCCGCATCGAGCTCGATGTTGACCTTCAGGCGCTCCGAGACGCGATTGGCTTCGATCGAGCCGCCGAGCGAGTAGTTGCTCTCCTGTGATTGCCCCTCCAAGGAACCATCCACGCCGAGCTCGAACACCCAGAGGTTCCAGGGGTCTCGTTCGGCGCCGGAGAGTGGCCGCGACTCCTCCGTTTCATAGGTGATGTGTAGCCGTCGACTGATCGGCGTTCCCTCCACGAACTGGACGAGCCCGACCGCCATGGTCTGCGTCAGCCCGTCTCGCACCTCGGCGTCGGTGTCATCGGGATCGGATACATACGCCAGCGATTTCTCAACTCCGGCGAAGTCCCCCCGGCCGATGTAGTCGAGGGTGTAGCGCCATCCACCCCCGCCTGTCCGCTCGAACGTTACGAGCAGATGCACGTCCGAGTCCTGGCGATCCCGTACCCAGTCCACCCACGTGATCGTTCGGCGAACGTGGTCGAAGTCGCAATTGAACGCGTTGCAGTCGAGAAACACACGGGCCGGCAGAGCCTCCTGGGCGAACAGCGGGAGCGTCAGAAGACCAAGTCCGAGCATGGCAAGAAACAGGGCTTTACTCACGGCGGGACCTCGTCATGGGTGTGGCGCGCGGGCGAATGCAGCGAGCGGTTCACAGCGCTGCCTGGGGGAATCTCATAAGGAATACGTGGACGGCAGACAACTCGTTGATTTACACGTGACATCCTCCGCCGAAAGACGTGCGTCTTGCCAACCGGAAGACACGATTACAGCTTCTCTCCTTCTCTCGCGACAAGGTGTCCATGTCCGGACGACGCACCCGGAACACCCTGCTCATAGGTCTCATCGCCACCGGCCTGATCCTCGTCGTTGTCATCGGTGGCGCGCTCATGCCACGAAACCATCGCGCGGTGACGACGGTGGTGATCGCGCAGCCAGCGGACTCGATATGGCCCGTGCTCCGCGATTTCGAACGACTACCGGTCTGGTGGGAGGATGTCGATAGCGTGGAGCGGGCCCCCGCCGAAGATGGGGTCGAGCGGTGGGTCGAGCACACGAGCACCGGCCCCATCGCGCTTGCGGTGGTGGACGAGCGTCCGAATGCACGTCTCGTCACGCGCATCGATGTCGACGAGTCGGCGGCCTTTGGGGGCAGCTGGACCTACACGCTCGAGCCCACCGATTCGGGAACGCGCGTGACAATCGTCGAGGACGGCTACGTGAACAACCTGATATTCCGCTTCTTCATGAACACGGTGTTCGATCCGCACGATACGGCCGTCTCGTACCTGAAGAGCCTGGGTCTCCGGTTTGGTGAGACCGTGACCCCCGAATTCGGCACGTAAGGTCGCTCGACGCACCCTCCTCCCCGGGGCGCGTTACCAGCGCACGCTCTTTGTCCGCGCGAGCACCGCGTTCCCGGCGTTGAATGTCACCTCTTTGGGTTCGCGCGCCAGCTGAATCACGCCCTCGGTGATCGTGTCCTTCACCGCGAGGCGAAACCACTGTGAGGTACCGTCAGGGAACTCCACGGACAGCGGGACGAACATCACGAACGATTCGGGCACGTCCTTCTGCTCGACCCGCACGTGCAGAGCGAATCCGCTGTCGCTGGTGGACTCGACCTGATAGGCAAACTCGTATGTCGGGATGGCGGTCCCACGCACCCACTCATCGAAGAACCACCACATCCCCGTGCCAAAGTGGCGCTCGGCGACTTGTTGCAGATCGTTCGTGGAGACGAGCCCACCACGGTGAGCGGTGTAGAACTCGCGCATCATTGCCAGGAACGCGCCATCGTTCTCAGAGCCCGGCTCCATCATCATGCCACGAAGCATGTGTGCGACCCAGGCACCCTTCTTGTACACGATCGTGCTGTAGTCCTCGGGAGAGTCGCTCGTTGCATTTCGATGGCCCAAGTCAATCGGGCCGGCCTCGCTTGCACGCTTGAGGATCTCCTTGCGGTACTCCTCGAGAACATCATCAAACTCGTTCGGCTTGCGAACGACGTGCCGCAAGAAGAGCAAGGCCGCGTAGTCGGCCAACCCCTCGTCCAACCACCGGTCGCGATACGTCCTGAAGCTCACGCCGTTGCCCCACCACTGATGCGCCACCTCGTGTGCCCGGAAGAGCTCGTTCAACTCCACTTGCTTTTCGTCCCAAAATGTCCCGTAGGAGAGATGCAGGAGTCCCGGGAAGCCCTGGCCATGGCCAAAGGGTATCTCCGTCGCCGAAATGTGATCTGCGGCCGGTTTGCCGAACGTCGACTCAAAGAACGTCATGGCGTTGGCGATGTCCTTGCCGACGTCATGCTCCATGCCGGCGCCCGTAAGAAACTCCGTGGGAAGGTTCTCGTGTCCTTCCTGCTGCTTCAGTACGACGATCTTGGGGATGCCTGGATAGTTGAGTTCGTACGTGGTGAACCGACCCACGTTGAAGCTGGCGTAGCGGATTGGCAGATCGGTCACCCAACGCCCTGTGATGTTGCGTTCCTCTCGGGTCTCGCCCACCTTGTCGCCGACGGCGACGAGCGTCAAGCCGTCCGGGTATGTGAAGGTCAGGTCGAACGCCGTCGGTTCTCGTGCCCGATGGTATCGAGGATACCAGCCCACCGACGAATGCAGATAGTACCACGACGCCTGCTCCGAGATGAGATCGCCGTGATAGTAGAACTGCATCGCGCGAGCGTCACCTGAAGCGAGCGCCGGGGTGAAGTGGATCCACACCGTCGCGTCGTCTTTCCCGCGGAAGAACGTGACCGGCGATCCATCGCCGGACGTCACTGAGTCAACCGTCAGCCCGGAATAGAGATTGAATGGCACCCACGCGTACCCTGGCAGCTTGCCCTGCAGCTCCAGCTTGGCGGCCGCAAAGAATTCCAGGTCCTTCATGACCGTGGCGTTCAGGACGTACCGATCGACGCGGAGGATGTCACGAAGCCCGGGAAGCTCCACGCTGCGCCGTGACGCTGCCGATCGGAACTGGCTTACAACCTCGAGTTCGCCGCGTCGCTCGCCCCTCCGAGCCTTCATCATCAGGCGCACCTGCTCAAACTCGTGCGCGGCAACCTCGAAAAAGAAGGGTCCCGAATCGGCGATCACGTAGGCGCAGAACATGTCGTCGCGGTGTCCGTTGAGGAACGTGGAGAGCGCGCCTTCGTGAAACGATTTGCTCCGCTTGTCCAAGAGGAGACCGAGCATTTCGCGAACGTACCCCAGAGCCTGCCGCTCGACGCCTCCCTCAACGAACGGGGTCTGCGCGGACAGTTGTTCCAACGTCGAGTCGCCGAAAAGGAACACGACGCCCCGAATGGACACCTCGAGTACCGGTGATCCAACTCGCCGCTCCAGCGCCTCTCGCTCCACCGGAATGGCCGGCTCGAACTTGAAGGTTCCGAGCCCCGCGAAAACGATACCTGGGGTGCGACCGTTCACAGGAGAGAGGGTGTGCATGATTCCGTCGGTGAGACGGAACGTCGCGCTTTCGCGCACAAACTCGACGTCCTTCGTGACCGCCTGCTGAGTGGTCGGCTGCAAGGCCGCTAAAGCATCGTACACCGCTTCATACGAGTCGGCCGGTCCTTGCATAGCCTGGAGCGGTGTCAAGCCGGCCGCCACGACCATAAGACAGCAGAGAACCGGGCGACGCCCGCGCGGGACGCCTGGGTCGGTGGAAAACGCCTCGACCGGAACGATCGACCTACCCGTTCCCAAGGTTGCCGATGTTTTCATGTGTCCCCCTGTTCTTCGTAGGACTGCCTGCTTCTTCCTGCTACGATGATCGGGGAGGTAGTCGGGGAATTCGCCGTTTTCCTATGGGTTCTTCATCATCCACTCGTCTTCCAGAACGTCCACCAGTGCCGAATGCTCTTTTCCGCCCACCATCAATGTGACGCGATAGGTGCCCGGGCGGACGCGCGGCCCCTGACGGTCGTTTTCGTTCACGGGATTCTCACGCAGGTTCCACTGCACGCGGTTCAGGCCGCCCTCACCTGTCGCGTCCACGTCACGGACGACCTCACCGGTCCGGAGGTCGGTGATCCGAAGTGTCACGCCAGTGCTCGGCGCCGAGAGGTAGTACTGGATGAAGGTGCCCTCGGGTGCGTTCTCACCGCGCCACTGTTTGTCACCGGGTACCTCGCGGTCCTCACGGAAGTCGCGTCTCCACAGCACGGCCTCGCGCGGCGTGAACAGGTGAACGTCCGCGCCCATGACCTCCTCGGTCACGGCCTGGAGTGCCGTGATGTCGTCCATGATCCAGATGCTCCTGCCATGTGTCGCGAGCACGAGATCGTTGTCACGCGGATGCACCAGAATGTCGTCGATGCGTACGACAGGGAGATTGGTCATGAAACGATGCCAGCTGGCGCCTTCGTTGAGCGAGACGAAGAGCCCGAACTCCGTGCCGACGTACAGAAGCGACGGGTTGCGTGGATCTTGGCGCACGGTGTTGACGTTCCCGGACGCCGGGAGATTGGCGCTGATACTCGTCCAAGAGCGACCGAAATCGCGAGTGACGTACACGTAGGGTCGGAGATCATCACTCTTGTGCCCGTCGATCGACGCGTAGGCGGTGGCAGCATCATGGTAGGACGGCTCGACGCGAGAGACGTAGTAACGGGTCGTCCCACCCGGCAGGTTCCGGCTTACCTCCGTCCAGGTGGCGCCGGCATCGCGACTCAGCTGGATATTCCCGTCATCGGTTCCCACCCACAGGACGCCCGGGACAATGGGCGACTCGGCGAGTGATGCGATCGCGCTCCACTGCGAGACACCGTCGTTCTTCGATAGAATGCACCGCGTACCCCGAACGTCCTGCTGGCAGCGCGGGAGGGAATTCCGCAGGCCCATGATCTGCACGCCGTTTCGATCTACGCTCTTCGTGAGGTCCGGCGACATGGTCCAGTGCGCGCCCCGGTCCCGCGACGTGAAAAGTCGATTGCCGCCGACATGGATGGTGTGGGGATTGTGCGGCGACAACACGAACGGCGTGTTCCAGTTCCATCGGATCTCCGTACCGACCGGTGGGGTTGGGACGATGTTCGTTGCCAGGTTGTCCTCTCGTGGCGCAATCGGTCGAATGCTCTCCGACCGGCCGTCGCGGAGGTCGACGCGTCGGATGGACCCGTTCTGAGACTCCGAGTAGATCACCGTTGGGTCCGTCGGATCGATCGCCGTGTAGAACCCATCGCCGCCACCCGCACCATACCAGTCCTCGGCAATGATGGGTCCGGCACGAACGGAGCTCGGTCCGCACCAGGTGCCGTTGTCCTGCAGCCCGGTGCAGACATGGTACGGTCGCTGCATGTCGACCGACGCGTGATACGGCTGGCCCACGGCCCACGACCGCAGGGACTCCCACGTTTCACCCTGATCCCAGCTCACGTCCACGGAACCGTCGTTGCCGACCATGAGGTGGTCGTGGTCGACGGGATCGACCCAGAATGCGTGTTGATCCACATGCCCGTATCCATCCAGACGCTCAAACGTCCGGCCGCCATCGCGTGACTTGTGCACGCGCTGGTCCACGACGTACATCAAGTCCGGATCCACGGGAGACACCCGAACCTGGCTGAAGTACATTGGCCGCCCGTTCTCGTTGCTGCGGAACTCCCAGGTGCGACCCCCGTCGGTGGACCGCCAGATCCCCGCCCACTGCGGATCGGGAGGCAACGAGTCCACGTCGTCCAGCCGCCGCCACTCCTCTCGTTCGGCGTCGGATAGTGCACCCTCGCGGTCCGCTGCGACCTCGATCTGCGCATAGATGAACGCCGGGTTGGCGGGAGTCATGGCGAGCGCAATGCGGCCCATCGTTCCCCGGGGAAGTCCGTTGCCCTCGATGCGGGTCCAGGTTTCGCCGCCGTCCTCGGAGCGCCACAGGCCACTGCCCAGCCCGCCGCCCACGAAACAGCAGGCGGTGCGACGGCGCTGATAGGTCGCGGCAAACAGCACAATGGGGTCGGACGGATCGATGACGATGTCGGTGACGCCGGTGTTGTCGTCGACAAAGAGCACCTTACGCCAAGTGGCGCCGCCGTCGGTCGTCTTGAACACGCCGCGTTGGTCGTTGGGCCCGAACAGATGCCCGTTGGCCGCGACCCACACGACATCCGGGTTGGAGGGATGGACGAGCACGCGCGCGATCGACTGCGTCTCGAGAAGACCCACGTGGGTGAACGTCTCGCCGCCGTCGGTGCTCTTGTAGACGCCTTCGCCAAAGGACGAACTCTGGCGGTTATTCGGCTCGCCCGTGCCGACATAGACGATGTCGGGATCGGACGGGGCCAACGCGACGTCGCCGATGGAATGGGTGCCGTACGTATCGAACACGGGCTTGAAGGTCGTCCCGTTGTTCGTCGTCTTCCACAATCCGCCGGTCGCGAAGCCGACGAAGAAGGTATGCGCGTCGTCAGGGCGCACCGCGATGTCGTCCACCCGTCCACCCTGACCCACCGGTCCGATGGAGCGCCAGCGAAACGGCTTGAGCAGGGGGTGATCTGATGCGTTGATGGGATCTTCGGACTGCTGCGCCACGGCGATCGACGCGGATCCCAGCGCGGCAGCGGCGGCGACGCCCAACGCGATCGCGCGGGCGGCGTTGGCGGTAAGGAGCATCAGTGACTCCCGAATGCGGGTGGTCGATTCCGTAGGTATGGCCATAGTCTGGGCGGCATCGCGCGTTGTCAAGATGACGTCGGCCACGCCGGTCTGAAGACGATGACCGCTGTGTGTCTTACGGCATGTTCCTTATCCACGACCGCACCGCAACCTGCCAGGCTCGATTTGCCATCTCCAGTACCGCGCTTCATGTTTTGCGGGGCAATTCGGTAAGCGCGGGAATCGCCCCACGCTCACTCCAGCGGCACTGAAGCCTGCGACTGGCGGGCTGTTGCCGAGTCCAGGAAGTGTGCGTGGGGTTTGCCGCGATGCACCTTGGCTCGACGCCGCGACCGTGCGCCGTCGGCGCGCTCCCCCCGCGGTCACCACCGACGGGAGGTGCGCGCTTGCGAATCAGCCCTCCTCAGTCCGCGATCGGCGCGATGTTCTGGTTCATCCGGAAGACGTTGTCGGGATCGTACCTGCCTTTGAGGCGACCCAGGCGATCATAAATGCCCGCGTAGGCTCCACCGGCCACTCGCGACGATTCTTCCTCAGTCATGAAGTTGACGTACACTCCACCCGTCGCAAACGGCGCGGCTGCGTCGAACATCTCCCGGCACCACGCGATGCAGCGGTCGTCGTCCGATGCGTCCTCCCACCGACCGTGTACGTTCATGATGAACTCGACATCCCGATGGGGATAGGCCGTGGCGTCCGCGGCGACGCGATTGGTGGCCCCACCCATCTGTCCGAGAAACACCTCGCAGTGCGGGCTCGGCAACGTGGCGATGTACCCGCTCAGCGTATCCAGGGCTTCATCGGTCAACGTGCGGAAGTCATGCGATTTCCAGTAATTTCTCGCCCCGGGGGTGAGCAGCGGGTCGAACGCACTCTGGAATCCCGCGTACGGCGTGGGACCGATGACGTCGGCGATCGGCTTGCCGTGAGCGCGAAGCGGGGCGAGGGCTTGTTCTCCCGCCTTGATATCGCCGGCGTACACCGCGGCGAGCACGACGACTTCGGTGCCATGTACCTCCTCGGGGAGGAACGGCAGTGGGGGTGCTTTGCGCATCACCACCCACACCGACAGCTCATCCGGCGCGTTAGCACAGAAGTCGCGCCACGCGCGCAATACGGCGCTCGCGTCCGCGAATGGATGGACGATCAGACCCGCGAGAACTTCGGGTCCCACCGGGTGGAGTGCGAAGTCGAACGAGGTGACGACGCCAAAGTTCCCGCCTCCACCTCGAATGCCCCAAAAGAGATCTTGGTTCTCGTCCGCGCTCGCGCGTATGAGTTCGCCGTCAGCGGTGACCACGTCCGCCCCTAACAGGTTGTCGATGGTCAGGCCGTACTTGCGGCTCAACCATCCGAAGCCGCCGCCCAGCGTCAAGCCGGCCACTCCGGTCGTCGAGTTGATCCCAACAGGGGTAGCGAGCCCGTGTGCCTGGGTCGCCGAGTCGAGATCTCCGAGGGTCGCGCCGGGCTCCACCCTGGCGCGACGCGCGCCGGCGTCGACGGACACTCCCCGCATCTTGGCGAACGAAATCATCAAGCCGCCGTCGCAGACGGCGTTGCCCGCGATGTTGTGACCGGCTCCCCGTACCGCCACGAGCACCCGGTGCTGGCGGGCGAATTTGACGGCGTGCTGCACGTCGGCGGCGTTGTCGCACTCGACGATCAACCCCGGTCGCCGATCGATCATGGCATTCCAGATCGTTCGTGCCTCATCATAGTCTTCATCGCCCGGCCGGAGCAGCCGGCCGGCCAGCTGCTCTTGCAGACTCGCGACGCTCGCCGCATCGACGGAGACCGTGCTCCCGTCGAGGCCCCGCATGGTCATCGACATCGAACCTCCTCGGTTGGCAGTTGAGCAGTTTCCTGATCCGTCTTGTGATGTTCTGCAAACCTGCACGCCGGTTCAGCGCATCGCCACCGGCGATCGCAATCGTATCCGAAGGTCGCGACGCGCCCGGGCCATTCGGCATTGTATGAACCGAGACGCGTACCTCGGTGTGGCTGAGCGGGGCACTCCACAGGTGTCACGGGTGCTTGATAAAGGTGCCGTTCTGAAGTTCAGCGTAGGCCTGCCGCAGCTCCTCCCGTGTATTCATCACGATCGGGCCATACCAGGCCACCGGTTCCTCGATGGGCTTGCCCGACACCAGGAGGAACCGCAGGCCCTCGTCTCCCGCCTGCACGGTCACCTCGTCGCCACGGTCGAACAGCACCAGGGACCGATTGCCCGTTTCTTCGAGGGCGGTCGTCTCCGCGCCGTCGGACCCGTCAACGATGTCGCCGACCGGCTCAGTGAGCACGCCCCGCGGATCCGATGCGTCGCGGAACCTGCCCCTGCCGTCGAATACGTAGGCGAACGCGTTCCGTGACGTTTCGACAGGCAGGGTCTTCCGCGCGCCCGGTGGAATCCACACGTCGAGATACCGTGGATCGGCCGCGACGCCTTCAACGGGTCCGGTCTTGCCCCAGAAGTCCCCGCAGATCACGCGGACCGTCGTGCCGTCATCGTCAATGACCTCGGGGATATCGGCCGAAGCGATGTCCTGGTATCGCGGATCGGTCATCTTGAGCGACCTTGGCAGATTCGCCCAGAGTTGGAATCCGTGCATCCGGCCCTTGGGATCTCCCTGTGGCATCTCCTGATGGAGAATGCCGCTGCCGGCGGTCATCCATTGCACGTCTCCCGACCGCAGCGACCCGCGGTTGCCGAGACTGTCTCCGTGCTCCACGGACCCCGCCAGCACATACGTGATCGTCTCGATGCCCCGATGTGGATGCCAGGGGAACCCTGCGAGGAAGTCCGCCGGGTTCTCGTTGCGGAAATCGTCGAACAGCAGAAACGGGTCGAACTCACTGGTGTTCCCAAACCCGAACGCACGCCGCAGCTTGACGCCGGCACCTTCCAGGGTGGGTGTGGCCTCGACAATCTGCTTCACTGGTCGTAGGGACACTTCAACTCCTATCCTGTCAGCGGAGAACGATCGAAGGCCGGGCGTGATCCTCGCACACCATTACAACGCGTCGGCGTGGCGGAAGTTCCTGGCGCCCAGCACGGGTCGGCGCAGCGTATTCAGCGTAAGCACGCGGGCGCGCGACCGCAAACGGCGGAGCTCCGGGTGGCTATCGCGCGCGCGACCCGACCATCTCCAAGTGCCGAGACCCCGGGGGGGCGACGCATGACCAGCTATGGTTACGGATGCAAGGCATGGTGTGGCCGCCGCTCGGCGCCGAGTTGCCCCGCTGAGTAGATTTGAGCCCCTTTGGTGGGCGATCGCATGGGGTTCTACCCACAACCCAATTCCTGGATTTGTGGACCGTTCGCGCTGAAGCACGCGTTGGCGGTGTGGGGTAGGTTCGTGCGGGAGTGGGACTTAGCTCGCGTGGCCGGGTCCAATTGCTCCGGCACGGACGAGCGCGAACTTGGCCGGGCGGCGGCTTCGCTCGGGTTCGATTTGGGGATGGAACGGTTTCACGAAGGTGAGGCGGCCCGCCACGCGCTGGTCGCCCATTTGACGGCGGGGGTGCCGACCCTGCTGTGCATCGAGCAATGGGACCATTGGGTGACGGCGGTAGCTACGGAGGACGACGAGTTCGTGCTCTTCGACAGCCGATTCCCCTCGGTGGTAAGAGTCCTCGAGCGCGAGGCGCTGCTTGCCAAATGGCGCTACCACGATGCGGAGATCGGGGATCGCGATCTGTATGATCTGCACCCGCTGGCGCCAAGGCTCCCAACGAGAGTTCGGGCCAGCTTCACGCTGGAGCGGGCCCGAGAGCTGATGCGATTTGAGAATCTGGAGTTGACCAGGCGCTGGGCCGAGCTCACGTCGTCCCTCGTGGAGCTTGGAGCCGTGTCCGGCGGCGGCGAGCCGGACCTTTTCTCCGTCAGCTTGCCCGATTACCTCCGAGCCTGGCAGCGCGGTCAGCCTCGTGCGGGGATCGCTTCCCCGAAGGTCATGGCCCGCGCAATCGATCAACTCGTGTTCGTGGCGGCGACGTACGACTTCGTGCTGAGCATCGTGGACGCCGAGCGGACCGAGCGCCAGCTGAACGCGATCATGCGTCGCACCGTACGAATGCGCGAGCTCGCCGCAACAGACCGGGTTGCCGCGGCGCACCGGTGACGGTTTCCCTCTCGTTTCACGGTGCCGCCGGTACGGTGACCGGTTCCCGTCACCTCATTCGATCGGCGGATAGGACGGTGCTGCTCGACTGCGGCTTGTTTCAGGGGATGAAGGCGCTGCGCCAGCGGAATTGGGAGATGCCGGCGTTCGACCCGGCAGAGGTTGACGCGGTGATCTTGAGCCATGCCCACATCGATCATAGCGGATACTTGCCCGTCTTGGTGCAGCGAGGCTTCGCGGGCCGCATTTACTGCACGGCGGCGACGGCCGCTCTGGTTGGGTTGCTGTTGCCGGACGCCGCGTATCTGCAGGAAGAGGAAGCGGCCCGGGCGAATCGACATGGGTATGCCAAGCACAAGCCGGCGTTACCCCTCTACACGGTTGACGAGGCGCATCGAACACTCGAGCTCCTGACGCCGCGGGTCTATCACGCACCGTTCCAGGTCGTCGACGGCATCTCGGCGGCGTTCGCCCGCGCGGGTCACATCCTGGGGTCGGCCAGCGTGACGGTCACGGTCGAAGCTCTGCCCAACCCCGTGCGCATTGCGTTCTCCGGCGACTTGGGGCGATGGGGACGACCGATCCTCCGCGATCCAGAACCCATTCGCGAGGCTGACGTGCTGCTGTCCGAAGCCACGTACGGCGACCGAGCGCATGGGCCGGACGTCGACGGAGATCTTTCGCGTGTCGTGCGTGCGTGCGCGAAGCGGGGTGGCGCGTTACTCATCCCGGCGTTTGCGGTGGGCCGCACGCAGGAGTTGTTGTGGAGGCTCCGCACGCTCGAGGACGCAGGTGAGATTCCTATCCTCCCGGTCTACGTCGACTCTCCCATGGCGATCGACGCGACCGAGCTGTACCTCGAGCACACTGAAGAGCACGATGAGGAGGCCCGACGACAGTTCAGCGGGGACGGCGGGCGGCTCCGGACGAAGGTGTTCGGGACGGCGCGCACGCCGTCGGAGTCGAAAGCGCTGAACGACGTGCGCGGTCCGGTGATCATCATCTCGGCCAGTGGTATGGCGACCGGGGGACGCATCCTACATCACCTCCGGCTCCGGCTGCCCGATCGACGCACCACGGTGCTGATGAGCGGGTTCCAAGGCGCGGGTACCCGTGGGCGGGCGCTGCAGGATGGGGTGGAGACCATACGGATTCATGGACAGGAAATCCAGGTCAAGGCGACGATCGAGACCCTCGACGGCATGTCCGCGCACGCGGACCGGAACGAATTGCTGCGATGGTTTGGCGAGTTCGAGTCCCGGCCGCGCCGGACGTTCCTGGTGCACGCGGAACCGCGCGCAGCGGTGGCGTTTCGCGATGCCGTGACCACCGAACTCGGGTGGGACGTGTCGGTGGCGGCCGACGGCCGGTCTGTCGACCTCGCGTAGACTTCACCGAGGCCGCATGTTCGACGCAGTATGTCGCGCCACCGAGTGGGGGACCCAATGTCACAGCTGACGCCGGAAGTCGAGAGTCGCATCCAGGGCCTCCAGGCCCTCGTGGGCAATACCCCCCTCCTTGAAATCGAATGTGTGTTCCGCGGGCGCCGCGTTTCCGTTTTCACCAAACAGGAAACGCTCAATTTCACGGGCAGTGTGAAAGATCGGATGGCGCTGCACATCGTGCGGCGCGCCTACGAGCGGGGAGTGCTCCAGCCGGGGATGCGCATCATCGAGGCCACGAGCGGCAACACAGGAATCTCGTTCTCCGCCATCGGCAAAGCTCTCGGTCACCCCGTGACGATCTTCATGCCAAACTGGATGAGCACGGAGCGCATCAATTTGATTCGGTCGTTCGGGTCAGACATCAGGATGGTGAGTCCCGCGGAAGGTGGATTTCTCGGCAGCATCGAGCGAGCGGAGGAGACCGCACAGCAGGGAGGGGCGGCGTTCCTACCTCGGCAGTTTTCCAACGCGGAGAACGTGGAAGCCCACCAACTCACGACGGGACCGGAAATCTGGTGGCAGCTGGCGGCGCGCGGCGTCAAGCCAGACGCGTTCGTCGCCGGTGTCGGCACCGGGGGCACGGTGATGGGGGTGGGAGCCTATCTTCGCTCGATGCACCCACGGACCCGCGTCTATGCGCTGGAGCCGTCGAGCTCACCCACGCTCAGGACGGGACGCAAGGTGGGGTCGCATCGTATTCAGGGAATTTCCGACGAGTTCATTCCGCCGATTGTGGATCTGACGCGTATCGACGACGTAATCGACGTGGATGACGGCGACGCGATTCTGATGGCGCAGAAGTTGGCGAGCCGACTGGGCCTCGGTGTGGGGATATCGTCGGGGGCGAACTTCTTGGGTGCGCTGAAGGTGACCGAACTGCTCGGGGAGCACGTGGTGGTCGTCACAGTGTTTCCCGACAGCAACAAGAAGTACCTCAGCACGGACCTTCTGCGTAACGAACCGGTGCGACCGGGGTTTCTCTCGAGCGACGTCACGCTCACGGCGCTGCGCAGCTTCAAGCGTGTCTGCTACACCTGTTACGAGCCGCTCGATCTTGTCCCACCGGTGCGTTCTGCAGCGCCGCATGCTGCTACGCCTCCTCAGGCCTGAGGGCGCGTCGGTCAGACGCCTTCAGACGGTGGTTGCACGGGCTACGGCGCATCCAGCGCGCCTCCCAACACCCGCTCCTGCGTGGGCACGCGGTCCTCGGGGTCGGGCTTTCGCTCCAGAGCAAACTCGACGATCATCGCGAGCGTTTCCTCGAAGGTGTGCCCCGCCACCTCGGCCGCCTCCATGAAGCTCACGCCCTCCGTGAGATCGGGATTCGGGTTCACCTCGAGCACGAACGGCCGGTTGTGCGCATCCAAGCGGATATCCAGCCGAGCGTAGTCGCGCGCACCCGTGACCTTGTACGCCTGGAGCGCCACCTCTTTGACACGTTTCACAACGCGCTTCGGTAGTCGGGCGGGGCAGTGTGAATGCACGCGGTGGAAGACCTCGTCGAGCGGATTCCACTTGGCGGCGAAACTGATGATCGCCGGGTGGTCGTGGGGCAGATCGGAGAAGTCCCACTGGATGGGTGGGAGCACCTCGGGAGGATCGTTGCCGAGTACGCCCACGTGCAACTCTGTCCCCGTGATGAACTCTTCGATGAGGATCGGCGGCGAGAATTCCGTGAACATGTACTCGAGCCGCTGCCTGAGCGCGGCGGCGTCCTGTACCACGGAGTTCCGGTCCACGCCGGAACTCGCGTCCTCACGGGCGGGCTTCACGATGAGTGGATAACGCAAGCCGTGCCGTTTGGGGATCTCCTCCGATCGAATCACTTTGAAACGCGGCGTCGGCACGCCATGGGACATGAGGAGCTGCTTCGTGAGTCCCTTCCGCTGACACAGTGCCAGCGCAAACGGAGGTGAGCCGGTGTACGGAACGGCGTGCAGATCGAACACCGCTGCCACGTAGGCTTCGAGCTCAGGGTCATTATGGAAATGTTCGATCAGATTGAACACGACGTCGGGCCGGCCGCGACGCAGCGTCCGTTCGAGCCGCCTGAGGTCCTCCTTGATGTTGACGGCGCGAGCGCGGTACCCGGCGCGACGCAATCCTATAACTAAGGCCTTGTACTCGTCGAGCGCCGTGGGGACGTCGATGTCGTACGAAGGAACGAAGGCGAGGCTGTCAGGATCCACGTCTTTGAGCTTCTCGTACTCATCCTCGCCGACGTGGTTGTACAGCACGATGACCTGCGGGCGAGCGTGCGTCATCGACCAGCACACGAACGCAAGGAGTCCGAAACAACTATCGACATTCGTCAATCTACTCGTCACGGAGGAGTCGCGGCGAGTGCCGTACGCAAAGCAACAGCGAGGCTTACCGAGCGGGGGGACCGAAGCGCAGTGCGAGTTTGCGCAGTCCGTGGGGCTCGCCGATGATGGTGAGCCGGTCGCCGTCGTGAAGTACGGTGCCGCCTCGGGGAATGGGTACGTCGATTGCCAGCCCGACGTATGCACCCATCCCGATCAGCGCGAAGGCGCTCTTGAGCACCAACGTGAGCCACGTGCTCACGCCGCGGACCGTTCCCACCAGCGGTCCGAGCGTTCTGTCGAGATAATAGTAGGGGCCGCCCGCCCGCGGCATCGCCGTAGCGAGCTCGGCTTGGCTGAGAAGCGCCGGCACAATGAGGAGCCCGGCTAGGAGATAGGCGAGGACGATGCCGCGTCCCGTATGCGATGCGGCGAGTCCGGGGAGCAGGAAGAACCCCGAACTGATCATCGCGCCCGTGCTTATGACGTACACGTCGATAAGCCCGAGCGCCTTACTGAGTCTCGAGAATGGGCGCGCTGTCATGGGTAAGGGTCGATGGCACGAAGAAACCCGTCGGCTGGAGTCTCCGCAAGATGCGCATGCGCCGGAGACGGCAGTATCATTTGAAGATGTCGCGGCTGTCACTCCTGATTTTCGCGGGCCTTCTGGCGTGCGCGGCGCCGCGACCCGAGGACGCGGCTCTGTCGCAGGGGTTCGCGACCCGGTCCGCAGCGCTGTCCGAGCCAGGTGGGTTCTTCGACACCGACAACCTCATCTCGAACGAGCGCTCGTATCTCCACGCGGTCGACGATATCGAGGCGCTGGGGATTCACGGCGGTGCGTACCTGGGGGTAGGGCCGGATCAGAACTTCTCATATATCGCCGCGATCGAGCCCGAGGTGGCGTACCTCATCGACATCCGGCGCGACAACTTGCTGCTGCATCTCCTGTACAAAGCACTCTTCGAATTGGCTGCCACGAGAGTGGAGTACCTGGCGTTGCTCTTCGGGCGCGAACCACCTGCCGCGGTGGAGGCCTGGCGAGATGCGGATATCACGGCGCTTGTCAGATATCTCGACGAGGCAAATTCGACCGCGGCGATCGTTGCCCGCACCCGGGTGGCGACCGACAGTAGTATCGCGACTTTCGGTGTGCTGCTCGATTCGACTGACTGGGCGACCATCGACCGGTTCCATCAGACGTTCATCCGCTCGGGCCTGTCGCTGACGTTCCAGACTTTTGGTCGACCACCGCGGGCGTTTTATCCGACGTATCGCGATCTGCTTGCGGAACGCGATCGAGGAGGTCGCCAGGTGAACTACCTGGCGAGTCCGCACCGCTACGAGGTCGTTCGCGAACTCCAGCTGCGCGATGCCGTGATCCCGGTCGTCGGGGATGTAGCCGGGTCACATGCCCTCTCGGCGATTGCCGAGGAAATGCAAGCGGGCGGAATTGAGTTGTCGGTGTTCTATATCTCGAACGTGGAGTTCTATCTCTTTCGGGAAGGCACGTTCGATGCGTTCGCGGCGAATCTGGAGCGGCTGCCACGATTGCGCGAAAGCGTCATCGTTCGCAGCGTGTTCGACCGCGGAGGACCCGAGGGATTCACGTCGCGCGATGGTGTAGTCTACTACAGCCGCCAGCAAGTGCGCTCGACCGGCGACCTGCTGAACGCGCATGCGGCAGGTTCGCTCCGAACATACTCCGCGTTGGTCGGCCGATGACGGCCGTGAGAGTGCGGACTGCCGAGCATCCGACGGCGTCGGAAATGACCTAGGCTACGTCCTACCGAGCCCGCTGGGCTCACACGTTGTGCGAGCCCGACCCCAACCGGTCCTCGACGTACCGTGCGATAGCTGCGCGGGTCTCGGGCGCGAGCCAGAGGGCGGTCACGTCCGCCTCCGTACGGGTGGCGCCGTCCTGCATGCGCTGCCGAGCGCTCCAGCGAAGTTGACGCTTGGTGAGCCAGAATCCTTTGGGGGGAATCGCGTGCAACCGTTCAGCCGCCGCGCAAGCGCGCTCGAGCAGCTCGGCGCTCGGTACGACCTCGTCCACCAAGCCTCGATCACGCGCTTCGCCAACGCTATAGGTGCGCCCCAGGTATACCAGCTCCTGGAAGTGGGCGTGTGCGACGGCAAACCTCAGGATCTCGATCGCGGACGACGGAAACGGAACCTGCACCCGCAGCTCGGGAACGCCGATCGTCGCTGGACCGTCAGCCATGATCCTGTGGTCACAGGCGCTGGCCAGGACGCACCCGCCCGCGATTGCATGACCATTGATGGCCGCGACGACGGGGCGTGGATACCAAAAGAGCCGCTGGAGAACGCGATCGAGAAGGGGAAGGAGCTCCGTGACGTACGTATCTCCGCCCTCCAACACCTTGAACAGATCCACTCCCGCGGAGAAAATGGGTCCCTCGGCGGTGAGCACGATCGCTCGGTGTCCATCGTGCGCGACGACGTCGAGCGCGCTGGCGAACGCGCCCAACAGTCTCACGTCGAGGGCGTTCGCTTTGCCGCGGTTGAGTCGGAGAATCGTAATGGGGCCACGGTCCTCTCGCACCACAGGACGAGTATCCGCAGCGGTACTCATGCGTTCACAGTGCGCCCAGCAGGTCTGACCGGTGCCCGATCGTCCCGTGCCACAACGCGACGACAGTTTCGCTTCGGGGAGACGAGTCCGTCTTCACGTGCGTGCCGCGTGATAGACCGCGCCTGGGGGCGTAGGCAGAGATCTATGCTCGGTGCGTGTTCATCACGAGTCGGCGCTAGGCCTTCTGGCCTCGGATGAGGCCAACGACGACGTCCACCACCGCCTGGCGTTTCTTGTCCACTTCCTGCTGGAGTGCGACCTTGCTCTCCAGCATCCTCTTGTGTTCACGCCGCACCACTGAGTCCTCGAAAGCGCCGAGCGCCTCCTGGAGCTCTTGCATCATTGCCTGGCCTTTTCCCATTGGACATCCACCTCGTGATGAATCCGAGGACGTGAGGACTCAGTCGCCTGCCTTCTCCACGACGATCGTGAGATCGGCTGCGAGGGCAGCGATCGCACCGACCGCAGCCCACACGGGTGCGAATACAATGCCGACCACGCCCATCGTCAACGGAATCTCGATGAGCGTCTTGCCCTCCTCGTTCTTGATGATGATGCGTCGGATGTTGCCCTGGTGCAGAATCTCCTTGAGTTTGGCAACCAACCCATCGCCACGAACCTGATATTCGGCCGTCTCGACTCGTTCGTCCGTCATCTTAGCGCCGCTTGGTTGCACGTCTTTTGGTGCTCTTCGCCATGCGCTTGGCGGCACCGCGCGCGGCGATACCCGCGGCTGCGGCGACTCCGACCACTGCGACGGCGGCGCCGGTACGCTTCAATAGCGTGATGGCTTTCTTGCCTCGAGGGGTCGACGCCGCCTTCTTCGCTCGCTTGACCGCACTCTCGCCGGCTGTGCGCGCCCGAGATGCCACCCTTGCCACTGCCTTACGCGCCCGCGTTGCCGCCTTGGCGGTGGTCTTGCGCGCACGACTGGCGCTCCGCTTCACCGCGTTGCGCGAACGCGCCACTGCCGCCTTTGCGCGACCCGTCGCTGTCCGTTGAGCCATCACGCCTCCAGTAGGAGCATCGTGTGCAATATACTGCGCGGTGACCGGCGCGATCAGGGATCGCGACGGAGGGCCGTAATGCGGCGCGTCGCAAGGCCGCGCAGTCGTTCGTCCTTCAAGATCGCATCTTCGTAGCGGGCGATTGCCCGTACCGTGTCTGCGAGCGCGGCGAACGCGTCCCCCATCAGCAGCACGAGCGATGCCGATTCCGGAAAGTACTCCGCGTTCAACGCGAGCATTGCGAGCGCATCGCTCGGTCGCTCCTCGGCGATGAGTTGCTGGCCCAGCTCGGACAGGCTGCTTTCACCGAAATCGTATGAACCCGATCCGAAGTACCGGTCCCGCAAGAGCCGATAGTGCTCCACCGTTCGCGTCATGTCGGTGGTGTCCAGGTGCGCGCGCAAGGTCTGGCCCAGCGTTTGGGGGCGCGGCAACCCGCGGTGACACGTCGCACACGTCACATCGACGTGGGGCTCAGGTCGCTCCGCCAATCCCCCCAAGTGCGTTTCGTTGATGGCGGCAACCATCCGAAGCATCGCGCGCGCGGTCTCCTTGGTTCGCTTCTCGTCGGACGCGAAATCGAAGGTAGACAGCGGCTGTCCCTCTTCGCCCACATGACAGTGCACGCAGCGGACACCGAGATCCATGGTGATTTGGCGCATTGCGTTGACCAGCTCCCGCGGCGGCGTGTCCGGCGGGAAGACCTGAACGTTCTCGAGGGAGCGTGGTGGAAACTGCGCCGAGAGGGAGGTGGAGCATGCCGCCAGCGCGGCAATCAGGGCGATGATGCGAGGCACGACGTTCCTCCGGGAGGGGGAAGACGGACATTCCTACTGCACGGAGCGCCGGGGTATGATCGCTCGCAGACTCACCCCGACGGCCAGTGTGACGATACCGATCGCCAGCGTAGTCGGCGCCAACGAGACCGCGAAGCTCGCGCATCCAAGCAGTCCCGTCCAGGAGACGATACGGGGGTAGAGGCGCCGTCCCCGGTCGAGGCGCAGCGCGGCCAGGTTGGCGATCGCGTAGTAGACCAAGATGCTGAACGCGCTCACGGAGACGAGGGTCGACCAGATGCCGGTCAGCGCCAACCCCACCCCCACAACTCCCACCGCGTAGGTCGCCACGGTCGGGCCCCGGTAGCGGGCGTCGATGCGACTCAGTGCCGTCGGGAGGTCGCCTCGCCGGGCCATGGCCAGTGCCATGCGACTGAGCCCCAGGATCTGATTGAGAATGACGCCGAGCATCGCGGCGCTCGCGCCAGCCACAACCACGAGAGCCAGTAAAGGTTGCCCACGGGCCTCCGCCACGGAGAGCAGCGGTGCGCCGCGGGCGGAGAGGGCCGTACCCGACGCCGCGCTGACCAGAGCGAGGCTGACGGCGACGTACAGCACCCCAGCGAGGACCAAGGTGATCACCACGGCCCGCGGTATCGTGTGACGCGGGTCGACAACTTCCTCTCCAAGCGTCGCGATGCGCGCGAATCCGGTGTACGCAAAGAACATCAGCGCCGCCGCGCGGAGCGTCAGGGTGTTGACCTCGGTGGTGAGGGGAGGCCGGTCCGGTCCGGCGGTGGGCCACACCCAGAGCACGAACAAGATCAGGGCACCCACCGACAGTGTCACGAGGAGCAGATTGGCCCGGCTGCTGCTGCGGATGCCTGTCCGGACGAGAAGGGTGAAGCCGCCGACCGCTGCGGCGGCTCCCCAGCGAGCGTCGAGTGTCGGCGTCAACCACTGGAGGTAGGCCCCAAAACCCAAGGCCACGGTTGCCAGGGCGGTGAGCTTGGCGACCAAGAACATCCATCCGGCGGTGTACCCCGTCCAGGGGCCGAACAGGCGGTATCCGTACTCGTATGTTCCTCCCGAGACGGGGAATGCCGCGGCAAGTTGGGCGGAGCTGAGCGCATTGCCCGTGGCGACGACGCCCGCCAGGATCACGCTGATCAGTATGGTGGGTCCGGCGAGTTCGACCGCGAGACCGGACACAACGTAGATCCCCGCGCCGACGATGGCGCCCATGCCAATCCCGACGGCATCCAGGAGCCCCAATGACCGTTGGAGGCTAGGCGTGGGGGTCACCGGGTCAGGTGCGCTGCAGAGACGAAGTTACCGTCGAAGGCCGATCAAGCCGATCAGCCTCAACTGGTCGATCTTCAGGACCGCCGCTGCCGCAACATTGTCGATCCGAAGTGGGCGGAACTTCCACTTCATGACCTCCTCGATCGCGATTTCGTTGGCCTGCAGGCCGCCGAACGAGCGGAGGATCGACACGTTCTCCACGTTACCGTCTCGATCGATGGCCACAGACATTTCGAAGTCACTGGCCCGGCGCATGATCGATCGCGCCTGTTCGCGCGTCACCCGATAGCGACTGTCGGGGCGGGTGATCAATGACGCTGGGTCGATCGTCGGCGGGCACAACTCAGCGTAGTCCAACCGGATACGCGGAGTGGCCCCGATAGTGACGATGACACGGACTCCCCACACGTCCCCGGGAGGCTGTCTGCGCGCGCCGGTGAGGACGGCCGTCCGCACGTCCTCGACCACGGCAGGGGAGGCACTCGAATCCGTGATGGAGGCGGCCACAGGGCGTCCCGATTCTCCAATGAGAAGGGATACCACCACGTCCCGGGGTCGCGCGGCGAAGGTTTGTCCACTCACCTGCTGCCAGAGCCGTACGGAGTCAAGGAGGCTGGAGAGCGGGGGAAGGGAGCGCGGGGTCCGCTCGACGTCGCAGGGCGGTGTCTGGGCTACGGCGGCGCGCTGCGCGTTGAAGGCGCCGGCGCCGACCGCGGCGATGAAGATCGCGCCGACTGAGAGACGAGGCCGGTGGTCACTCACCAGTCTTTGGTGATGCGTGCGATGAGATCGGCGTTCGAGGGCGTGCTCTTCATGAGCGAGAGCAGTTCCTTCATCGCCTCGACGGGCGGCAGGCTGGCCAATCGGTGCCGGAGCGAGTGCGACGCCTGTAATGCTTCGGGAGAGAGCAGGAGCTCCTCCCGGCGAGTCGCGCTGGCACTCAAGTCGATTGCCGGATAGACCCGCCGCTCGGCGAGCTCGCGACTCAACACGAGCTCGCTGTTGCCCGTGCCTTTGAACTCCTCGAAGATCACTTCATCCATCTTGGAACCGGTGTCCACCAGCGCCGTACCAATGATGGTCAGGGAGCCACTCCCCTCGTCGGAGGTAGTATTGCGCGCGCTGCCGAGGAATCGCTTGGGCTGTTCCATGGCGGTGGCGTCGAGTCCGCCGGTGAGAGTTCGACCGCTCCCGCGCTCGACGGTATTGTGCGCTCTGGCGAGCCGCGTGATGGAGTCCAGAATGATCACCACGTCGTCTCCTTGCTCAACCCGGCGCCGCGCGCGTTCGAGTGTCAAGCGTGCGACGGCCACATGCCGTTCCGCGGGAAAGTCGAACGTCGACGCGATCACTTCGCCAAACCCGCACGCCTCTAACTCGGTGACCTCTTCCGGTCGCTCGTCGACCAGCAGAACATAGAGTCGGATATTCGGCTGATTCTTGACGATGCCTTCTGCCAGGGCCTCCATCACCATCGTCTTTCCGGCCTTGGCCGGCGCGACGATCATCGCGCGCTGACCCTTGCCCAACGGGCAAAGAAGATCGATCACACGGTTGGTATAGTCCGGTGTGCCCAGCCGGTGGAGGTCACATTCGAGTCGCAGGATGTCTCGCGGGTGGACGGCTGTCAGACTCTTGAAATCCGGGCGACGGGTGAGAGTGGCCGGATCCCGGTCGTTCAGCGTCGTGATCGATTCGAGAGTGGCACTCTTGCCGCGTCCGTCGGATTTGCCGACTTCCCCCTCGATCTCGTCGCCGGTGCGGAGCTGATACTGGCGGATCAGCCGCGGCCCGACGTGCACGTCGCTGCGTGACGGATAGTAGCCTGACTCGGCCCGGCGGACGAAGCCGGATCCCTTCCCGGTCAAGTCGAGGACGCCCTTCACCGTGCCTTCGATGACGACGGGTTGTTCGGTGGAGCGGCGAGGCCCTCCTCCGCGGCGGCCGCGACGGCCGGATGATTTACGGGGCACTGAACCGTTCCAGAAACGCGCGTTCGTCAGGTGTGAGGCTGGCTGTCCCTATGTCTCGTGCCTTCGCGAGCAGTCGGTCGAGTTCCTCACGGTTGAGTGGATGGAGTCCGTTCCGGTCGATCCCCTTCCATCGGGCGAGATCGGTTCCAGCCGGGCTCATCGGTCGGGCGGCTGGCTGAGCGCGAGCGCGGAAACGCGCGGCGGCCGAGCGGCTCTCCCAGAACCTAAGGAAGAGGAAGCCTCCGAGGAAGCCTCCCAGGTGCGCGAAGTGGGCGATACCCGCCCCGGACCCCGTGACCCCCTGCCACAAGGATAGGGCGGCCATCGCGGCGACGAGGAAGCGGGCTTCGACCGGGAACACCCCCCAAATGAAGATCCTATCGCGCGGCCAGTAGCGGGCGAACCCGAGCAGAACGCCGAACACGGCGCCCGACGAGCCCACGACCCGTGCATTGTACGAGAAGACGATGGAGAACACGGCCGCCGCGAGTCCGCTCACCACGTAGAGGGCGAGGAACCGGCTACTGCCCAGCCGGGTTTCCAGGCGCGGCCCAAAGAAGAAGAGCCCAAGCATGTTGAACAATAGGTGCATGAAATCGGCGTGCAGAAACATGTACGTCACCACCGTCCATGGCTGGCGCACGACGAGTACCGGACTGAGTGAGAGATAGAACCCCAACAGCGGGTACGCCCCGGTGACCAACAGCATGGCCGCATTGATGACAATGAGGCGGCCGACCCATCGGGTCATGAGTTACCTGCGGTGTGTCGCGTGTGTACGCCTAGTTCTTGTAGCGGAACGTGATGCGGCCCCGGCTCAGGTCGTACGGTGACACCTCAACGGTCACGCGGTCGCCGGCCAGCACCCGAATGCGATAGCGTCGCATCTTTCCAGCGATGGTAGCGAGGACATTGTGTCCGTTCTCCAGCAGAACGCGGAACGTGGCGTTCGGAAGCACCTCCGTCACGGTACCCTGCAGCTCGATCGCCTCCTCTTTGGCCATGTGCTACTCCCGCCTTCCGCTCGGAGTGCCGGGTACGGCGCCCAGTAGCGGTGTCGCGCGGCCCCGGGGCGGAGCCGCGCACAGTAAGACTGCTATGGTAGGGGTCGGAATCAGGCTTCGATCTTCGTGACGTTCTGCGCGGACGGTCCCTTTTGTCCGTCCACCATCTCGAACTCCACGGTGTCGCCTTCTTTGAGGGAACGGAATCCGGAGCCCTCGATTGCGGAGTAGTGGACGAAACAGTCGTTCTCTCCTCCGTTAGGCGTGATGAACCCATAACCCTTCGCGTCGTTGAACCACTTGACCTTGCCAGTGATGCGCATGCTGTTCACGTCCCCATCGAAAAACGGTGAATCCCTGACCGCGACCTTCGTGCGGCGGTCGAGGGCTGAACACACCGACGAGAAGAGACCCGCGCCCACCGGGTCCCGGCGCCAGACTCCTCTCGTCAGACCACGCGGTTCCGCCCTCGCGCTAAGATAGTGGCCCGCGCGTCGCGGTGTCAAAAGGCCGCTACTGGGCCTCGAGAGCCAGGACCGCCGCCCCCCGAATACGGCTCGCCCGGAGGTCGTCCAGCGCCTCGTTGGCCCGTTCCAGCGGGTAGGTCGTGACGGAGGTGCGGACCGGGACCGCCGGTGCGACCCGAAAGAAGGCCATGCCGTCGGCGCGAGTGAGGTTTGCAACCGAGCGGACGACTCGCTCGCCCCACAGCCTGTCGTAGGGAAACGCGGGAATGTCGCTCATGTGGATTCCGGCGCACACGACCGTGCCGCCCTTGACCACCGCGGAGAGTGCGACGGGCACAAGCGCGCCCACCGGGGCGAAGATGAGCGCTGCGTCGAGCATCTGCGGCGGCGGCTCCAGCGAGCTCCCGGCCCAGGTGACCCCGAGCTCGAGGGCGAAGGCTCGCGCGTCGGCGTCGCCCGGCCTGGTGAAGGCGAAGACCTCGCGGCCCTGATGCACGGCGATTTGGGCGACGATGTGCGCGGCGGCGCCAAAGCCGTAGATGCCCAGCCGTCGCGCGTCCCCCGCGGCGGCGAGCGCCCGGAATCCGATCAGGCCCGCACAGAGGAGCGGGGCTGCCTCGACCGACCCGTACTGGTCCGGAATCGGCAAGCAAAACCGAGCATCGGCCACGGTAAACTCGGCGTACCCGCCATCAAGCTGGTAGCCGGTGAACCGTGCCTGGTCGCACAGATTCTCCCGGCCAGACGTGCAGAACTGGCAGGTCCCGCAGGTCCAGCCGAGCCACGGCACACCAAGGCGGTCGCCGATCGAAACGCCTGCGACGCCCTGGCCCACTCGCTCCACAAACCCGACGATCTCGTGACCCGGAATCAGCGGCAGAGTGGGCTCGGTCAGCTCGCCATCCACGACATGCAGGTCGGTGCGACACACGGCGCAGGCGACAACACGGAGCAGTACCTGCCCCGCTCCGGGGTTGGGAAGGGGCCGGCTCACCAGTGCCAACGGCCGACCTGGCTGCTCCAACACCATGGCGCGCACTAGTCTTGCCGGTCCTTCATGCGATCTATCTCCCTGCGCTCCCGCTTCGTGGGCCGGCCGCGGCCGTCATACGCGACGGACGCCTGCGCCCGGAGCCCCAGACGGATTCGTTCGCGTGCGTTCGCGCTCTCGACGGTCTCTTGGTAGAGCAATTGGGCCTCGCTCGCGCCTCCGCGGTGTTCGGAAAGCGCCGTGACCACGAGAATCCACTCGTAGGGCGGCTTGCGGAGGCGGACCGTATCCCCGACGTGCACCAGCCGTGAACGCTTCACGCGTGCTCCGTTCAGCTGCACCTTGCCGCCATCGATTCCTTCAGCCGCTTGGGAGCGCGTCTTGTAGAACCGCGCGGCCCACAGCCAACGGTCGAGTCTCACGGCACTGGTTTCATCGCGCGGTTTGTCGCTCATGTCAACCCGATAACGATTCGTACGGTTGGCGAACTGACAAGGTGCCGACGAGCGATCGAGGTACGCAACTCAACCGCGATTCGAGGTATCTTCCGCGCGCATGACCGATGTGGCATTGGTGACTTGCGCGGCCCTCCCCGGGTTGTACCACGACGACAGGCTGCTGCTTACGGCCCTCAGAGATTTGGGTGTGTCGGTCGAGCCGGTTGTGTGGGAGGACCGCCTCTACCCGTGGCGCTCGGTTGGGATGTGCGTGCTGCGCTCGGTTTGGGACTACGCGTTTCGGCGTGAGGCTTTCCTGGCGTGGGTCGCTCGGGTCGCTCGGATGACGAGGGTGTGGAACGGGGCGGGGCTGGTGCGGTGGAACACGCACAAGGGGTATCTCAAGGACCTCGAGGCGCACGCGCTTCCGATCGTGCCCACCGTGTTGTTGAAGCGCGGGTCCGGATCCGTGCTCGCTGATGTCCTGGGTAGCCGGGGCTGGGACACCGCGGTGCTCAAGGCCGCGGTGGCGCAGACTGGACGGTACGCCATGCTGGTGCTTCCAGGGTCGCGCGACCAAGGGCAGGCGCACCTGGACCGAATCCTCCCGCATGAAGACATGCTCGTTCAGCCCTATCTCGAGTCGATTGCGGAGGGTGAACTGTCGATTATGCTGGTCGACGGAGCAATCACGCACGCTGTGGAGAAGCGCGCTCCACCTGGTGATTTTCGGGTCCACACGGACTTCGGGGGAGCGGAACGGCTGCGCGAGCCCACCCCGGCCGAGCGAGAGGTCGCGCTCGCGTCGCTGGCCTCACTGCCCGAACGCACATTGTACGCACGAGTGGACCTCGTGCGAGGCCCCGCCGGTCGTCCCCTCATCATGGAACTCGAAGTGGTCGAGCCGGACCTGTTCTTCAGGCACGCACCTGTGGCGGCGTCCCGCCTTGCGGAGAGCATCGTGCGGGAATTGGGAGGATCGCGGGTTGATAGGGGTTTTCGGTGTTCGGTCCCGTGAGTATCATGCGTGCGGTTTGAGCGCGTCCCACTCTTCGGGGAGACGTGATGCGTAGGGTGCTCACGCTGTACCGCTCCTCCATCGGTAAGAAGATCCTGATGGCCGCCACCGGCGTCTTGCTCGTCGGGTTCGTCTTCTTCCACATGCTCGGCAATCTCAAGGCGTTTCAGGGCGCGGAAAAGCTCGATCACTACGGCGCGTTTCTCCGAGACATGGGTGCACCGGTCTTCGCGCACGGGCAGGCGTTGTGGCTCATGAGGATCGTGCTCATCGTGGCGCTCGTTGTGCACGTGGTCGCCGCGGTCCAGCTCGCAGTACAGAGCCGCCGTGCGCGTCCGGAGCGTTACCAGCGTGGACTCCGGCCGGATGCTTCGACCTTCGCCTCGCGCACGATGCTTATCGGCGGGATTCTGCTGTTCGCGTTCGTCGTGTTGCACATCCTGCACTTCACGACCGGCACCGTGCATCCGAATTTCGTCGAGGGCGGTGTCTTTCACAACGTGACCGTGGCGTTTCAATCGCCCTGGATCACCTTCGCGTACGTGATTGTGATGGGGTTTCTGGGCTTGCACCTGTTCCATGGCATCTGGAGTGGGTTCCAGACGCTCGGTCTCAATCACCCGCGATACAACAAGTTCCGGCGGCCGCTGGCGACCGTCGTCGCCGTGGTGATCGCGGTTGGGTTCGTGCTGATGCCGCTGGCTGTACTCAGCGGTCTCATCGGGTAGCGACGGAGGAAGGCGCGGTATGGAGCTTCGATCGAATGTCCCGTTCGGCCCGATTCAGGACAAGTGGGACCGGCACAAGTTCGACCTCAAGCTCGTGAATCCGGCGAACAAGCGGAAGTACGACATCATCGTCGTGGGGACGGGACTCGCGGGCGCGTCCGCCGCGGCGTCCCTGGCCGAACTCGGCTACAAGGTCAAGTGCTTTTGCTTCCAGGACAGTCCACGACGGGCGCACTCCATCGCGGCCCAAGGCGGCATCAATGCCGCCAAGAACTATCAGAACGATGGCGACAGCGTTTGGCGGTTGTTCTACGACACGGTGAAGGGCGGCGATTTTCGCTCCCGCGAAGCCAACGTGTACCGGCTGGCGCAGATCAGTGCCAATATCATCGACCAGTGCGTGGCGCAGGGCGTCCCGTTTGCCCGCGAGTACGGAGGGCTGCTGGCCAATCGGTCGTTCGGGGGCGCCCAGGTGTCGCGCACGTTTTACGCACGCGGGCAGACGGGACAGCAGCTGCTCCTGGGCGCGTATCAGGCGCTCGCTACGCAGATTGCGGGCGGCGGGGTGGAGATGCATCCGCGCACGGAGATGCTGGACGTCGTCGTGGTGGACGGGCACGCCCGGGGCATTGTGGTGCGGGATCTCGTCACCGGCACCGTCACAGCCCACGCTGCCCACGCGGTGGTCTTGGCAACCGGCGGGTATGCCAACGTTTTCTACCTGTCGACCAATGCGAAGGGATGCAACGTCACGGCGACGTGGAGGGCGCACAAACGCGGCGCGCTGTTTGCGAACCCGTGCTTCACGCAGATCCATCCAACCTGCATCCCGCCATCCGGAGAGTATCAGTCGAAGCTCACGCTCATGAGCGAGTCGCTGCGGAACGACGGGCGCATTTGGGTGCCGCGGCAGGCGGGCGACAAGCGTGCGGCGGGCGATATTCCGGTGGGCGAGCGGGATTACTATCTCGAGCGTCTGTATCCGAGCTTCGGCAACCTCACGCCGCGTGACATCGCGTCGCGTCGGGCGAAGGAAGCGGTGGATGAGGGGCGCGGCGTGGGAGAGCTTGCCAACGGAGTGTATCTCGAATTTCGCGACGCGATCGAGCGGCTCGGGCGTTCCGCGATCGAGGAGCGGTATGGCAACCTGTTCGAAATGTACGAACGCATCACCGGCGAGAATCCTTACGACGTTCCGATGCGGATCTATCCCGCGCCGCACTACACGATGGGTGGCTTGTGGGTGGACTACAATCTCATGAGCACGGTACCGGGGCTGTTCGTGATCGGCGAGGCCAACTTCTCCGATCACGGCGCCAATCGGTTGGGTGCGAGTGCCCTGATGCAGGGCTTGGCCGATGGATACTTCGTGTTGCCGTACACGATCGGGGATTACCTGGCTCGTCAGCCCGTCCAACCGGTGAGCAGCGAGGCGGCGCCGTTCCGCGACGTGGAACGTGAAGTGCGTGAACGCACGGCGCGTTTGCTCGCCGTGAACGGTACCAGGTCGGTTGACGCCCTGCACCGTGAATTGGGAAAGGTCTTGTGGGACAAGTGCGGCATGGCGCGCAACGAGCGCGGCCTGCGCGATGCCCTCAGGATCATTCCGGAGTTGCGCGAGCGATTCTGGGCCGAGGTGAAAGTCACGGGGTCCGGCACGACGCTGAACCAAGCGCTGGAAAAGGCCGGCCGGCTGGCGGACTTCCTCGAGTTCGCGGAGTTGATGTGTCACGATGCGCTGGAGCGCAACGAATCCTGCGGGGCGCATTTCCGGGAGGAGTCGCAGACGGAAGAGGGCGAGGCCATGCGAGATGACGAGCACTTCACTTACGTGGCGGCGTGGGAGTACACGGGAGTGGGAGAGCGACCGCGCCTGCATCGGGAGGACCTGAACTTCGAACACGTCCCCCTCTCGACCAGGAGTTACAAGTGATCGATCTGGTCCTCCACATCTGGCGGCAGGACGGGCCCGCTGCCAAGGGTGCATTTGTCCGCTATGACATGAAGGCGGTGAACCCGCACATGTCGTTCCTCGAGATGCTCGATCTGCTGAACGAGCAGCTCACCGAGCGCGGCGAGGAGCCCGTGGCGTTCGAGCATGACTGCCGCGAGGGTATCTGCGGATCCTGTGGACTCGTGATCGGCGGTGTGCCGCACGGACCGCAAGCACGCACAGCGACCTGCCAGCTCCACATGCGTCACTTCAGAACCGGGGACGAGATCTGGATCGAACCGTGGAGAGCCGCAGCCTTCCCGATCATCCGTGATCTGGTGGTGGACCGGACGGCGCTGGACCGCATCATCGAGGCCGGGGGGTACATTTCCGTTCGCACCGGGAGCCCGCCGGATGCGAACGCGATCCCCATCCCCAAGGAAGACGCGGACCTGGCGTTCGACGCCGCGTCATGTATCGGCTGCGGTGCATGCGTCGCCGCGTGCCCCAACGCCTCGGCGATGCTCTTCACGGCGGCGAAGATCTCCCATCTCGGGTTGCTGCCGCAGGGGCAACCCGAGCGCTACCACCGTGCGGTCCGCATGGTCGTGCACATGGATGAGGAAGGCTTCGGAAGCTGCACCAACCATGGAGAGTGCGAGGCAGCCTGTCCTAAAGGCATCAGCCTCGACTTCATCGCTCGCCTGAACCGGGACCTCTGCAAGGGGACACTGATCGGCGCCGGCTGATGACCACGGGATCGGCGAGGCGGTCGTCGGTCGCTGACGAGCGGTTCGGTCGTTATTACTTCCGCCCATGAGGAAGGTGCCCATTCCGCCGGGATTCTGGCGCGGCTTCGGACCGGGGTTGCTCTGGGCGGCCGCCGCGATCGGTGTGTCGCATCTGGTGCAGTCCACGCGAGCCGGTGCGGACGCCGGCCTCGCCCTGGCCGGAGTCATCCTCCTCGCGCTCGTGCTCAAGTACCCGTTCTTCGAGTACGGACCGCGCTACGCGGCCGCCACCGGACGAAGCCTCGTCGAAGGATACTTTCGCATCGGCCGGTGGGCTTTGTGGCTGTACCTGGGAATCACGCTGGCGACCGCGGTTATTGTGCAAACGGCCGTGGTGGTGTTCACCGCGTTCCTGGTCAACTTCGTGCTCGGCGTCTCGTGGCCTCTGCCGCTCACGGTGGCCGTCGTCGTCGGCGCGTGTGCGGGCCTCTTGGGAGTCGGTCGGTTTCGCCTCCTGGACCGGGCGGTGAAAGTGATCATCGCGGTGCTCGCGGTCTCCACCGTTGTGGCTGCCCTCGTCACGGTGCCTCGCGTCCCGTGGGGGACCTCCGCTCTCTGGCCGACGTCGAACATCGATCCCGTGCCATTCGCGTTTCTGCTCGCACTCGTGGGCTGGATGCCTTCAGCAATCGACATTTCGGTGTGGAGCTCGTTGTGGACATTGGCAAAGAACGAGACGTCGGGCATGCAGGCGTCGGTCGCCGCGGCACGAATGGATTTCGCGATCGGATACGGGGGCACGGGACTTCTGGCGTTTGCGTTCCTGATTCTCGGAGCCGGGGTGATGTACGGGTCTGGGGAGGCGTTCAGTTCTCAGGGGCCGGTCTTCGCGACCCAATTAGTGGACCTGTACAGTTCGACGCTCGGTGCATGGCTCCGGCCAGTCGTGATTGCGGCGGTCCTCACCACGATGATTTCCACGTCCCTGACGGTCGTGGACGGGTTTCCGCGCGCTATTGAGCGCTCGGTGCTGTGCCTGGTGCGGGATTCCACTGACGTCGCCACACAAGGAGGAGCCGTTTACTGGACAGCGATCGCGCTCATTGGCGGCGCGACGGTCTCGGTGGTGATCGCGCTCGTGAGTGGGCTCACCACCATGGTGGATTTCGCCACCATCGTGTCCTTCATGACCGCTCCCGTACTGGGTTGGCTGAACTACCGAGCCGTGACCGGACCTGAGGTTGCTCCCGAACATCGACCAGGTCCATGGATGCGGGCGCTTTCCTGGACGGGGCTCGTGTTGCTCGGCGGGACCGCGATCGTCTACGTGGTGACCCTGCTCCGGTGAGCCCTATCAGAGCCGCCGTGATGCCGGCACCGCTCTCGCCCATGGAAGTGCGCGAGATCGCGGACCCCGTGGTTGCGCCCGGAGGCATCCTGCTCCGGACCGTCGCGAGCGAAGTCTGCGGGACCGATGTGCACATTCACCGCGGTCAGCTCGCCGGCGTGCCGTATCCCATCATCCCGGGCCACGTCAGTGTCGGCCAGATCCTCGAGCTGCGGGACGTGACCCATGATGCTTTGGGCAGACCGCTGCGCGCCGGCGATGTCGTCACGTTCTACGACGTTCATGGCGTGTGTGGCCGGTGCTGGTACTGTACGGTTGCCGAGCAGTCTAATCGGTGCCCGTCGCGTCGCGTGTACGGCATCACCTATTCGGTCGACGACGGTCCGTTCGGGGGATGGGCCGAACGAATCTATCTGCAACCGGGCGTACGCGTGCTGCGGTTGCCTGGGTCGCTCGATGCCGAGACGGTGATCGGCGGCGGGTGTGGACTGTTCACGGGGTACGCGGCGGTCGAGCGCAGTGCGCTCGCGATGGGTGACGTGGTCGTGGTGCAGGGAACCGGACCGGTCGGACTCGCGGCCGTGGCCTTCGCTCGACTCCGCGGTGCCGGAGCGATCTGCGCGGTGGGGGAGCCCGCCAGCCGGCGCGATCTTGCGAGCCTCATGGGCGCCGATCGCACACTCTCGCTCACCGACGACCAGTCACAGCGGATGGCGGCCGTTCACGAACTGACGGGCGGCCGTGGCGCCGACGTGGTGATCGAGGCGAGTGGTAACCCACAAGCACTTCCCGAGGGTTTGGCGCTGCTGCGTGATGGCGGTACCTACGTCGTCGCGGGTCACTACGCCGATGCCGGCGAGGTTGCCATCAACCCGCACCTCGCGATCAACCGCAAGCACGCCGACGTGCGAGGGCAGTGGGGCACGGCGTTTCGTCACGTGGTGAGAGCGCTCTCGATGTTAGAGCGGTACCGCGAGCGGCTTCCCTTCGCCAAAGCGATCGGCGGGCGGTATGGGCTCGCGGAAGCCGGCCGGGCGCTCGAGGATGTTGCGGCGTTGCGTGTGACCAAGGCGATCATCGCGCCTTGACCGTCTAGTTCTCGTATTGCGCGGCGATCCGCGCGAGGCCCTGCGCGATGGTCTGGTGGTCGATCCAGCGCCCCCGCACCATCACCCCATGCGGACGGGCAACATGGCTCACGCGCTCGAGCGGGTTCCCCTCCAAGAGCAAGAGGTCCGCCCACTTGCCGACCGCCACCGAGCCTGCCCGATCTTCGGTGCCAAGGAACCGCGCCACGTTTCGCGTGCCCGTGGCGAGCGCTTGGAATGGCGTGAGCCCTGCGGCCACCAACGCCTCCAGTTCACGTCGGATGGAGAATCCCGGCACGTTCCACACCTGCGGTGAGTCGGATCCCAGCAGCAATCCGGCGCCCTCGTCCTGGAGGGCGGCGATCAACTGCCTGCGCACGGCGAGAAACTCCCGTCGCACGTCGGGCGACGGGGTGCTCGCGAACGATTGTTCCTTCCACCGCATCCACGCCGCGCGCGTCGCGGATGACACGTATCTGAGCTCCGGCATTTGCGCCATCTCGTCGGCCGTGGCGTCCGTGGCATAGCTGTCCATCAGGGTTTGGGTGGGGACGACCCAAACGCCTGCCTCCCGGGTTCGCCGGGCCAGGTCGACAACGCGTGCTCGATCGACAACCCTTCCATAGTTCGCGCCGAACCAGCCACCGTCGGTACCTTCCGGTCGTGCACCGGCAGGAACGAGCGCCTCGACATAGCCGTCGAGGTGGTCGATGGTGGCGTAGCCCGACTCGAGCGCGTGGAAGAGGCCGACATCGGCGGGCACGTGTCCGCTGAAGGGAATGCCCAGGCGCGTGGCCGTCCGCACGAGAGCGTCGAATCCCTCCCGGGTTGGTCCCGGGTGGATTTTGATGAAGTCGTAGCCGGCCTCCCACGTGATTAGCGCCGCCGAATCCCCGGCGGCGGCGGTCGTGAGGTTGGCGCGCACGGATGGGCCGGACGTCCAGATCCGCGGCCCAAGCACCGCGCCACGGCCGACCTCGCGTCGGAGATCGAGGTGCGCCGGATGGCCGAGCATGCCGCGTATGGTTGTGACGCCATTGGCCACGTAGAGAAAGAGCACCTCGTGGGCGCTCGCGAGGCTTCCGTCGCGTGCTGGCGATGGGATATGTGCGTGCATTTCGGCCAAGCCCGGCATGAGGTACCTGCCGGATCCGTCTATGCGCACCGCTCCGCCGGGAACCTCAGTCTCCGAGGTGGGACCCAGCGCGACGATCAGCCCGTCACGGACGACAACCGTCTGCCCGGCCACTGTACGGTCCGCATCCATCGGGATAACCGTCACGTTGACGAAGGCATGGGCGGAGTCCGCTCCGGGGGGCAGGGTCGTGGCCAAGAGGGCCGCGGCGAACGTGGGCAGAACGAGCATGGGATCCTCGACAGACTCTTGAGGAGCGTAATTGACGCCAGTGACGCGGACACCGATTATTGTCCGTGGTGCCTACCGCGGGAAGCTGGCCCGCCGGCGGGCGGTTGGCAAGCAAACCATGACCGGGACGGGGGAATACCATGCGATTGACACGTACGCTCGGGTTGGTAGCGGTGACGGCAGGCGTCACGCTGAGTTGTAGCGACATAGGGCCCACGGAAGTGACCATCGCCGACCTGGCGGGCACGTGGTCGGCTTCCAAGTGGGAATACAAAGATGACGCCACAGGAACGGTGACGTTCAACGCAGTTTCCTTTGGCTTCAGCGCAACCATCACCTTGCAATCCGGCGGCTCGTTCAGCGGGTCCATCACGGTTCCGCCCGCGCCGACTGCCAGCGTGGCGGGCACGGCCTCGATTGCCAGTGGCGTGTTCACGATCACCTGGGCCCAGGACTACAACTTGGGATTGCTCACGCTCGAGCAGGCAGTCCCGCTAGCGTTCGATTTCACTCTGGATCCGAGCGGTAACCTGTTGACGCTCTTCGATGAGGACTCGGAGTGGGATTTCACTCCGACGAACGGTGAGGACAACACGGAGCCCGCGAGCCTTACGGTACAATTCACCCGGTCGTAGGCGCGGACCATGGCAAGACGGGGAGCCGACTCGTGTTGGTCGGCTCCCCTCTTGATACACGGGAACCGGAGCTGCGTCGGCGCAGGCTCTCCGGCGGATGGACCGTAAGAAACCGCCGCCGATGAGCGAACCGGGCGGGAGTCGACAGCGCCCCTCCCCGTTGAATAGCAGCGGCAACCAGGAGGGGATCCAACGTACCTCAACCTCAGGGCCGACATGACGGAGATCTTGACGCTGTCTGCTGAGGACCTATCCGCCGCACTGCCCATGCGGGCGGCCATTGAGGCGATGCGCACCGCATTTGCCGCGCTCAGCGCGGGCGAGGTCGAACTGCCCCACCGAACCCGCGTGGAAACCGGTGTAGGTGCCGTCTTGCTGGTCATGCCGGGAGCTGCGCCGGGGCCCTTCGGGCTCGGTGCCAAGATCGTGTCTGTGGTGGAGCAGAATCCCGAACGAGGCCTGCCGCTGGTGTCCGGAGCCGTCCTGCTCTTGGATCGGGACACAGGGCAACCCGCCGCACTGCTGAACGCAGAGCGCTTGACGGAAATCCGCACGGGGGCCACGAGCGGCTTGGCGACGGACGTCCTGGCGCGGCGTGATGCGCGCAAGCTCGGGATTCTCGGCGCGGGGCGGCAGGCACGGACCCAGGCAGAGGCGGTGTGCGCCGTACGCGAGATCAAGGAGGTCCGGGTATGGTCCCGCACCCGACAACGAGCCGACATGTTCGCCAGTGACCTGCGGGAGGCCTCGTGGGCGCCGCCCGAGGTGAGTGTGGTCGACGACCCTTCGGCCGCGGTGATCGGCTTCGACGTCGTTTGCACGGCAACGGCGGCCAAGTACCCCGTCCTCGTGGGTGCACACGGATGGCCCGGGCTGCACGTGAACGCGGTGGGGTCGTTCACGCCACGCATGCGCGAGATCGAAACGGATCTCCTGGGTGCGGCCCGGGTCGTGGTGGACTATCGTCCGGCGGTGATGGAGGAGGCCGGTGAGATCATCGAGGCCATCGATGTCGGTGCCCTGACGCCCGACGAGTTGATCGAACTTGGCGACGTCGTGCGTCGTGTCGCTCGGGGACGCACGTCACCGGATGACATCACGGTCTTCAAATCGGTCGGCATCGCCGTGCAGGATCTCGTCGCCGGCTCCCTGGCGGTGGAGCGCGCACGCGCCGAGGGATTGGGCACGACCGTGACCCTCTAGCGTCGCGTCCCGGGAGTTCTTTGCTGGATCACGAGTCACGGTGGGTCCGGAGGGGAGCGTGCGGACCGGCGGGACCCGCCGTGACTCGTCTTCTGCAACGAGCTCCTGGGACGCGGCGCTACGCCCGGTCCTTCCGGGTCCCCGCCCACCTCGCCACCTAGAGGGCGGCGGCCTCCTCGAGTTCCAGACCCTTCGTCTCCGGGAGCAGCCAGAGAATGAGGATCAAGGCCGTGACGACCGCGAGGGCGGTGAGCGATACGGCGTTGCCCCATCCGACGGGGCCCGCCGCGACACCGACGAGCAGGGGGCCCGCGACATAGCCGATGCGCCCGAGAAGGGTATTGGCCCAGGCGAAGGCGTCGGCGCGCATATGGGTCGGGAATAACTCCGTCGTCAGCGTGTTCAGGAGCGTGAGAATGGCCACGGCCGAGAAGACGGCGGCCACGAGGCACGCCGTGAGCTGCCAGAACTCGTGCAGCTGGAACGCCAGCACGACGAACACTGCGCAGACGCCATAGATGAGTATCGCCGCGCGTTTGCGACCCCACGCGTCCAGGAGTTTGCCGACACTGAACGCGAACGGCAGGGCGATGACCGTGGCGATGGCGATGGCGGCTCCGACCTCGGTGTTGCTCAACCCACGTTCCGTCACCGCGAATTGTTTCCAGAACAGCACCGCGGTGTTGGTACAGATGTAGGTCAGCCCCCAGATGAGTGCCAGCTGCAGCACGCGATTGCGATACGGCGAGCGGAAAATCGCCAACAGCTTGCCACGGGGAGCCGTACGGCGCGCTTCGAGCTGCGCGAAGCGGCCCGTCTCACGGAGATTGCGTCGCGCGTACGCGAGGAGCAGCAGGGGAACGACCCCAATGAGATAGACGGTCCGCCAGCCCCACGGCGTCGTGAGCAAGACGGGCACGACCGCCGCGTTCGTGATGGAACCCAGCGCGTTGAATCCCTGGATCACGCCGATCACGAATCCGCGTCGCGCCGCAGGATACTCCTCCGCGGCAAGCACGATGCATACGGCCCATTCAGCGACGAGGAATACGCGGGCCGTGAACTGATAGGCGGTGAATTCCAGCGGTCCCCGCGCCAACGCGGTCAAGAACGTGAGGGTCGCGTACCCGAGGATGGTGATGGCGAGAATGCGGCGGCGTCCCAGCCGGTCCGCGAGCCGCACGAGCCCAAAGGCGGCGATCGCGCCGAGGCTGATCGTGGCGGTCATCAGTCCGAGCTCCGCGTCGCCCAGGCGCATCTCCGATTGGAGACTCGGGAGGATCTGGCTCAGCGCCATGAAGTCGTAACCTTCGAAGAAGGTGGCGACGCTGAGAAAAACGAACAGGCGTTTCTGATATGACGAGAACCGTGTCACAGGAGTGGTGCTCCCGAAACGTGGTGCGAGAGATCCCGCGGGTGAGTCGATCATGATGGCAAGTCGGGAAACGTCCGTCCCTGTTCGGCGCCTGGGTGGTCGGGGGGCACGCAGCCGGGCGGGACACCACCGATTGACGCATGCGGGCCGCAGCCTACCTTTTAGGCTGGACACCGTCGCCATCGAAGAATGGAGGCACGACATGCCGAGGTCCAGGTTGCTCGTTGTTTTGGCGTGTGCCGCTCTCATGGCGTGTCAGGCCCCCAGCATGACGCGCAGCGACGCACTCAGATACCAGCAGGAGCTCGACGGCCGGGTGGAAACGTGGGCGCGGTTGATGAACAACGCCCGGATCGACAGTCTGCTCGCGATGTACGAACAGTCGCCAACGTTGGTGGTGATGCGAGGGAACGGATCAAGGTCGCGCGGCATCGACCAGGAGGAGGAGCAGCTCCGCGCGTTCTATAGAGACATTCAGTACATGAACTTCGTGATGCAGTCGCCGACGACGGAACTGTTGAGTGCCGATGTTGCTCTGACGACGTTCGGCCACTCAACCGACGTCGTCGGCGCCGACAACCGGCGGCGACCGGTCGTCGCCGGCCGCGGCACCATCGTGTGGATGCGCGATGCGGAGGAGGATGTGTGGAAGATCCACCTCCTGCACATCTCCACCAACGAACGCTCAGCCAACTGATACTGATCCGCTCCACGCTTGGGCAGTAAGGACGACGGCCGCAGTCGCTTGTGCGATCTGTGGTCGTCGTATATTGTACCCCAACCTCCACCGGAGCCCTTGCCCGTGGCGGAACCCTTTCTCAGTTCCGACGAGTTCGCGGAGCAGGCACACCAGCTTTACGCAGAAGGACGATATGACGAGGCCCTCAGTGTCTTACACGAGGGCGTTTCGTTGTATCCGTATGCCGTCGAACTGCACGTCGGGCTCGCGTACGCCTACTTGGCCTCGGAGGAATATGGGTGGGCGCGTGGCGCCTTCGTGCGTGTCCTGGCGCTCGACCCGGACAACGAGGACGCGCAGGCGGGCTTGGGCGAGGCCTTGCTCAAGCTCGGCGATCGTTCCGGGGCGCTGGAGTGCTTCGATTGCGTTCTCTCGCTGGGGTTCGGTGAAGATCACGATCTGATGCTCCAGGTTGGGCGCGCGCTGTTTCGCGAGGGGATGCTGCGGCACGCGCGGGGATTCTTCGAGCTGGCCGTACTGTATCACGACGACTCCTCCGAAGCGGCCGCCTGCCTCGGATACGCGGCGCACCGGCTGGGCGATGAGGACATTGCGCTCTACTGGCTGCGACGGTCGCTCGATCTCGACGGGGCGCACGCCGAAGCGCGTATCTACTTGGGGAATCTCCTGTACGACCGCGGCGAATACGAAGCTGCTCTGTTCCACTTCGAGCAAACGGACCCGGACGACCACTTCGACGAACTGGCTTTGTGGAGAACGGTGGAGCTCAAGAAGTCCATTTACCGGCTGCAAGCCGCTGATCCCGAGTTGCGCGTGTGGCATGCGCGACTTGGAGAGCTGGCGGCGCAACAAGAGCCTGAGGATCAATTGTTCGCCGAGGTGGCGGCCATTCAGCCCGATGGATCGATGCGCGACCCTCGCCAGCTGGAGTTGTTCGGTACGTTGCTGACCGAGCTTCAGGGTATGCGGCGCCGGACGCCCTCGGAAGTTCACCGCGTGAGCACGCGGTCGGGTGTCACCTATTCCGGGACCTGGGACGAGATCGTCTTGCAGATGAAGATGGACGATCGCGACGGGGGGGGAACGTCGATCGCCCAGTACATGGAGACGGTCGCGCGGAGGAATCGGCGCGAGAGCGGTGCCGTGATCCCGATCTCGGACGCCGAGAGCTTCGTGCGAGGCGTGGCGGCCGCGGGGTTGCTGAAGATCGTCCGCTGACCGCGCTGCTGCGCGACCACACCCGTGGTGTGTCGCGCCGCCGTGCTTACCTTACCCGACCATGCAGTGGACCGCCAATGTCGTCCGTGAGGTGTTGCCGAACGGACTAACCGTTCTCGTCCAGCGAGATACCTCGGCCCCGGTCGTCGCCGTCGTGACGCATGTCCGTGCGGGGTACTTCGACGAACCGGACGAGTGGGTGGGCATCTCCCACGTACTGGAGCACATGTACTTCAAGGGGACCGGCCGGCGTGGCCCCGGAGATGTCGCGCGGGAGACGCAGCTACTGGGCGGATACTGCAACGCCGGGACCATCTACGACAAGACGGTCTACTACACAGTACTTCCCTCCGCAGACGGCGGACTGGCACGCGCCCTCGACCTCCAGGCGGACGCCCTCATGCATGCCGCCCTGGACCCCGAGGAACTTGCGCGGGAGATCGAGGTGATCGTTCAAGAAGCAAAGCGCAAGAAGGATTCGCCTGAGGCAGTGACGGTCGAGGCCCTGTTCGCCGTTCTCTTTCGCCGGCATCGCATGCGGAGATGGCGCATCGGAACGGAGGCAGGACTGCGTCAGCTCACGGTGTCCGACCTGCGCAACTACTACGAGTCACGGTACGCGCCCGGCCGCGTCATCCTCGGTATCGCTGGCACGCTCGATGTAGACGAGACCCTGACGCTTGCACGGGGATGCTTCGGCGCGTGGGAGCGGGCGACGGAAGCCATCGAGGGTTCTCCTCAGGAACCGCCGGGGCGCCACGCCGCGCTCGACGTTCGGCGCGGAGATGTGGGGCGGTCGTTGCTCGCGATGGGATGGCGCACCGTGGATACGCTGCACCCGGACGCGGCGCCGCTCGACGTGGCCGCGGCGCTGCTGTCGACCGGTCGAAGCGCCCGCCTCTATCGGGGCCTGCGGGAGCCAGGGCTGGTGAACGCGGTAGGCGCGTCGCATTACACGCCGACCGAGGTCGGTGTGTTCTCACTCAGCCTGGAAACCGAGGCGGCGCTCATGGATCGCGCGGCCTCCGCCGCCCTAGCGCACGTGACACTGCTGGCGGATACCGGTCCGTCCGACGTCGAGCTGACGCGCGTTCGCCGTCAGCTCGCCACGCGGTGGGCGCGCCAGTTCGAGAGCGTGGACGGGCGCGCCAGCGCCCTGTGCGCCGCTGAAGCGGTAGGGGGCGTGGCGATTCTGGATCAGCAGTACGCGGCGATGTTGGGCGTGAACGCCCGGGACGTGCAGCGCGTTACGGCGCAGTTCCTCGGGCCGGAACAGGTGTCGGGCGCGTTGTATCTGCCGTCTGACGCCCGCGTGGCCGTGGAGAGTGCGTGGCCGCCGCCGTCACCGATCGTGTCGCTGCCTTCGGTGACGGTTCGTGACCGCGCATCGAACTCGGCCTCCGCTCCGGTCAGTGTGGAGTCGGACCGCGAGTATGCGGGAGCAGTACACCGCCGCCGGCTGGCCAACATCGACGTCGTTGTCCGCCGCCGCGGCGGGACCGGGCTCGTCAATGTTGGGTTGCACGTTGCGGGCATATCGGATTCCGAAACGCGCGAGACAGCCGGACTCACACGCCTGGTCGGACGCTGCTCCGTGCGCGGAGCGGGAGGCATGGACGGGAGTGAGCTCGCGGAGGCGTCCGAACGACTCGGTGGCGCGATCACCCCGGTCGTGGGCCGGGACGCCATGGGGTGGAGTATGACCGTGCCGGCGGAGGCGCTCGCGGATGCGGTACGGCTCGTCGCGCTGGTAGCGGAGCAACCGGAGTTCGCGCCGGCGGCGGTGGCCGTCGAACGAGAACTCCAGGCCGGCGACGCCAAGCGGGCGCGCGACGACATGTTCCAATACCCGCTTGAGCAAGTGCTGGGGCAGGCGTATCCCACTCACGCATATGGATTGCCGTCACTGGGACTGCCCGAGCAGGTGCGGGAGTTCGGGGTCGACCAGGTTCGTGCGTGGCATCAACAGCTGCACGGCGCGCCGGCGGCAGTCGTCGTGGTGGGGGACGTACATCCGAGCTCGGCACTCGACGAAGTGAGCGAAGCCCTGCGGTGGACCGGCGTGCCGGCGGAACCGATCGCGCCGGTCACGCCGGTCTGGTGCGCCGACTGCGCGTACGAGGAACGCCATAAGCTGCAGTCGGCGCTCGCTATGGCGTTTCCCGCCGCGGCGTCGACCGCGCGCGAGCGGGAGTATCTGTCAGTGTTGTGCGCGCTGCTGAGCGGTTTGGCGGGTCGGTTGTTCGACGAATTGCGCGAACGGCGCTCGCTGGCGTACACGGTCGCGGCGATGCGGTGGCAGGCGAGAGTCGCGGGCGCGCTTCTGACCTACGTCGCCACGTCGCCCGAGCGAGAGGATGAGGCGCGTCAGGCCGCCGTCGAGGTTCTTCGCGGGGTGGCGGACACCCCGCCGGACAATGAGGAATTCCGCCGCGCCAGCAACTACGCTGGGGGCCTGCTGGCGATCTCGCGCCAACATGCGACCAGCGTCGCCGACGAGCTTGTGGAGGCTTGGGTGACCGACACGCTGGAGTTGCCTGGGGAGCGCGCGGAGCGCCTCCGGGCGGTGACGGTTGCGGATGTGGTAGCGCTGTCAGAGCGACTCGCTGGCGCCGAACGCGCGGAATTTGTGGTGCGGGGGACCAGCGCTCGAGGCTGAGCCTCAGAACATCGACATGGCCAAGAACGACCGCAGATTGTCGTTGGTGATCCGCAGCCGCTCGCACAGGAGCCGCACGATGGACCAGAGGACCTTGTACGCGAGTTCGCGATCGAAATCGAGCAATAGCTCGAAATCGCTTCGCGTGATGGTGAGCAGTGTGCAGTCCGTGTTCGCGATCGCGTCTGTGGATCGCTCGGACCGATCGAGCACCGCCATCTCCCCAAAGCAGGCTCCCGGCTTGAGAACCGCCAGCGCCTCTTCGCCCGAACCTGGCACCTGCCGGGAGATACGAACGTCGCCTTGCGAGATGATGAAGAGGCGGTTGCCAGCCTCCCCTTCCTTGAAGACGTACTGTCCGAACTTGAACTGCTGCGGCTTGCAGATCTCCGAGACCTTTGCGAGTTCCTCCTCGTCGAGGTCTTTGAAGATCGCCGCCTGCTTGATGAGTTGAGTATCCATGCGGCCTCCACCGACCGTTGCTGGCCGGATTCCTTGCAACCTACAGGTCCCATGAAGGCCCGGCAAGCAAAGCCCCTGCTGAGCCCGCCCGACCTCCTCACTGCCGCCCGCATTCCGCTCGCTATCGCCTTTCTGGTCGTTCCTGGATCGGGCGCGCGGCTGGGCGTAGTCGTCGCCGCGGCACTCAGTGACATGTTTGACGGGGTGTGGGCGCGAAGACTTGGCGGGTCTCGGCTCGGGATCGTACTCGATCCCGTGTGCGACAAAGTGTTCATGATGGCGGCATTCTGGGTCGTGTTCCGCTCGGGTGTCCTGGCACCGCTCGAGCTGCTGGGCGTCCTCGTCCGTGACCTCATGGCGATCGTCGGCTTCTTGGGCAGTTGGATGCTGCGGAAACCGACCACCCTGCCAGCCCGCGCCGGGGGAAAGGCGGTCACAGTCGCGCAACTGCTCACGTTGATCGCGTTTCTGGCGGGTTCCGAACTCTCACGGCCGCTCGCGTGGGCGACGGCCGCCATTTCCCTCTACGCCATCACCGACTACAGTCGAGTTGCCTGGAGCCGGTGATCCTGGAGAGTTTGCGGGGGTCGTCAGACACGCTCGACTTCGTGCGAGGGAGCTCGATATGACACGCAGGCCAACTGGGGTCAGCAACGTCCGCAAGGTGAGCATGGAATGGACCGGGCGCGGGATGGAATTCGCGGGGTGCGGGGTCGATCCCCCCTCACCAAGCATGGTCATGGATGGCGCGGGGGAGGCCGGGCCGAGCCCGATGCAGGCGCTGCTGCTTGCGGCAGCGGGTTGCTCGGGCTCGGACGTCGTGCACATCATGGGCAAGATGCGAATCACGCTGCAGCGTCTCACGATCGACGTGCAGGGAGTGCGCCGCGTGGAGCATCCCCGCCGATATGTGTCGATGCTGATGGTGTTCACGATGCGTGGCGAGGGGCTCACACAGGAGCAGGCCGAGCGGGCCGTGGACTTGTCGGTGACCAAGTACTGTTCCGTGATTCAGACGCTCGCGCCGGACGTCAAGTTGACGCATGAGGTCGTGCTTGCGTAGCTGGGTCGCGGCGGTGCTTCTCGTGGTGGCGTCCCCGTTGCAGGCGCAGGCCATCAGGGAGTTTCAGCTGCAGACGGTTGGGGTGCTGCGACGGGACGAGTTTATTGGCGCCGGGGTCGGAGTAGCGGTGCGGCCGACCGGGCGCACGCGCTTTGCCGTGTCCGGCACCGCTGGGGCGTCGGACGGGGCACTGGCGTTACGGGCGGAGGTGCTGCTGTCCTACCACCTGTTCCCATTTCGACGCGCAGGTGTGACGCCCTATGCTGGTGGCGGGGTGTCGACGCTGGTGGTGCGAGACCGAGCCAGCCCGTATCTGACGTTGACCCTCGGCGTTGAATCAGCACCTGCCGGGAGGAGCGGGTGGTTTCTCGAGGCTGGGGTCGCAGGAGGCGCCCGCCTGGCGGGCGGTTGGCGGGTGCGGTGGGGCGGACGACGCTGAACCGAGCGTGAACCTCGTCGTTCGGGAGCTAGCGGCTGGCGCCGACCTCCGAAGCATGAGGGATGACCGGCTGTACGTACCGCTCTCCCAAGGTCCTCAGCTGCTCCAGTTCTTCCTCGGATAGGGTGGAATAGCGCTCCGCCATGTACTCCATCGTATCGTCGAACCACTCTTTTTGATGCTCGCTCTGGGCGCTCATGACTTCGCAACGGAGGATGTGGCTGAACAGCTCATCTCGCGCCTTGTCGAGCATCGGTGATCCTGCAGGACCGGGGGACTTCCTCTTGTTCACACAATTCTCCCTCTGGTGGGTGGGTTAAGCCGCGTGAATTGTACCCAGGCCCCGAGGGGGAAGCAAACACTCCGGCTCCCGGGTATATGTACATTCCTTGTCCCCTTTTTGTTGAGGGGACAGAATCCCTCGCCTTGAGCGGAGTGGGCAATGACCGAACCAGTATACGATCCGAAGCGGGCCAGGCAGCTCGTGGAGTTGCTCCGGGCGCTGGCTGATCGGATCCGCGCGCTCGAGGGTGACGCCGCGCTGTTGGACGCCGGCCCGGAGCTTCTCCGAATGATGGGTGATGCGCGGAGCGAGCTGTTTCATTATGAGGTACGGCGTACCTACGATACACCGGAGATCGCTGAGAGCCGGCGGATTGTGGAGGATGCCGTTCAACGCGCGGAATCCGCTGACTTCTCTCAGCCCTATAGTCCCGAAGAAGGGGAGGATGACGAACCATGGGGCAGCCGTTGAATCTCAAGCCGTTCTATGTTGCATTGGCCGTGATCGCTGTAGCCGGCGCGGCATTCATCATCAACTCGCGCGTCAGCGCCCCGACGGTGACTCTGGTTCCTGCCGGAACGACCCCGGCCTTTCCGGGTCATACGATGGGCAGCGATTCTGCGCCCGTCGAGATCATCGAGTACGCGGATTTCCAGTGTCCGGCGTGCGCCACCTTCGCCATCCTCACCGGCGGCGACGTGCGCCGGAAGTTGGTGGCGACCGGCCGCGTGCGGTGGTCGTTCCGCGATTTTCCGCTACCTGGGCACGACAAGGCGCCGCTCGCGCACCTCGCGGCTGCGTGTGCCGGCGAACAGAACCGTTTCTGGGAGATGCACGACCAGCTGTTTTTCAATCAGGGAACGTGGACACGTGAGCGACGGGCGGACCGGATCTTTGAGCAGTATGCCCGCACGATCGGCGTGGACGTCGACGCCTATCGAACCTGCGTCGCTGAGCAGCGGCACATGGCGCGCATCGCGGCAACAAAGGAAAGCGGTATCGCACTGGGGGTCGGTTCGACACCGAGCTTCATCGTCGGCGGTCGGTTGGTGGCGGGCAGCATCTCGTACGCCAATCTGGTGCAGTTGGTTGAACAAGCGGAAGCTCCGGCAGGCGGGCGGTGAAGCATCGAATGGTGGTGGCAGTCCTCTCGCTCGTCGGCGCCTTGGTCAGTCTCTACCTGTGGCTCTGGAAGATCGGGTGGGTTGGGCCGGTGGCGTGCGGGCCGGATGGCGGGTGCCAAACGGTCCAATTCAGCGACCTCGCGGTGCTGTTCGGGATTCCGGTCGCGGCGTACGGCTTCGTGGGCTATTCCATGTTGCTCGTGGCGAGCATGCTCGGGCTGCAGGAGACCTGGCTGCGACGCCGCGAGGTGACCCAGGCGCTCACCGTCCTGAGTGGCGCGGGAGTCGCCTTCACCGCCTACCTGACGTATCTCGAGGCATTCGTTCTCCACGCCTGGTGCCGCTGGTGCCTCGGCTCTGCTGCCATAATCGTGGCCATTTTCGTGACGTCTTTGCTGGGACTCCGGCGGTTGCCCTCCAGCGAATCGGCGTAACCGCGCTCACTCCTCCGTCTCTTCGTACCGCTGCTTCAGCGTTGCGACGACCGTGGGATCGGCCAGGGTCGTCACGTCGCCGAGTGCCTGGCCGGAGGCGATGTCGCGCAGCAGTCGTCTCATGATCTTGCCGCTCCGCGTCTTGGGAAGTTCGGCGGCGATGAGGATGTCTTCCGGTCGGGCAATGCCGCCGATCTTTCGTGCCACGTGTTCCTTCAACTCGCCCACCAGCGCTGAGGTCGCGTCGTTGCCCGCGCGGAGAATGATGAATGCGACGACACTCTGCCCCTTGATTTCGTGGGCCCGAGCAACGACTGCCGCTTCCGCCACGGCCGGGTGCGAGACCAAGGCGCTTTCGATCTCCATCGTGCCGATGCGATGGCCGGCTACATTCAGGACGTCGTCCACGCGTCCCAGAATCCAGAAGTACCCATCGCGGTCGCGCTTGGCGCCGTCTCCCGTGAAGTACATACCCGGGAAACGACTCCAGTATTGCTCCTTGAACCGCGCGTCATCCCCGTAGATCGTGCGGAGCATGCCGGGCCACGGGCTCCGAATTACCAGGAACCCGCCCCCTTCCCTGACGACCTTGCCCGACGAGTCGACCAGGTCCGCCTCGATGCCCGGGAAGGGCACGGTCGCCGACCCGGGTTTTGTCCGGGTGATGCCAGGGAGCGGCGTGATCATGATCCCCCCCGTCTCGGTTTGCCACCACGTGTCGACGATCGGGCATCGCTTGCCGCCGATGTGCCGGTGGTACCACATCCATGCTTCCGGGTTGATCGGCTCTCCCACGGTGCCAAGCAGGCGGAGCGTGGACAGGTTCCGACGTTTCGGGTAGTCCGCACCCCACTTCATGAACGCCCGGATCGCTGTCGGCGCGGTGTACAGCACGGTGACGCCGTAGCGCTCGACGATCTCCCACGTCCGATCCTTGTCCGGCCAATCCGGTGCCCCTTCGTACATGACGACGGTGGCTCCGAGGGCCAACGGGCCGTACACCACGTAGCTGTGGCCGGTGACCCACCCGATATCCGCCGTGCACCAGTACACGTCATCCTCGCGCAGGTCGAAGACCCAACGCGCGGTCGCGACGGCCTGCGTGAGGTATCCGCCCGTGGTGTGCACGATGCCTTTCGGCTGGCCCGTGGTGCCGGACGTGTAGAGAATGAACAGGAGGTCCTCGGCGTCCATCCGCGCCGGCCGGCAGCTGGGCGCCGCGTCGTTGATCACGTGGTGATACCAATGATCCCTGCCCGGGGTCATGGGTGCCGCGGTGGGATCGTGGGGGTCGCGCCTCACCACGACGACATGCTGGATGGTCGGGGTCTCCCGTAGCGCCTCGTCGGCTGCCACCTTGAGATGCACCGGCTGGCCCCGTCGGTGGCCGATGTCGGCGGTGATCAGGGCCGTCGCCTGCGCGTCGTTGATGCGATCCCGCAACGCCTCAGCCGAGAAGCCGCCGAACACCACCGAATGAGGCGCCCCGATTCTCGCGCAGGCGAGCATGGCGACAGCGGCCTCGGGGATCATCGGGAGATAGATGGCCACCCGATCCCCTCGCTTCACGCCGAGCGTCTTGAGGGCGTTCGCGAATCGGCAGACGTCGCGATGCAACTCCCAGTACGTGATGGCTCGTCGGTCACCCGGTTCGCCCTCCCAGAGAATCGCGACCTTGTTTCTCCGAGCCGTGCTGATGTGACGATCGAGGCAATTCACGGAGGCGTTGAGCTTCCCTCCGACGAACCACTTCGCGTGCGGAGGTTTCCACTGAAGCACCTGCTTCCATGGCGCCATCCACTCCAGTTCCCGTGCGTGGTCGGCCCAAAACTGCAACCGCTGTGCGCGCGCCCGCCGGTATTCTCGCTTGGTGTTGACGACGGCGTGCCGCTTGAAGGAGGCCGGGGGGTCGAAGGAACGCTGCTCGTGGAGCAAGGTGGACAGTTGGTCGGTCATGGGTCCCGTCCGGATCGTTAGGGAGTGGGAGACTAGGTATTCAAACCCGCGGGTCAAGCGGTCTCAAGTGCTCACTGTGAACTGGGCCGCGCGCATATATTGATGCCCGTGATGACACACAGCCACGTTCCCGCCTCGCCCCATGACGGTGCGTTGGTCACGGCCACTGGGGTTTCCTGGCGCGTCGGATATCGTTGGATCCTGCGCGAGGTGGAGCTCACGGTCGCACCGCGCGATGTGGTTCTGCTCGTGGGTGGGAACGGATCGGGCAAGACCAGCCTGATTCGCCTCATCGCCGGTCTCGTTCGACCGACCAAGGGTCGGATCGAACGGCGAGCGGCGGTTGGAATGGTGGCGCATCACACGATGCTGTACGACGCGCTCACGGCCAGGGAGAACCTGCGCTTCGTTGCCAAGTTGCACGGCGTGGCTCCGGCGCGTCCGATGGTGCTCCTGGAACGCCTCGGCCTCGCGAAGGCCGCGGACCAGCGTATTGCGACGTTCAGCCGCGGCATGCTGCAGCGGCTCGCCATCGCGCGAGCCCTGCTGCATGACCCGACCGTCCTGTTGCTGGACGAGCCGCTGAGCGGGCTGGACGACGGCGGCACTCGGGTCGTCGTGAGTCTGCTCGGAGAGCTGCGTGAGCGGAACTGTGCCATCATCGTCGCCACGCATCAACTCGTGGAACTGCTCGCAATCGCTACGGACGTCGCGTTTCTGGCGTCGACCCGACTCGCGACGCGGGAACCGGTCGCCGGACGCGACGCCGGGGCGATCATCGAGCGCTATCAGGCGGTGCTGGTGGAGGCTCCATGACCACCCGCACGGCGATGGCCATTGCCCTCAAGGATCTTGCCATCGAGTGGCGCACCAAGACGGCGTTCATGTCTTCGCTGGTGTTTGCGGTACTGGTGCTGGCGATCCTCTTCTTCGCGCGCGACGCGACCGCAGTAAGTGCGTTCGACCTCGCACCCGGTGCGCTGTGGGTCACGTTCACCTTCGCCGGGATGTTGGGGCTCAACCGGGCGTTCCTGGTGGAGCGGGAGAACCACTCTCTGGACGGCTTGCGCCTCTCACCGGCCACTCCTACGGCCATCTTCCTCGGCAAGGTCACGGGCAACCTGATCTTCGTTGGTGTAGTTGAGCTCGTTTCGCTGCCGCTGTTCGTTGTCTTCTACGATATCGCGATTTGGCGGCAAGTGCCGTTGCTTCTGACGGTTATCGCCATGGCGACGGTGGCGTTCGTCGCGGTGGGCACCGTGCTGAGTGCGATGGTCGTGCGGACACGGTTCTCGGAGGTGATGCTGCCAGTGCTGTTGTTGCCGTTCCTCGTGCCTCCCATTGTCGGTGCGGTGCAGATCACGTGGCGCATCTTGGCGGAGCGCCCATTGGCGGAGATGAGCGGGTGGCTTAGCTTACTCGGTGCATTCGACATCGTCTTTTTCGCCCTCGCACTCCTACTCTTCGACGCCATCATCACCGAATGACGAGACGTGAGAGAGCACTGCGAACCGTGCGACGCGGAACTGTATTGACCGTAGTCGCGCTGCTCGGCCTCGTGATCGTCTACGTACGGGCATTGATGTTCACGCCCATCGAGCGGTTTCAGGGTCCGGCACAGAAGATCTTCTACGTCCACGCGCCGGTCGCATGGGCGTCGCTCCTCGCCTTTGCCGTGTGCGGGCTCTTGAGCGTCGGATACCTGTTTATGCGTGACCGTCGCCTCGATCTGCTGGCCATGTCGTCAGCGGAAGTCGGCGTTGCCCTGTCCGTCGCCATGCTGACCACGGGGCCGATTTGGGGCAAGCCAATCTGGGGTACGTGGTGGACCTGGGATTTTCGGCTCTCATCAACGCTGTTTCTGTTTCTGCTGTTCGTGGGATACCTCGTGCTCCGAGGCGCGCTAGCGGACCATGAGGTTCGGGCTCGGTACTCAGCGGTGTTGGGAGTGATGGCGCTGGCGTTGGTGCCCTTCATCCATCTAACGGTGTACTGGTTTCGCACACTGCATCCCGCACCCGTCATCATGAAGCCAGAAGCGCCCTCGCTGCCGGGGGTCATGCTCGTGACGCTGCTCATGTCGCTTGCTGTCTTCACGTTGCTGTACGGCGGATTCTTGACGGTGCGCTATGGGCTTGCTGTGCTGGAGGACGTCCGCCTGGAAGAGGCCGCTCATGAATTATCCTGACAATGGGGCCTACATGGTGGCGGCGTACATCGTGACCGCGGTCGTCGTGGTGGGATACGCGGCGATGCTGTTCTATCGGAGCCGCAAACTCCGCTAGGTCCCGTCCCAGGAGGTCCTGGCCGTCGACGAACTCGGCGGGTCCCTCAGGTCGCGGCCGTCCCGCCGGACTCGACGCCCACCAAGCCGGGAATCGCAGCATGCACGCGGGAGGCGATGCGCGGTCACATCGTTAGTTGCCCAGCCGCGGCGACGAATGCCCCGCACCCTGTCGCCAGCCCGTTCACCATGTCGTTTCCCACCCATCGCAACCCGCGGTCATGCGCCAGCAGGCGACCGCAATGGCGTCCCGGGCGCTCAAACGTCGCACGGCAGGACGGGCACGACCAGCGGGTCTGGATGGTTGCCCCGATAAGGGAGTCCGCAGTGAAACCGACGACCCCGCCCACGAAGGTCCACGCCCCGAGCGAGAACGTCAGGCCGGTCCAGGCGATCGCGGCCAAGACCCCAGCCCCGAGCACCCCACCGACCGAACCGACGGCGGAGACCGCGCCGGACGTGCCTGGCGTCACCGAGCGTCCGGTGGTGATCATGCGCGGGCGCGCGCCACTGCGCAATCCGATCTCCGTTGCCCACGTGTCGGCCTGAGCGGCGGCCAGGGCTCCCCCCACCAGGGCCCAGCCGAGCGGCGGGGAGATGCGGATGAGCGCGGCGCCTGTGGCCGCCCAGCCGGCGTTCGCGACGACCTGCGCGGCGCCGCGGCCTGTCCGCCGCTGATCTCCGGGGAGAGTGCCGCCCGACGAGTGATAGGTGAGCAGGCTCCCGCTCACGAACAACGATGCCAGCATGAGTCCGCCGAGCCAACCGGCACTATGGAAGATCAGTGTGCCGATCGCGGCGGCGGCGATCGCCCCCCGCTGGGTGAGCCACCTCCAGTGATGGCCAAGCAGCGCCAGCAACACGGCGAGTGCGACGGCGGCCGCGAGGTCGGTCACTCGTTCGCCGAGTCGTCGCCGAGCAGGAGTTGATTCAGGATACGCCGCTTGAGGTCCGGCGGCGCTCCCTGGCCTCGCGCGCGAGCTTCGAGAAACGCAATATAGCTTGCCTCGAAGTTGGAAAGTCCCAGGCACTTCGCGCAGCGCTCGAGGTGGTGACGGACTTGTGCGGCGCGATCGTCGTCAAGCTCGCCGTCCAGGAACTCATAGAGCCGTTCGATAACCGTGTGGCAGTCGACGTCGCGAGGCTCATCGATCATGAGCGTGCCTCCCGCTTCGCGATGTAACCCATATCCACCGCGTATGTGTACAGTTCCCGCTGCAGGGCCTGACGAGCCCGAAACAGCCTTGACTTGACGGTGCCCACCGGGACGTCGGTGATCCGAGCGATCTCAGCATAGGGTAGTCCCTCGATGTCCGAGAGCACGAGTGTCTCCCGAAACTCATCGGGAAGGGCATCGATGGCACGGGTGACGTCGTCATCGACGAGTTGAGAGAAAAAGGACCCCTCGGGGTCGGCGTCCTGCACGTCGCGAAACACCGTGAACTCCTCGATCGCCGAGATGTCGATGGTGTATCCGGCTCTGCGGTCGCGACGGTACTCGTTGATGAACGTGTTGCGTAGGATGGTCAGAAGCCATGCACGGGCATTGGTCCCCTGGCGGTATCCGGGCCAGGCGCGATACCCCTTCAGCATCGTCTCCTGTGTGAGATCCTCCGCCTGGGTTTCGTCGCCGGCAAGACGCAGGGCGACCCGATACACCGCGTCCAAATGGGGCAGCGCTTCGGCCTCAAACGATCGTCGGGTATTCTCGGTCATGGTGACCTAGAATCGCCGGACCGACCGAACGAGGCAACAGGGAGGGGTGGCTCCTGTTTTGGTCCGACGCTAACTTCCGCGCCCGTATCTACCGCAGCGACACCGTACGTGACCGATGCAACTTCCGTGCGTTTTCACGCCGTCGTCGCCTTGAGTCTGCTCGAGACGATGCAAGCGCTGGACACTCCTCAGCAGGATGATCCCGAGGAGGTGCAGCGGGAACTGGTGACGAAGCGGCTGGGCACGAGCCGGACCGTGGCGCAGCAGATCTCCCGGTACCGGGCCCTCGCGCACAACGGCGGTAGCGTTGCAGCGCCTGACATCGCCAGCCTGTTGACGCTGTGCAGCCGGCGGGCTGATGCGGACCTCCTGTATGCCGACGCGGGACGGCTCGCGGCGAGCCACTTGCTCGCACGCCCATCTCCGGCCCGGAGTCTGCACCACGCGATACCGGGTATGGTCGGGAGCGGACTGGCGTTTCGCGCGGTGCGCCGGCTGGCATCCGATGCGCTGGCGCTCGAGGTGACGACGCGGGTCGTGGCGGTGCGCGCCGTGCCGTCGTTCGCGCGAGATTCCACCCCGTGGGCAGGGAAGCCCTGCGTGTTCTTCGGCGCGGCGCTGGGTTGGCTCCTTACGGAGCTGACCGGGTTTCCTGGCGCCGTGCTGCACGAACGGTGCGAACACACCGGAGCAAAGCGATGTGTGTGGTCAACGGACACCCTCGGCGAGGACGATGAGACATGAGTGGCTTGGCGGAGTTGGACGAGCGGGTGTTGAGTGAGGCGCTGCGGGAGCGAGGGCTCGACGGATGGCTGGTGTACGACTTTCACGGCGTGAACCCGATTGCCCACCGGCTGTTGTCTGCGCACGGAATGGTGACGCGTCGCGTGTTCCTCTGGCTTCCGGCGGTCGGGCCTGCGCAACTCATCGCCCACAACATCGATCGCCCGGCGCTGGGTGACTTCCCCGGCGAGGTGGATGTCTACACCACCTGGCAGCAGCTCCACCATCGGTTGCAGGCCTTGGTACGCGGACGGCGCATCGCGATGGAGGTCTCCCCGGAGAACGCGGTTCCGTATCTCGACTTGGTTCCGTCGGGCCTGGTGGAACTACTCACGCGCATGGGCGCCGTCATCATTCCGTCCGACGCCCTCGTGACCCAGTTCGCCGCTTGCTGGTCGATGCAGGAGCAGGTCGACCACCGCCACGCTGCCGAGGCGATCGCTGCGATCGCGCGGGACACCATCGCGCGGGTCGTGGGGCAGGTGGGGGCGGCGCGCGAAGCGGCGGTGCAGGCCGAGGTTCTGACGGCGATGCAACGGGCAGGCCTGAGCACGGAGGAACCGCCGATCGTAGGATTCGGGCCCAACGCTGCCGATCCCCACTACGAACCGCGTGCCGGAGCCGACCGCCTGCTCCAGGCTGGCGACGTGGTGCTCGTGGACCTATGGGCCAAAGCGACGCCGACCACCGTGTGGGCTGATCAGACGTGGATGGGGGTTGCGAGTCACGATCCGAATGCGCGGATCGTCGAGGTATGGAACGCCGTGCGGGATGCGCGAGATGCGGCTGTTCAGCGACTGCGTGACGCTTTCGCCACCGGCGCCAGGGTGTCCGGCGGAGACCTGGACCGGGTCGCGCGTGGGGTGATCGAGAGTCGCGGCTTTGGCGAGGCGTTTGTGCACCGGACGGGACACTCGATCGAGGCGGAGCTGCACGGCGCAGGGCCGCATCTGGACGACTTCGAGACGCACGACACACGGGAACTGCTGATCGGCGTCGGTTTCTCGATCGAACCGGGAGTCTACCTGACCGGCGAGTTCGGGGTGCGGTCGGAGGTCAACGTGCTGTTGGCGGTGAACGGCCCTGAGGTGAGTCCGGTCGAGCCCCAGATGGCACTGATCGTCCCGCGATGATCAGCGGGTCTGGGGCCTCCGCGGGACCCTTAGAGGGCGAATCCGAACACCAGGAACAGGATCAGCGCGCCGAATGCAGCCACCAGGGCGTACGGAAGCTGGGTCCTTACGTGATCGATGTGGTCCGTGGCCGAGGCCATCGACGCAACGATCGTGCTGTCGGAGATCGGCGAGCAATGATCGCCGAAGATCCCGCCGCCCAATGCTGCACCGAGCATCAACGGCGCGTGGAGGCCCAGTAAGTCGACCATCGGAATCACGATGGGGATCATGATGGCGAACGTTCCCCAGGACGTACCAGTGCTGAACGCGATGAAGCAAGCCAGCAGAAAGACCAAGGCGGGAATCAGGCCAACGTGCAGCGTTGCCTGGGCGGCCTGTGCGACGTACACCCCGGTGCCGAGCGCGCGCGTCGTGGCGCCGATCGCGAACGCGAGTGACAGGACGATCACGAGGGGCACAAGACCCTGAATGCCGCGAATGAGCTGCTCGCTGGCCTCGCCGATCGTCATGATGCCCTGCAGCCGGTAGCCGACGGCGGCAACCAGCAGGCCGATGATCACCCCCCACAGCACCGCCTTCGATCCGCTCCCGCTCACGATCGCGCCGAGGATGCTCCCGGTCTCGCCGTTCGCCGCCATTGCCGCCGAACCCGTGATCCACAACACCACCGGGACCATCGCGACCATCGTCGCGATCGGGACGATCATGTTGACAGCCCGCAGCGGGACGCCCTCCTTCGCCACCGCCATGGCCACTTCCGTCGCCACCATCGGCTTGGCACCGTCGCGGAGCAGCTTGCCCTCCTCCCGCACACGTCGTTCCGCCGCTCGCATGGGCCCGATGTCCCAGCCGGCGAGAACCACGACAAGCACCAGCACGATGGCGAAGATCGCGTAGAAGTTGAGCGGCAGGGCGGCGATTAGCATCGGCACGGGGTTTTCGACACCCTGCGCGATGAGCAGGCTGATGACGTACGCTCCCCACGCATTGAGCGGGATGAGGATGCACTTGGGTGAGCAGGTGGCGTCAATGACGTAGCTGAGCTTCTCGCGGGAGATCCGGCACTTGTCGAACAGCGGACGCGCCACCGCACCCGAGACCAGGAGGCCGAAGTTGGACTCGAGGAACACCCCCATGCTCACGAGGACCGTCACGAGCCCCACCGAGCGGCGAGAATCGGTGATACCACGGCGCTCGACGAAACGCACGAAGCCCCCCATCCCCCCCGACGCCTGGGTAAACGTGATCATGGCTCCGATCAGCACGCTAAAGAGGAGGGTTCGCGCGTTGTCGGCGTCGGTGACGGACGTCAAGAACGTGTCCACGGACGCGATCAGTCCGGTCACGGGATTGAAGTCGCTCATGATCGTCCAGCCGAGCCACACAAACAAGCCAAGCGAAAGGAAGACCTGCTTGGTGCGGATGGCCAGCGCGATGGCCACGATTGGGGGCACGATCGACCACAATCCGTACGACTGCATTGCTGTCTCGGAGGTTGGGGAACGGGATGACGGCGTAGGGCGACCCGCGTGCAAGGTAGCGTCGGCGGTCGCCAGGTGCCATCGAGGGGGAACGTCCAAGGCCCGTCCGGCGGGGCCGAAGCGTCAGGTGCGCACCCGCGCGTACAACGCGAGTCCGACGACGCCGAACACCGCATTGGGAATCCACGCCGCCACCGTCGGGTTCATGAGTCCGCTGGTGCCGAGCGCGCGTGAGAGTTGCACCAAGGTGAGAAACACGATGGTCGTACCCAGACTGATCGCGATGCCCGCCGCTCCACTGGCACGAGGAGTGGTCATGACCATCGGGCCCCCGAAAAGGGCGATGATGATGCACGTGAACGGCACCGCGATCTTGAGGGCCTGCCCGACGCGCAACTTGCGCCCGTCTCCACCGGAGCGTTCGAGAGCGGCGATATATCGTCCGAGCTCGGTGTACCGCATCTCTTCCGGACGTTTTTCCTCCACCAGCAGATCTTCGGGCGTCTCGGTGAACTGGCGCACGCGCATGGAGTCGAATCCGAATGTCTGGATCTCCGACGCCGTGCCGCCGAGAATTCGCATGCGTCCATCGACCAGTGTCCATCGCCCCGCGCTGTCGTCATATGACGCCCGTCGTGCCTGGATCGCCAGGGTCGGATACTCCGTGCTGGATCCCTCGCGCTCCATCACGAGGTTGGTGGCGAGGCGCTCTGGGATGTTCAGACTACGCACGCCGTAGCTCCAACCCTCTTCGGCGCGGTAGACAAAGTTGTGGCGGCTGGACTCGTTCGACCGGCGAATCTCGCCCAGCATCTCGAGCTTACGGCGTGACGCATTGGGGGCGAGTTCGCCGATCACGAGTCCAGCCGCCGCCGCGACCGCCGCGACCAGCAGCAGCGGGGCCATCGTTCGCCGGAAACTGCGGCCGGCCGCGGTCGAAGCCACGATTTCCGAATGCCGCGCCATGGCGGCGATGCTGAAGACGGTGGCAAACAGCACTGCGGCCGGCAACACCTGAAACACGTTGTTCGGCAGATCGAAGAAATAGGCTGATGCGATCGTGGCGGGGGTCAACCCACGTGCCAGGTGCGATGCCAGGTTGTCGGTGAGTTGGAACAGAATGACGATGAGCGGGAATCCCAACGCGGTGAACAAGAAGATCTTGGACCACTCCCGGAGGAGATAGCGATCCAGTACCCACCGCTTCATGAAACTGCCTCTCCGCCGCCGCGCGGCAACGCCCTGCGTGGGAGCGTGCCGCTCCGCCGAATGCGCCACAGGCCGATGAGGCCGAGCGCCGCCATCAGGGCGTTCGACGCCCACATCGCCGCGGGCGGGCTCACGATGAGCTTGTTGGCAAGTGATTCCCCCGCGATCAGACCCATGTAGTAGATCGCGAACACGACCATACTCGCGGCGACGACGAGCCCAACCCCTCCCCGGGGGAAGCGCATGGCGATCGGCACTCCGACGATGACGAAGATGATACAGGCCACCGCGATCGACCATTTCTTGTGAAGCTCGACGGCGTACACGGCACCCCGAATCCGTGCCGAGTGCGCCCGGTCCAGGAGAACGCGGGTCTCACCGGATCGGTTGGTCGGCCCCGGTCGCGCATCGAGCGTGACGGAAGCGCTGGATTGGGACGGTCGCGTGGGGGCCCGGCGTACTGCCCCGGCCTCTTGAGCCTGGAGTTCCGCGGGGCGCACGAAGCTGCCGATCCACTCCATGGCCTGGCAATAGGCCCCGGGGGCGGGGTCTCCGAGCGCGGTGTCCGCGGGCAGCTCGGGCAACCCCACCAGGCTCCGTAACGTGTTGCGTCGGATGGCCACGGCGGTGATGCTCGCCACTCGGCGGTCGCGCTGGGCTTGGCGCACGACGTCACGCAGACCGCAGGTGCCCATCTCGCGGTCGCCCCGGTAGTTGTCGTCCTCGCGCCGCACGAACTCGCTCCCGATCCCTCGCATCATCAAGACTTGACGCGCATACTCGATGTCCTGAAAAGTGCCGGGGTCGTCTTGGCTGGACTCGTGTATGGTGCCGTCGAACAGCGTGAGCTGCATGTCTTCCTGGTTGGGCGCGAACTCGATGCGCCCGCTGTCCGCGTAAATCACGCGGGATCGATCGGGCTCGTGGAGGTCGTACAAGGCCACATCGTGCAGCCAATAGGATCCCGGGTCGATCTGTGCCGCGCGGAGGAAGTACCGGCCACGCTGCACCTCGTTGACGACGTGCTCTTTGAGCGAGAACGTCGGCTTGGCGCGATAGATGTCCGTCATCAGGGTGCGCAGGCGATGGTTCGTTCGGGGCAGGACTTGATCACTGAAGAGGAACGCCACGATGGCCACGCCGGTCGCGGCCAGGAGGAGAGGGCGGATGAGCTGACCCAGTGATATGCCGCCCGCACGAAGCGCCGTGATTTCCTGATCGTCCATCATACGACTGAAGGCGTACAACACGGCCACGAGCACCGACATCGACAGGGTCATGGCGATCAGGTAGGGCAACGTGAGGGCGAAGAACTCGGCGATAACGGTCCACGGGAGCCCTTTGCCAAGCAGAAACTCGATGCGACGCGCGACCTGGTGCAGCAACATGAACCCCGTCAGCGCGATGAAAGCGAAGACGAAGGGTACGGCGTGCAGCCGAAGCATGTAGCGAGTGAGGATCGACATGGCAGCGTGAATCCGACGCGTGATCGCGATGTTGGGGATGGCCATTATATGGCCGTCCGGCGTCTGTTACAAGCATACCCGAGAGAGGGAGCGAGGTGCCGTTGAGCCACCGATCCGCGACCGCCGCGCTGCTGGTGCTGGTTGTGGTGCCAGGCGTTGCCGCGGCGCGAGACTTAGTCGCTCCCCGCGTGTCCCTTCGCACGTTTCCGTCCGCCGAGTTGACGCTCCCTCGGCTCGCTCGGAGGCCGAGCCGGCCGTGGCGGTCCGATGGCGGAGAGATCGCCGCGGACTGGGAGACGGATGTGCGGGCGGTGGTGGCAGCCGAGCGCGATGCGCGACGCCGTGCGGCCACGGCCCCGCATCACCGATCGTCGCGGCTGTCGCCGGATCGCCAGGAGCCCCTCACGGAGATCGGCCTCGAGGTGAATGCGCATCTCGAGATGCGCGTCGATCAGTTGCGTAACGCGCGCTGCGACGAAGTCGTGGTGGCGGATCCTGCCTCTGGATGCGTCGTGGGATTTCCCACCCCGGCTTTCGATCAGCAATTCCGCGTTCGCGCGGGCGGGGTGGTTTCGGATCGGTTCCACGTGAACGTGGATTTCGACAGCCAGCGGGAGTTCGGCGTCAACAACGACATCGGTGCATGGTACGAAGGGAAGTCTGGCGAATTCCTGCAGCGTGTCGAGGTCGGGAATGTCACGTTCCGCGCTCCGGAATCTCGCTATGTCGATGCCGCGCTGTTGCCCAACAACGCCTTCGGCGTCCAAGCACAGGCGCAAATCGGTGCGCTGGAACTCGGTGTGGTCGCCGCTCAGCAACGCGGCTCGACGCTGCGCACACGCGTGTTCACGGTCGGCGAGATCACCACGCAGCCCGTTCACGTCGAGGTTCGCGATCTGGACTACGAGACCGCACGGTTCTTCGCGGTGGTCGATCCGGCGCGGCTGCCAGGATATCCGGCCCTCGACCTTCTCGCGCTGGAAACGGTGCCGATTCCACCGGAACTCCAGCCGGTGGCGCTCCGTGTGTACCGCTTGCGTGCCCAAGGCGGCTCGGGGCAAGAGAACTTCAATCTCGGGGGGATTGAGGCGGTCGCGGTGCGCGATGACGGGCCCCAGCGGGTAGGGCCGTTTCCGTGGGAGCTGCTGGTAGAGGGTCGCGACTACTACCTCGATTCCTCGGGGCTGTGGTTCGCGCTCGTGACGCGACTGGGCTCGCAGGACTTCCTCGCGGTGTCCTACGTCACGGCGCTGGGCGATACCGTCGGCACGCTTCCGTCCATCAACGCGTCGGGCACGGACACTCTGTTCCTGATTCACGAACCTCAACGCGGCACCGACGTGCCGACCTTTCGCCATGAGTTGCGGAACGTCTATCGGGTGGGCGGAGCAGACGTGGTTCGATCGTCCGTCGACCTCGTGATCCTGGTTAACGAATCGGAGCGGCCGCTGGATGGTCAGGGCACCTATCTCGAACGGCTTGGCTTGGCAGTGCCGTCAGATCCCTCGGCGCTCGACGTGTACAACAAGATCTTTCCGCGCGAGCGAGACCCTGGGGCCGGGGCGCCGCTGCGCGACCACTTCGTCGTGTTTCCGCACTTGCAGCCGTTCGGAGATGCCGGCCGGCTGCTGGCCGGAGAACGCAACGATTCGTTGTATCGCACACCGACGTACCTCCTTGCCACCCAGGGGCCGCCGACGCGATTCACGCTGAGCCTCAACTACGAGGCGTCAGGCACTGGCGATCGATCCGCGGTTACCCTGGGCGCCCTCCAGGTGCGGGAAGGCAGCGAACGACTGTTCGTCGGCGAGCGGGAACTCGTGCGCGGCCGCGACTACGAGATCGACTACTCGCTCGGGCAGGTGCGCTTCCTGGACCCACCGTCGCTGTTCAGCGGTCCGACGACGGTGCGCGCGCAATTCCAGGAGAATCAGCTCTTCGATCCGGCACGCAAGAACGTGTTGGGCTTCACGGGGACGTATCAGCTCGGATCCACCGCACGGATCCAGGCGTTGGGGCTGTTGCAGAACGATCGGACGAGCTTCACCCGACCCTTCTTAGGTCTCGAGCCCAAGTCCGGCTTCGTCGGAGCACTCCGGGCGGAGTGGGCAACGCAGATCGACGGTGTCAGCCAGGTCATGGATGCGCTGCCGTTCTTACGCGCGACCGCGCCTTCCTTCGTCGCGTTGAGTGGTGAGCTGGCCATGTCCCAGCCCAATCCGAATCCACTTGGTATCGCGTACGTGGAGGATTTCGAGGGGCAAGCGACGCTCACGGTGAACCTGCGCGAGCGGGAGTTTCAGCTCGGGAGTGCCCCCACCGAGGCGAGGGGACTCAGCCCCGCCTATCTCTCGCTCGCCGGCGGATTCGACCCGGCCGATGCGGTCCCGCTCGTCTGGCAGAACGCCGTGAGCACGAGAGCGGGGGTGCTGGAGTTCACGCCGCGCCAGATCGACTCGACGATCGTGCTGGCCGGGGCGGGGATCGGCGTCGAGCCGGTGCTGTGGTTGACTCTGAAGCCGGACACGGTCGGCGGTGCACCCCACCCGCAAACAGGCAGGCCGCGTTGGCGGTTGCCCCATACCGCGGGTCCCCGGTGGCGCAGCCTCACCCAGACGTTGGGTGGGGGATCGGGGGTGGGGGTGGACCTTTCGCGGGTGGAGTCGATCGAGTTCTGGGTGCTGGAAGATGGAGCCGGGTCTGCACGACGCAACGCCGCGGTCGTCCTGCTCGATTTCGGTACCGTGATGGAGGACGTGGCGGCCAGTGTTCCGGAGCGGTTCGGCATCGTCGGAACGGACACGGTGTTCGAGGGCCGACGCACGCAGGGATTGGGTCGCCTGGATTCCGAGCGCGACTCGTTGACCAACGTCTTCAATGCCGTGGTGGACGACCGCGGCATTCACGGCGATGTCGCCGATTCCATTCTCGACTTGTCCACCGGCGCGTATGTGAACGGGCTACCGCTGTGCGATCTTCAGACCCTGTTTGGACTGGAGGCACTACCGCGTGGCAGCCTCCGCGCGGCGTGCACGCGTCGCAACGGCCGGCTCGACACGGAGGATCTGAACGGAGACAACCGGCTGGACGTCGCAGTCGGCGCGGCGGGTGAAAGCGTGTTCCGCTATGTGTTTCGAGTCGGCGATCCGCAGTACTACGTGCGGGACGGCGTCACCCACTTCGACGACGCGGGGCGGGCGATCACGTGGCGCCTGTATAGGATTCCGTTCCGTGCGGACACGCTCCAGATCGGCGTTCCCAACGTGCGGCAGATCCAGGCACTGCGGATGACGCTGGCGGTGCCCGACCAGGGTCTGGCGGAGGAGGAAGTGGCGCTGGCGTTGGCTCGGTTCAGGCTCGTGGGCGCGCCGTGGGTCCGCCGCGCCGCGACGCCTATCCTGGGCCTGAGTGGCCGAGAAGGTGAGCCGCACGGGGAGGTTTCCGTGCTGACGGTGAGCACGGAGAACCGCGACTTGGGCTACACGTCGCCGCCGGGCGTCAACGACCTAGCTGACCGGCGTGAGGCCGGGTTCCAGTTTGGTGCCCAGCAGGTCAATGAAAAGGCGCTGCGTCTCGTTGCACGAGACCTCCGCGTCGGCGAGCGCGCCGAGGCCCTCGTGCGGTTCGCGAACGAGGCCGACAAGAACTTCCTGACGTACCGGACGCTGCGGGTGTGGGCGCGCGGGCGCGGGCCTGGCTGGAACGCGGGCGATCTCGAGTTCTATCTGAAGGTGGGACGCGACGAGGCCAACTTCTACATGTACCGCGTCCCGATCCGCACCGACACCTGGGAACCGGAAGCGGTAATCGATCTGGCGCGGTGGCTCGACCTGCGGGCGGCGCTCGAGGCCTCGTGGTTGCGGGGAGACCCGCCCGGCGGTTGGGGGGCGTGTGGGGGAGACACGACGGCCTACGTAGCCTGTAGCGGGCCGTATCTGGTGCACGTGCGTGATCCTGGAGTGCGGCCGCCGAATCTCGCGCAGGTGGCCGAGGTGGCGGTGGGCATTCTCCGAATCAACGATCAAGGCGTCATCGACGAGACCGAGCTCTGGGTCGACGACATTCGCCTCACCGAGGTCGTGGACGACCGTGGGATGGCCGGCTCGATCGACCTGCGCGTTGCCGCCTCGGATTTTGCGGAAGTGAACGTGGCGTACCGCAATCGCGATGACCGGTTCCGCGCGCCGGGTGAGCAACCGTCCTACGTGGCGGATGTCGGAACGCATGTGACCGCGCTGGTGCGGGCCGACCGTCTGCTCCCGGAGTCTTGGAACCTTAGTTTCCCGATCAGTATCCGCCACAGCGCGTCGTCGAGCGATCCGTTCTATGTCCCTCGGACCGACATCACGGCGGATCGACTTGACGGCCTGCGCACGCCGAAGTCACGCGTGACGACGTACGAGGCCTCGATTCGACGGACCAAAGCGGCTTCCAGCGCGCTTCTCCGTGCGCTGGTGGACCCGCTGAGCGTCAGGGGGCGCTACATGCGTGGCGATCTCACGGCCTCCCTGAGCACCGCGGTCGTGCGGGAGCGAGAGGTGCGCATCAGCTACGAGAACGTCCCAGGCCCCATGACGGTGCCGATCGTGCCTGGCTTTCTGACCCGCATGGTGGAGCGATTCCCCGCCTGGATACGCGAGAGTGAGTTCGGCCGCGCGCTACGGTCCGCCCGGTTGCGGTGGAACCCGTCCCGCATCGTGTTCTCCTCGACGCTGACGAAGAACGAACGCGATCGATTCGCGTTCAGGGTCCCGGTGGTGCTTGCCGGTGATTCGGGCACACTGGGGCTCGCCGGCCTGACACACATGTGGCGCAACGAGGCGGCGGTTGGGGTGCGACCGTTTCGATCGTTGGGCCTGGCCGTGTCCGCGGCGAGCTTGCGGGACTTGCAGCGCTACGACGGTTCCACGGTAATGGGGCGGCTGTTGCGGGAGGAGCGGGGGGCGCTCATCGGCACCGACGTGGGGTTCGAACGCGCCAGTTCGTTCTCCACAACGTTCGACATGCAGCCGGTGGTGGCCAGCTGGCTCAGACCGCGACTCAGGTTCTCGAGCCGGTTTCAATTCGCCCGTGACCCGAATCGAGCCGATCCGCTCCCGGACGCGGAGGATACTATGGCGTTCCGATTACCTGAGACGATCGGGAACGCGCGGACCCGGGAACTGGGCGTCACGGTCGATTGGGGAAGGATGGTGCGCGATCTCGCCGCTCCGGGGTCGGTGCCGGCGCGGGTCTTCGGTGCCATTCTCCCGATCGATATCACCCGCCGATCGGAGCTCCGATCGACGTTCGATCGCACGCCGACCGACGCCGATCTGTCGTATCGGCTTGGCTTCGGGGACCTGGACCAGTTCCTGGCACGTGGTGGCGTGCCGGCCACGGCAGCGGGTCAATCGCTGTTGCTGATTGCCAACGGTGGGGTACAACTGCCGGGCGGCGGCTCGGTGCGCGTGCTGTATCGGAATCAGGAACAGCGGAGCTGGGCCCGACGGGGCGAAGTGCTAGGTGAACTCCGGTCCCGAGTCGAAGAATGGCCGTCCCTCGGCGTCGACTGGACGGTGCCGGTCCCGTTGGCAATCCGCCCGGTTCTGAACGGTGTCAGCGCGGGCACCCAGTATCGGGAGGTACGATCGGATGTCACCCATCGCCGGCTTCCCACGGTGGATCCGGTTGCCACCTCCAACACGTCCGTACTGTTCACGCCGACCCTCGCGCTCACGTGGGAAGGCGGCGTGGTGACGGCCGTGCAGTACGCCTTTGGGGATGGCCGGTCGGTCACCGCGGGGAATGTGACGCTCACCCGCCGGCGGGAGTGGACGGGCAGTACCCGCTTCCGGTTCCGGGCGCCAACGAGCCTGATCCGCCTCCGCGACGAACTGCGGGCGAATATCACGTTCGGGACATCCCGCCAGGACGTCTGCCTGGTACGGGCGGGAAGCAGCGAGTGCCGGCTTGTGTCAGACAGCCGGCGACACCAGGTCGACTTGCGAGTCGATACGGGGTTGAGCGAGACCGTACGAGGTGGTCTTACCTTTAGCTATGTCTTGAGCGATCAGCGCCACACGGCCACTCGGCTTTCGCAGGTCGTGCTGTCGATTTTCGCCGACGTCAACCTCTTTGCCGGTCGGTTTCAATGAAGCGACGCATGACGAGTCTCTTGCTCATCCTGCTGGCCTGCGGGTCCGGGTCAACGGCTCGCCGAGAGTTCGACGGCGCGGTCGCCATGGGATACGTGGAGGCGCAATTGGCGTTCGGACCTCGTATACCGAACACCGCCGGTCATCGCAACGCGGGTGATTGGCTGTTGGCGCGGTTGCGCGAGCGGGCAGACAGCGTGGTTGTGCAGGCGTTCACTCACGTCACCGTCGAGGGAGACACCCTGGCCCTCCGTAACTTCATTGGATCGTTCCAGCCGGAACGGCCCGACCGGATTCTGTACGTCGCGCATTGGGACACCCGTCCGATGTCGGACCAGAGCGCCAACCTGGCGGACCGGAGCCGCCCCGTCCCGGGTGCGAACGACGGGGCCTCGGGGGTTGCGGTCCTGCTGGCGGTGGCGGACGTGCTGAAACGCGCACCCCCGAGCGTCGGAGTGGACCTCGTGTTCGTGGATGGCGAGGATTATGGGGACTGGTTAGTGCGGGCGGACGTGCTGTTGGGATCGCGATATTACGCGGCGCACCCCGTGGGGCCCGCCCGGCCACTCTTTGCCGTCGTGTGGGACATGGTGGGAGATCGCGATTTGCGATTCCTTCGCGAAGGCCACTCCCTCGCCGGTGCGCCGGAAGTGGTGGAACGGGTCTGGGCGAAGGCGCGTGAACTCGGGTACGAGCGCGTGTTTAGTCCAACCGTGAGGACCCCGATCGAAGATGACCATGTGCCCCTCTTGCGGGCCGGCATCCGGGCGATCGACGTCATCGACCTGGACTACCCATATTGGCACACGCCCGACGACACGATCGACAAGATTTCGGTGGAGAGCCTGCAGATCGTGGGAGACGTGGCCGTCGCCCTCCTGCGATAGCGCGTTCGAGCGGTACGTCCGGCGTTGAGCGGGTGCGGTCGGTGGGCGGCGCCGGCCTCACCGTCAATGCATGGACCGCAGCGATCATCGAGCCGCCGCGTTGCTGGTCACACTGGCGGCGCTGGGCGTCGTGGTCCGGTGGGTTGTCGCCGTTCCGGGGGCACCGGGCGCGGTGGGATACCGGTCGGACGTCGGAGTGCGCACTCCACTGGACTCGGTTGCCGCGCGAGCCGAGGCAGCCAGCCGACCACTCGGTCCGGCCGAGGTGATTGACCCGAACACCGCGTCCGCGTCCGAGCTCATGCGACTTCCCCGCGTCGGGGCCGGGTTGGCCGCGAGGATTGTCACGCATCGCGAGGCGCGCGGCCCGTTCAGGACTCTGGACGAGATCGGCGCGGTGCCGGGAATCGGTCAGGCGGTCCTGGACGCTATTCAGCCGCACGTGAGGCTTCCTGTCGCCGGTGCGCGCCCGAGGAAAGCGGAACGCCGGCCACTCAACCTCAATGCCGCCAGCGAGGAGCAACTCCAGGCGCTCCCGGGCATCGGTCCGGCAAAGGCAGCCGCTATTCTCGAGTTACGCGCCCGCATCGGACGATTCCGCACGATTGAGGAGCTGCTGGAGGTTCCGGGGATCGGACCGGCAACGCTCGAGAAGCTGCGTGCACTGGTCGGAATCTCTTGACACCCCTTTGACCGCCGGTACTTTACCCGTACGTTAGCTCCTTGTGTGTTAACGAGTTGTGTCATCTAGTCCTCCCCCACACGGGCAGGTATGGCAACAGCGGCCGCGAGTTCCGAACGACTTGGCGATCTCCTCGTCCGCGAGGGATTGATCACCCGCGAGCAGCTGCAGCAAGCACTCCACGAGCAGCGCAGTTCTGGGGCGCGCTTGGGGTATGTTTTGGTGAAGCTCGGTCTGATTCCCGAGATCGAGATCACGAAGATGCTGGCAAAGCAGTACCGGGTGCCGGCGGTGGACCTCGGCCGCTTCTCGGTGGAAGAGAAGATCATCAAGCTCATTCCCGGTGAAGTGGCGATCAAACACAGCGTGCTGCCGCTCAAGCGGGAGGGCCGGACGCTGACGGTGGCGATGGCCGAGCCGACCAACGTCACCATCATCGACGACCTCAAGTTCATCACGCGATACGACATCTTCCCGGTGATTGCGGGTGAGTACACCCTGCGCTCGCAGATCGAGAAGTACTACGAAGCGACGGACGCCCAGCTCCAGAACCTCCTGGACGAGATCGAAGAGGAGGAGGATCTCGAGGTCATCGAGGAGCGCGACGACGATGAGGCCCCCGTTCAGGTCGGCGATGACGCGCCGGTCGTGAAGCTGATCAACGGCATCCTGACGGACGCGGTCAGGCGAGGGGCCAGCGACGTCCACATCGAGCCCTTCGAGAAGGAGATCCGCGTTCGCTATCGGATCGATGGCGCGCTGATCGAGATCATGAAGCCGCCGATCAAGTTGAAGGCGGCGCTCACTAGCCGCGTCAAGATCATGTCGGCCTTGAACATCGCGGAACGGCGTGTGCCGCAGGACGGCCGCATCAAAATGAAGATGGGGAAGAAAGTGGTCGATTTCCGGGTCTCGACCTTGCCGGTGATCTATGGCGAGAAGATCGTGATGCGGATTCTCGACAAGGGCAATCTGACTCTCGATCTCAGCACGTTCGGGTTCGAACTGAAGGCGGAGAAGGACCTGATGCGGGCGGTGGCCAATCCCTACGGGATGGTGCTGGTCACGGGACCCACGGGGTCGGGCAAGACCACGACGCTGTACTCGGCGCTTTCGAAGGTCAACAGCATCGAGGTCAACATCATGACCGCCGAAGATCCGGTGGAGTACAACATCCACGGGATCAATCAGGTGTTGGTCCGCACTGAGATCGGCATGACCTTCGCTGCGGCCTTGAAAGCGTTTTTGCGCCAGGACCCGAACATCATCATGGTCGGCGAGATCCGTGACCTCGAAACGGGCGGTATCGCGATCAAGGCGGCGCTCACGGGCCACATGGTGCTGTCGACCCTCCACACGAACGACGCGCCGTCGACCATCACGCGCATGATCGACATGGGGCTCGAGCCGTTCAACGTAGCGAGCGCGGTCAATCTCATCGTTGCGCAGCGCCTCCTCCGGCGGGTGTGCAAGCAGTGCAAGCGTGAACACAAGTACACGGACGCCGAGCTGGGAGCGCTGGGGTTCACGGCGGCGCAGGCCGAGGGAATCACGTTTTACAAGGGTGAAGGGTGTGATGCCTGCAGCGGGACGGGGTACAAGGGCCGGCAGGGCATCTACGAAGTCATGCCGCTGTCTCCGGCGATTCGGCGGGTGATCCTCAAAGGTGGCTCCGCGGCAGATATCCAGGAACAGGCCCTCAAGGAGGGCATGCTCACGCTGCGCATGGATGGGATCGAAAAGGTGCGCAAGGGCATCACCACTCTCGAAGAAGTTGTCAAGGAAACGGCGGGATAGACCGATGAGCGAATCTGCGAAGGCAAGCGGACCTAATCTGCGCGAACTCCTCGAAGAGATGATCGAGCGCGATGCCTCCGACTTGCATATCACGGCTGGTGAGCGGCCGAAGCTCCGTGTCGACGGGGACATCGGCAACTCCAAGTCGGAGACGGCATTGACCCCTAAGGAGACGCTTCAGCTTGCCTACAGCGTCTTGACGGAGAATCAGAAGAAGCGATTCGAGAACGAGGACGAGCTGGACTTCTCGTTCGGGATCCAGAATCTGGCACGCTTCCGCGGTAATGTGTTCAAGCAGCGGGGATGTGTGTCGATGGTGATTCGACAGATCCCGTTCTCCATCAAGACGTTCGACGAGTTGGGATTGCCCCCGGTGCTGCGCATGCTGTGCGAGCGCCCGCGCGGGCTGGTGCTGGTGACGGGGCCGACGGGATCCGGCAAGTCGACGACGCTCGCGGCCATGATCGACAAGATCAATAAGGAGCGGCGCGGCCATATCATCACGATCGAGGATCCGATCGAGTTCATCCACCGGCATCAGGGATGCATCGTCAACCAGCGCGAGGTGGGAACGGACACGCACTCGTTCACGAATGCGCTCAAGTACGCGCTGCGCCAAGATCCTGACATCGTCCTCATCGGCGAGATGCGGGATTTGGAGACGATTCAGGCGGCGCTCACCATCGCCGAAACGGGGCACTTAGCGTTCGCCACCTTGCACACGAACTCCGCGGCGGAGACGATTAATCGCGTCATCGACGTGTTCCCGTCGCACCAGCAGTCGCAGGTGCGGGCACAATTAGCCTTCGTGCTCGAGGGCGTCGTGACCCAAACGCTGCTGCAGCGCGCGACGGGCAAGGGACGGGTGATGGCGGCGGAGATCATGGTGTGCACTCCGGCAATCCGCGCGTTGATTCGTGACGACAAAGTGCACCAGATTCTGTCATCGATGCAGGCGGGCAAGAAGCACGGGATGGCGACGATGATGGACTCGCTGTATCAGTTGTACATGTCCCGCGAGGTCGCGCTGGAGGAGGCGTTGCGAGTGGCGAGTGATCAGAACGAGTTCCTGCGTATGGTCGGCGAGCCGGTGCCGGGCGAGGAAGGCGGCGCCCGCGCGATGGCTGGCCGACGGTAACCCCACTGGGAGGCAGCTGATGCCGGTCTTCGAGTATACGGCGCGCACGGCTCAAGGCGAGGAGCGAGTCGGCACGATCGACCTTCCCACCCGGGAAGACGTCGTGAAGCACTTGCGTCAGAACCGGATGATGGTGATCCGCGTTCGCGAGCAGCAAAAGAAGAAGCGCGCCGGCCGCGTCCCCACGCGAGACGTCGTCATCTTCACGCGGCAGTTCGCGACGATGATCAACGCGGGTCTTCCACTGGTGCAGGCGCTGGACATCCTCGCCCGCCAGACCGACAACAAGGCGCTTGCCGACGTCACCAGGCAGGTGGTGTATGACGTGGAGAGCGGCAACACCTTGGCGGACGCGCTGGAGAAGCACCCGAACGCGTTTAGTCAACTGTACGTGAATATGGTCGCCGCCGGTGAGGCGGGCGGCATTCTGGACACGATTCTGCTCCGTCTTGCGACGTTTCTCGAGAAGAACGACGCGATCGTGCGGAAGGTAAAAGGCGCCATGGTGTACCCGGGGGTGATCTTCACCGTCGCGGGTGGGGCGGTGATCATCCTCCTCGTGTTCGTGATCCCCACGTTCGAGCGGATGTTCAACGAGGTCGGAATGCCGCTGCCGGCGCCGACCCGCCTGGTGATCTGGCTCGGTCAGATGCTGCGAAGCTACTGGTGGCTCGGACTGATCGGCGGGGGCCTAGGGGTGTACGGATTGAAGCGCTGGTATGCGACGGACAACGGGAAGCTCGCCATCGACAGGCTCATGCTGCGCATACCGGTGCTCGGGGACTTGCTGCGCAAGTCCTCGGTGTCGCGGTTCACTCGAACGCTGGGTACGCTGCTCGCGTCCGGCGTGTCCATCCTGGACGGTCTGGAAATCACGGCACGAACCTCAGGTAACCGCGTGATCCACGATGCGGTGATGAGTTCGCGGACCTCGATCGCCGGCGGTGACACGATCGCCGGTCCCCTCGAAGGCTCCGGCGTCTTCCCACCGATGGTGACGTCGATGATCGCCGTCGGTGAGGCGACGGGCGGCCTGGACGAGATGTTGTCAAAGATCGCGGACTTTTACGACGATGAGGTCGATGCGTCCGTCGGCGCGTTGCTCTCGCTGATGGAGCCCGTGATGATCGTGTTCTTGGGCGTCATCGTCGGTGGTATGATCGTCGCGATGTACCTGCCGATCTTCGACATGATGAACGCCGTGGGGTAGGCGCCCCTGGGCACGTCTGTAGCCCCGACGGGGCCGCTTCTCAATGGAGGCGGCCCCGTCCGTACATGGAGTGCGATAGGATCCCGGTTCGGTATATTGCCCCGCATGGACACGGCCCTGCGAAGATCCGCAGCCCACGAGCGGCTCGCGACGAGCCCCTTGTTCTTGAGCGTCCTGCAGTTGGCGTACCTGGGGCGCATTATCGTCGCCGTGACCGTCTTCGGTGCGGCGGCCCTCAAGCTCGCGTCGGTGGAGCCGTCGACCCTCCTCATCCTGGCGATCGCGGCCATCGCCAGCGTCGGATTGAGCGCCGTGTCCTTCTGGTACAGCCACATCGCGCAGCGCACGGTCGGTTTGACATTCTTGTACACGCAAGCACTGTTCGACCTGGCGCTGGTGACCACCGTGGTGCACTTGACAGAGGGTCCCGCCAGTCAGTTCCCGGCGCTGTATGTCCTGGTGATCGCGGCCAGCGCGATCGTGATGCCGCTGCGATCCGGCGTTCTCATCACGATTCTCGCCAGCCTGCTCTATCTGGCCGATATCACGCGGTGGCAGCCGGTCCAACTCACGACGGCCGTGTGGCTACAGATCGCCGTGTTCATGGGAGTCTTTGTGGCTACGGGACTCATCGGGGGACGGTTCCGGCAGATGGGCCAGGAGCGGGAGGTCCTCAAAGAGGAGGTCAGGCGGCTGCGTCTGGAGGCCGGCGACATTCTGTCCAGCATCCCCAGCGGAGTCATCACCGCGGATCACGTCGGTACCATCATCTACATGAACCCGGCGGCAGCGCAGCTCCTCGATGTCGATCCGGTGGCCGTCGTCGGGTCGGATCTGGCGGCCAGCGTGGGGGCGCGCGCCAACGTGCTTGTGGAGGCGGCAACGGCCGCACGCCGCGGGGAGCAGCGGTCGCTCCGGCGGGATGGCATCATTGAGGCGCACGGCCGGCATGTTCCCATTGGGGTGACCGCGAATTCCATTGCCTCGGGTCAGGACGAACCCTCCGTGACGATGATCTTCACGGACATCTCGAATCAGAAGCGGCTCGACGAGCTCCGCCGTCGCACGGAGCGTCTCGAGGCGGTCGCGGAACTCTCGGCCTCGCTCGCCCACGAGATCCGCAATCCCCTCGCGTCCATTCGATCCTCGATCGAGCAGCTGGGCGTGATGCGGCAGGCGGATGGGGATGAGCGGTTCCTCACCGAGCTCGTCGTGCGGGAGAGTGACCGCCTGAGCCGCCTGCTGTCCGAGTTCTTGGATTTCTCGCGCGTACAAGTGAAAAGCACGCGACCGATCGATCTCGGAGAACTGGCGCGTGGGGCGGTCGCGGTCATCCGCCGGCATCCCGAGTGCCCGGAGGAGGCTACGATTACGGTTCATGCCGACGGAACACTCGTTGACGGTGACGAGGATCTGCTGCACCGCGTGGTCGCCAACCTCGTGCTCAACGCCGTCCAGGTGGGGAGCGCCGAGCCTCGCGTGACGGTGGAAGCGCGCGTGGCCACCGCGGCCGAGTTGCCGCCTGGGTTGGGCTTCGAGCGTGCCGCCCTGTTGCGAGTGGCGGATGACGGCCCCGGCATTCCGGAGGAACTCCAGGACCGCTTGTTTGACCCGTTCGTGACCGGCCGCAAAGGAGGATCGGGGTTGGGGCTGGCGATCGTACAGCGCGCGGTCGCAGCCCATCGAGGGGTCGTATTTGTTGAGTCGCTTCCCGGCCAGGGCACCGAGTTCAAGATCCTGTTGCCGGCGAGTTCTCGGAGCGAGGTCGCGGCGTGAACGAACGGCTTCCGCGCCTACTCATCGTCGATGACGAATCGAGCATTCTCGATTCGTTGCGCATTCTGTTGAAGAACTCGGGCTTCGAGGTCTCCACGGCGCAAGGGGGACGGGTGGGTATCAAGGCGATCCAGACCAGCAAGCCCGATATCGTCCTCACCGACGTCCGCATGCCCCAGGTGAACGGGATCGACGTGCTGCAGGCCGCGAAGGAAACCGATCCTGAGACGGTCGTGATCCTGATGACCGCCCAGGCGTCGCTCCAAAGCGCAATTCGGGCCGTGAACGAAGGGGCGTACCACTACATCCAGAAACCGTTCGCCAACGATGAACTTGTGGCCATCTGTCGCCGGGCAGCGGAGTACCGAGCCTTGCGCAGTGAGAACGTGACGCTCAAGCGAGAAATCCGCCGCCGTGACCAGAGCCGATGGGCCAGACCGTTGGGCTCGGCCAGCTGTTTCACAGCCGTCGTTCAACTCGCCGAACAAGTGGCGCCGACCGAATCCACGGTCTTGATCCTCGGCGAGAGCGGCACCGGAAAAGAGGTCATTGCGCGGTACATCCACTCGCTGTCCGCTCGGGCCGACGGACCGTTTCTGTCCATCAACTGCGGCGCGCTGCCCGAGAGTTTGCTCGAGTCGGAGCTGTTTGGACACGTGAAGGGGTCGTTCACTGGCGCGCATCGCGACAAAGAAGGCCTCGTCGCCGCGGCGCGTGGGGGGACGTTCTTCCTCGACGAGATCGCGGAGATGACTCCCGCCACTCAAGTAAAGCTGCTCCGCGTGCTGCAGGAGCGCGAGGCGCTCCCCGTGGGCAGCACGGAGGCAGTGCCTGTGGACGTGCGGATCCTCGCCGCTACCAATCGCGATCTGGATCACGCGATGCGCGATGGGAGCTTCCGCTCCGATCTCTACTATCGACTGAATGTGATCACGCTGGTGATGCCGCCCCTGCGCGATCGCCGCGAGGACATTCCGGTCCTCGCGGAGGGCTTCCTCGCCCGCACCGCGCAAGAGCGGTCGGAGCCCGTGAAGCGGCTTGCGGATGATGCCCTGACGGCCGTGGGTAGCTATGACTGGCCGGGCAATGTGCGCGAGCTCGAGAACGCGTTGGAGCACGCGATGACCGTGACGCGTGGTGAGACGATCTCCATTGACGCGCTGCCGAACCGCGTCACCGCACCGCCGCGACCGCACTTGGTCGCGGCGCCGCGGCAGCCGAACCCGACGCTCGACACGATCGAGCGCGCCTATATCGAGTGGGTCCTCAACGCCGAAGGCGGGAACAAGACCCGCGCGGCGGAGGTGCTGGGAATCGATCCCTCTACCCTGTATCGCAAGCTCGCTCGCTATGAGACCGATGTCCCGTAACGTCGGGTTCCGCGGGACGCCGCTGCCGGAGCGCATCGAGGACGTGCGCGTCACGGTGGTCATGCCCGCCTACAACGAAGCAGCCACCATCGAAGACGCCATTCGACGGGTGCGGTCGGTGCCGCTGAAGCTCGAGGTGATCGCGGTGAATGATGCCTCCAAGGACGCTACGGGGGCGATCCTCGACCGTCTGAAGACCGAGGGCATCGTGGACGTGGTGCTGCATCACGACGACAATCGCGGCAAGGGCGCAGCGGTACGCGGTGGGATTGCCGCGGCGACCGGTCACGTCATCGTCATCCAGGATGCCGATCTGGAGTACGATCCCGGCGAGTATCCGGAGTTGCTGGACCCCATCCTCAGCGATCGGGCGGATGCCGTGTTCGGGTCGCGCTTTCAAGCCGGACCACGACGCGTGCTCTACTTTTGGCACTCGGTGGGCAACAGGTTCCTCACGTTGCTCTCGAACATGTTCACGGATCTCAATCTGACGGACATGGAAACGTGCTATAAGATGGTGCGCGCGGACTTGATGAAGCGTCTCCCGCTCGTATCCAATCGTTTCGGTATTGAGGTCGAGCTCACTGCACGCCTCGCGCGCGCGGGTGCACGGATCTGGGAGGTCCCAATCAGCTACAGCGGACGCACCTATGCCGAGGGGAAGAAGATCGACTGGCGCGACGGCGTCGCGGCGATTTGGCACGTCTTCCGGTTCAATCTCTTTCCCCCGCGTAAGGCCCCTCGTTGACGGTACGCCCGGCGCGCGTCACGTGGCGCGTCATCGGTGCGCTGCCGTTGGCCTTCCCGCTGCTGCCGTGGCCCGATTGGAGCGGCGCACCGGACACTGGTCCGCTCTGGGCCCCCCAATTCTCATCGTGGGGCCTTGGTGCTCTGGTGACGGCCGTCGCCGCCCTGGGTGTCGGTCGCCTCTTGGTGGGCAAACGCCCCCTCAGAATCCCGTGGCTCCGCGGCCTGCGGCCGGTCTGGTACGTGGGAACGCTCGCGATGCTCGCCACCTGCGCCTGCGCCGCGATTGCCGTCGCGGTGTTCCAACGCAATCCCCACAATCCGGACGAAATGGCGCAGCTGCTGCATGTGCGGGCACTCAGCACCGGGGCGCTTGCTCTCCAGGTACCGGATGTCCCCGCCGCATTTCTCATCATGCAGACGTGGATAACCGACGCCGGCTGGGTGTCCGAGCGCGATGCCGAACTCCCCGTGGGTTACGCGGGCTGGGACATGTGGCGCTATGCGCCTGATCCGGCTGACCCCGACGGCCCCCCGCACTGCGTCGCATGCAGAGTCCCGGCGTGACACCAGCGATCCAATGACGGTTTACGGGGGGCGGACGATCGGCGACCGGACGGCGGCATTGGCGGTCGTCCTGCTGGCCATCGCGCTGTTTCTGCCCAGCGTGACGTACGAGTTCGTCTACGACGATGTGTACGTCATTCGCGCCCGGGCCCTGCTGCACTCGCTCGCCAACTGGCGCGAGATCCTCACCGCGCCCTGGTGGGACCACGCGCTCTACCGGCCGCTCACGCAGATCATGTTTGCCGTCGAGTGGTCTCTTGGAGACGGGAGCCCGGTCGTGTTCCATGCCGTCAACGTGTTGTGTCACGGAGTCGTGACACTACTCGTGTTCGTGTTGGCGAGGCGCGTGATCGGCGACGGTGCGTGGATTGCCGCGGCCGTGTTCGCGGTCCATCCGCTGCATGTCGAGGCGGTGGCCAACGTCGTTGGCCGCGCGGAATTGCTGAGCGCGTTGTTCGCACTGCTCTCCGTGCTTGCTTACGACCTGCACGGCTTGGCCGACGGCCGGATGGCCCGTTGGAAGACATCGACGCTCGGGTTCGGCAGTCTCCTGGCGCTCGTGGCCGGGCTGGCCTCGAAAGAGTCGGCCTTTGCGACGCCGGGCCTCCTATTGATGGTCGACTGGTTCCGTGCGCTCCGCGTCGGTGTCCCGTTCAGTGAGCGAATGCGTCACCATGCACCGCTGTGGTTCGCCTCCGTGTTGGTCGCCGGAGCCTGGATGCTGGTTCGGGCGGGGATTCTCGGCGATCTGGCTGGCGACTTTCCGGCCCCGGGACTCGAGGGGCTGACTGTCGGTGGGCGCCTGGTCGTCATGGCTCCCGTCGTTCTTCAATACGTGCGCCTGTTCTTCTTCCCCCTGCACCTGTCGGCCGACTATTCCCCCAACGCCGTGGAGCCCGCCGAATCGTGGACGGCCGCCGGGGTCGTCGGCTTGCTGGTTGCTGTGGGCGTGGCCGCCGCCGCCATCCGTATGCGTCGCCGCTCGCCGGCGATGTTGTTCGCCGCCGCGTGGACCGGTGCATCGTTACTGATCGTCGCGAACCTGATCGTGTTGAGCGGGGTCGTGCTGGCGGAACGTACCCTGTACATGGCGTCCGTAGGGCCCGGGCTGTTCCTCGGGTGGGGGGCGACGCGAATCCTGCGGTGGAACCGTGTGGTGGGCGTCACGCTCGTCACGGTGGCCCTGGTTGCCGGAGTCGTGCGCAGCGCCACACGCGCGCCGGTGTGGAGTGAAGAAGAGATCCTGGCGCGGAGCATTCTGTTCGACGCCCCGCGGTCCTATCGGGCGATGTGGATTGCCTCGTCCATTGCCTATGACCGGGGTGACCTTGCCCTGGCGGACTCGCTGCTGCGAGGCGCCGTCGTGATCTTCCCCCTCCACACCGGTTTGTGGCAATCATTGGCGGATGTCGCGCGGGCAAAAGGGCAGTGGGCGGAAGCTGCGCGGTTTCATGTCACGGCCTACCGCGTGCTGGGGGATCGCGGGTTCCCGGTGGTCGCGTATCCGTTGGCGGATGCGACGGCGGCATATCTCGCGGCGGGAATGCTCGATAGTGCCGCCGCGATCGCCGATGAACTGCTGACCCGCCATCCTGAAACGCGTGATGCGAAGATCGCGCAGTCGGACGTGCTCGTTGCGCTGGGTGGATTTGGCGGCGCGCGGTGGCTGCGGGTTCAGGTCGCGCTCGAATCGGGTCGCTGGCAGGATTGGTGGCTTGCCACAGACGCGGCATTGGCCGACGGCTGGTGTGAAGGTGCCGCTCGGTCAATGGACAAACTGTACGGGTTGGATGTGCCGCCTGCCACACTTGACAGTCTTCGGTCGGAAGTGACCAAAGCAGGATGCTGAGCCACGTTATCTCTGCCTGCAGACGCGAGTGGTCGCTGCTGGCCGCGTTGGGTGTCGGGGTCGCTGCGCTCGCCGTGCAACTGGATGTCGCGCCGTTGGCGCTCGCCCAGGGTGCGGTGCCCCTGGCGATGGCGCGCGAGCTACGGGCGGGGACGGGACTGCTGGAGGCGATGTCGTTGTGGCCCGAAGGTGCCCTGGCGCCGCTGTACCCGCTAATCGTGTCCGTGGTATCGCGCGCTTGGCCGGCGTTCCCCGAAGGACTCACGCTTCTGGCGGTGATGGACGCCTGCTTCGCGGCGGGCGCGGCGTGGTTCGTCGGCGTGACCGCAAAGCAGCTGGGGGCCACTCGGTCCTCGACCGCGTTGGGCGTGCTCCTGGGATTCACTCCGCTGCTCATCCTCCTGAGGGACCTGCGGGTCAGTCCATACCCACTCGCGCTCCTGATCGGGACGGCGGCAATTCGGCTCGGCCTGAACAAGGGTGAGCGTGCGGTCTTGGGGGCGGGTGTGCTTGCGGGAGCGGCGGCGCTCGTCTGGCCGGGCGCGATTGCGCTGCCGCTTGCCGTCGGCGCGTCCTGGTGGCGGCGCTCGACTCGTGTGGCGCTGATGGGTGCGCTGATCGGTGTCATCCCCGTGGCGAGTTGGTGGGGAATCGTTCTCGTCCGGTTCGGACTTGATCCGGGAGAGACGCTGCTCGCGACGCGCGTCGGGTCGCTGCCGTCGTGGGCCATGTGGGTAACGCTCGCCGCGGGGTTGCTGGCGATCGGCCCGCTGGTATCGCGGTTCCGCCGCGTGTCGGCCGTGCTTCTGTTTGCGAGTGTGGCGGCGCTCATCGGCGGCGTCGGTCTCGGCGTGCCAGAAGCCGCCGTCGCGACGGCCTTCCCGTGGCTCATTCCCTTACTCGTGGAGTGGCTTGGTGACGGGCGCGCCGAGGGGCGCGCGCGCACGTTCCGCACGGTGTGGACCGGCGGCGTCGCGGTCCTGGCCCTCGCCGGTACGCTGCTGCTCCAGCGTGAGACGAACCGTTGGCTGCAGCTGAACCAGTGGGAGGGACGCGACCGGATTCGCCTGCCCCAGGGGATACCGGGGGCGGTACGCCTCGACATGCTCGCCCAGGGAACGATCCTCGGCGTGGAGGAGCCTCCCGTCCTCGCGTCTGACCTCCGCGCCCATCTGTCGGTGCGGCTTGACCGGCCCGTCCGCGCGCTGCGGCGACCCTGCGAGGACGGTGTCACGCATCTGGGCTTGGTGTACCCGCAAGCTCAGGCGAGTTGGCTGGCGCGGCAGGCGGAGGTGGGTGCTTCGATGGAGCCGCTGTTCGAGATCACCGACGGCCCTGCGCTCCTGGCGGTGCGATGCGGCCACTGACCGATCGTGTCGCGTGCGCCGTCACAGCGACCGTGGCCGCCGCGGTCTACTTGCGCTCGCTGGGGAACGGGTTTGCTGGAGACGATCTCGTCGTGCTGCCGTCGAATCCGGCGGTCAAGAGTGTCGGCGCCGCCCTGAGTGCGTGGTTTGCCCCGTACTGGCCGGGCGACTTACGTGTCCTCGGCCTGCACCGTCCATTCACGATTCTCACCTACGCGATCGACTGGTCTTTGCTCGGCGGGGCACCGTGGTGGTTCCACCTTACGAACATTCTCCTGCATGTCCTGGCATGCGTGATGGTCTTCTGGTTCGCGCGAGTCTGGTTGAGCAGTGCCGGATCGCTACTGGCGGCCCTGATCTTCGCGGTCCATCCGGTGCATGTCGAGGCGGTTGCCAATGTCGTGGGGCGCGCGGAGCTGCTGGCGGCCGTCGGTCTGCTGGGGGCGATGCTCTCCGCACGACGCATGCGAGCGGCCGCATCGTCAAAGGGAGCATTCGCTTGGGGTGCGTCCTGCGTGGCGTTCGTGGCCGTGGCGCTGTCATCCAAGGAGCACGCCGTCGTGGCCATCGCCCTGTTGGCCGCGGACCATGCGTTGACCCCTCGGAACGCGGCCGCCGAGGGCGCGTCGATTCGATCTGTCCGATGCTACGCGGCCGTAATCGCCGTGACCGTGTCCTGGCTTTTCGTCTGGCGAGGTGTCGTTGGTGGATATGTCGGGTCCGGTGCGCATGAGGCGCTGGCCGATCTGTCGATGGGTGAACGCGTGGCCACCATGCTGCCGGTCTCACTCGAGGTACTTCGGCTCATGGTGTGGCCGTTGCGCCTTGCGTCCGATTACGCCCCGTGGGTTACCGCCGTGCGGCTGGAGTGGAGTTGGCCCGCTACGGTCGCCGTCGTGACGATCGCGGCGCTGGCCGCCGTCGTGATCGCGGGCCGGCATCGATGGCCAGCCGCGTCGGCCGGCGTGATCGTCGGCGCGCTGAGCGTTGCGCCGACATCCAACATCCTGTTTGTGTCCGGTGTCGTGCTCGCCGAGCGAACGCTGTACCTCGCGGCGCTCGCGCCCGCACTCGCGATGGCGGTGGGTTGGACCGCACTCGCCCGGCGGATGAGACCGACGGGGGTCGCCGTCGCGACAGGATATCTCGTCCTGCTGGCCATTGTGGCGTGGCAGCGCGTTCCGGTCTGGCAGGACAACGTCAGCCTGCTGGCGGACGCGCGGTACTCGCTTCCCACCAGTTACCGGGTACGCCAGCGTCTGGCGGCCTTTTTCGAGGAGTCCGGCGACTCGACGCGCGCCCTGCGCGAACGGATCGCGGCCTACGAGCTGTTCGAGGAGCACCCACGCGGCGGATTGTACGTGGCGGAGCTGGCGTACGCGATGAACCGGTACGACCTGGCGCTGAGCTATCTCGAGTCCAACGCCGCGACCCATGCGGGCGACCCGATGATCGAGCACCTCCAGATTCTCACCTTGGCTGCACTGGGACGTGCCGACTCAGCGGTGAGCCTGGCACGGCGAGCGCTCGACCGGGCTGGTGCGAGCGTGGTTCTGCTCGGGGCGTATCGTGTGGCGCTCGACTCCGCCGCCGCCCCGGCTTGGATCCGCGCTTGGGCGTCGGCGCAGAATCTCGCTTTGCAGGGGGACTTCCGTGGCGCCTCGCTCGAAGTCGACTCGCTCCTCGTGGGTTCCTCGGTGCAACCTGGGCCGACGGCCGGGTGGTGTTGGGATTTGCAACGCGCGGTGCCGCTGGTTGAGGCACTCGGGCCGCGTGCGGTTCCGTCGCTCATTGGCCGCTTCCAGGCCTGGGGGTGCCAGCCCTAGCCAAACGGCGGGACGAGTGTTCCCTTGGTATTGAGCAAGCGGCCTGCAAAATGAGAGAGGACGTCATTGACAGCGCGGCCTCGTCAGTGCGTGTTGCGATAGGCTAATGTGTTGTCCAATATAGTGTTGTGACGATAGGTCGGTGTGGGGCATGCATGTTGCATCTTTGCAGCACGCTACGAGCCCCAAGAACTGAGTCCTCATCTCTGGAGGGAGCCGCATGGACCGCAAGGGCTTTACACTGATCGAGCTTCTGATCGTCGTCGTGATCATCGGCATTCTGGCCGCGATCGCGATTCCGAAGTTCGGTGCAACGAAGGAGCGGGCGTATTTGGCCGCGATGAAGAGCGATCTGCGAAATTTGGCGACGGCGGAGGAAGGGTATTTCGCGGACAACATTGCGTATACCAATACGTTCACGACAGGGCAGTTCCAGACATCGGCCGGCGTCAGCACGTATGCTGTTGTGGCGACGACCGGCGGGTGGCAGGCGACGATCACGCACGGCCAGACGTCAAAGAAGTGCTACATCTTTGGCGGAACGGCCTACACGTCGAACGGGACGGCCACCCGTGAGGGGGCTCCGTCCTGCGATCAGTAGGACGATCTACCGAGGACCGGCGGGCGGGCGAGCCCGCCGGTCCTTTTTTTTTGTCTTGTTGCCGCCCTCCGTCCATTCAGGCGCCGAGGTGCACGCATGAGGAATGTTGGTGTTCGAGGGTTCACCCTTATCGAGCTACTGATCGTCGTTGTGATCATTGGGATACTGGCGGCGATAGCGATTCCGAAGTTCGGTGCAACGAAGGAGCGCGCGTATATCGCCGCGATGAAGTCCGATTTGCGGAACATGGCCACGGCGCAGGACGGATACCTCTTCGACAACCAAGTCTATACGACCGCGTTTACGACCGGCGTGTTTCGCCTCTCGGCCGGCGTGTCGACGTATGCCGTTGCCGCTACCACGGGGGGGTGGATGGCGACCGTTGCGCACGAGCAGACGAACGTGAAGTGCTACATCTTCGGTGGGTCGGCGTACACAGCGAACGGGCCAGCCACTCGTGAGGGGACCGCAGCCTGTCAGTAGACCTTAAGTGGTTGTCAGAGAGCGTCTTAGGTGCAGCCGCACTGCGCCAGGACCGGGTTGGGTCACGGATCACGGTGGGCGAGCCGCCGCAGGAGTACCTTGCCAACCATCGCGGATTATCCCAACCTTGACTGTTGCAGCGCGTCAAGTTGCGGTGTGCGCATGCGGCCTGCGACACTCGCGACCGCCACGCAAACGGACAACTCGTTGTGTGACAAGCGGTTGTCGAGATGGCACGCTTCTGGTTGGTTGTGGTGGTCCTGAAGTCGAGGTGCCAATGATGTTACGACCTCGTGGCGAGCACGGGTTCACCATGTTGGAGCTGATGATTGTCATCATGGTCATTGCGCTCATGATGGCGATCTCGTTCCCGAAGCTGGGTGACTCGTTGAGTAAGCAGGGTGTACGCGGTGCAAGCGATGCCATCAGGGCGATGCATGCGACCGCTCGGGCCGCGGCGGTGCAGAGCGGGAGGGGCACCACGCTGAGATTCGATGGGAATCTGGTCTACGTGCTGACGGCAGACCCAGTTAGCGGGGTCCTCGATACGGTCGGGACCGTCCAGGATCTGATGGCGTCGTACAAGGCCACGATCACCGTCACGAATGCATCGTTCCGCTTCGATGCGCGTGGGATCGGCAGGGAGTCCGATTCCACCTATATCCAAATCGTTCGGGACAGCAATGGTGACGACCTCGTGATCACGCCGTGGGGGCAGATCCGATGAGGAACGAGCGCGGATTCACGGTCATCGAGGTGATGATCGCGGTCATGGTTCTCGCGGTGGGCATTCTTGCGGTGGCGGCGTCGAGCGCTCTGGTTACGCGATTCATCCTTCAGGGGCAGCTGGACACCGAGGCAACGGCCTTGGCGCACCAGCGCATCGAGAAGCTGCGGAGCGTCCCGTGCGACAGTGTGGTGGCCGGCTCGGAGACGCTGGGTACGTTCGTTCTGCGGTGGACGCCTGCGGCCACTGGCATCAACAAGGCACTGCAGCTGACGGTTGCCGTCGAGTCTCCCACGCTGCTCAGGGGACGCAGCGCAAAGACGTTCGTCACCACCATGTACTGCTCGGAGCGCTAGCGTGGACCGCCGAGGGTTTACGCTCATCGAGCTCATCGTCGCCATGATCTTGGCGGCGATCGTGGGGGTGGCGATCTACCAGGCGCTGACGAACAGTCAGCGCGTGTATCAGATGCAGGCCGAACGGGCTGCGATGAACGCCAACACGCGCACGGCGGTCGCGTTGCTCCCGATGGAGCTGCGCGAGATGAGTACCACCGACCCCGTCGACAGCGACGTGATCGAGGCGGATTCGACGTACGTTGAGTACAAGGCCATGCGCGGGTTGTTCTTCCTGTGTCTTCCCCCCACGGGGAACGTGCTCGCCTTTTGGGGTTCGCCGCGATACGGGTTGGATACAACGCTAACCGGGGGCCAGGATTCCGTCGTGATCTTCTCGGAAGGCAACCCAGGATCTCGGGCGGACAACGCCTGGATCCACGCCGGGGTGGGCAGTCTGGCGGTGAGTGCCTCGGCCTGTCCGGGTCCATCGGCCGGTACGGTCGTGACGGTGAATAACGTCACGCCGGCGGGGGGACTCTCGGGAGTTCTGGCTGGCGCTCCGGTCCGGTCGTTCGAGGTGGTGAAGGTCGGCACCTACACGTCCGGAGGGAGCGTCTGGCTTGGTGCTCAGGTGCACGACGGCTCAAGCTACGGCTCGATTCAGCCCGTTCTGGGCCCGCTGGCCGCCGACGGCCTGCAGCTGGTCTATTATGACAAGTACGGGGTGGCGACCACCGACGAAACGCAGGTAGCGCGTGTCGATCTCAGGATCATCGGACAGACGTCGCGACCGGTCTACAACGCGGGCGACCTGCGCCTGGTGGTGGACACGTTGATCACGTCCATCGCGCTGAGGAACAACCGGCGCTAGCGGCGTCGAGGAGGGTCATATGCCCGCGCGGCTGCAGAACGAACACGGCATCGCACTGGTCGTTGCGATCTTCGCGATGGTCATCATTGGCGCGCTCGTCGCTTCGGCCTTCTTCATTGGCATGCAGGAGACCCGGGTCGGGCGCAACACGATTCGGTTGCAACAGGCCCTTGCCGCGGCAGAGGAGGGCGTGACCCAGCGAGTCGCCTTGTGGAATCCAGCAGTGACCAACCGCATAACGATTGGGGACTCCCTGGCGTTCAGCGGGGCAGTGTCCGGGAGTGCCGGGTGGTACCGCGGGTACGTGCTTCGCCTCGATTCGATGATCTATCTCGTTTCAGCGGAAGGGTTTAGCCAGGACAGCACGGCACGGCAACGGGTTGGAATGTTGACACGACTCCGGCCCGTGGAGCTCAACATTCGCGCCAGTCTCGAGACCCAGGGACAGGTAAATGCCAACGGAACGGTCACGATTCAGGGCGAGGACCAGAACCCGGATAACTGGAGCATGTGCTCCAGCCCGTCCGATACACTCCCCGGTGTACTTACCCCGGAGGCCGATTCCGTGAGCGAGCAGGGAGCGACGGACATCACCGGGTCGCCGGATGTCGCGGAAGATGGTTCGATCAACGACTCGACCTTGACCCACTTCGGCGACACGTATTTCGACGATCTGGAGAGTCTGGCCAGCATCTACTTTTCCGGCGGCGGGAACGTCCAGGCCGTTCCGTCGGCCACGGGCGGCGTGTGTGATACCGGCGTGCAGACAAATTGGGGAGAGCCTTACTACGTAGCGGTCAAGGGTACACAGCCGGTCACGGCCTGCCAGAACTACTACCCGGTGGTCTTCTCCAATGGCGATCTCACGGTCAACGGCCGAAGGGGTCAGGGCGTCCTGATCGTAAAGGGGGACCTCAACATCCAGGGTGGGTTTGAGTGGCACGGACCGATCCTCGTGAAGGGAACCGTCTCGTTTGCCGGCACCGGTAACAAGGTGTATGGTGGTATCGTAGCCGCCAACGTGATCACCGCCAACGACAACAACTCGATCACGGGAACGGCCGATATCGTCTATTCCGGTTGCGCCATCGCGCAGGCGACGGCGTTCGGCGCGGTGGCTTGGCCACTCAATGAGCGGGCCTGGGTGAACATCTATTAGTCCCCTCAATCGGCGTAAGTTAAGGTGATTCCTTGACTTGTTCTGTGTTGGTTAAAGTAGGTTAGAGCTTGACAAATCTCGGGGTGCGCGGTACTGTAGTCTGCCGCTCACCCCTCTTATGTCCTTTAACGGTCGGTAGATATGGCACTTTTCGGACTCGGGGGCTCGAAGTCGACCGTCGCGCTGGATATCGGCAGCGGTCAGATCAAGCTGGTCGAGATCGACCACTCCAAAGGCGAGCCCGTGCTCAGCCGGGTAGCCATGACGCCCGTGCTGGCGGATGCCATTGTCGAGGGCGAGATCATGGATCCCGGCGTGGTGGCCGATGCGATCCGCGGGCTCCTCAGCACGCACGGGATCAAGGCCAAGAAGGTTGTGGTGGCGGTCGGCGGGCGCGACGTCATCATTAAGAAGATCCAGGTTGACCGGATGAAGCAGGCCGATGCCATGGAGGTCGTGCGGTGGGAGGCCCAGCAGCACGTGCCGTTCGACATCGACGCCGTCGAGCTGGACTTCCAGATTCTGGATCCGGACGGCGCCGGGCTCCAGATGGAGGTCTTGTTGGTGGCCGCCAAGCGCGACTTGGTGGACGACAAGACGCAGTTGCTGATCCAGGCCGGCCTGGACGCCGCGGTGGTCGATGTGGACGCATTCGCCCTCCACAACGCTTTCGAGCTGAACTACCCCGAGGCGATGCAAGGAGTGGTCGCGCTGCTCAACATCGGCCATGAAGTAACGAACGTGAACATCCAGGAGGACGGGATACCGCTCCTCAACCGGGACCTGAGCGTCGGCACTCGGCTCTTCCGAGAGGATCTCCAGCGGGAGCGCGGTCTGTCCGCCGACGATGCGGAGGACCTGCTGCAGGGCTACGAGCTCACGCCGGATCTGGCCCCGTACGTACAAAATCGCGGCGACGAGCTGGCGGTGGGCCTGGAGCGCGCGGGGGCGTTCCTCCAAACGGCGAGCCGGGATGCGGGAAGCATCCAGCGGGTCTATTGTTGTGGCGGCGGGAGCCGCATTCCGGGCATCACCGAAGTGCTCAGTCGCCGGTTGAACATTCCCGTGGAGTTGGCGACGCCGCTCCAGCGGTTGCAGGTGAAGGACGGTGTCTTCGACACGCTGAACCCCGACACGGTGGGACCGCTCTTGATGTTGGGGACGGGCTTGGCTCTGCGACGCAATTAGCGCGGAAGGTTACGATGCGTATCGAGATAAACCTCCTCGGAGGCAAGAAACAGCCGTCAGGCGGCGGGCTCTCGTTTGATATTGGCGCGTTGCTCGGTGGTCTCGGCGGCGTCAAGGACCCGCTGCTCATGATGGTTGGCATCGTGTGGGGGCTCGCCCTCGTCTTTGTGGTGTTCTTCTTTATTAAGACGAACGCCACGATCGCGAGTATTGAAGAATTGGTGGAGGCGGCGCGCGAGGACTCAGCGCAGCACGCGGATGCGCTCGCGGAGCAGCAACGTGCGCGAGACCTGCGGGCCGTGCTGCTGTCCGAGCTCAGGGAGATCCAGGATATCGACGGCGACCGCTATATCTGGCCGCACATCATGGACGAGGTCGCAAAGGCGCTGCCCAACTATACGTGGATCGAGTCGGTCGTGAACGCGGGTGCGTCATTCAATCCGGTCGACACGCTCGCGCCGCCCGAGATAAGGTTCACGGTGACGGGGAGAGCGTCCCAGATCGAAGGCTACACGCGGTTCATTCGCCAGCTGCAGGCTTCGCCGTGGATTTCCAGAGTCGAACCGGGCGGAGTGCAGCCGGTGGACGCCAACGGGCGATCCGTCCACAGCTTCGAGCTCGTGGCGACGTTCCAACAAGCGGATTCGAGCTTCATCCTGACCGTGCCGGTCAGCGAATCGGTCACGCGGTAGGGGAGGCGAGCGATGGCACTATCTGATAGAGAACGTAAGCAGATCGTCGGCTTGGTGGGCGTGCTCGCGATCGCGGGCGCGGCGGCGTTCTGGCTCTACTGGAAGCAGCCGGCCGACGAGCGCCTCACGGCACTCGAGGAGAACCTCGAGAACCTCGAGAACGAGGTCGAGCGGGCGAAGCGGATGCTCGCGCGGGGTGACATCGGTGACTTGAGGGCGGAAGTGGCGAGCTACGAGGCCGGGCTTGGTCTGATGCGGACGCTTGTGCCGTCGGAGAGCGAGGTCACGGATCTGCTCGATGAGATCTCCGTGCGGGCGGCCCTGCGCGGGGTGGAGATCCGCAACTTCGACCCCGAGCCGGGGGGTGGAGTGGGATCGGGTGGGCAGTTCCAGGAGCGGTGGATCGCGTTCACGGTGGTTGGGGAGTTCGATGACCTCGGCGATTTTCTGACGGATGTGGCGTCGCTACCGCGGATCATGGTTCCCCAGGAGGTGGGGCTCACGAGAAGCGGTGGCGGATCCAGCGCGGACTCCACAGTGGCCCCGCTCGAGGCCAACTTCCGAGTACGTACGTTCGTCAAGTCCACAGCCGGAGGCACCGGTGATGAGAGCCAGTAAGTCACTCGCGTGGACCCTGGCCACGGGGCTCGCGCTCGCCGGGTGCGCTGGCGGGGGCGGGGACGATGGGCCGGGGGCCCCGGACGATGCCGCCATCGGCGGTGGCGCGCCGCAGAGTCAGGGGGCCGCGACGGCTCGGAGTCCGGCGGACACCGGAGCGCCCGCGGGGCTGGTCCGTGAGGTCTTCCGCTACCAAGGCGGAGGACGTGACCCCTTCGTGTCGCCGCTGGCCACGGGGGAAGTGAAGCCGATGCCTGAGGACCTCGAGGTCACGGGTATCATCTATAACGCGCAGTACCCAATGAATAGCGTGGCGGTGCTCCGCGATGTACGGGAGTTGGACCGCTACACGGTTCGTGTCGGCGATGCCCTCGATCCGCTGGGACGCGTCCGGATTGCCGCGATTCGTCCTCAGATGGTGATCATCACTTTCGAAGAATTCGGCCGTGAGTTGCGGGACACTCTGCAGCTCCGTCGCAGTCAGGGAGGGAACCAATGAAGCGGTCTGTGCTGGTCGCCCTTGCCGGCCTTCTCTTGTTCGCGGCGCCGGCCGTGGCGGCAACGGGAGAAGTGACCGCCGTGAGCGTGCTGCCGGGAGCGGGGCGTGCGCTCGTGGTCATCGATGTCCGCGGCGACGTGGACGTCACGGATTTCACCTTGACGGACCCCGCGCGTCTCGTCATCGACGTACGCGGCGCCCAGTTGCGGGCCGCCGCGCCGCGGTACGACGGTACGAACCGAGCGGGCATCGTCAACGTCCGGTACTCGCAATACGACGCGGACGTCGTGCGGGTCGTGCTCGTGTTGGATGCGCTGCGCGACTACGAACTGGAGGTGGCCGATCAGTCGATCCGGCTGTCCTTCGGGACGGACATGGCGTTCGCCGCCTGGTCCTCGACGGCCATGGCAGCGGCCCCCTCCGCGGAGTTGGTAGTCCCGGAGCCGGAAGCGCCGCGGCCCGGCCCTCAGTCCCAGCAGGCGGTGGTTACCGCGTCGTATGAGAACGAGCCGATCACGGGTGTGATCGCGGCGTTTGCCGAGCTCAGCGGTCGGACCATCGTGGTCGGCAAGGATATTCAGACGCTCATGGTCACCGCGGAGGTCAAGAACCAGCCCTGGGATGTGGCCTTCCGCGCGATCCTCCAATCGCAAGGGTTGGTTGCGGAAGAGGAAGTCGGCACCGGGATTATCGTGGTGGACTCGCCCGAGAACATGACGAAGCGTGCCACCGCGGCGCCCACGATCACGCGCGTTTATTCGGTGAACTTCGCCCGAGCGGACAGCTTGGCCCAGGTGCTGAGGAATGTGGCCACCGTGATCCAGACGGATTCGACGGGCCAGACGCAGGAGGTGATGCAGGGGGCCATCGTCGCCAACACGCAGACCAACGACATCATCATTACCGACACCCAGGAACGGCACGAGCAGGTGTTTGGCCCGTTGCTGACGCGATTGGATCGTCAGACGCCGCAAGTGTCGATTCAGGCCAAGATTATCTCGATCGAACGGACCAAGCTGAACGAACTTGGCTTCCAATACGATCTGCGACACCAAGGCGCCAGTGGTGTGCAGCAGCGGTACCTCGACCTGATCGAGGGCGTCGATGCCGTGACCGTGGACCTCGGCGGCAAGGCGATCACCGGAGTCGCGAACGCCAACCAGCAGGTGGAGTTGCCCGCGTTGGAGTTGCTCTACTCGATCTCGACGGGTGGCTTCGCCTTCACGGCGTTCCTGCAGGCGCTCGAGTCCATCCAGCTCACGGATGAGCAGGCAGAGCCCCTGGTCTCGACGTCCGACAATACGCAGGCAAGGCTGCAGGTGGGTGACGAGGTGCCGATCCGGGTCGTCGACGCGTCGGCAGGCACCGAGGCCGCAGCCCGAGTCGAGCTGGTCGCCACCGGCATCATCCTCGAAGTCACGCCGCATGTCACGGCCAGCCGCCAGATTCTGCTGACGCTGTCGGTTGACAACTCGAGCGTGGCACAGTTCCTCAGCCAGCCGCTGTTCCGCCGTCAGGAAATGACCAGCCAACTGCTGGTCGACGACGGGCAGACCGCGGTCGTGGGCGGGCTCACTCGGACATCGGTGAGGGAGACCAAGGAAGGAATCCCATTCCTCCAGAACCTCCCGTTCGTGGGCCGATTGTTCGGGCGCACGTCGCTCAACGAGACGCGAAGCGATCTGCTGGTGCTGATCACACCACGCATCGTCGATCCCAGCGTGATGGGGAGCGATGATCGGTAGTCCAACGACGCAGGACTCGTATGCATGCCAAGCCCGACCTCTGGTCGGGCTTGGCATTTCACCCCCCAGATGATGATTCGCTTCACGACGGCCGGTGAGTCGCATGGCAAGGGATTGGTGGCGATCCTCGAGGGAGTCCCCGCCGGGCTTGCCCTCGGCGTGGATGACGTCGATCGCGACCTCGCGCGTCGCATGGCGGGGTACGGGCGCGGTGCCCGTATGAAGATCGAGCGCGACCGCGTGGAGTTCCTTGCCGGCGTGCGGGAGGGCGAGACCTTGGGCTCGCCGATCGGCATGTTCATTGCGAACCTGGACTGGGAGAACTGGCAAGACGTGATGGCGCCGGAGCCGGACGGGCCCGATGCCGGCGCTCGCAGGCGCAAGGTGGTGCGCCCGCGACCGGGACATGTGGATTTGGCCGGGAGCCTCAAGTACGCGCGGAGCGACGCGCGCGACGTGCTCGAGCGCGCCAGTGCACGCGAAACGGCGGCGCGCGTGGCTTGCGGAGCGGTTTGCCGAACGTTGCTGGCGCAGTTCGGCGTGGAGATCGGTAGTCACGTCGTGGCGCTCGGAGCGGTACGGGCGCCCCAGGTGGAGGCGTGGCCGACGCCGCTGAACGCTGCGGCAGATGCGTCTCCGGTGCGCTGCCTGGACGCGGCGACGTCGGACGCGATGGTAGCGGCTGTCGATGCCGCGGAGTCGGCTCGCGACACGCTCGGAGGGGTTGCCGAGATCGTCGCGCGCGGAGTGGCGCTCGGGCTGGGATCGCATGTCTCGTGGGACCGTAAACTCGATGGAAGGATCGCACGGGCTGTGATGTCGATTCCCGCCGTGAAGGGCGTCGAGATCGGACTCGGCTTTGCTGCAGCTGAGTTGCCGGGATCGCGGGTTCACGACGAGATCGCCCGAGGGGGCGCGTCGTCGCGCACGGGCGGGATCCAGCGGCGATCGAACCGTGCGGGCGGGCTCGAGGCTGGGATAACAAACGGGGAGCCGATCGTCGTGCGAGCGGCGATGAAGCCGATCGCTACGCTGCGTCAACCCCTCGAGACGGTGAGCTTGGAGACGGGTGAGCCCGTCCGCGCGCAGTCGGAGCGGTCCGATGTCACTGCCGTGCCCGCGATGGGCGTCATTGCCGAGGCGATGGTCGCGCTCGTGCTCGCGGACGCGATGTGTGAGAAATTCGGGGGCGATTCGCTGGGTGAAATGCGTCGCAACTTCGCGGGGTACCTGGCGCAACTCAGCGCACGTTGGTGAGAACCCATATCGTTCTGGTCGGGCTGTCAGGCTCGGGTAAGACGTCGGTGGGACGCGAGGTGGCGCGGCGCCTGGAGTGCCCGTTCGCGGACATCGACGGGCGCATCGAGGAGCGCGAGGGCGCCACCATCGCGGAGCTGTTCCGCCGCAGGGGAGAGACGTCGTTTCGCGAGCTGGAGCGCCAAGCGGTGGAGGTCGCGTTGGGCGAGGCGCCTGGTGTGGTGTCGCCAGGTGCCGGGTGGGCGGCGCAGCCCGGCAACCTCGAGTATGTCCTGCCGCGCGCCACGGTGATCTGGTTGGAGGTGACACCGGAGGCGGCGGCGCGCCGGCTGCGGGGAATCGACGACCGACCGCTGCTCAAAGGTGAGGAATTGGAGCAGCGACTGCGCAGCCAGCTTGCGCACCGCGGGCCGTTCTATCAACGAGCGCACGCCAGGCTCGACAGCACTCGTCGGGACCGCTCCGGCGTGGCCGAGCAGATAGTCACGCTTGCGCGGCGTCTCGCGTGGTGGTAATAATGCGCGCGCCTCGGTCTCCGGACCGAGCGGCCTGAGACAGTCTCAATTCGTTGCGGGAAAGCAGGTTAACGCGAATGGCCTAGAGGCACCTCGGGTGTCGTCTAGGCCATACGAGCCTTCGGACGCGGCTGGGTTGAGACAACGTTGAGACTGGTGCCGCTACCTTCGTAGGTGTCGGACCCCGGGATCGAATCTGGACCACGAGGATATGGCGACCAAAACCACGAAGAAGCGCACAACCAAGAAACGGGCGACGAAGAAGGCTGCTCCGCGCACACGCGCGGAGGGGACGGGTGCGGCGCGTAGTGGAGGCTCCCTCGTCATCGTGGAGTCGCCGGCCAAGGCACGCACCATCACCAAGTATCTGCCCAAAGGCTTCACGGTGAAGGCGACCGTCGGACATGTGCGGGACCTCCCACAACGCGAGCTTGGCGTGGACGTCGACAACGGGTTTACGCCGAAATACGTGACGATCAAGGGAAAGACGAAGCAACTCGCCGAGATCAAGAAAGTCGCCAAACGGTCCTCGGCGGTCTTTCTCGCGACGGACCCCGACCGCGAGGGTGAGGCGATCGCGTGGCATGTGGCCGAGCAGTTGGGTGACGGTGACCGGATCCACCGCGTGTTGTTCCACGAGGTTACGAGGGACGCTGTGCAGGCCGCGATTGCCAACCCTGGGCGCATCGATGAGCAGAAAGTGGAGGCCCAGCAGGCCCGCCGAATTCTCGATCGATTGGTTGGGTACAAAGCCAGCCCGCTGCTGTGGAAGACGGTCAAGACTGGGTTGTCGGCTGGACGGGTGCAGACGGTGGCGTTGCGGTTGATCGTCGAGCGGGAGGAGGAGATTCGCGCCTTCGTGCCCAAGGAGTACTGGTCCATCGAGGCCGAGCTCGAGGCGAAACGGAAGCAGTTCACGGCCAAGCTGCACAAGATCGACGGGAAGAAGCCGGTACTCGACGACGAGCGATCGGCGCGCGCGGTCGTCGACGAGGTCACGGGGAGCCCCTTCGTCGTCTCCGCGGTCAACAAGAGCCGCCGCCGCAAGCACCCTGCACCCCCGTTCATCACCAGCACCCTGCAACAGGAAGCATCCAAGCGCCTGGGGTTTGCGGCGAAACGCACCATGCGCGCGGCCCAGGATCTGTACGAAGGCATCGACCTGGGCCCCGAGGGTGCCGTGGGGCTGATCACGTATATGCGGACCGACTCACCGCGCGTTGCTCCGGTCGCGTTGGAGGCGGTCCGAGCCCACATCCTGGCGCACTACGACGAGCGGTACCTGCCCGCGAAACCGAACGTGTACCGGACCAAGGCGGCGGCGCGCGCGCAGGATGCGCATGAGGCCATCCGCCCGACGGACGTGACGCGACGACCGGAGGACGTGCGGAAACACCTGTCGCCCGACCAGTTCAAGCTGTATCAGCTCATCTGGAGGCGGTTCGTCGCGTCACAGATGACGCCGGCGCAATACGACACGACGGCCATCGATTTTGCGATCGGCCGATACCTCTTCCGCGCCACGGGGTCGGTGATGGTCTTCGACGGCTATCACGTCCTCTACGCCGAGGCGAAAGAGGAAGGAGACGCCGAGACCTTCGAGGATCTCGCGCCGATCCCGGACTTGGCCGAGGGTGAGAAGGCGCGGGTCAAGGCCATTACGCCGAACCAGCACTTCACCGAGCCGCCGCCACGTTTCAGTGAGGCGAGCCTCGTCAAGAAGCTCGAGGAGCTCGGCATCGGCCGGCCCAGTACCTACAGCGCCATCGTGTCGACGCTGCGGGATCGCGACTACGTACGCATGGAGAGCCGGCGGTTTCATCCGACCGACCTCGGAGAAACGGTCACGCGCGTCATGGTCTCGCGCTTTCCGGACATCTTCAATGTGGAGTTCACATCGGAGATGGAGCTGGAACTCGACAAGGTCGAAGAAGGGGCGTTGCAGTGGCAAAGGGTATTGAAGGACTTTTGGGATCCGTTTGCCAAGGCACTGGAATCCGCCGACCCGGTGCAGTTGATCCGTGAAGCCTACGACGTGGCCGATCTCGAGAAGGAGCCGTGTCCCGAGTGCGGTGGCAAGCTGTCGGTGAAATCTGGTCGTTTCGGGCCGTTCATTGCGTGCACCAACTATCCCGAATGCCGCCATACCAAGCCGCTCAAGGGCGACAAGATCCCTGACCGGCCCACCGATGAGATATGTACCGTGTGCGGCGCTAAGATGGTGATCAAGACGGGGCGCTACGGTGAGTTTCTTGCGTGTACGCGGTACCCTGCGTGCAAGCACACCAAGCCCGTGCCGCTCGGAGTGACGTGCCCGACGTGCGGGGAGGGCGACATAGCGGAGCGCCGTTCCCGTCGAGGCCGGTCTTTCTTCGGCTGCACGCGATATCCCGACTGTGACTTCGTGACCTGGTATCGTCCGGTTGCCGTCACATGTCCTGAATGCGGGAACGAGGGCGTGGAGCAACGCAGCTCCAAGGCGCGGGGTCCGTATTACCGTTGCCTGAAGTGCGAGCACGAGTTCGCTGCGGAGGAGCCCGCGACCGCGGACGCGTGACCACGGTCTCCGTCGTCGGCGGCGGGCTCGCCGGCTGCGAGGCTGCATGGGCGCTCGCCGAGCGCGGGGCCTACGTCAAGCTTTACGAGATGCGTCCCGGGTTGCAGACGCCGGCGCACCGCACCGGTGACCTCGCCGAAATCGTCTGCAGCAATACCTTCAAGTCCCTTGAGATCATCAACGCTCACGGCCTTCTCAAGGCGGAACTCGGACTGATCGGCAGTCTGCTCATTGAGGTTGCGCACGAGGTCCGGGTTCCCGGTGGAGCGGCTTTGACCGTTGACCGGCAGCAGTTCAGCGCGGCGGTCACGGAGAGGATCGTGGGTCACCCGCGGATCGCCGTTATGCGCGAGGAGGTCGTAGAACTTCCGTCGCCGGGTGTCGTCGCGACCGGACCACTCACGTCCGACGGACTTGCCGCAGTGATCCAGCAGCGGCTTGGGCTGGAGTCGCTGGCATTCTACGACGCCATTGCGCCCATCGTCAGCCGCGAGTCCCTGCGTCACGCCGAGCTGTATCGGTCGTCGCGCTATGGTAAGGGTGAGGGAAACGACTTTCTCAACGCACCACTCACCCGTGATGCGTACGAGGCCTTTGTCGACGCCCTGATCGAGGGTGATCAGTTTGTGGGACACGACTTCGAGGCCGTGCCGTATTTCGAGGGCTGCTTGCCCCTCGAGGAGATGGCACGGCGGGGTAGGGAGACACTACGGTTCGGACCGCTCAAGCCGATTGGCCTCCCGGATCCGCGGACCGGTCGGGATCCCTATGCCGTCGTTCAGCTGCGGCAGGAAGACCGCGCGGGACAGATGTGGAACCTCGTGGGGTTTCAGACTCGGCTGCGAATCCCGGAGCAGAAGCGGGTGTTCACGCAGCTGCCGGGACTGGGTGAAGCGGAGTTTCTCCGCTTTGGCAGCATTCACCGCAATACGTATCTCAACAGCCCGGCCGCGCTGACGCCGCACCTGTCTGCTCCTGACGACGACCGGCTCCTGTTCGCGGGTCAGTTGGTGGGGGTGGAGGGGTACACGGAGTCGCTCGCGACGGGACTCCTCGCGGGTATTAACCTGGCGCGTCTGGTTGCGGGAGCGGATCCTGCGATGCCGCCACCTGAGACAATGCTCGGCGCACTCATGCGCTACGTGACGCAAGCGGATCCAGCCCATTTTCAGCCGATGAATGCCAACTTTGGCCTGCTGCCGCCCCTCGACCGTCCGATCAGAGACAAACGGGCGCGTAAGGAGGCCATGGCCGCTCGTGCGCTCGACTCGATGCAGGCGTTCGTCGCAACGCTGCGTTCGGTGGTGACGTGACCGGCGGGAGCCGTGAATCGTCCCGGCCATCGGACCGCCCAGAGGTCGCCGAGTTTCTCGCCTATCTCGAGAAAGAGCGACAGGATTCGGAACACACCGTGCGGGCATACCTGAGAGACCTGCGGGCATTCGAGGGATTCTGCGACGATTTCTACGGCGGAGCACGGGCGTGGTCGTGGGGCCGCGTCGATCGGCTTGCGTTGCGCGGGTTCCTGGGAGACCTGCACCGTCGGGGCCTCGCCAAACGCAGCTCGGCCCGCGCACTCTCGGCGCTGCGGACGTTCTATCGCTTTCTGCAGTCGCGATATGGGCTCGAGACGAACCCGACAGCGGGCCTGAGACTCCCTAAGCTGGACAAGCGCCTCCCGGCGGTACTGGACCGCGGGCAGGTCGAGGAGATCTTCGCCCGTGCGGAGCGCGCCGCCGCGGGAAACGACTTCTTGTCGTTGCGCGACTTAGCCATCCTCGAACTGTTCTACGCCACCGGGATGCGGCTTTCAGAGCTCACCGGGCTGCGATTGCAGGACGTGGACGTTGTCTCCGACCAAGTGAAGATCAGGGGCAAGGGACGAAAGGAGCGGATCGTTCCGCTGGGCTCTCACGCATCGGTGGCACTCCGGCGGTACTATTCGGCGCGGGACGAGTTGGCGGAGCGTCGGCGACCACCACGTGAGGCGGCGCGTGCCGTGTTCTTGTCCCGCCGCGGGACGCGCCTGGCGTCACGGAGCGTGCAACGAATCGTACGCCGGTTCCTGCGGACGGCCGACGAACGGGCTGGGATAAGGACTCATACCCTGCGCCACAGTTTTGCGACGCACCTGTTGGACGCGGGAGCGGACCTCCGCGCGGTGCAGGAGTTGCTGGGTCACGCGTCGCTGAGTACAACACAGCTGTACACCCACACGAGTGTGGAGCGACTGAAGCAAGTGTATCACAAGGCTCATCCGCGCGCGTAGCGGAAACGAGGGAGCAGCGGTCGATGAAACCAAGCGAAGCATGGCACGCCACGACCATTCTGTGTGTGCGCAAGGATGGGAAGGTGGCAATCGGTGGGGACGGACAGGTGACGGTGGGCGATACCGTGATGAAGTCGCACGCGACCAAGGTGCGGCTGTTGTCGGACGGCAAGGTGCTGGCGGGGTTCGCCGGTGCTGCGGCCGATGCGTTCACGCTGTTTGAGAAGTTCGAAGAGAAGATGGAGCGGTTTCCCGGCAACCTGTCCCGCGCCGCGGTGGAGTTGGCCAAGGACTGGCGCAGCGACCGAGTGCTCCGCCGGCTGGAAGCGCTCCTCGTGGTGGCCAATACGACGCATTCCTACGTCGTGAGCGGCGGCGGTGAGTTGATTGAACCCGATGACGGCATCCTCGCCATCGGCAGCGGGGGCAACTACGCCCTGGCCGCCGCCCGAGCCTTGCTGCCCGATGCGGCTCACAGCGCACGATCCATTGTGGAGCATGGGTTGCGGATCGCCGCTGAGATCTGTGTGTTTACCAACCACAACATCAGTGTGCTTGAGCTGGAGTAACCCGTTCGCGATGGGGTCCGGAGATGACAGCATGACGCAGCAGCCTCAACCGACCACTGACATTGAGGTGCCAGCGACAAAACCCGAACCCACACCGTGGCTCGAGGAACTCCCGCCGCGCCAGATTGTGGCGGAACTCGATCGCTATGTGGTGGGGCAGGACGAGGCCAAGAAGGCGGTCGCGATCGCGATTCGCAACCGCTGGCGTCGTCAGCAGGCGCCGGAAGGGATTCGTGACGAGATCCTCCCGAACAACATCATCATGATCGGTCCGACGGGCGTGGGAAAGACGGAGATCGCTCGGCGTCTGGCGCGCCTGGCGGGGGCACCGTTCATCAAGGTGGAGGCATCCAAGTTCACCGAGGTCGGATACGTCGGGCGTGATGTCGAGTCCATGATCCGGGACCTGGTGGATGCCGCGATTACCATGGTGCGTGCCGAGCGTGAGGATGAGGTTTTTCCGACCGCGGAGACACGTGCGGAGGATCGGCTCCTGGACCTGCTCCTCCCGCCGCCGCCGGCCGAAACCGCTCCAGCGCCGCCGGTCGACGACGAAGCCGACAGAAAGCAGGCACACGGGTTGTTCGTGGTGTCGTCGGAGGGGGAGGTTCGGGAGGCCGAGGGCGTGTCGCTCGATCGCCATCGACGCACACGAGAGAAGTTGCGGAGTTTGCTGAAGGATGGAAAACTCGAAGAGCGGGAGGTGGAAATCGAAGTGCAGCAACAACTCCACCCGCTGATGGACATGCTCCCGTTCCAGCAAGGTATGGAAGGGCCGGACATCAATGTGGGTGAAGTCCTGCAGGAGATGCTGCCGCGTCGATCGAAGAAGCGCCAGGTCCGCCTGGCCGAGGCGCGTCGTATTCTGATCGACGAGGAACTTCGCAAGCTCGTGGATATGGACGACGTCGTGTACGAGGCGCTCGACCGCGTCGAGAACCACGGGATCGTGTTCATCGACGAGCTGGATAAGATCGCCGGGGAGCGTGGCCAGGCCGGGCCGGACGTGTCGCGTGAAGGTGTACAGCGCGACCTGCTGCCCATCGTTGAAGGCTCGACGGTGCAGACGCGTTACGGGTACGTGCGCACGGATCATGTGTTGTTCATCGCGGCCGGCGCGTTCCACGTCTCCAAGCCGTCGGATCTCATCCCCGAGCTGCAAGGGCGGTTTCCGATCCGCGTGGAACTGTCATCCCTGTCGCGCGACGACTTCGTGCGGATCATGACGGAGCCGGAGAACTCGCTGGTCAGGCAGTACCAGGCGCTCGTCGCGGCCGAGGGTGCCGAGCTCGCCTTTAGTGAGAACGGCATTGCGGAACTGGCACGCATTGCGATGCTCATGAACGAGCGCATGGAGAACATCGGGGCGCGCCGGCTTCATACGGTCATGACGACGTTGCTCGACGACTTGCTGTTCAACCTGCCGGATGTGCCGGAAAAGTCGATCACGTTCGACGAGCAGGGCGTGCGCGACAGGCTCATGAGGATCGTCGAAGACGAGGACCTGCGGCGGTATATCCTCTAGCCGCACGCCTTTACACCCCAGCGCCGCTCGGGTTAGTATCTGCTGGCCTGTCATAATGACTCACACCGGCAGCAGATATGCCCAAACGGGACTTTCTCAGCATCAACGACCTGAACGGCGAGGATCTGGAGCGGATCCTCGAGCGTGCCGCGGCGCTCAAGCGCGGGGTGTCCGGCCGCCCGCTGACCGGCAAGACCCTGGGGATGATCTTCACCAAGAGCAGCACCCGGACGCGCGTCTCCTTCGAGGTCGGGATGTATCAGCTTGGAGGGCATGCGCTGTTCCTCTCGGGACACGACATTCAGATCGGGCGGGGCGAGCCGATCGCCGATACGGCCCGTGTGCTATCGCGCTTCGTGGACGGCATCATGATCCGCACGTTCGCCCACGCGGAAGTCGTGGAGTTGGCTCGGTACGCGACGGTACCGGTCATCAATGGACTGACGGATCTGCTGCATCCCTGTCAGGTGCTCAGCGATCTCTTCACCGTTCGCGAAGCGGTGGGTGGTTGGGAAGGCCGGGTGGTAGCGTGGATCGGTGACGGCAACAACATGGCCAACTCGTGGCTGAACGCGGCGGCGCTCCTCGGATTCGAATTGCGGCTGGCCTGTCCCAAGGGATACGAGCCCGACCGAGAGATCTTCGAGCGGGCCTCGGCCGCCACGACGGTGTCCCTCCATCGTGAGCCAGCCGCCGCAGCGCGTGGCGCTCATGTCGTGAACACGGACGTATGGGCATCCATGGGGCAGGAGGGGGAGACCGAAGTGCGACGAGCGGCGTTCGAGGGCTTCGTCGTGGATGAAGCGCTGATGGCTCGTGCGGCACCGGAGGCGATCTTCCTCCATTGCCTCCCGGCGCATCGCGGTGAGGAGGTCACCGCGGCCGTGATCGAAGGGCCACAATCGCGCGTCTTCGACCAGGCGGAGAACCGCCTGCACGTACAAAAGGCCCTCATGGTCGACTTGTTGGGAGGAGGAGCATGAGTAGGTCGGAACTCAAGCAAACGCCACTCTATGAGGTCCATGTCGCCCTCAGGGCGAAGATGGTTCCGTTCGCCGGTTACTCGATGCCGGTGCAATACCCGACGGGCATCACGGTCGAGCACAACGCCGTGCGTACGGGAGTAGGTGTGTTTGACGTGTCGCACATGGGCGAATTCGAGATTTCCGGCCCCGACCGGAATGCATTCGTCAACCGTATCACCTGCAACGACTTCGGATCGCTCCGTGACGGCCAGGCACAGTACACCGCGTTGCTCAATACTGCGGGGAAATTTATCGATGATTGCATCGCCTATCGCTTCGACGACAAGGTCATGCTGGTGGTGAACGCCGCCAACCTGGCGAAGGACTGGCAACACATCGTGGAGCGCAAAGGCCAAGCGAACATTCGTATCAAGGACATCTCCGACAGCGTCGCGCTGCTCGCCGTGCAGGGGCCCAAGAGCGAAGCCCTGTTGCAGACGCTCACGCCGATCGACCTCACGACGATCGAGTACTATCACTTCGCCGTTGGCGAGGTGGCAGGGACCCAGTGCTTCATCGCACGCACCGGGTACACGGGGGAGGACGGGTTCGAACTGTACTTCCGCGCGAAGGACGCCGAGCGCGTGTGGCGGGCGCTGGTGACGCCTGATGGTGCGGTTCCATGCGGCCTCGGTGCGCGTGACTCGCTGAGGCTCGAGGTTGGGTATCCACTGTACGGCAATGACATCGACGATCAGGTGAACCCGTATGAAGCGCGGTTGGGTTGGATCGTGAAGCTGAACAAGGGGGTGCCGTTCGTGGGATTGAGCGCGCTTCAGGCCGTGCAACAGGCGGGCGCGAAGCGCAAGCTCGTGGGGTTCAAGTGTGAGGGGCGAGGTGCCATTCCCCGGCCGGGATATGGCGTCTATCTAAGCGGCCGTCTGGTGGATTCCGTGCGCAGTGGCGGATTCAGCCCAACGCTGGGCTTCGGTATCGGCACGACGTACCTGCCGACGCATTCCACGAGCGCGGGCACGGTCATGGAGGTCGATTCCCGCGGCCGACGTATCCCCGGAGAAGTGGTTGGGTTGCCATTCTACACGGCGGGATCCATCAAGCGATCCTGACCAAATTGCCTGAGGCGCGGATGTCCATGCGGATCGCGGTGTTGACGGTGTCTGACGGATGCGCCAGCGGTTCGCGTGAGGACACATCGGGCCAACTGGTGGCCGAATGGGTTGCCGAGAACGCGCACGAGCTGAAGGAACGCGCGGTCGTCCCGGACGAGTCGGATCTCATCGCGGGGTATCTGGTATCGTGGTGCGACGGTGGAGACGTCGACGTCGTGCTCACGAGCGGCGGCACGGGTCTGGGGCCGAGGGACGTGACGCCCGAGGCCACCCGGGCGGTTGTCGATCGGGAGGTGCCCGGTATCGCGGAGGCCATTCGGGCCGCAGGGCAACACCGCACGCCGCGCGCGGCGCTTGCTCGCGGGCTGGCCGGCCTCCGCGGGACGACTCTGGTCATCAACCTGCCCGGGAGCCCCAGTGGGGTGCGCGATGGTCTGAACGTGATTGCTCCGCTTCTCGAACACGCCGTGCGGATTGCTCGTGCGATGCCCACGGACCACGCATGAGCGACCGCGTACTCCTCACGATGGATGACCTCGAGAGCGCGGTTCCCGTCAACGCCGCATTCGAGGCGGCGGGATTCCAGACCGCGCTGGTCTCCTCGCGCGATGATGGGCGGGCGGTATTCCGTTCCGCCCAACCAGATCTCGTGGTGCTCACCGGAGCGCTGCATGACCGGCCCGCAGCGGTGCTCGCGCGCCTGGCGCGGGAGCACGGCTCGGTGGTGTTGGGGTTCCTCGAGACGTCCGATCCGGACCCACAGCAGATTGCCCGGGAGCTTGGGGGTGTCCGTTGGATGCGCAAGCCGGTGGAGCCCGGGGATGTCGTGCAGCTCGGCAAGCGCCTCATCGCCCGGCGGAGGCTCCAGGAGCGGACCGGCATTCTCGGCGAGAGCTCTGCGATCCAGGAGGTGCTCGTCAAGATCGAGCAGATGGCCCCCGTTTCGAGTACGGTGCTCGTCGAGGGCGAGTCCGGTACCGGCAAGGAGTTGGTGGCGCAGGCCATTCACGCGTTGTCCCCGCGGCGCAACAAGCCGTTCATTGCGGTCAACTGTGCGGCGCTGCCGGAGTCCCTGCTCGAATCCGAGTTGTTCGGACATGAGAAGGGGGCGTTTACGGGTGCGGCCGAGCGACGACTCGGTCGATTCGAGCTCGCGTCAGAAGGCACGATCTTCCTCGACGAGATCGGCGAGATGCCGCATTCCGTGCAGGTCAAACTGCTCCGGGTGTTGGAGAACCGCTCGTTCTTCCGCGTGGGCGGTACCACCGCGATTCGTGTCGACGTCCGCGTGATCGCGGCCACCAACCGATCGCTCAAGGAGGCAGTGGCCGTCGGCGACTTCCGGGACGATCTCTTCTATCGCCTGAACGTCTTGAGCATCTACCTGCCGCCGTTGCGCGAGCGGAAGGCGGATGTTCCCATGCTGGTCGACCACTTCATTCGGCAGCTGTCGCTCGAGCATGGGCGCACCTTCGTTGGCATCGCGCCGGATGCCCTCGAGATTCTCGTCAACGCGCATTGGCCGGGCAACATCCGCGAACTGCGCAATCTCCTCGAAAGCATGGTCGTACTGGCGCCGGGGCGACAAATCCGCGCCGCCGACATCCCGCTGGATGTCAGCGAGGGCGGAACGCGGTTCCTGCCGGTACGCGTGTCGGCGCCCGCGCGGGACGGGACGCGGGGCAAGGAACTGGAGTTCATCTTCCGCAGCCTGGTGGAGCTGAAGCTTCAGGTCGAGGAACTCCGGAGGCGAATCGATCAGCCCCAGCGCGTGGAGGTCGTCGAGGTGGAATCGTCTGGGCGACTGGTGGGTGACGTCGGGGATTTCGATGACACCGTCGACGCCGATCTGGAGCCGCGGCCGTCGGCCGAGCGACTGGTCCTCTACCGGTCGGGTATGACGATGAGCGATGTCGAGCGGGCGGCGATCGAAGCGGCGCTGGAGGAGACGGCCGGCAACCGTCGGAAGGCGGCCGAGGGGCTGGGTATCGGCGAGCGGACGCTGTACCGGAAGATCAAGGAGTTCGGGCTCGCCTGAGACTGCGGCTCGCCCCGGGGAATCACAGCACAGAACTTGCCCTTCTATGGATCAACGGGGGAAACCCCCCGGAGATCAAGGGATTTGGGGCTCTGGCGATCTGCGGCCGCCCCGTTCTACGGGGCGGTCGCTGGCAAAGGCTCCAGAGCCTCATGTGGCGTACGTGCAACAGTTACGAGGCTGGTTCTGTGGCTGCTGCTGGTGATGGTCGCATGAAGCAAAGCTTTATATGAGGCGTGGCAAACTGTTGACAGAAATGCATTTGGGTGCCATAGTAGTCGGCCGTGGACTGACCCAGCGGCGTGGTCGAGGATGCTCGGATGCGGTTTGAAGTAAACGACCGCTGCGTCGGGTGCCTCGCGTGCGTGCGGGCCTGTGCGTCTCAGGCCATCGCGATCACGGAGGAGGCCGTCCGGATCGTGGATGAAGTCTGTATTCGCGCGGGGGTGTGCGTGACGGCGTGCCCGCACGACGCGATCGACGCGCACGGGGATTTGGCCCAGGCCGTGTCGTTGGCTGAGTCGGGGGAGGCGGTGCTGGTGCTGAGCGTGGAAACGGAGGTGTATTTCCACCCGCTCGCGCCCGAGCAGCTGGTGAACGCGGGGTACGCGTCGGGGTTTCGGACGGTGTTTCGGGGGGTGGTCGGCGACGAGTTGGTGGCGGAGGAGTACCGCGCCCTCATGGCGGATCCGTCGTGGGGTACGATGATTCGCTCGACGTGTCCGGTCATCGTGGAGCGGGTGAGGCGGGAGTTTCCGGAGTTGGTGCCGTATATGGCGCCGGTGAAGACGCCGCTGGATGCCGAGGCCGAGTACATCCGGGAGTTGTTTGGGGCGGAAGTGCCGATCGTGTATGCGGGCGTGTGCATCGCCGAGGCCGGTGGTACCGTGGATGCGGTAGTGACGCTGGAGGAGCTGAAGGAGTTGTTCATCCGGCGAGGGGTACGGGTGGAGGAACAGGAGGCGTACTTCGAGCGGATTCCGGAAGTGCGCCAGCGGCATCTGAGTACGGCGGGGGGCATGCCGCTCACCGTGCTCATGGAGGAGCGCCAGGCCAGCCGCCGGTTCCGCAAGGTCCGGGGCATGGGGGGGTTGGACGTCATTGCGCGGGCTGTGACGGTGGACGGCGTGGACTTGGGTTTCGTGGATATCCTGCCCTGCGAGGGCTGCCTGGATCATCCACTGATGGGTCCGCGCGAGGAGGTGTATCAGCGCCGCCGTCTGGCCCAGTACATCGAGCCGCCGCGGAGCGCGTTGCCGGTGCTGGATCCGGGGTTGGACGTCGAGGTTCGGACCAAGTTCCGGCCGCACGTGAACGGGAAGCAGCCGTCGACGGAGGACATCGCCGGCGTGATCGAGGAGATTGGCACGGCGCCGAGTGGGGCACATTGGGACTGCGGCGGGTGCGGGTTCACCAAGTGCACGGACTTCGCGCGTGTGTATCTGGAGGGACGGGCCACGCTTCGGCAATGCCCGCCGCACCAGGAACGCAGGGCGCGGGAGGCACAACGGCAGGCGGCCGTGGACGAGTTGACTGGTCTTTCGACGTATCGGGTGCTGCGCGATCGACTGGTCCAGGAGATTTGGCGCAGCAAGCGTAACGGAGAGCCATTCGGGCTGTTGTTCTTGGATCTCGATCGGTTCAAGTTGGTGAACGATCTGCACGGTCATGAGGCCGGCAATCGCGTGTTGAAAGCCGTGGCGGCCGAGATCGCGAAGGTCGTGCGGAAGACGGATATTGCGGCGCGGTATGGTGGCGACGAATTTGTGGTGATTCTCGTGGGCACCGACCGGGATGGTGTGCGGCATGTTGGCGACGTGATCCGCGAGCGGGTGGAGCGGATCGGTCGTTCGATGGGGTATGCGAACAGCGCGGTGACGGTGTCGATCGGCGGAGCGGGATTCACGCCACAGGAGGACATCGATGCGCCGCGCGCGCTCGAGGTGGCCGATCAGGCCGTGTATCGAGCGAAGGCCGCTGGCGGCAATTATGTTGCGCTGTCGTGGGACGATGAGGATTCGGATGGGGGGATGGTTGGGGGTCGACCGAGCGACACGAGCAACGGTGAAGGTTGAAGCTTGAACGGGAGGGTTCTCGAGGGTGTCGTCGTGGAGCAAGCCTTGAGTCTGAGCGAGCCGCAGCGCGAGCCGAGCGCCGCCGACGTGCCGGCCGAAGTGCCGGTAAAGCGACCGGCGCCGGATCCGTGGGGTGTGCGCCGGGCGGAGAACCTGCTCACGAGCCTACAAGGCGTTCTGTCGGCGCGGGTCGAGGTGTCGCCGATCGGTGAGGTCACGGGCGTGCACATTCTCGGGCAGGCCGGCGCGTCACCCAAGCAGATGGTCCGTAATGTGGAAAGCGCCCTGCTGGCGCAGCTTGGTCTGAAGGTCGACCACCGCAAGATCAGCATCGCGCAGACGGCCGAGGTGCGCCCGATCGAGGCATTGGAGCGCTCGGCCGTGCTCGAGCAGGCCCTCCGGCGCGACATCGTGTTTCGGGGTCTGGAGGTCGAGCCGACCGCGTCGTTGCGCGTGAAGGTGCGGGTGACGCTGTTGGTGCGCGGCACGGAAGTCTCCGGTGAAGAAGAGGTGGCGGACACAGAGCGGTCGCGCGTGCAGGGTGCGGCGCGCGCAACGGTCGCCCTGTTAGACCGTCATCTCCCTGATGGAACGATAGAGCTCGAGGGGATCAGAGTGATCGATGCCTTCGAGTCGGAAGTCATGATTGCGGGTGTGCGTGCCATCGATGGACGGCATACCGTCCTGCTGTCGGGGTCGGCCGTACCGACCGATCGTGGAGAGCAGGCCGCCGTCTTGTCCGTGCTCGATGCCACCAACCGGTGGCTGCAGACGCGCGGGGATCCGGCCGATCGCACGGAGTAACATCGACGCGACGCCCGGTGCCGACGTGTGGTACTCGTGCGTGGCTAGGAAAGGAGGAACAGGGGGCCCCCGAAAGAGACCGCCACCGCTGACAGAGCAGAGATGAGCTTGAGCTAGGACGAGCGGAGCCTCGGGCGTACCGTAGCGGGGTATGCCACTTCCCACGCAGTCATAATGGCTGCCCGAGAGGAGGTGAGGCTCAATGACGTTCGGATGGTTGACCGCCCTTTTCAGCGTTCTGGCCCGGTTGTTCGCCGCAAGCGGACAGGTGTGGGGCTAAGTCTCTTCCGTCAGGGCCCCCTTCCATTCTTCATGAGGGCAGAACGTCTGAACCGACTAGTCCGAGTCTACGTTTCTGCGATCGTTGTGCTGTCGGTTGCGGCGCTTTCGGCGTCAACGCTGATCGCCAGGAGCCCAGCTTCTGCGGAGTCGATGATCGGTGCGGCAGTGTATGCGGTTGTGGGGTTTGGTCTTCAAGTCGCCGAACACCGACTTGCGGTCGGTACTGCGCACGGCACGATTTCGTTCATCGTGTATATGGGAGCGGTGCTAGTTTTTGGGCCGCTGTGGGGTGGCTTGGTTACTGGGGTGAGCCTTGCAGCCGCTCAGACCGTTCTCCGCAAGCCACTCGTTAAGGCTGCCTTCAATATTGCCCAGCATGTGCTTGCGATTCTCGCCGGGAGCTTCTTGTACCTTGCACTGGGCGGCACCTTCCCTCTGCAGAGCCTCAACGAGGCCATCATCCCCTTCCTTGGTCTAGTATTTGGGTTCTTCGTAGTGAACTCTGGCGCGGTGTCGGGAGTTATCGCCATAAGTGAGGGACGCCGTTTCGCCGATGTTTGGATAAGCAATACGTGGGGCCTCGCTGGGTATCATCTGGTCGCCAGTGCCCTCGGTTTGGCAATCGCGTGGCTGTATGTGGAACTCGGTGTCTTGGGCATCGCGATTATCGTGGTACCGATCTTGTTCCTGCGACACACGATTCTGGTGAACGTGCAGTTGCAGGAAACGAACCGAGAACTGCTCGACCTCATGGTGAAAGCGATAGAAGCCCGGGATCCCTACACCAGCGGGCATTCGCAGCGAGTCGCTGAGATTGCGCGCCTTCTCGCCCGCTCAATGGGTCTGTTGTTCAGGGATGTTGACAGCGTGGCCACAGCCGCGCTGCTGCACGATGTGGGCAAGATATACGAGGAGTTCGCGCCCATTCTTCGAAAGGAAGGGCGCCTGACGCCCGAGGAAAGGGCCTTGATGCAGACCCACGTGGAGCGAAGTGCCGAACTCGTCGGGACGATCTCGAATCTCCGGGGTCCCGTTCAGAGGTTCGTGCGACACCACCACGAGAGCTTCAATGGTTCCGGGTATCCGGACGGACTGATAGGCGATGATATACCCATAGGCGCTCGGATCATCATGATCGCAGATACGACTGACGCGATGACAACGGATCGGCCATATCGTAAAGCTCTGACTTATGACCACGTTGTCGAGGAGCTCGAGCGCCAATCAGGTAGGCAGTTTGATCCTCGCCTGGTAGCGGCCTTCAGACGCAGCGCGATGATAAGGCGGCTCGTCGATCGTGTAGCACCTCATCGACATCAGGGGGAACCTCTCGGAGAACCTCCTGCGCTTAGGATAGCATCTGAGTAAAGCTGTTGGCTCACATCGAGACACAGCACGCGGCTGAGATATTGTTGGAGTCCCGGCAATCCAACCTGCACTAGCGGTTCCCACACCCGTTCCAAGCCAGGTCCCTCTGTCGGACGTCCGGCATCCATCCAGGAACAGAACGTCTCGACTTCCAACCGGTCTGCGATCTTCATCGGTGCTCTTGTCTCGAATCCACGAAGTGATTCCCAAATGCTGTTACTCACTAACTGCACTTGGCGCTTGAGACGCTCGTAGCGTCCGGCATTCGCCAGTTTTGTCGCTCTGCCCGATCGTACGCGCTCTGCGGATTCGAAGCACCTCACTGCTGACTCAAGGTCACTTTGGGCCAGGTGCAGATCGGCTTCCAATAGGAAAGTGTCGAACAGAAGCCGCCAAAGCTGACTTGCTCTGGCGTGAGTCCTGGCTGCTGCTATGAGTTCTGATGCGCTTGCCCAGTTGCCGATCGTGATCTTGCGGCCAGCTGCGTTTATCGCGAGTTCAGCGTCACGTCTGGGACTAATCCCGTCATTAGAAACCTCGAATGCGCGCCGATAGATGTCATCTGCTCCCTGTCCAAGGCCTATGTCGTTCTGAACAGCCGCGAGGTTGCACAGTGAGTTGACCAACGACTCGTTGTCTCCGAGTCGCTCGGAGATTCTAGCTGCCGCATCAAAGCTATCAATGGCTTCACGCCAATATCCGAGTGCCGTCGCGGCGATTCCCTGTCCAGTGAACGCTCGCCGTAACTCAAGGTCGTGATCTGAACCAGAGAGGGCAGTCGACAGAGTTCGGAAGAGCAGCGCCGCCTCTTCGAAACCTCCTTGCATCAGGTAACAGAATCCGGCTACTACCTGCGCACTGGCTCGCGTCGATGAGTCTGCAGACTCCTCCGCCAGCTCTGTTGCCGACTGTGCGAGCTCGCTTAGTACTGTGTCGTGTTCTAGTTCCGCTGCCACCTCAGCAGCGATCTGGATTGCCTCGATGCGGAGTGGGGACTCGCGAGACGCCTCCGCCAGATGCAGTGCCTCCGCTGCCGCTTGTTGTATCGCGATATCATCCCCGAGTCGGCCTCGCTGTAGGCTCTCCGCCCGTACGAGGGCAGCAATCAGATTCTCTTCCTGAGTCATCCTGATGCTATGCGGTCTATTGACTTCCAACAGAGCATCGTGATACCTGCCCTGCTGCGCAAGTGAGCGTGCCAACTCTATCCGGAGTGCTAACGGGGTCGCGTCAGGGGTTCTCTCCAAGATACGCCTGAGAGCACCTTCTGCTTCCAACGGCGCTCCCGACCGTATCGCAGCGCGTGCACCTCCGAGCGCTAGTTCTCCTGCCTCTCCGAGCCTGGAGGCTCGCTCAAGATGGTGGGAAGCCTCCAACTGGTCTTGAAATCCCTCTGATGCTTGCACCATCACGTACGCGGCAATCCGTCGGTGAATGTGATCTCGGAGCTCAGGACCGGTTTGAGCGTAGACCACGGCACGGTGCACTGCGTTCTTTATTGCAAGGGTGCCCCCAGCAGATCGAACTAGGCCACGGCCGAGTAGGAACTGGATGTCGGCTTCAAGGTCTGCGAGAGGGGTGCCAAGCGTCTCCGACACCACCTTGATGGGGATTCTACGACCTGCGACTGCCAACACAGCGAGGATTCGGTGAGCTCCCTGGGAGAGCCCCGTTCGAAGCCGCGACAGTGCTTGTACAAGCGTCGGTGGTGGTGCCCATTCGCTTGAGATGCGTTGACCGCGGAACTCGGATGCGGCTAGTGAGTCACGGTCATTCTGTTCCCAGTCCCTTGCGAGAGCTTCAGCGAGGTGCGGATTCCCTTGCGCGAGACGGGAAATCACCCGACGAATTGGGGTGCGGAGTTGGCTGCCCTCTAGTACTTGCTGCAGCATCAAATCTATGTCGTCTTCTGACATCGCAGACAGTGTGAGAGCGTCCGCCCACGTTAGTCGGGCGTCTGCGTAGGATCCATCGTCGCCTTCTCCATAGGGCCCGAATGCCGTGGTGGCGCTTCCCACGAGCAGAAGCGGACGGCCGTCCAGTCGCCGAAGCAACAAGTGGAGTACCTCCCCACTCGTCGGATCGATCTGATGGATGTCGTCCACGGCGAGAAGTACCGGCGTCCCTTCCGCGACGGCGTCAAGCATGCGGACCAGCGACTCGGCAACGCGAATCTGCACCGATTCCGGTGGGGCGGGGGGCGGTTCCGGGATCCCTGGGTAGCGAAGACGTAAACTCGGCGTGACGCGCGCCGCCTCCGCCAGCCACGCAGGGTCCGTTCCGCCCACCGCCGCGTCCTTCGCAAAGGCGTGCATGATCTCCGAGGTGGTGGCGAAAGGAATCTCCCTGCCGATTTCCTCGCACCCCACCATGAACGCCGGCCAAGCACGCGCCGCCGTGCGCTTGGTCATCTCCTCGAGCAACGAGGTCTTCCCTATTCCCGGTGGGCCGTGTACGAGCACCGCGCGCGGCCCGTCCAGACACGTGGCCTGCCAATGACTTTCGAGCCAAGCGAATTCTCGCTCGCGGCCGATGACGACCTCCTGCGGTATCGAGAGCGCAAGACGCGACGGCGGCTCGACCTCGATCTTCCGCCGGCTGTCCGCCTGGATCCTCTGCAGCAACCGAAGCACCGCCCCCTGGTCCGCCCCGGTCTCCCGGCGACAGCGGTCGGCGTGCCTGTGCAAGAGATCTGTCGCATCGCGGGTCCGACCCTCGAGCAAGTACTGTTCGGCAAGCGCGGTCGCCGCCGACTCGCTCAACGGATCGACCTGGTACAACGCGGCGGCACACTCACTGACCACCCGTACCTCCCCCAAAGCGCGATGTCGCTCGAGCCGCGCGGACAGCGCGCGACGAGCGGACTCCTGACAATGAGCCCTCGCCTGGTCAATCCAATGTGCCCACTCCACGCCCGCGATGGCGTCGAACTCCAACAGCGGCTCGGAAAGGGAGTCCGCGATCGCCCAGCCTTCACGCAGCTGGTCAAGATCGCTGGCGGGAGCCTCCGCCAGCCGAACGGGTCTGTTTCCGCGTGTGATGGTGTGGGATCCCAAGAGACCGCGCAGTTCGGAGAGCGCCTGCGACAAGGAATGGAACGCTTGACGTTCGGGAACATCGGGCCATAGCAACGCCGCGAGCCTGCCGCGCGATACCGGCCTGCGCCGTCCCTCGATCAGCAAGTACACGAGCACCGCAAGGTGCTTCCGGGCCCGGAAGGGCACCGGATTCCCCGCGCCGTCGAGGAGATCCGGATGGCCGAACAGCTTCACGTGGAACGGAGACATTGGTAACGCTTATTACTCTATCGACGAGTGTCAAGTGACAATCAACACATTGAGCAATAGGGAGTTACATCGCGATTTGTGGTGCGCGGATCGTGGCGCGATGCGTGTATCAACACACGATGGCCCAGCCTTGGTCCTAGAAGACCAACTTCCCTCTCGTCCGTGAGGGGTCCCCATCCCCACTGCCCGTGCGACAACGAGGCCGGCGCCCGGAGGCGGGCTCGAATCAGGGTTCTTGAGGTGCCTGCTGCCAGACACCGACGATTCGTCCGTCGGGGTCGTTGAAGAGCGCCAGCACCCCAACACCCTCCACTTCCTGCCGTCGTACGACAATCGTTCCGCCCGCGGCCTCCACCTTCCGGCAGTACTCCTCGACGTTGGGCACGTCGATGTAGACGGACATCTTGGCGGGCCAGGGGCCCTGCTTGGGGGTCATGAACCCTCCATTGATGCCGGTGCCGCCCTTGGTGTCCACCAAGTGGTAGTCGATCTGCGGCAGATCGGTGGTCTCCCAGCCGAAGACGGCCGAGTAGAAGGCGCTGAGCCTCTGCGGGTCCTCTGACCAGAACTCCCAATGTACAACTGGCTGCCCCATGCGTTCTCCTGCGGCTAGGACCGCATCCAGTTTCCGGACGCGATCAGTTCCTGGCAAATGTCCTCCGCGGTACGCCGCGCCGCCTCGGCCGCGAAATTCACCACCACCCGGTGACGCAGCACCGATAACGCCACGTCGTTGACGTCCTCAAGATCGGCCATGGGACGTCCTGCAAGCGCGGCCCGGGCTTTGGCGCCGAGCACCATGTACTGAGATGCACGCGGCCCGGCGCCCCAACTGACGTACTCCTTGATGAACGCGGGCGCGAGCGGGTCCGAGGGCCGCGTCATCCGGGCTAGCGCGACCGCTGCCCGGACAATCGGCTTGGGAACCGGGATTCGCCGCACCAAACGCTGGATCTCCTGCAGGTCGTCCGCGCTCAACACGGGTGTCACGCCAGGGGTGTCGTCGGTCGTGGTCGTCTCCACGATACGCTCCTCATCCTCCCGGGTGGGATACCGCACCGACAGTTCCAGCATGAAGCGGTCGAGTTGAGCCTCGGGCAGGGGATAGGTCCCCTCCTGCTCGATCGGGTTCTGCGTCGCCAGCACCAGGAAGAGCTCGGGCAGGGGATGGGTCTCGTCGCCGATCGTCACCTGCCGTTCCTGCATCGCCTCGAGGAGCGCGCTCTGCACCTTGGGCGGCGCGCGGTTCACCTCGTCCGCCAGGAGGATGTCGGTGAAGATGGGCCCGAGACGCGGCCGGAAGGTCTGGTCGGCCGGGTTGTAGATCATCGTGCCGTTGAGGTCAGCCGGCAGAAGATCCGGCGTGAACTGCACGCGCTTAAAGCTCGCCTCGATGGTGTCGGATAGCGTCTTCACCGCGAGCGTCTTCG
>DASWII010000019.1:0-3651 GCA_036397755.1 Gemmatimonadales bacterium | reverse complement strand
CCGCGATCGAACCGCGCGCGTTTGCTTCGGCGCCGGAGGCGACCATGCCGGTGGTGACCTCCTGCGGCATTTCGCGGGTATACCATGGGGGTAGGAATGACACCCTCGATGTGAGTTATTTCAGTGCGGTGGGATTTGTGGGGGGAGATCGTGCCGGACGATCCGGGATTTGGGGGCCAAGTGTCTCAGCGTGGATCCGCGTTGCTGCTTCGTTTGAGAGCGCCGAGGCGGTCCGCCGCCGACCTGTGGCGCGTCATGTGCCGCCTGCCGGTCGTCCCCGCCCTGCTCGGGGTGCTGGCGTGGGGGTGCAACCTCTTTGACTTCTTGGAATACCCCCCCGACCCCACAGACCCACTGGAGTTCAGCGCATGGGCGGAAGTGGTTGGGGACTCGCTCAAGTACCGCCTGGACGTGAAGAATCACTCGTCCGATACGATCAGCCTGCACAACGATAGTCACTTGGAGGATTGCAGCCTCGTGTCAGCCGCGCCCCGCTTGTACGACCTGGCGTCGGACGGGGGGCGGCGCCGTTGGGATGGAGGCCGTTGGACCCGCTCGGACCCCTGCATTGAATCTGTGCCCACCGTCACCCTCGCGCCGGGGGACGAGTCTTCCTTTTCGGGTGGGCTGCTGATAGTGGAGATCCTCTGGGACACGTTGCCGGACGGCGTCTACCGCATCGCGGTACTGCCGACGTACGACGAAGTACCGGAGCATCGAGAGGTGTCGGTGGGAGAGTTCGAGTTGGTCCACCCGACCGACCCGCTCGAGTGGGACGCGTGGGGCAAGATGCTGGGGGACAGCATGCTCCAAATCGGCCTCAGGCTGCACAATCCGTCCTCGATTACCGTCACGCTGATCGACCGCCTTTGCGCGTTCGGTCCATACTTCCCGCGTGTGTACGACCTGTCTTCCGCCGGAGGGCAGCTCCGTTGGGACGGCAGTCTCTGGAACTCTCCATTGCCGTTTTGCACGGGCGTCGCCTCGATACCCGTCGTCCCGGACGGTGACTACCGTGATTCCACGCGCGTGTTGATGCGATACATCATGGGAGATTCGCTTCCCGACGGACGCTACCGCATCGCCGTGAGGACCGAGCTCGAACCCCTATTCGCCGATCGAGAGATCTCGGTCGGCGAGTTCGACTTGCCCCGTCCCGCCGCAGCCATGACACCGGCCGCCGGGTCATCGCGGCGATAGACCACGAACAGCCCGCGGCCGCATTCATCCCGCGTTCAGTGCCTCGACCGGATTCACGTGCGTCGCTCTCAGCGCCGGGATGAGGTTGGCGGCGACGGCGACCGCCAGCATGAGACCCGCCGACGCGGCAAAGATGGCGACGTCGGTCGACTGGACTTCGTAGAGCTGGCTGGCGAGCAGCCGAGTGAGCCCGAGTCCGCCCAACACACCGAATGCGATCCCAATCAGCGCGAGCAGGAGGCCCTGACGCATGATCATCCAGATCACCTGGCCGCTCTCCGCGCCGAGCGCCATGCGTACGCCCACCTCCTGATGGCGCTGCTCGACCAGGTAGGACACCACACCGTAGACTCCCGTGGCCGCGAGGAACAGCGCCAGCGCGGCAAAAAACCCCAAGAGTATGGTGGAAAGCCGTCGCGGTGCCACCGCGCTGGCCATCCGCTCGTCCATCGTGGCCGCCTGCGAGATCGGTTGCTCTGGATCGACCGACTGCACGGTGCTCCGCGCGGGGTTCAGGATGCCCTCGGGATCGGTCGTTGTGCGCAGTACCACGAACATGCCGGCGGTACCGACGCGCAGCTGCGGAAAGTAGAGCTGGATGCGTTGCTCCGCGTCGAGTCCCTCGTGGGCCGCGTGACCCACGACGCCGACGATCGCGAAGAAGTTCTCACCGTCGAACGTGACGCGGCCGGCCAACGGGTCCTTGTCCGCGAAGTAATGCTCCGCGAGACGCTGATCCACGACCACCACCGCGCGCGTGCCCATGCGATCCCCGTCGTTCAGGAATCGTCCGCGCAGAACCGGAATCCTCATCGCTTCGGCGAACCCCGGACTCACCGTCCGGATGTCGCCCCACGGATACGGTTCCCCCTCCGCGGGTTCGTATCCTTCGATGCCGAAGCTGCCCGTGGACCACCTGCCGCTGAACGGCAGCACACTGGTCGCACCGACGGCCTCCACGCCCGGCAGCGCCGCGAGTCGTTCCAGCACGTCCTCGAAGAACTGTATGCGTGCCGTGTCACTGGGGTATTTGGCGCTCGGCAGTGCGATGTGAAACGTGAGCAGGTTTTCCGGGTCGAAGCCCGGATCGACCGACTGAAGCTTCGCGAGACTCTTGAGCAGCAACCCGGCACCCACCATCAACGCAAGCGCCAACGCGACTTGTGTCACCGCGAAGCCGCGCCGCAGGCGATGGCCGGATCGATCCCCAGCCGATCCACGGCCCCCCTCGCGCAGCGCGGGGTCCGGGTCGAGTCGCGATACCTGGAGTGCCGGCGCCAACCCAAACGCGACGCCCGTCAACACCACCAGCGCCATCGCGAACAGTACCACCGAGACATCGAGCCCCAGGTTCTCGATCCCCGCAACCTGGAGCGTGTCGAGCGAGCCCAAGGCTCGTGTCGCCACAATCGCCAGCGCCAAACCCAGCACACCTCCAAACCCGGCGAGCAGCAGGCTCTCGGTAATCAGTTGGTTCCTGAGCATAGCTCCCGACGCGCCCAGCGCCTGGCGCACCGCCATCTCACGCCGACGTGTCGCCGCTTGTGACAGGAGCATGTTCGCCACGTTGACGCAGGCAATGAGCAGGACGAACGCCACGGCGCCGGAGAGCACCAGCAATGCCGGCCGCACGTCACCGCGCGCCCGCTCCGTGAGCGGTGTGACCTTCACACTCCATGTCGGCGGCAGCTCGTCCGGCCGCTCCACCTTGAGCTGCGCCACGAAGGCGTCCATCCCGACACGCGCCTGGTCCAGGGTCACACCGGGGGCCAGCCGGGCGGTCACGGTCAGAAACTCGTTCGTATACCCCGCCTCGAACCGCTCCGGCGTCAGTCCGAGGGGCGAGAAGATCTCGGCGTCTCGAGCAAAGAACGGATGGAAGTCGGCGGGCAACACGCCTACCACGTCGTACGCTTGACCGTCGAGCTGGATGGTGCGGCCCACGATGGTCGAGTCGCCGCCGAAGCTGCGTTGCCATAGCGCGTAGGAGAGGATCGCCACGCGATTGCTGCCAGGCTGGTCCTCTTCCTCGAAAAACGATCGGCCGAGATACGGCGCGACTCCGTAGGTGCGGAAGAAGTCCGCGCTCACGATGGAACCCGTGAGCCGCACCGGCCGTCCCTCGCCGGTCAGGTTGACACCCCACCCTGACTGCGCCACCACGGCCGCGAAGCTCGGGACGCGGGTCTTGTAGTCACGGTAACCCGCCGCAGACACCGACGCCTCGAAATCGTTGATCGACGGATAGAAGTGATTCAGCTGCACCAGCTCATCCGCGTCTTCGTAGGGCAGCGGCTGGAGCAGCAACGCGTTCACCACACTGAAAATGGTGCTGTTGGCCCCTATCCCGAGCGCCACGATGAGGACCACGACGCTGGTGAATCCGGGGTTCTTGACCGAGCGGCGCAGGGCGTAGCGCATGTTGGCGATGGGGTCACTCATGAGGCTCCG
>DASWII010000018.1:0-74807 GCA_036397755.1 Gemmatimonadales bacterium | reverse complement strand
ATCTCTTCCCGCATGCCCGCGAGCATCTCCCCGACGAACCCGAAGCCGAACAGCGCGATACCGGAGATCACCAGCACCATGACGAGGTCGAGGAGCGGACGAAACCCCACGCCCCAGCCGAACCGGATGACGAGGGCGACGACGCCGGTCAGGAACCCGAGAGTGAACAGGAGGGTGCCCGTCACGCCGAAGAACAACAGCGGCTTGCGACCAAAACGCAGCTGAAACCACACGGACAGGAGATCGAACACCCCGACGGGAATCCGGCCGAGGCCAAACTTGGATTGGCCGGCGCGACGCGCATGAAGCGTCACCGGTCGCTCCGCGATGCGGAAGCCTTCCGCGGCGGCGATCACGACCATGAACCGGTGCCAGTCGGGCCGACCGGGCAACGTGTCCACGACCTCGCGGCGGTACGCCTTCACCGCGTTGAGGTCGGTCACTCGCACGCCGAAGAGCCACCGACACAACCGGTTGTACATGTTCGAGACGAACGCTTTCTCATAATCTCCCTGCTTGGTGCCCGTCACCACGTCGGCCTCGCCGTTCCGTATTGGCTCCACGAGGCGTGGGATATCCGCCGGGACGAACTGCAGATCGGCGGGATAGAACACGAAGATGGCTCCACCGGCGATGTCGGCCGCGGAGCGCAGCGCGTCCGCGATGCCTCGCGGTGCCCGATGTCGCACGCTCCGGACGAACGGGTGCGCGCGCTGCAACTCGCCCAGCACCGCGGGGGTGGCGTCCGTGCTGCCATCGTCCACGATCACGACCTCGCAGGCATACGGCTCGTCTTCGAGCGCGGCACGGCATTGTCGCACGAACTCGGGGAGGTTGTCCGCCTCGTCGAGCGCGGGCACGAGCACGCTGACATCCGCGGTTCCTTCTCGATCCGCGAGCGTCACACGCGCTTTCGCATGCGGGCGGGCAGCACACCCAGTTGATCCCGGTACTTGGCCACCGTGCGCCGCGCTATCTGGATTCCCCGGCGTCGAAGCGCGTCCACGATGGCGGCATCCGTGAGTGGCTTACTCGCGTTTTCCTGCGCCACGAGCTTCTGGATGTGGGCCTTCACGGCGCGCGAGCTTGCATCTTCGCCGGAGGTCGTCCCGAGACTCGAGGAGAAGAAGAATTTGAGCGGCAACACCCCGCGGGGGGTTTGCACGAACTTCTGGCTCGTAACGCGACTGATCGTCGACTCGTGCATTTCCACGACATCGGCCACTTCGCGCAGCGTCAGCGGCCGGATATGCTCGATCCCCTTCTCGAAGAACTCGCGTTGGCGATCGACGATGAAATGCATGACCTTTAGCATGGTCTGACGGCGCTGCTCGATGGCCTGTACCAACCACGTGGCGCTGTTCAGCTTCTCCGTGATGAAATCCCGATTGGCTCCGACGAATTGCTTCTTATCGCCGGCGATCTGGCGATACACCGGGCTGATGCGCAGCCGCGGCATCCCGCCGTCATTCAGGTAGATCCGGTATTCGCCGTCCACCTTGTCGACGACGAGGTCGGGAATCACATACTGTTGATCGAGCCGCGCAAACCGCAGGCCGGGTTTCGGATCCAGCTTGCCCAGCTCGTCCGCGGCGCCCTGCACCGTCTTGGGGTCGAGTTCGTATCTGCGAGCCAAGTCGTTCCAGCGGTGGGCGATGAGATCGTCGAACGCTTCCTCCACCAAGCGGTAGGTCAAGGTCTCCCGGTCGCCAAGATCCTCCAGCTGCAGGAGCAGGCACTCCCGCAAATTCCGCGCGCCCAGTCCGGGCGGGTCGAGGTGCTGAATGATGCGCAAGGCCTGCTCGGCCTCCTCGCATGTGAACGGATCGGTTGCCAGACCTCCTTCCTTCCGATCCGCCGCCTCGATCAGTCCGTTGGCACCGTCCACGACCTCCTGGAGTGTGGCTTGCAGGTATCCGTCGTCGCCGATGCTCCCGACGAGCTCCACGCACAGGAAGGCTACGCGCGGTGATAGATCGAGGAGCTGCAGCTGTCCAGCGACGTGGTCCGAGAGGTCCTTGTGTTCCACGGCCACGGGCTCGAAGTACTCACGCTCTTCATACTGCTCGCGCGCCCCGCCCACGCTGAAGCCATCAAGGAGGATCTCTTCCCAATCAGTCTCGTCTTGCTCCGTCTCCTGCTCCGTGTTTTCAACCGGCTCATCCACCTCCGGTTCCGCCAACTCCAGAAACGGATTGACCTCGAGTTCGCCCTTGAGATGCTGCTGGAGATCCAGGAGCGGCATGTACAGCAGATCCATCGCCTGATACAGGCGTGGATTCATCCGCAGCTCTTGTCTCAGCTGCCCGGTCTGCTGCAACGATGTCTTCATGCCATCGCCGTGAGTCTAGCCCGTAACCGGGCCGTGAGCGTCGGTCCGAAATACGCATCGGCAACGCGGTCGTCGAACACGAGATCGCGCACCGACCCCGATACCTGCACCTTTCCCTCGAACATGATATAGGCGCGGTCCACGATGTCGAGAGTCTGCTCTACGCTGTGATCCGTGATGAGCACGCCGATGCCACGCCCCCGGAGACCCGCGACGATCGTCTGGATGTCGTTCACGGCGATGGGATCGACGCCGGCGAAGGGCTCATCCAACAGCATGAATTTCGGTTCGGCCACCAGCGCGCGCGTGATCTCGAGTCGGCGGCGCTCGCCACCCGACAGCTTGTACGCAGGGACGTCGCGGAGGTGCGCGATGGACAGTTCATCGAGCAACCCGTCGAGCCGAGCACGGCGGCCGGGTTCGCGCAACCCTTGATGCTCCAAGATGGCCAGGACGTTCTCCTCGACCGTGAGCTTGCGAAACGCCGACGGCTCCTGGGCGAGGTACCCGATGCCCCGGCGGGCACGCTGGTACATGGGCATTCCCGACACGTCGTCGTCGTCGATGAAAATGCGCCCTGCGTCGGGGCGCTCGAGTCCCATGATCATGTAGAAGGTCGTGGTCTTCCCGGCTCCGTTCGGGCCAAGCAACCCCACGATCTCGCCCTGCCGCACATCGATGTCCACACGATCGACGACCACGCGGCGGCGGTAGGATTTGGTGAGCGCGCGACCCCGGAGCGTGCTCCCGCTCGGCACGACCGCCTGCCCGATCGCTTCGGCCGCGCGAATCGCGTCCAGCGCCACCGCCAACAAGCGTTCGCGCCACCCCCGCCAATCGGAGGCTAGGGACTCCCACGTGTCGATGCGGAACCGCACCGTGGCCGCATCATCCATCTTCTCAGGCGGGGCCTCGAGGATGCCGTCCCGGGCGAGCCTCGGCAGTACCGACGTATGCAGGTGACGGCGGACCTCGTCAACCGACAGCACCCCACGCTGACGCGCCATCTCTCCGAACTCCTGGCGCTGCAATTCGAGGTGATCCTCGCGATAGGTGACCGCGAGCTCGCCAAACCGCACCGCGCCGTTCGAGTCGGCCCGCGCGATCAAGCTGGCCACCGCCAGGGGGAGCGACGGGTGTTTGCCCGTCAGCGCGGCCACGACGCGGTCGGTCATGGCTTGGGCTTGCGCGGCGGCTCGAGGTAGATCCCGTCCGCCGCGTCGACGACGTCCACACGATCGAGCGCGTCATCCGTGAAGCGCACGGTGATGATCCGCCCACGGACGTAATTGATCGCCGCCACACCCTCACGGCCCTCGGGATAGATGTGATAGAACGCGCGCCCGTTGCCGACGGCCCGCATCTCGCGCAACACCCGCCCCCCACTCTCCGCGTCTTCGAACCGGGCCGTCAGCGAGTCCCCCGCCAGCCAATCGGTCTCCCCGGTCAGGGTGTCCCCGCCGCTCGCGGCGAGCGCCTGGCCGAACGCACGGACCTCCGTCAGCACTTGTTCCGGCGCATCGAGCTCGAGGCTGTCCGCCTCGATCGTATGCTGGTCCGAGACCGCACGCGGCCGCAGCATCGTCCCCCACGCGCGGCCGCCCTGCACCCGATCGCGCGCGACATCGAACTCGACCGTATCGCCCGCGATCTGCCAGTCGGACGAGCTCGCGCTGGCCTCATCCTGGGATCGCAGCCACCGGAGTTCGTCGCGCTCGAGCAGGAAGTCGATCCGCTTGCCCACCAAGCGGTAATCCGACGAGTCCTGGCCGACAGCCTCGGCATCGCCAAGGAGCAGTCCCGTCCCCGCACCCGTATGCAGCTCGGCGCTGTCGCCTCGCGCTGCGAGGTCATCTCGATCGATCGTTACCTGCCCCCCAGCCCACGCCGTCTCCCCGCGCAGCCGCACCCGGTCCGCCACGATCACGTAGGGCTGCATGGTGCTGTCCGTCGTGGAGCGGTACTCCACGTGCGGCCGCCCAACGGCGAAGATCTCGGCAGAATCGCGCACCGCCGGGGCGTCACGATAATAGGTGAGCCTCGGACCGCTCAGCACCGATCCGGTCTCGCGATTCACCAACCGGACATTTCCGAACGCCTCGAGCCGCTCGTCACTCGCGTAGTACGTCGCACGGTCGGCGTTCAGCCGCATGGTGGAGTCGCGAAACTCCACGGCGTTCGTGAAGTCCATCCGGTCGCGCTCGGAATACCACGCCACGCTGTCGGCCCGCATCGTGGTCGGCTGACCCACACAGCGGGCAAACACGCCGCCGGCGGCGAAACTATGGACCCCACCCATCACCGCGATTTGCCGCCCAATACCGCCGACCGACACGAGTTCCAGTTGACACGGCGGGGCCTGCTGCGCGCTCACCACGAACGAGGACGCGGTGCCAAATATGCTGAGCACGACGCCCCGCGCTACGCTCCGCATCGAACCTCGCCCATGCGACCGCGCCGGGGCCGAATCGTTTCGACATTGCGGAACTCGGGATCCGAAGTGAACCCATCCCCTTCGAGTTGCCGGTCCGGCGCGCAGAAACGAAACTCTGACGGGCCGGAGATCTTCTGCCGAGCCCGATCGAACACCAACACCGACGTCTCCAGCCGCCGGCCGTCCGGCGTCACCGCGACCACGTCACCCCGGGCCTCCATGTTCTGTGAGCGGCTCTCGTAGCGGCCCTCGCGCGACGTGACGGTCGACGTAATCGCGCCTTGGGGCGACATGAACTCCACCGTGACCCCGAACAAGTCGACGTACCCGCTCTCCTGATAGACATAGGCCGAATCGGCCCGGAGTCGAGCCCGCCATACCCCGTCGACCGTCACGTTGTGGGTGAAGACGTACATCACTTGATCGGCGGTCTCGGCGGCCCCGGCGGCCACCGGGGGTTCGCCCGGGCCGTCGCAAGCCGCGACCCAGATCCCCAGCGCCGCAACGCCCACTCGCCACCCGGTGCCTCGGCTGCTCATCGGGACACCGCGTGCGGCGCCCGCACGGCCTGCCACACCGTCGCGGCGCGAGCTACCAGTGCCGGAAGGTCCGCGAGCGGCCACTGGGTCGCGGCATCACTGTGCGCTCGGTCTGGGTCGGGATGCGTCTCGATGAAGAACCCGTCCGCCCCAGCCGCGGCAGCCGCCGCCAAGAGCTGCGGCACGTCACGCCGCTCGCCACCGCTCGCCCCGCCCGGTCCCATCCCGGGCCGCTGCGCCGCGTGGGTCGCATCGAACAGCACGGCGGCGCCACCCGTCGCCTCGCGCAGACGTCGAAAACTCCGCATGTCCACCACGAGGTCACCATAACCGAACGCCGTCCCGCGTTCCGTGACCGCCACGACAGCGGCGCCGGCGCGCCGAACTTTGTCGACCGCCCCAGCCATCTCCTCGGGGGCCATCCACTGCCCCTTTTTCAAGTTGACCGCGCACCCGGAAGCGCCGACGGCCGCAAGGAGATCGGACTGTCGGGCGAGCAGCGCCGGAACCTGAAGCGCATCGACGACGGCGGCGGCCGTCGCGACCTGGTGCACTTCGTGCACGTCGGTGAGAACCGGCAACCCCACGTCGTCGCGAATCTGGCGCAGCATCTGGAGGCCTCGAACCAGGCCTGGACCCCGCGGCGCATTCGGGCGGGATCGATTGGCCTTGTCGAAGCTGGCCTTGTAGACGACCAGCCATCCCGTCTCGACGGCGAGCACCGCCAAACTCCGGGCGACCGCGAAGTTCGTATCGTCGTCCTCGAGAACACAGGGGCCCGCCACGAGGACCGGTCCGGGTGTCCACCGGAACGTCATGCGACCGCTTCGGACTTGAGCGGCATCGTGCGCGGTCGCCGCGCCTCCCCGTGCCGCTTCGCCGCGCCCACGAAGCTGGCGAACAGCGGATGCGGGCTCATCGGTCGAGAACGAAACTCCGGATGGAACTGGCAGCCGATGAACCACGGATGATCCGGCAACTCGATCATCTCGACCAGCGACCCGTCCGGCGACAGGCCCGAGCAGCGCATGCCGAACTCCGCCAGCAGATCACGGTATGCGTTGTTCACTTCGTACCGATGGCGGTGGCGCTCGCTCACTTCGCTCCGGCCGTAGATCTGCGCGGCACGCGATCCGTCACGCAGCTTGCACGGGTATGCTCCCAACCGCATCGTCCCGCCCATGCCCTGAATGCCCTGCTGCGAGTCGAGCAGCGAAATCACGGGGTTCTCACACTCGGAGGCGAATTCACTCGAGTTGGTCTCGGGAAGCTCACAGACGTTCCGCGCGAACTCGATGATGGCCACTTGCAAGCCGAGACAAATGCCGAAGAAGGGAAGTTCGTTTGTCCGAGCCCAGCGAACGGCCTCGATCTTCCCCTCGATGCCGCGCTCGCCAAACCCGCCCGGGATGAGCAACCCGTCAAACCGTCCCAGAATGTCCCTCGCCGCCTCCGGACCGCGGAGGGTGTCGCTCGACACCCACTCCAACTCGACCCCGGCCTCGTTCGCGATCCCGCCATGAATCAGGGCTTCACGAATCGAGGTATACGCGTCCGACAGCTGCGTGTATTTCCCAACCACGGCAATCCGCACCGCCGAACGCGGCTCGAGGACGCGCTGCACCATCGCCGACCACGGACGCAGGTCGGGCTCCTTCACGTCGAGGCGCAGCCGTTCGCACACGTGCCGATCGAGCCCCTGCTGATGGAACCGAAGCGGCACCTCATAGATCGACGCCGCGTCGCGATTCTCGATCACGCACGCGGGGTCCACATTGCAGAACAGGGCGATCTTGCGCCGCAACTCCTCGGTGATGGCGTGTTCGCTACGGCAGATCAGCACGTCGGGCTGGATTCCGATCTGCATCAACTCGCGCACCGAATGCTGCGTCGGCTTGGTCTTGACCTCGCCCGACGCGGCGATATAGGGGAGCAGGGTGAGGTGAACGAACATGGCGTTGTCGCGCCCCACCTCCTGGCGGAACTGGCGGGTGGCCTCGAGGAACGGCAGGGACTCGATGTCACCCACCGTCCCCCCGATCTCGGTGATGACTACGTCGTGCTCGGGCGCCAATCGGCGGATGGCGGACTTGATCTCGTCGGTGATATGCGGAATGACCTGCACTGTGCCACCGAGGTAATCACCGCGGCGTTCCTTGGTGATCACCGACTGGTAGATCCGACCCGTCGTCACGTTGTTGACCTGTCCCAGGGAACGATCGATGAAGCGCTCGTAGTGCCCGAGGTCCAGGTCTGTCTCGGCCCCATCGTCGGTCACGTACACTTCGCCGTGCTGGAAGGGCGACATCGTGCCCGGGTCGACGTTGATGTACGGGTCGAACTTCTGGATGGTGACGCGCAACCCCCGTTCGGTCAGCAAGCGACCCAGCGAAGCCGACGCGATCCCCTTGCCCAACGATGACACAACGCCGCCGGTGACGAAGATATACTTGGTGCTCATCCCAAGGCCCTTTCCCGAAGCGAGAGCATCGCCTCCGCTTCAACAAGATCGTTCTCGGTGTCAATACCGTGGTACGCGGTCGCAAAGCTGCGGAAGACTTTCATCGTCATGCCGTGCCCGAGCGGTCGGATCTGCTCCAGCCCGTCCGCGATTTCGAGCGGGTGGCGCGGGAGTCGTGCCCACTGGGCCAACGCCGTCGGAGTATACCCATACACGCCCAGATGCCTCAGCACCGTTACCTCGCACGACCACGCCGCGGACGCCGGCAGGTCCCTCGCGAAACGGAGCGCGTTGCCCTTGCCGTCCACCACCACTTTCACCCTGTTGCGTGCGGTCAGGTCCTCCGCCGCCAGCGGCACCGCGGCCGTTGCGAGCTGTGCCCCACCCCGCAGACAGCCGATGACGCCCTCGACCACATCGCGCCGCACGAACGGTTCGTCGCCCTGAACGTTGATGACGCACGTCGACGGCGCTTCCGCGCGCCGAGCCACGACCTCCGCGACGCGGTCCGTACCGGATTGATGGACCGCCGTGAGGGCCGCCTCTACGGGGAGATGGGCGACGGCGGCCGCGACCTCCTGGCTGTCCGTCGCCACCACCACGCGAGCGAACAGACCAAACCCCAGCGCGCGTCGAGCCACAACGCTAATCAGCGGCTCCCCGGCGAGGAGACGAAGCGGCTTGGAGGGTAAGCGGGTAGACCCGAGACGGGCGGGAATCACGCACAGGACGCGCACGGCGAAAGGTAATACCGCACCGTGCCGCCGTCAAAGACCGTGCCAAGAACGTGAAGTGTCACTTGCAAGGGCCTAACACAATCACAGCCAATATGTTACACCGTTGGTGCCGCGCCGTCCCGGACAACCGCCATGAACGCACGCACCAGCGCACGGCCGTGGCCGGTGCCGATGGATTCTGGGTGAAACTGCACGCCGTGCAACGGCAACGACTCGTGGCGCATGCCCATGATCTCCTCGGGCACGTTCGGGTCGGCGGTCCAGGCGTTCACCACCAGGTCCGGCGGCAACGACGCGCGATCCACCACCAGTGAATGGTATCGCATCGCCACGAGGGGGGAGGCAAGATCCGCGAACAGTCCGCTCCCGTCGTGATGCACCGCGGAGGTCTTCCCGTGCATCAGTCGCGGCGCCCGGACGATCCTGGCGCCGAAGGCCTCGCCCAACGCCTGGTGTCCGAGGCACACCCCGAGAATCGGGCAGCGCGGTGCGGCCGCGCGAATGAGATCCACACTGATGCCCGCATCGACGGGCACCCCGGGCCCCGGCGACACCACGATCCCTTCCGGGCGGAGCGCCACCGCTTGAGCCACCGTGATGGCATCGTTGCGGTAGACGACCGGGTCCGCGTCCAGCTCCCCCAGGTACTGCACCAAGTTGTAGACGAACGAATCGTAGTTGTCGATGACGAGGATCATTCGTGACGTCATCCCCGCGGATGGAAGTTCTTGTGCACCGACCGCAGGTAGTCGCGATCCACGTGCGTGTAGATTTGTGTCGTGGCCAAGTCGGCGTGGCCGAGCATCTCCTGCACCGCCCGGAGGTCAGCCCCCCCTTCGAGCAGATGCGTCGCAAAGGTGTGGCGCAGCGTGTGCGGCGTCACCCGTTTCTGCAACCGGGCAGTGGCCGCATGCTTCTTGATGATACCCCAGACCCCTACCCGCGAGAGGGGCGTGCCGCGCGCGTTGAGAAACAGTCGATCGCGGGTCGCGCCTCGGTCGAGCTTCGGGCGGACTTCGCGGGTGTACAGCGCCGTTGCGCCGAGCGCCCGACGTCCAATAGGCACGATCCGCTCCTTCGATCCCTTGCCGACGACGCGGATGACCGCCTCCTCGTAATAGATATCCTGAAGCGTCAGGCCGATGAGCTCCGACACCCGGGCCCCCGTCCCGTACGCGACTTCGAGCAATGCGCGGTCGCGCCATGCCATCGCCTCGTCCGGGTTGGGCGCCCCCAGCAGCCCTTCGACTTCGGCCCGCGTGAGGACGTCCGGCAAGGTCCGCCATTGCTTGGGCAACTCGAGCCCGTCGCTCGGGTCTCGGGAGACCACACCCTCCGTCACCAGGAACTTGTAGTACGTGCGGATGGCCGAGATCTGTCGCCTGATCGACGAAGCACTGAGCCCGAGGTCCTTCAAGTGATACACGAAGTCGCGGATATCCCGCTGCGCAAGCTCCTCCGGCCGCCCCTGCCCTCTGCCGTCGGCGAAGCTGGCGAGCCGACGGATATCCCGCGAGTAGCTCTCGACGGTGTTGGGACTGTCCCCGGCCTCCAACGCCAGATGATCTTGGAACCCTTCGACCACGAAGGCGCGGTCCAAAGCCGGCGACTCGGTCATCGCGCACGCCTGCGCAGTAGGGCGACGAACGCCGCGATGACCAGGGCGGCGACGACGACCAAGGCCACCTGGTTGGATCGGTCGACGAACGCGACCACCTCCTCGATGGAGCCGGCAAACGTGACCACGGCGAGGGTGATGGCACCGTACCACAGGCCCGAGGCCAACGCCATCGGCAGCACCGCACGCATCACGGGCACCCGGGCCACACCGGCGAACGGGGGCACGACTGCGCGGACACCGGGCAAGAACCTGCTGAGAAAGATGCCCCAGGTTCCATGTCGCCGGTACAGCGCTTCGAGGCGCTCCAGGCGGGCGGGGTTCAGTAGGCGACGCCCGACGCGACCCGTGAAGAACTGCCTCCCAACCGTGCGACCAGCCGTGTACACGGAGACGGCACCCGCCACGTTGGAGATCCAGACGACCCCGAAAACTGCCTGCGGAGCGAGCTGGCCGTAGTGACAGAGAAACGCTCCGACCCCAATGATGGTATCGGCCGGTATCGGCGGGAACACGTTTTCGGCCGCCGCCAGTCCACCCAGCACGGCATAGACCGACCCCGGGGGCAGCATGGCGACGGCGGAAAGAAACTCCGCGAGCAGATCAGCGCTCCTGCACCGACGCCACGGCCATTACCTGCAGACCTTTGCCCTCTCCCACGGCATCCATGCCCTCGTTGGTCTTGGCCTTCACCGACACGGCCTCCATCGGGATCCCGAGCACGCCAGACAGGCGCTCGCACATACCGGTGATGTAGGGAGACAGCTTGGGCCGTTCCGCGATGATCGTGGCATCGACATTGTTGATGCGCATCCCTGCATCACTCAGGCGCGCCACGACGGTGGCAAGCAAGGCCATCGAATCGGCATTGCGGTACTGCTCGTCGTCGTCGGGGAACAACCTTCCGATGTCACCCAACCCCGCGGCGCCCAGCAAGGCGTCCATGAGGGCATGAGCGACCGCGTCGCCGTCGGAGTGCCCCATGAGACCCGGCGCTCCGGGAATCTCGACGCCGCCCAGCAGCAACGGCCGCGTCGGGTCGAATACGTGGGAGTCATAACCAATTCCAACCCGGTGATTCATGGGGCGGATGATACGGGGTGGGACCGTGGGACGGTAGGAGTGGAGCGAGCCCCGGCTAGCGTGAGGATGCTCCCCGCACCGACATCAGTCGTCGAGCAGCTTCGGCGAGCATATCGGTGGTCTTGCAGAACGCGAACCGCACGAAGTGTCGACCGAGTTTCGGCGTGCTGAAGAAACTCGACCCCGGCACCGGTGCGACGCCGATCTCTCGAGTGAGCCACAAAGCGAACTCGTCGTCCGGGCGATCGGAGAGACTCGAGAAATCCGCGAGGATGTAGTAGGCGCCGGCCGGCGCGTGGCAGTCGAAGCCGGCGGCCACCAGCGCCTCGTGGCAGATGCGCCGCCGTTCGCGATATTGGGCGGCCAGCGCGCGGTAGTAATCGGGTCCCAGCACGTCGAGGCCGACGGCAATCCCCTCCTGTAGCGGCGCGGGCGCTCCCACCGTGAGGAAGTCGTGCACCTTGCGAACCGCATCGGTCACCGCCGCGGGAGCAATGATGTACCCGATCCTCCACCCCGTGACGCTGAAGGTCTTCGAGGCGCCGCTGGTCGTGATCGTCCGCGCGGCCATCCCGGGCAAGGTCGCCATCGGAATGTGAGCGCCCTCGTAGGAGATATGCTCGTAAATCTCGTCTGTGACCGCGTACGCGTCGTGCCGCTGACACATAGCGGCGATGGCTTCGAGCTCGCCGCGAGTGAACACCTTCCCCGTGGGGTTGTTGGGCGTGTTGAGAATGATAGCGCGGGTGCGGTCCGAGAACGCCGCGGCGAGGCGATCCAAATCCAACGCGTCTCCCGCCATCGGGACGAACACGGGCGTGGCGTCGCACAAGATCGCATCGGGCCCATAGTTCTCGTAGAACGGCTCCAGTACGACCACTTCATCTCCGGGGTCGACGATCGACATCATCACCGACGCCATGGCTTCGGTGCCCCCGCACGTCACCGTCAACTCCGTCTCCGGATTCACCGCCAACCCGTACCACTCCTCGTACTTCCGGGCCAACGCCTCGCGCAGGCGCTTGGATCCCCAGGTGATCGCATACTGATTGATGTCGGCCCGGATCGCGGCGATGGCCGCTTCCTTGATGACGTCCGGCGCGGCGAAGTTCGGGAACCCTTGGGCGAGGTTGATGGCATCGTGCTGTGCGGCGACGCGCGTCATGGCGCGAATCACCGATTCGGTGAAGCCGTGAGTGCGCCGAGCGGTGTGCATTGCCTACGCCCAGGAGGATGCCGAGCGTCTTCCAGACCCGGTCGGCACCGTCCCCCTACCGTCCGAGGATGCGCAGCGCGAGCAAGGCCGCGTTCTTCGCATTCCCGATGCCCACCGTTCCGACGGGGCATCCCGGCGGGAGCTGCGCGATGGCGTAGAGCGCATCCACGCCGCGCAACGGGCCGACTTCCAGCGGGAGGCCGATCACCGGCAGGTCGGTCAGCGCCGCGACCGCCCCGGGAAGCGCAGCGGCAAGCCCGGCCGCCGCAATGATGACCTTGTACCCCTTCGCTCGCGCCGTCTTGGCGATGTCCGCCGTCTGCTCCGCATCGCGATGCGCAGACGACACCACGAACTCGTAGCTCACACCGGCGTCGTCCAGGACCGCAAAGGCCGACGCCACGCGTTCGCGATCGCTCTCCGAACCCGCCACAATCAGAATATCGGCCATGTCGTCTACGCCGCGGTCTCGAGTTCCAGGATGGTATAATCTTGTCTCCGTCGCGCCGGCGTGAACCCCGCGTCACGAATGTGGCGCCGCATCTCGCTCACCGTCGCGCGATGCGTGGTGCCGGCGGCCGACACGACGTTTTCCTCGATCATGAGCGATCCGAAATCGTTGCACCCGAATCGGAGGGCCACTTGCCCCACCTTCAGTCCCATGGTGACCCACGAGGCCTGAATGTTCGGGATGTTGTCGAGAATGACGCGCGCCGCGGCGACGGTGCGAAGATGGGTCACGGCGTCCGTCTTGGGAGTGCCTTCCATGGCGGTGTGCTCGGGCTGCAGCGGCCACGCGATGAACGCCGTGAATCCCCCCGTACGGGCCTGCACTTCCCGCAGCCGGAGCAGATGCTCGATGCGATCCTCGACGGTCTCACCGAGTCCGTACATCATGGTGCACGAGGTCTTCATTCCAAGTCCGTGTGCGATCTCCATGATCTCGAGCCACCGGTCGGCGCCCGCCTTCTTTTTCGCCACCCGATCGCGCACGTCCTGGACGAGGATCTCACCGCCACCGCCCGGAATGGAGTCCAATCCGGCTTCGCGTAACTCGCGCACCACGTCCCGCGCATCCATTCTGAACCGTGTGGCAAAGAAATCCACCTCGGACGGCGAGAAGCCGTGGATGTGGATGGGATGGTGTTGCTTGACGTACCGCATCAGCTCGAGATACCAGCCGAATGGGATGTAGGGGTTGTGTCCGCCTTGGATCAAGATCTGCACGGCCCCCAGTTGCTTGGCCTCCTCGATCTTGGCTCCGATCTCCTCGAACGACAGGACGTACCCTTCGTCGTGCTTGGGACGGCGGTAAAACGCGCAGAACTTGCAGTCGGCGACGCACACGTTGGTGTAGTTGATGTTGCGATCCACGATGTACGTCACGATCTCGTCGGGATGTAACGCGTGGCGCACGCGGTCGGCCATGGCGCCGAGCTCCAGCAGAGGCGTGTCGCGGTACAGCGACACGTAGGATTGAAACTCGGAAGACGTGCGGAGGATCATTTGTTAGACCTTGGCCACGAGTCTACACCCGCTTTCATGCCACAGACAGAAAGCGCAGGCTACCGTCACGCACCAAACCGCGCGCTGCCAAGCGGCGAAAGAACGACGTCAGGCCTTCGACATGTCGGTACGACAAATCATAGTCCAGGCCGCCGAAATACTCCTCGCAGGTCGCGCGGGGCAATCCCGTTTCCCGCACCGCCGCCGATACGAGTTCGTCCAGGTGCGCGAGTCCCCACGCGCGCGAGCGGCACAGCGCCTGGTGCACCCGCTGGACCTCCCCGGATTGCACCTCGCGTCGCGCCGCCCACACCGCGAATACGAACGGGAGCCCCGTCCACTCCTTCCACGCTGCGCCAAGATCGTAGCGGTGTGGGTATCCGTCTTGCGCGGCGAGCACGAGCGCCGCGTCGCCGATCACCAGAACCGCGTCGTGCGGCAACCGTTCCAGCTGCGCGAGATCCGCGGCCTCGGTGCGCGCGGTGACGAGCCGCGGTGATACGCCCCACACGTCCATCGCCAAAAGTTGCAACAGGTAGACCGACGTTCGCGAGGCCGCGGATACGAGCACCGTGGCCTCGTGCAGTTCCTGCGCTGGTCGGCGTGCGAACAGGACCACACTCCGGACGGGGCCGTCGCACGACACGGCCAGATCTGGAAGGAGCAAGAACCGATCCGACTCCCGCGCGTACTCGACCGCCGAGATCACCGACACGTCGAGCGCCCCGGCGGACAGGAGGCCGTTCAGCTCGGCCGGTGTGCCCGTGACGAGCTCCGCGTCCAACGGGACGATCCCACGATCGAGCGCGCCATACACGGGATAGCAGTTGACGTACCCGATCCGACCCACGCGCATCACGCCCTCCCCGTTCCCACGAGCTGCACCAACTGCTCCGCGGCCTCATGACGCGCTCCGCCGCGTGCGACCGGAGCGGTGAAGATCGCGTCATCATCCGCGAACTCGCGGATCGGCTCGTACAGCGAATTGCGTTCGACCGGGTCCTTCCCGGCACCTCGAATGAGCCTCACGAGGTCCCCGTAGGACAACATCATCGGCGTGTCGGCCCCGGCATCATGGTACACCCGCTCGTACACGACCGTCCCCTCGACGTCATCGGAGCCGAACGCCAAGGCCAGCTGTGACATGAAGGGCGTCACCATGGGCCAGTGCGTCTTGACGTGCCGCACGTTGTCCAGGAACAAGCGGCCCACGGCGATGTTCTTCAGGTCCTCGTAGCCGGTCGTCGCCGAGCCCTCACGACCCAACGTACGTCCCAGTTCGTTGTGATCGGGGTGATAGGCGAGGGGGATGTACGTCAAGAATCCCCCGGTCTCATCCTGCAGGTCGCGCAGCATGCTCAAGTGATCGATGCGGTCCGCCGCGGTCTCGACGTGGCCGTAGAGCAACGTGCAGTTAGTGGGGATTCCCAACTGGTGTGCCTCGCGGTGCACGCGGACCCAGTCCTCCGCCACCAGCTTTCGATCGGCGATGGTCGCCCGCACCACGTCGCCGAACACCTCGGCGCCGCCCCCAGGCAGCGTGGACAGCCCCGCGTCTTTCAGCGCCCGCAGCACCGCGACCGTCGTCATCCGTTCCACCCGCGCCAAGTGCGCGATCTCGACCGCGGTCAGCGCCTTGATGTGCACCTGCGGGTGTCGCGCTTTGAGCCCGCGAATCATCTCGACGTAGTAGGATAACCGGAGCTTCGGGTGCAACCCTCCCACAATGTGAAACTCGGTCGTCGGGTGCGACCGTGCCGTTTCAGCCTCGGCGAACACCTCGTCGAGCGAGCGGGTATAGGCGCCGTCCTCCTTGGGCGTCCGCGCGAAGGAGCAAAATACGCAGACGTGGCGCAGCACACAGACGTTGGTGGGATTCAGGTGCTGGTTCGCCGAGAAAAACACGCGCGTCCCGTTCCGGCTGGCGTTGGCCCGCTCGGCGATCGCGCCGAGGCCAATGAGGTCATCGGTTTCGTAGAGCGCGATGCCCTCGTGCCGCGAGAGTCGCTCACCCGCCTCGACCTTCTCCGCGATCGGCTCGAGCGCCGGATCGCTGAGAGGCAGTCGCGAGGTCATTCCCGGTACCGGCCCACCGCCAACGTGACGTTGTGTCCACCGAACCCAAACGAGTTGGACAGGGCCACGTCGATTTCACGCTCCACCTTCTTGTTGGGCGCACAGTCGATGTCGCACTCGGGATCCGCGTTGTCCTGGTTGATCGTGGGCGGGATCACGCCGGTCTGCAGCACCATCACACACACGGAGAATTCGAGGCCGCCGGCGGCCCCGAGCAGGTGCCCGGTCATCGACTTGGTCGACCCCATGATGATGTTGTCGGCGTGGGCGCCGAACTGGTGGCGCACCGCCCTCACCTCGGCAACGTCACCATGAGGCGTGGAGGTGCCGTGGGCGTTGATGTAGCCCACGTCGGTCGGCGACACTCTCGCATCGGCCAGGCACGCGGCCATGGCCCGCCGGGCGCCTTCCCCTCCGGGGGCCGGTTGCGTCATGTGGTGGGCGTCCGCGCTCATCCCGTATCCGAGTACCTCGGCGAGGATCGTGACCCCGCGATTCTGCGCCGACTCCAGCGACTCCACGATCACGATGCCAGCCCCGTCACCCATGACGAACCCGTCGCGGTCGCGGTCGAACGGTCGAGACGCCCGCTCCGGTTCGTCATTGCGCATCGACAGTGCGCGCATGTTCTGAAAGCCGGCCATCGCGAGCAACGTCACGGCCGCCTCGGCCCCACCCGTGATCATCATGTCGGCCGCGCCCGATTGCACCAATCGGAACGACTCGCCCAGCGCATGGGCCGACGACGAACACGCGGACACCGTACAGTAGTTGGGTCCCTTGGCACCCCAGCGCATCGACACCAGCCCCGACGCCATATCCGGGATGAACATCGGAACGAAGAATGGCGACACGCGTCCCGGGCCCTTCGTGATCGACAGCCGACACTGTTCCTCGAAGGTGCCAATGCCGCCGATTCCGCTGCCAATGATGACCCCACAACGTTCTGGGTCGGGCAGCGCGCCATCGATCCCCGCCTGCCGCAGGGCCTGCCCGGTCGCGGCGATGGCATACTGCACGAATAGATCCGCTCGCTTGGCTTCTTTCCGATCCATGTGGTTCGTCGGATCGAAGTTCTTGACCTCGCAGGCGAAGCGCACGTCGAGATCCGCCGGATCGAATCGTTGGATGGGTCCAGCGCCGGACTGCCCTTCGACCAACCCGTTCCACGTCTCCCCGACCGAGTTGCCCAACGGGGAGATGAGGCCTAGGCCGGTGACTACGACCCGCCGCGACAAGGACTAGCTTCCGCGCTTTTCGTGGAGGTACGTCAGCGCATCACCAACGGTCCGCATCTTCTCGGCGTCCTCGTCGGGTATGTCGATGTCGAACTCTTTCTCGAAGGCCATCACCAGCTCGACGGTATCGAGACTGTCGGCGCCGAGATCCTCCATGAAACTGGCGTCGTTGGAAAGCTTGTCCCGCTCGACCCCCAGTTCCTCGACGATGATGTCTTTGACCCTCTCTTCGAGTTCGCTCATGTCCGTCATGATCTGTTCCTCTCGTGTCCGGGAGTGTGCCTACATCACCATGCCGCCGTCGACTACGATCACTTGGCCCGTAATGTAGCTGGCCAGGTCGGAGGCGAGAAAGGCCACAACGCCCGCGATATCACCCCTAGAACCCAGCCGACCCAGCGGGATGGCTTGCACCAGCGCCCCCTGCACCGCTTCGGGGAGTTCCTGGGTCATGTCGGTGTCGATGAATCCAGGCGCCACCGCGTTGACCAGCACGTTGCGCGAGGCAAGCTCCTTCGCCACGGCCTTGGTCAACCCGATCAGGCCGGCCTTGGACGCTGCGTAGTTCGCCTGCCCGCGGTTGCCGATCAGTCCCACCACGCTGGTGATGTTGATGATGCGTCCCGACCGCCGCTTCATCATGCCGCGTGTCACCGCTCGAATGGTGTTGAACGCGCCCTTGAGGTTCGTATTCATCACGTCGTCCCAATCCGCGTCACCCATCCGCACGAGGACACCATCCCGCGTGACTCCCGCGTTGTTCACGAGGATCTCTATGGGTCCCAGGGTCGCCTCGATGGACTCGATCAATTGCTTGACCCCGCCCGCGTCGGCGACATCCGCTGCGAACCCCGCGTGTCCCTCACCGGGAAGCTGCCGCGCCGCCTCGCGGGCACGTTCCTCGTCCCGAGAGACGAGCGCGACCCGCGCGCCGCCCTCCGCGAGCGCCTGCGCGATCGCGCGGCCAATGCCCCGCGATCCCCCAGTCACCACCGCCACTTTCGATGCGAAGTCGAACGTCGTCATCCGTATTGCTCCAAGAACGCGGTCAGCTGCTCCGCCGTACCCAACGCCACGGACATGGCGGCGCGGTCAATCCGTCGCAACAGACCCGACAGGACGTTGCCCGGGCCGACCTCGATGAAGGGCACGTCCCTGGCGACTTCGTGTCGGGCACGCTGTATGGATTCTACCCAGCGCACGGGGGACGTGACCTGATCTCCGAGCAAGCCGCGAGCGACTTCGGCGGCCGTTGTCGGCTCCGCCGTGACGTTGGCAATGACCGGGAACCGCGCCTGTCGCATGGGCAGGTCGGCCAGCGCGGCTCGCAGGCGGGCCTGTGCCGGCTGCATCAGCGGCGAATGAAAGGCGCCACTCACCTTGAGCTGCAGCACCCGCTGCGCTCCACCCTCTGCCAACAGGCGCGACGCGCGCTCCACGGCCGGCGGATCACCGGAGATCACCACCTGGCCCGGCGCGTTCATGTTGGCTGCCACGACCACCTCATCCGGCGTCGACGCCTCGGCACAGGACGCGACCACTTGTTCGGCCGTCAAACCCATTACCGCCGCCATCGTCCCCGCTCGCGCACGTCCTGCTTCGAGCATGAACTCGCCCCGCTTGCGCACGAGCCACGCTGCGTCAGCAAGGTCGAGCGTGTCAGCGGCCGCATACGCGGAGTACTCTCCGAGCGAATGCCCGACCCCAAGGCGAGGGGCGAGGACATCTCGCGCCGCGGCGAACGCCGCCAGCGAATGCGCGAGGATGGCCGGCTGCGCATTGTGCGTGAGTGTGAGTTCCTCTTCCGGTCCCTCCCACATCAACCGAGAGAGTGACACTCCCAGTGCCTCATCGACCGCCTCGAACACCTCCCGGGCAGCTGGAAAGTGTTCGGCAACGTCCCGCCCCATCCCCACGCGCTGCGCGCCCTGGCCAGGGCACAGCAGGACGCATGTTACCATCGCACGGCACAACTGGCCCACGTAAACCCGGCGCCGAAGGCGACGAGCAGGACGATGTCACCTTGCTTGATCCGCCCGTCACGGACGCACTCATCCAGCGCGATCGGGATCGAGGCCGCCGAAGTATTTCCATAGCGGTCGACATTGATGTACACCTTGTCGGCCGGAATCCCCGCGTGCTTCGCGGTCGCGTCGATGATGCGGACGTTGGCCTGATGCGGAATCAAGAGGTCAATCTGGTCGGCCGTCAGCCCCGCCCGTTCCAGTGCGTGGTCACACGCATCGGACATCGAGCGGACGGCATGCTTGAATACTTCACGGCCGGCCATCTGGATCATGTGGCTTTGGTCGGCCAAGACGGAGGCGTCCACGGGTCGCACGGAACCACCGGAGGGTCGGTGCAGGAGGTCCGCAAGCCGCCCGTCCGACTTCACGTACGTGGACAACAACCCACGACCATCATCGTCGGCGGGCTGGAGAACGGCCACCCCCACCCCGTCCCCGAACAAGATGCAGGTGGAGCGGTCCTGATAGTTCACGATCGTCGACAGCCGCTCCGCGCCCACCACCAGTACGGTGCGCGCGTTGCCCGCGCTCATGAGCCCCTCGCCCACGGTCAAACCGTACAGGAACCCGCTGCACGCCGCGTCAATATCGAACGCCGCCGCATTGAACGCTCCGAGCGAAGCCTGCAGGTCGCAGGAGGTCGCCGGCAGCAGGCGATCGGGTGACGCGGTCGCCAGAATGATCGCATCGAGCTCCTCCGGCCCGATGCCCGCATCTCCAAGGGCCTCCGCGGCGGCTTCGGTTGCCATGAAGGCAATCGTTTCATGCGCCTCGCTGATCCGCCGCTCCCGGATCCCACTGCGTTCCTGAATCCACTGGTCGGAGGTCTCGACCAATTTCTCCAGGTCCGCATTGGTCAGTACACGCGCGGGGCAGTAGCGTCCGGTCCCGGTGATCTGGGCGATAGGTCGTTTCATCCACGGGCTCCGTGTAGCGCCGCGCCGGAGGAGGGACTCGACAACTCCAAGTGATGCACCACCTCAAAACGCAACACTTAACGTATTCTACCGCAGTAACTTAGGGCGTTCGCTTCACACGGCTGTTCGCCGTGAGTCTACTCGTCCTCGATCGCGACGCGTTGTACACCTCCGTAGAATCCGCAGCTCGGACACACTCGGTGGGGTCGCCGCGGGTCACCACAACGCGGACACGGTTGCAGGGCGATGCGCGGCGCCTTGTCGTGCGTGCGGCGCTTGCGTTTTCGCGTCTTCGACGTCCGTCTTTTTGGTACCGCCATCCTTCAACTCTCCTCTGACTCGTCCGTGCGAGCCGTCAGCGCCTGGAGCGCGGCCCATCGAAGGTCAGGCTCCGACCGGCACTCACATGGGCCCTCGTTCCAGTCGGCACCACACCGCGCACACAGCCCTTTGCAGTCGTCGCGGCACAGCGCGTACTCCGGCATGTGCAGGAGCAGGGTCTCGCGAACCATGGCTCGCAGATCCAGCGCTCCATCCTCCTTCACCAGCGGATACGCTGCTGGGTCGTCGGAGTCCTCCTCAGTGAACAGCGCCCCCAGCTCGGCATCGATGCCGGTTGGCACCTCCCTCAGACAGCGCCGGCAGGGCACGATCACCTGAGTAGTGAGGCGACCCGTGAAATAGTACTCGTCGCGCCCGCTCTCTGAGAGGCGTCCGCGCAGCACGACCGGCGCGCTAATCGCGTACTCGATGTCGGCGAACACCTGATCCGGGGGCTCGACCTGAACGCCGACGGCAACCGGTCCCCGCCGGACCTCGCCGAGATCCACAAATAGCATAGCCGTTAACAGTAGCCGCGACTGCGACTTGGGTCAATCAGACCCGGTTCCCCACAGCCTGGCCAACTCGCCGTCGGGGAAGAAGAACGTGACCTCGCGCGCGGCGGTTTCCGCCGAGTCTGACGCGTGGATTGCATTACGCTCCTTGGACTCCGCGAACAGGCGGCGGACGGTGCCTGGCTCGGCCTCGGCGGGGTCCGTCGCCCCGATCACGATGCGCAGGTGCGGCACCGCATCGTCACGCTCGAGCACCATTGGGATGCACGGACCCGACGTCATGAACGTGACGAGCGACCGGAAGAAGGGGCGGTCGCGGTGCACGCCATAAAACGCTTCGGCCTCGGCCACGGAGAGACGCACCATCCTAGCGGCCCGCACTTGGAATGCGGCCGCCTCCAGATGTGCCAGCACTCTTCCGGCCTTGCCCGCCGCCACGGCGTCGGGCTTGATGATCGCAAGAGTCGTTGTTCGCACGTGTCTTCGCCTTCTGGTTGAATGAGCAATCTCGGTGATTAGGGGCCCAACAAGCGCCGCACGATGTCGCCGCGAGTGAGAAACCCTACCAATGCGCCGTCCCGCACGACCGGAAAACGGTCGACGTTGCGATTCAGCATCATGGTGGCAATCTCCCCCAGCGTCTGATCATCGGACACGCAAAGCACGGTGCGATCCATGACGTCCCGCACCGGAACTTCGTGCGGATCCGTGCCCCGCCCCCGCGCGGGGTGTTTGCGGAAATCCGGACTGTTCAATCGCTTCACGTACAGCGGGAGTAAGTGGCGCAGGAGGTCTCGATGGGTCACGACCCCGAGCACCTCGTTTGTTTCGGACACGACCGGCAGCGCGGGGATGTCGTGTGTAACCATGAGCTGCGCGGCTTCCCCTAGGGTCGAATCGGGCCGTAACGCCAGGTGCTGGGGCGCCATCACATCGCGCACCGTGAGGTAGCCCGGCAACTCGATCCCCGCCCAGAGCGCCGACGTGATGACGTCGTCCGCGTCCCTCGCCGCCAGCAGCGCGCGCACCATCTCGTCTCTGGTCAGGACGATCCCGAACGCTCCGGCGGCGCGCAGCCGCAACGAAGATTCGCGGGGAGGCGCGACGAGGAGTACGACGATCCGCCCAGTCTGTTGCCCACCCTCCGTGCGCGGGAGTGGTGTGGGCGCCACACCCAGGGCCGCCTGTAGTACCGAGACGTCCGCGCTGCGGAGGTGCACGAGGAACGCAGACCCCACCGTCACCACTGTCGTCGCCACGCGTTCGCGTGCATCCACTTCGAGTGGGCGCGTATGCCCGCTCGCCGTGCCGATAGTCCGGGCAAGGGCCCCGACCGCCTCCTCGAGGTTCGCAGCCTCGAGCGGAACCAGGATCCGCTGGCGGTCGAGCAGCTCGACGAGCTTCATGAGCGCTACGTGCGCTCCTGTAGCAACGGCACGACATCGGCGGGCCGCCGCATGACGCTGATGCCGGCCGCCTCGAAGGCCGCGATCTTCTCCGCAGCGGTTCCCGACGAGCCCGAGATGATCGCGCCGGCGTGACCCATGCGACGCCCGGGCGGCGCCGTCTGCCCGGCGATGAAGCCCACAACCGGTTTGCTCACGTGCTCACGCACGAACTTCGCAGCCTCCTGCTCGTCTGTTCCCCCGATCTCGCCGATCATGACGATCGCGCTCGTCATCTCGTCGGCCTCGAACGCGGCAAGGCAGTCGGTGAAGTTGGTGCCGATGATGGGGTCCCCGCCGATGCCGACACACGTGGACTGCCCATACTCATGTCGGCTCAACTGGTGGATGATTTCGTACGTCAGCGTCCCCGAACGCGAGACGACGCCAATACTCCCCTCGCGACAGATACGACCGGGAATGATGCCGACCTTGGCCCGACCTGGTGAGATCACGCCGGGGCAGTTCGGACCGATGAGTCGCACGTTGGCCTCGCGCAAGAACGGCATGACTCGGGTCATGTCGAGCACCGGTACCCCTTCGGTGATGCACACGATCAGGTCTACTCCGGCATCGGCGGCCTCGTACACCGCATCGGCCGCGAACTGCGCGGGCACGTAGATCACCGACGTATTCGCCCCCGTCTCCTCGACGGCGTCCGCGACCGTGTTGAAGACCGGCACCCGCTGATCGAACCGCTGGCCGCCTTTGCCGGGGGTGACACCAGCCACGACACTAGTGCCGTACTCCAGCATCTGCTTCGTATGAAACGCGCCGTCCCGACCGGTGATGCCCTGCACCACCAATCGCGTATCTCGATCGATGAAGATGCTCATGCCGCCTCCCCAGCGAGCGCCACCGCTCGCTCCACCGCCTCATCCATGTCGGTCAATGCGCTGAACCCGGCATCCTCCAGGATGCGCACCGCCGCCTCTTCGTTGGTGCCGGTCAGGCGAATGACCATTGGGCGATCGAGATCGACCTGACGTGTCGCCTCCACGATGCCGTTGGCCACATCGTCGCACCGCGTGATGCCACCGAAGATGTTGAACAGGATGCTCTTCACACTGGGGTCGCTGGTGATGATGCGCAGCGCCGTCACCACCTTCTGCGGATTGCTGCTTCCGCCAATGTCAAGAAAGTTCGCCGGATCACCGCCGTAGTACTTGACGAGGTCCATGGTCGCCATCGCCAGACCGGCCCCGTTCACGCAACACCCCACGTTGCCATCCAGCTTGATGTACGACAGGCCCGCCTCCCGCGCCTCCACCTCGTGCGGATCCTCGGCGGAGAGATCCCGCAGGTTGGCGATCGCCGGCCGCCGTGCCAGCTCGTTGTCATCAACGCCGATCTTCGCATCCAGCGCGACGACCTCGCCTTCGGGCGTCGTCACCAGGGGATTGATCTCCGCAAGCGACGCGCCCGCCTGCAGAAACGCGACGTACAGCTGACGCATGATGCCCGCGGCCTGCCGTACCAAGCGCACGTCGTCGTAGAGTCGGAAGCCAAGCGCCATTGCTTCGTAGGGCAAGAGGCCGTAGCGCGGATCCACCACGCGTCGGAAGATCTTCTCGGGCGTCTTAGCCGCCACCTCCTCAATGTCCACACCGCCGGCAGGGCTGACCATCACCAGCGGACACTGCGATACGCGGTCGACGATCACTCCCACATAGCTCTCCGTCTCGATCGCTGCCGCGGGCACGACGAGCACCTTCTGCACCGTCAGTCCCTTGATTTGCATACCGAGAATTGCTTCGGCGTGTGCGCGCGCTTCCCCCGGGGACTCCGCCAGCTTCACCCCACCGGCCTTGCCGCGCCCGCCAGCATGGACCTGAGCCTTTACCGCCACCCTGCCACCGAGCCGCGCCGCGATCGCCTCCGCATCATTCGGCGTGGTCGCCACATCGCCATCCGGCACCGGTATCCCGGCCGCCTTCAGCAGCGCCCGAGCCTGGTATTCATGTAGGTTCACGAGCCTTCCCCTTCCACGATGGTTGTCCCCGTCCGTCCCTCCAGCGCGTCGAGCCCGTGCTCCAGGTGCGCAATTGTCGCGCGTCGTCCGCCCTGTGTGACGAATTCTATCGCCGCCTCGACCTTGGGACGCATGCTGCCCGTCCCGAGTCCACCGTCCTGCACCACCGCACGTGCCTCCCGCACCGACATGCGCCGCAGCGGCCGCGCCGTGAGCTGACCCCAGTCACGATACACCGCGTCCACATCGGTAAGAATCAACAGCGTGTCCGCCCCGAGACGAGCGCCAAGCACGGCGGCGACGCGATCCTTGTCGACCACCGCGTCCACACCTTCCCAACCCTGCCGCTCATCCCGATACACCGGCGGACCACCGCCGCCCGCCGCAACCACGATCTTCCCTTCGGCCACCAGGCGCCGCACAGCGTCTGCTTCCACCACGTCCACCGGCACCGGGCTCGGCGCCAGCCGACGCCACCGCCCCGCCCCGTCCTGCCCCACCACCCGCCCTTCCGCCTCCAATCGTCGGCGTGCGTCAAGACTCAGTTCGTGCCCGATCGGCTTGGTTGACTGCCGCAGCGCCGGATCATCCCGCTGCACCACGGACTGCGTGATCACTGTGAGCACCTCGCGATCGACGCCAGCCAGGTCAAGCGCATTCTGCAGCGACTGCTGTACCATGTAGCCGATCCAGCCCGCCGTCGCCGCCACGAGCACGCCGAGCGGAAGGGGCTCGACCCGTGTCGCCGCCAACTCCGCCCGCTCCAGCTCGTCACCGACCTGCGGTCCGTTCCCATGCACGATGGTGATGTTCCAGCCCCGTTCTGCCAGCAAGACCACGGCGTGCAGCGACGCGCGCGTGTGCGCGAACTGCTCGTGAATGGTCGCCCGCCGTCCCGGCGGGGCCAGGGCGTTGCCACCCACCGCGACCACGATGGTGCCCGGAGATGTCGTCACAGGAGGTGCAACCTACTGGCGCCTCGATAGAGCAGCAACCGTCTCACGGCAACGAATCGGCCGGTAGGTTGACCAACTGGCGCAACGCGTCGTAGGCCTCGCCGAACGCCCCCCAGTCCCCCGCGCGCCGCGCCGCGTCGAGCCGTCCGAACCAGCGCCGCACTTCGTCCCACCGCGCCGAGCGTCCACCCTCAGGCTGCGACCGCTCCAAACGCTCAGCCACCTCGCGGAGAGTCGCCCCGGATGCCTCCACGCCGTTCCAGGAGGCCTTCACGCCCACGAGCGCGGGAGCGGCGTCATCGGCGGCTGCCTCGTAGAGGCTGCGAAAATACACGACGCCAGCGTCGGTGAGCACCGATCGCACGAGACCGGAGATCTGGATGTCATCGGGGTCCGCAGCCGTTAGTCGCCGAGCTGCCTCGGTGGGCCCGGGTGTTCCCGACCACATGCCGAGATCGATGACGTCCAGGACCGGCCCACCGTCGCGGACGGTTCCATCCAAGAATAGGACCGCGATGCCGTCCGCACCCGCGTCCACGACCGAGAGCCGCCGGAGACGCGGGACCGTATCCGTGGGCAGGGGCCCAACCCACCACATCGGCGCATCGGCGCGTCCGATTTCCCTGAGGGTCGTGGGGTCGGCCGCGTTGGGTTGCGATCCGGGGCGCTCCCTGGTAAGCAGGCCACGCTGGACCGTGAGCAGTTCAGCGGGATATCGCAGTTGATCGCGCAGTGGTGTGGGCATGCCGTCTGCCGGCTCGAGGATCTCCGGAACCAAGAGCGCCCAAGCATGCGTCAGCGGATCCGACCCCCGCAGCACGTACACGTTGGTCGCGCCGGTCGCGGCCTCGATCACACCGACGAGGCCGGCGCGGAGGTACCGCATGCGATCGCCACGCCATTCCACTTGTCTGGTGCCCGGAAACCCCCTCGCAGCCACGTACCCGGACGCGACCCAGTACAGCCGACCATCGACCACCGTCGGATACGCTAATCCAAACCGGGCGAACGGGGCGAAGCGTTCCAAGCGCCGCGTGGCGTCCCGCTCCCACAGGAGCCACGCTCCCGAGGGCACGTCCGCCGGCGACAGCACCTTGGCGCTCTGCAACACCCACGCGAACGCAAGGCGACCCAGAATTCCTCCGACTGGAATACCGCCGGCCGGTTCCTCGCCGACAATGGCGAAGTCGCGCAGGCCTGGTGCGAACCAGACGCGCGGGTCACGCAATGCGGTTGGGGTCGCCGCCGGTACGAGTGCGTCGGGCCGAGTGACGTCCGGAACGTACAGGGGCATTCCCGACTCGCCAGCCTGATCCCCCGCCACGGCCAGCACACCCGACCAGGCAGCAAAGGCGCCGCGGTGTACGGCTTCCCAACTGAGCGCGCGGTCGCGCTGCGCCGCGTCCAGGTCGAACTCGCGAGGCACGAGGTACACGGGTCGCAACCGACCCGCAGGGTCACGAAAGCCCGCGAGACGCGCATCACCAATCCGCTCGAACGAATCGAGCGGCACCGTGCGCCCCAGGGCGACCGTAATCGCAAACCCGTCCCACACCGGCCCGTCGGCCAGCCCCTTGGCAATCTCGGCTGGGTCCGCGGGCGAAAACGGCAGCCTGTTGGGGGGCACACCGTAGGCCACCGCTTCGAACACCTCCCTCGTGCGGTCGGCGTCGCCGAATGCCAGTTCGTCGGGCGTGCGGACCGCCGCGGCGAATGCCGGCGCAATGTAATGTCCGACGATGGACGCCCCAACGAGCACCGACCATGTCGCGATGGTCAGCGCGACACGTTCAATCCAGATCCAGAGGAGCGACGAGAGGCCGGCAACGACCGCCAGCGCGCTCAGCAGTCGCGCCACCGGCACGCGGACGCGTGTCAACACGACGTCGAACGGTACGCCGTGCACGCCCGCGACGTACTCCGCCGGCTCCAGGCGATAGCCCCACAGCAGCACCGCCGCGAGCAGCGCCAGCAATCCCGCGAGGTGCGTCCGCGCCAGCCCGACCACACGCACGCGATTCCTCGTGCGTCGCACCGCGCCGACCGCCACGTACAGTAGCGTCACGACGAGCACCATCACCACCGTGAGCATCGTCGCGAAGGTGTGCAGGGTGCGTTGCCATGGCAGGCGGAACAGATAGTAGGAAGCGTCGTGACCGAGGAGCGGGTCGCGCAGGTTCAACGTCACCGGCGATCCGCTGAGCGCCCTGGCGGCCCACCAGCTGTCGGCATCGTGTGCGATCACGATCGCTAGCACGAGCCCGAGCCCCACGGCCCCCGCGAGCAAGTAGGCGCGCGGGACCGCTTCGAGAATCTCGATGTTTCCGACCTGCCGCGGCACGTGGACGGCGCCGATCGACCGATACACGAGGTAGAGATTCCCGACGCACCACGCACTGGCTGTCGCGAACGCGAACACGGCCAGTTTCGACCGGAGGGTCCAGATCCACTGGTGGGTGGCGCTGGCCCCGACCGACGCGGCCCAGGACGCGTCCGCGTACCCAACCGCCAACCAGCGTCCGACGATGAGCGCGAGAATGACGCCGAGGACGCCGAACTGGAGCGACCGACGGAGGCTCATGCGCCCCCTGGCGAGACCCCCTGTGCTCTGAGCCAGTCCTCGACTTCGCCGCGGTACCGGGCGAGGTCGGCCTCGCTCGTCGCTTCGAATCGGAGCACGAGCGCCGGTTGCGTGTTCGACGCCCGCAGCAGTCCCCACCCGTTGGCGAAGACGATCCGCACGCCGTCAATCGTGACGGTCGCGTACTTGCGGCCAAAGTGCTCGGCAGCCCGCGCCACGATCGTGAACTTCTCGGCTTCGGAACAGTCCACCCGAAGCTCCGGCGTGGTATACGTCTGCGGCAGGTCCGCCAACAGCACCGACAACGGTCCCGGACGGCCCCCGAGGAACGTCAGGAGCCGTGCCGCGGCAAACAGGGCGTCGTCAAAGCCGTAGTAGTCGCCGCCGAAGAACATGTGCCCGCTCATCTCACCAGCGAGCGGCGCGTGCAGTTCCTTCATCCGGGCCTTGATCAAGGAGTGCCCGGTCTTCCACATCTCCGGGCGCAGGCCCACGCGGCGCAGGCCCTCCTCCAGCACCATGGAGCATTTCACATCGAAGATCACCGGATGTCCCGGGCCGGCGTGCTCCGCTAAGTGCCGTCCCAGGAGTACCAGCAGCTGATCCCCGTAGACGACCGTGCCGTTCTCATCCACGGCGCCGATGCGGTCGCCGTCGCCATCGAATGCTATCCCGAGCTCCGCGTCGACCCCCCGGACCCGCTCCTGGAGATCCCGCAGGTTCTTGAGGACGGTTGGGTCGGGGTGGTGGTTGGGGAACGTCCCGTCCGATTCGCAGAACAGCGGGACCACCTCGGCACCGATCCCCCTCAGCGTGCGCTCCGCCACCAGGCTGGTCACACCGTTCCCGCAGTCAACGACGACCTTGATCGGGCGGGCCAACGGACCGTTTCGCTGCGTGATCGCGTCCACATACCTGTCGAGCATCGAGTCGTTGACCGCCAACGAGCCGTTGCCCTGGACCGTATCGTCCCGCTCGATCATGGCCCGCAGCTCCTGAATAGCCGGTCCGTGCAGCGTCTCCCCCAAGGCGACCATCTTGAACCCGTTGAACTCCGGGGGATTGTGGGAGCCGGTCACCTGGATGCCGCCGTCGACGTCCAGTTCGTGCAGCGCGAGATACAGGGCGGGCGTCGGCACCGTTCCGATGTCGATCGCCGTGGCGCCCGTGAGGGCAATGCCGTCGCGCACCGCGCGCGCGAGCCGCTCGCCCGACGGTCGGTTGTCGCGTCCAACGACCAGCCGCGGCGCACGATCCATTGCGCGGGCGGTGCGAGTTGCCACGGCGCGGCCGATACCGTGGGCGACGTCCGGCGTCAGCTCGCGATCGACGACACCACGGATGTCGTACTCGCGAAAGATGACGGAGGGAACGTGCACGGAACTCAGTCGGTCAACTCGGCGATGATCACGGTGGGGCGCATTTGATTCGCCCCGCTCGCTGCCGCATCCATCACACGATTGGGCCAGACGCCCAATACCAGGAGGAGGATGGCCGTGACGGCCACGACCATCCGAACCGGGCCCCGGACCCCGGCGTGGTCGTGCGCCCCCTCGGCGATGAGGGGCTTCATGTACATCGCCATGATCACCGGCAGGTAGTATCCAGCCGACACGACACTCGCCCCGACGAGGATCACCGCCAGTCCGAGATTGTTCCCGTCGACCGCAGCCGAGAGGATGTACCACTTCCCGATGAACCCGCCGGTGCCGGGGAACCCGAGCAGCGAGAGCATGAACACGGTCATCGCAGCCGCCAACCAGGGTCGCTCGCGACTCAATCCGCTCATGTCGTCAACGAGCACGTCCCGTTCGCCGTCACGACCGACCGCCGCCAACACGGCGAAGGCACCCACCGTCATCAGAGTGTACACGAGGATATAGAACAAATAGGCTGCAACACCAAGCTCGGTGCCGCTCACCAGCGCGACGAGGACGTAGCCGGCGTGCCCCACCGACGAGTATGCCAGCATGCGTTTCAGCTGGCGCTGCGACAGGGCGATCAGGTTCCCGACGACCATGGTGATGCCGGCGAGGACGGCCAGCAGCGCCGACCACGTCACCTCGAGCGGTCCCAACCCCATGATGAGCAATCGCACGAGCGCCGCGAAACCCGCCGCCTTCACGGCGGCTGCCATGAAGGCGGTCACCGGCGTCGGCGATCCGTCGTACACGTCCGGCGCCCACATGTGGAACGGCACCGCCGCCACCTTGAATCCGAACCCGATCAGCAATAGACCCGTGCCCAGCAGCAGCAGCGTGCTGTGCTCGAGTCCGAGCGTCGCGATTTCGAGATAGACACGCTGGATATTGGTGCTTCCCGTCGCTCCGTAGATCAGCGCGATCCCATACAGGAAGAACGCGGACGCGAACGCACCGAGCAGGAAGTATTTCAGCGCGGCCTCGGCCGCGAAGACGCTGCGGCGATTGATGCCGGCCAGCACATAGACCGCAATCGACATCAACTCCAAACCCAGGAACACGACGATCAGATCGGTGCCGGCGCTCATGAACATCATCCCGAGCACCGCCAGGAGCACGAGGAGGTAGTACTCAGGCACGCCGATGCCTTCACGTTCGAGATAGCCCAGGGAAAGCAGTACCGTGAGAATCCCGCCGATCAGAAACACGCAAGCCGTGGCGTACCGAAACGGATCGAGCGCGATCATGTGCGCTAGCCCGTTCGCGTGCACTCCGGAGGTCCAGAACCATGCTTCGACGCCGAGCGCGCTCACCAAACCGAGCAGGGCGACGTACCCGGCGAAGCGGACGTCCCCGGCCGTTTGGTGCCGCCATGCCGTCACCAGCATCAGCACCATGGCCCAGCCCGCCAGCACCAACTCCGGCAATGCCGCGAACGTCAGGCCGCCCGGCTGCGCCAGATCAATCGGCATGGTCGGGTGCCTCCGCCGTCCGTGCCGGCATCCCCGGCGCGGGCGCGTAGCTTTCCACTTGCTCCACGAGCGCGGCGGCGGAAGACTCGATGCGCTTCAGCACGGGTCCCGGGTACAACCCCATCCAGAGGATCACGGCGACGAGCGGTGCCAGAACGGCCAGCTCGCGGCCCGACAGGTCCGGCAGCTTGGCGTTGGCCTCGGAACTCAGCGGGTTGTAGATGATCCGCTGCAAGGCCCACAACAAGTACGCCGCAGCGAAGATCACCCCCGAGGCGGCGGCGGCCGTGGCCCAGGGGTAGCGTCCGAACGAACCGAGCAACACGAGAAACTCACCGACGAATCCGTTCGTGCCGGGCAGGCCGATGGAGGAGAGCGAGACCAGGGTCAGCACCGCGGCCAGCGCCGGGACCACGCGCGCAATGCCCCCGAAATCCGCGATAGCCCGCGAGTGACGCCTCTCGTACAACATACCCGCCAGGAAGAACAGGGCGCCCGTCGAGATTCCATGGTTGATCATGATGATGAGAGCCCCAGACACGCTCTGCGCCGTCAGCGCCCAGATGCCCAGCATCACGAATCCCAAGTGACTGATCGAGGAGTACGCGATGAGCTTCTTGAAGTCGGGCTGCACCATCGCCACGAGCGCACCGTAGATAATCCCCACCAGCGCGAGACCGACCACGATCGTGACGACGGTCGGATCGAACGCCACCTGCGGAAAGAACGGCACGGCGAAGCGCAGGAACCCGTAGGTCCCCATCTTGAGCAGGATCCCGGCGAGGATCACCGACCCCGCCGTCGGAGCTTCGACGTGCGCGTCCGGCAGCCAGGTGTGGAACGGGAACATCGGCACCTTGATGGCGAACGCCAGGAAGAACGCCCCGAACAGCCAGAACGCCCACGCCTCGACGACGCCGACGTTGGCGAGGAAGTGCTCGTAGGCAAAGGACGACACGCCCGTTGCGGCGCTCACCTTCGCATAGATGGTCAGGATCGCGACCAGCATCAGCAGCGATCCGACGAACGTGTACACGAAGAACTTGATCGCCGCGTAGAGCCGTCGTTCTCCACCCCACACCCCGATGATGAAATACATCGGGATCAGCATGATCTCCCAGAACACATAGAACAAGAACATGTCGAGCGCCACGAACACACCAAGCATGCCCGTCGTGAGTACGAGCAAGAGTGCGTAGTAGGCGCGCTCCCGTTCCTTGATGTAGTTGAAGCTGCCCAGCGTGGCCAACGGCATGGTCAAGGTGGTGAGCAACACCATGAACAACGAGATCCCATCGATGCCGACCCGATACGCGATTCCCCACGCCGGGATCCAGGCGTGCACCTGCTCGAACTGCATCGCGGCCGAACTCGCGTCGAACTCCCACCAGAGCGGTACAGAGATCAAGAACTCGACGATGGTTCCGCCGAGCGCGATCCACCGCGCCTCGCGGACCGGACGGACGAGAATCAGCAGCCCCACCACGAGTGGGAAGCCCAGCAGCAGGTCCAGTACCCAGTGTCCGTAGTTCACACGCTACCTCACCACCGCCCGCAGGATCAACCATGCGCCGATCACGAACACGAAGACGTACGTGCCGAGCTGCCCCGTTTGGAACCGTGCACCAATCCACCCAACCGCCCTCGCGATCGACGCGGATCCGTTCACGCCGGCTCCGTCGATGACGCCCTGATCGACGAACCGCCAGAATACCCGATCGGACAGCCAGACGAGCGGTCGCACCACGGTCGCGTCGTAGAGCTCGTCGACGTACCACTTGCGCAACAGGAGCCGCTGGAGGCCCACCTCCGGCACGGCGTCCGCGGCCCGCACCAGTCGCGCGGGCTTGAGGAACACCACCGCGCCGACGATTCCCGCGAGGGCGATCAGCGTGGCGAACGCCAACAGCGTCCATTCCGTCGCCGCCGCGAGATGGGCCTCGGGCACATATTGGGCGCCGAGCTCGGTCACCGGCTCGAGCCAGTGGTGTAGCCATCCCGCACCCGGCAGGATCGCCGGCAGATTGAGCGCACCCGCGGTCAGGCTGCCCAGTGCCAACACGACGAGCGGACCCGTCATCACCCATGGCGCTTCGTGCACGCGCGCGCCTTCCGCCTCGCCCGTGCGGTTGGGTCCGTGGAAGGCGTACAGCATCATGCGGGTCATGTAGAACGCCGTCAGAAGCGCGGCCAGCGCCCCGGCGCCCCAGAGGACGTAGAATGCACCCGCCTCGTGACCACGAGCGAACGTGGAGGCGAGAATCTCGTCCTTCGAGAAAAACCCGGAGAACCCGGGGATCCCCGCGATCGCGAGGGTTGCGATCCACATGACCGCCGCGGTCCACGGCATGGCGCGTCGCAGGCCGCCCATGTTGCGCAGGTCCTGGGGATCGGCAGCCGCATCGGTGTGGTGATAGGCGTGGTGCAGCGCGTGGATGACGCTGCCCGCGCCGAGAAACAGCAGCGCCTTGAAGAAGGCATGCGTCACGAGATGGAAGACGCCCGCGGCATACGCGCCCACGCCGACACCAAGAAACATGTATCCAAGCTGCGACACGGTGGAGTATGCCAGCACCTTCTTGATGTCCCACTGTTTGAGCGCGATGGTCGCGGCAAACAGCGCGGTGGCCGCCCCGATGCCCGCCACGACGAACGAGGACACCGGCGCCATGGCGAACAGGACGTTGGTGCGCGCGACGAGATAGACGCCCGCCGTCACCATGGTCGCCGCGTGAATCAACGCCGACACGGGGGTGGGGCCCGCCATCGCGTCCGGCAGCCACGTGTACAGCGGGATCTGCGCGGACTTTCCGGTACACCCCAAGAACAACGCCAGCGTGACGAGTGTGATCAGCCTGCCGCCCGCGACGAAGGCCTGCGGCGCCGCCTCGAACACGCGGACAAAGCTGAGCGAGCCGGTCGCCTGATAAATGAGGAACATGGCGACCAGGAACCCGAAGTCGCCGATCCGGTTCATGAGGAACGCCTTCTTACCGGCGTCCGCGTTGGCCTTGTCCGAGAACCAGAACCCGATGAGTAGGTAGCTGCAGAGTCCTACCCCCTCCCACCCCACAAACATCACCGGGAAACTCGCACCCAGCACGAGAATCAGCATGAAGCCGACGAAGAGGTTGAGGTACGCGAAGTACCGCGCATACCCGGGATCCTCGCGCATGTACCCGACGCTGAAGATGTGGATCAGAGTCCCCACGCCCGTGACCACCAGGAGCATCACGATCGCCAGCTGATCTACCTGGAACGCCAGATCCACCGAGAGGCGCCCCACCCCCATCCACGTCCACAGCGTCACGACTACCGGTTCATGACCGGCGGGGTCGAACGCGGCAACCACCCCCAGCGTCAGCAGGAACGACAGCGCCGTTGCACCGACACCCACGCCGCCGATCAGCCGGGTGGCAGTCGGCCGAGTGAAGCTCAGCGCCCCATTCGCGAGAAACCCGAGGAACGGAACGAGCACGACGAGCCAGATCGATTCCACCGCCACGACGGTCATCCCTTCAGCAAGTTGATCTGATTCACGTTGACCGACGCCCTGTGTCGATAGATCGCGATCATGATCGCCAGCCCCACCGCGGCCTCCGCGGCCGCGACCGCCATCACGAAGAAGACCACGACCTGCCCATCGCGGCCGAGTTGCTGGGCCAGCGCCACGAACGAGAGGTTGACCGCGTTCAACATCACTTCGATGCACATGAAGATCACGATCGCGTTCCGGCGCACCAGCACACCGAAGACTCCGATCCCGAACAGGATCGCCGACACGACCAACGATTCGGTCAGCACGGCTATACCTTCCGCTTGGCCAGGACGACGGCGCCGACGATCGCCGCCAGCAGCAGCAGCGAGGTCAATTCGAACGGCAATAGGTAGTCGCGGAACAGCGGTTCGCTGATCATCGCCACGGCTCCCAGCGTCCGCGTCGCGTCCGCTAACGCGCCGGTCGGCAGCGTCAACTCAGGTGGCGGGGCCGCGCCACGCACCATCCAGAGCTGCGTCACCAGCAAGCCCGCCACCGCCAGCGTCGCCACGCGCCCGCCCCACCCGATGATGTCCGTCGCACGCTCGCGCCCGAGGTTCAACAGCATGATGACGAAGAGGAAGAGCACCATGATCGCACCCGCGTACACCAAGACCTGCAGGGCCGCCAGAAAGTGGGCGTCCAGGAGCACGAACAGCCCGGCAATCGCAAAGAGCGTCACGACCAGCCACAGGGCGCTCGCGACCGGGTTCTTCCTGGTGATGCAGAGCAACGCGGCGACGATCGCGAGCGCCGCGAACTGCCAGAACACGAAGGCCATCATGCGTCACTCACCCCGCGGATCCGAAGGATCCCACAGCGACGACACCGGGTGCGTCTGGGCACACAAGCGCTCGAGATCGTACACGAAGCGCCCTCGATCGTACTCGGCGTTCTCGTAATGGACGCCCACGTGAATCGCCTCCTCGGGACATACCTCCTGACAGTACCCGCAGAACACGCAACGAAACTCGTCAATCTCGTAGATGAGCGGATAGCGGAACCCCTGCTCGTCCTCGCCCGGCACCAGCTTGATGCAGTTGGCCGGACAGATCTGCGGACACAGCCCGCACGCCACGCACTTTGCCCGCCCCCGCTCGTCGGTAAGCATCCGATGCGTGCCCCGCCACCGCGGCGCGATCTCCCACGTGTCCGTGGACCGCTCTTCGGGGTACTGCATGGTGACCTTGGGCCGCAACAGGTGGCGGAACGTCAACGCCATGCCGCTCAACGCGGCGCGGAGATAGCTCATCTCCCGCTCCGGGCGTTTCATCACTTTGACGCTAATGGCCACTGGTCCCCCCCACGCGATGGAGCCTCGCACCCGGCCCGCGCACCAACCTGCCGCGGTCCAGTACACCGAACACCAGCACGAGCACGACCACGTTGACCCCGAACATGACCCATCCCTGCTGGGGCGAGATCGCCGGGCTCTCGCCGATCACCGCCCACACGGTGGCCGCGATGACCAGGATGTAGGCCAGCGCCATCGGCAAGAGAATCTTCCACCCTAACGCCATGAGCTGGTCGAACCGGAACCGTGGCAAGGTCCATCGCACCCAGACGTACCAGAACACGAAGAAGAACGTCTTGAGCAAGAAGACACCGTGGGTCAGCACCGACTTGAGCGCAGAGGGCGTCCCGGCAACCACCACCCCACCCTCGAGGCGCACGTCATCCCACGTCGTGAACGGGATGTCCCACCCCCCGAAGAAGAACGTGGCCATCAGCGCCGACATCGTGATGATGGCGCCATATTCCCCAATAAAGAACATCGAGAACCGCATGGCGCTGTACTCGGTGTGATAACCCGCCACCAGCTCGGACTCGGTTTCCGGGAGGTCGAAGGGCAGCCGGTTGGTTTCGGCGAGCGCCGAGATCGCAAACAGCACGAAGCCGAAGGTCAGCGGGAACACCAGCCACAGCGCCTCCTGCTGCACGGTAACGATCTCCATGAGCGTGACGTTTCCGGCCACGACCATGACCGTGATGAGACTCATGCCGAGCGCGATCTCGTAGCTCACCATCTGCGCACTGGCGCGCATTCCGCCCAAGAGGGAGTACTTGTTGTTCGACGACCACCCGGCCAACACGATGCCGTACACACCGAGACTCGATATCGCCAGGATGAAGAGGAACCCCACCGGCAGATTGGCGATCATCAAGGGGGTGACACCATCGAAGACGAAGCGTCCGAGAAGCGGCACGCTGAAGTCGAACGCGACGGGGAGCGGCGCACCGAACGGGATCACGCAGAACAGCAACATGGCGGGCACGAACGTCATGGCGGGAGCCAGCAGGAACAGCGGCCGGTCGACCGAGTCCGGCAGGGTCTCCTCCTTGGCGAAGTTCTTCACTCCGTCGGCCACCGGCTGAAGCAGGCCCTGCGGTCCCACTCGATTCGGGCCGAGGCGGTACTGGAACCACGCACTCACCCGCCGCTCGAGCCAGGTCGTGAACATCACGCCGATCATGAGCGCCGTGAACACGGCGGTGATTTTGATGCCCGCGACGAGCAGAAATCCCTTGAGCTCCGGCGTCATCGGGCCATCTCCACCTCGCCCGACACGGCGCGGCCCACGAACCCGAGGCTCGGATAGCTTAGACCGTCGAAGGACGACTCGCCGTCCGCCAGCGCCGCAAACACCTCGGCCGCACCAGCGAACCCCTCGCCCAACCCCATCTCCCGCAGCAACTCGGCGAGTACCCACCACGCCGGACGGGCCATCCCCGGCCCCGATTTCGCCTGCTGATAGCGCTGCACTCGCCCATCTCGATTCACGAACGTGCCGTCCTCTTCGGCGACGTTGGTGATTGGGAGAACGATGCTCGCCTCCCGGGCGGCCGCCGGCAGGGTCGTACCGAGGTATATGACCGCGCCAGCGCCGATCGCCTCCACACCGTGAAGCTGGTCGTCGAGCACCACCACGGCCGCGGCGCCGCGCAGGGCGGCTTCCACGCTCTCGACTTCCTCAAACTCGAGCATCCGGGCGGCGGTCGCATTGGGTGCCCGTTCCTCCCGGAGCGCCAGATTGGGAACACCCGCGAGGGACCGTTCGCCGGCCTCCCGTCGCACCGCGAACACGCCACGGCCCCCCTTCGCGTCCAGCAACCGCTTGAGCAAGAAGAGCGCCTCCGTGGAAGCACCCGGCGACGCCACGCCCACGAGCGGTCCGCTGACACCGCGCAGCAATTCGGCGGCGCGCGCGAGCGCATGATCCCAGTCGGTGGCCGCGAGGGGTGCCACGCCGCCCACCAGGGGCGCCTCCACGCGGTCGCCGCGGTTCAGCCATCGGTATTCGTGGCGGCCGTGGTCGCACATGTAGAATCGGTTCACGGCGGCGTTTACCCGTGGCCGCAGCCGCACGACGACGTTATTTCGGGTGTCGAGATGGACGTTGCAGCCCTGCGAGCACCCCGTGCAGATGCCCGCGGACTTATCGAGCTCCCAGGCGCGCGCACTGTGGAGCGTTTCCTTCGACAGCAGCGAGCCGACCGGGCAGAGATCCACCACGTTGCCCGCCCACGCATGGTCGAGTTCCCGACCTGGGTGGATGCCGATGAACGCGCGATCGCCGCGCTCACTCACATTGAGGACCGGTTCGTCAGCCACGTGCTCCATGAATCGCACGCATCGCGTGCACAGGATGCAGCGGTTCGCGACGTAGAGGATATCGGGACCGAAATCCTCGACCGGATTGAAGCGCTTGGCGAAGGTCGGTGTGTACCTCGTGCGCGCGCGGCCTTCCTGGAAGACATAGTCCTGGAGCTCGCACTCTCCCGCCTGATCGCAGATCGGACAGTCCAGCGGATGGTTGATCAGCAGGAACTCCAACACACCTTGGCGAGCTTTGCGCGCCTCGTCGGACTGGACGTGCACCACCTGTCCGGCGACAACCGTCGCCGAGCACCCGATCTGCAGTTTCGGCGCGCCCTCGACCTCCACCAAGCACATGCGACACACGCCGGCGACCGGCAGTCCCGGGTGATAGCAGTAGTGCGGAATTAACACGCCCGCTTGCTTCGCTGCCTCGAGGATCGTCGTGCCCTTGGGGACGCTGACCTGGACGCCCTCGATCGTGAGTGTGACGAGCTCTGGCGACATCACCCAACCGCCACAGCCGGGCGTCGCGCGCCGTGAAGATAAGCCTCGAACTCAGATCGAAACTTCTTGATCCCGCTCACCACGGGCGCCGCGCACGAGTCGCTCAGCACGCAAATCGTCTTCCCCGTCATGTTGTCGGCCACGTCGAGGAGGAGATCCAGATCGCGCGTTTCCCCTTCCCCCGCGAGAATCCGCTGCAGAATCCGCACGGTCCACGCGGTACCTTCACGACACTGCGTGCATTGGGCGCACGATTCGTGAGCATAGAACCGCGCCAGGCGCATCACCTGATACACAATGTCGACTGAGTCGTCGAAGACGATGACGCCTCCCGAACCCAACATCGACCCCTGTTCGACAACCCCCTCGTAATCCAGGAGGCACGCCTCCGCTTCGTCACGGGAGAGCATCGGGACGGACGACCCTCCCGGGATCACCGCCTTGAGTTCGTGCCCAGCGCGCATGCCGCCGCACAGATCATAGAGCAGATCCTTGAGCGGGAATCCCATCTCGACCTCGTAGTTCCCAGGTCGTCGAACATGCCCGCAAACACTCAGCAGCTTGGTGCCCGTGCTCCTGGGGTTGGACCGACATAGTCCCTTGTACCAGTCGGCCCCGCGGAGGATGATGTGCGGCACCGCGGCCAGGGTCTCAACGTTGTTGACGGTCGTCGGCATGCCGAATACACCCGCCGCGGCCGGGAACGGCGGCTTGATCCGCGGATTTCCCCGGCGGCCTTCGATCGAGTTCATCAGCGCCGTCTCTTCACCGCAGATGTAAGCGCCCGCTCCGCGATGGAGGTACATCTGCATGTCCCTGAGCGGTCCCTTCGCCTTCGGGCCGAGCACTCCGTGCTCGTACGCCTCCGCGAGGGCTCGTTCCATGATCGCGTACGCGTCGGTGAACTCGCCGCGTATGTAGATGTAGGTAACGTCGGCCTGGATCGCGTAGGCCGCGATGGCGCATCCCTCGATCAGCTGATGGGGTGTCCACCGCATGATCTCGCGATCCTTGAACGTGCCCGGCTCGGACTCGTCCGCGTTGCAGCAGAGGTAATGCGGCTTGCGCTTTTCCGTCGGCATGAACGACCACTTGAGTCCTGCCGGGAAGCCCGCGCCGCCCCGCCCCCGAAGCCCCGAGGCTTTCACGAGGTCGATGATCGCCCCCCGATCCATCCCGATCACCTGCTCGAGCCCCTGGTACCCACCCCGTGCCACCCATCCAGCATAGGTCCTTGCCTCGGGCTCCCCGAAGTACTTGCTGAGGACCACGGTCTCCTTAGGATGCGGCGCGTGCGGATATCCCATGTCAGCCCAGCCGCTCGAGGATCTCGGGGACTCGCTCCGGCGTGACCGTTTCGAGGAACTCGTCGTTGATCAACACGGGTGTCGCGAAACCGCAGGCGCCGAGACATTCGACTTCGATGACCGTGAACCGGCCGTCGGGAGAGGTTGCGCCCAGCTCACCGCAGCCCGTGTGCTCGAGCAAGGCGTCCACGACTCCTTCCGCCCCGCAGATGTTGCAGGGCGTGGTGGTGCACACCTGAATGAAGTACTTCCCCACCGGGTGCTGGTGGTACATCGTGTAGAATGTCACGACCCCCTTGACGTATGCCGCCGTGAGCTCCAGTTCGTTCGCGACCTCGGCCACGGCCTCGTCCGAGACCCACCCGCGCGTCTCCTGCACGATCCACAGCGCCGGAAGCAAGGCCGCCCGCTTGGTCGGATAGCGCGACAGCATCTCGTCCAACCGCTCCCGTCGCGTGCCAGTGAACACCGGTTCGTACACCTTCGTGTCGTGTAACGGCATGCCTATCGATCGACCTCACCCATCACGATGTCCACGCTGGCGTTGACGGCGATCAAGTCCGACAACAGCGATCCTTCCGCCATCTTCGGCAGGGCGGCCAGGTTGATGTACGATGGTGGACGAATGCGCCACCGCACGGGCTTGGCCGTTCCGTCCGAAACGAAGTAGTAGCCCAGCTCGCCTTTGCCGTTCTCGACGGCGACGTACGTTTCACCGACCGGCGCCGGCACGCCTTCCATCACCTGCTTGAAGTGGAAGATCATCGACTCCATGTCGGTCATGGCGGCGCGCTTCGGCGGGAGGATGACGCGTGGATCGTCGACGTTAATGGGCCCATCGGGCAAACGATCCAACGCCTGCTGGAGGATACGGATCGACTGCCGCATTTCTTCGCATCGAACCAGATACCGGTCATACACGTCGCCGTGCTCGCCAACGGGCACCTCGAAGTCGTACGTCTCATACCCGAGGTACGGGCGGTCCTTGCGAAGGTCGTACGCCACCCCACTCGCCCGGAGCATAGGACCCGACAGACCGTAGTTGATGGCTTCTTCCGCGCTCATCACCCCGATACCCTGGGTTCGACCGCACCAGATCGCGTTGCGGGTAAGCAGGCTGTCGACTTCGTCGAGCACTTTGGGGAACGTGTTGCAAAACTCCCGCAGCGCACGTTCGAACCCGTCCGGTATATCGGCCATCATGCCGCCGATCCGCGTCAAGCTCGTCGTGAGCCGCGCGCCGGTCCACGCTTCCTGCAGATTGTAAATTCGCTCGCGTTCCTGAAACGTCCACAGGAACGGCGTGAACGCGCCGATGTCGATGCACGTCGTCCCGAGCCACACGATATGCGAGATGATGCGACTCATCTCACACGCGATGAGCCGCAGCACTTTGCAGCGCTCGGTGATCTCGATGCCCATCAGCGACTCGGCCGCCATCGCCAAACACACGTTGTTCGACATCGGCGACAGATAGTCCGTCCGGTCGGTGAGCGGAATGATCTGATTGTAGTGCCGGTACTCTCCAAGCTTCTCGAACCCCGAATGGAGATACCCCACGTGCGGGATGCACCGCACGACCACTTCACCGTCGAGCTCGACGACCAACCGCAGCACGCCGTGGGTCGCCGGATGCTGCGGGCCCATGTTCACCAACATGTGCTCCGCCCGGAAGTCGGGCTCGTCGGCCGGCGGCTCGAGCTCCGCCCCCAGCGGCACCCGCAGCGGCCGCCCCTGCGCGTCGACTCCCGTCGTCGCGAGATCCAGCTCGACCACGCGTCTACTCACCCTGGGTCTCCTCACCGGGAGGCGGCGGCACCCGATCGCGCTCGCCACGCTCGATGCGGTCGCGCATGTCCGCGGGCAGATCGCGGTACGCCCGCTCGATACTGAGTTCCTCCAAGGAATAGTGCGCCTCGGGATTGGCGTGCAACGCCTGGCGCACCTGCTCAGCACGCGAGAACCGCCCGCGGAGCGGGAAGTCCTTCCGCAGCGGATACCCCTCCTGGTAGGTCTCCCACATGAGGATACGGCGCAGGTCCGGATGGCCCGCGAACGTGATGCCGAACATGTCGTACACCTCGCGCTCGAGCCAGTCGGCCGCACGCCACAGGTGGTACACGGAATCCACGGTGAGCGGCTCGTGTTTGGGGAGCTCCACCTTGACGCGGAGCTCACCGAGGTGCTGCAGGGCGCGCAGCTGATAGACGACCTCGATCGGCCGCTCGATGTCCCGGTATTCGACGGCGGTCACGTCGACCAGATAGTTGTAGGCGGCGGACGGCGACTCCTTGAGCCACGTCATGATCGCGAGGAGCCTGGCGCGATCGACGTAGACGATCGTCTGGCCGCAGGATTCCATCGCGCGTCCGACGCCGTCGGGAAACTGGCGGCGGAGCGCTTCGACGGAGGGGTTCACCGTGCGCTACGCCGATCGGCTCTGGTGAACCGAGTTGCCAAACGGCTCGGAGATCTCGTCGACCAACCGGGCTGGAATGCGCAGCCCCCCCGGCTCAAGCGGTCGTTCTTCACGCAACGACGCATCGGCGATGGTCTCGCCACGGACCTTCTTCTGCAGGAGGAGTATGCCGTACAGCAGGCCCTCGGGTCGCGGAGGGCATCCCGGGACATACACGTCAACGGGTACCACGGTATCGATCCCCTGCACCATCGCGTAATTGTCGAAGATGCCGCCCGTCGACGCGCAGGCCCCCATCGAGATGACCCATTTGGGCTGCGGCATCTGGTCATAGATCCGGCGAATGACGGGCGCGAGCTTGAACGGGAGCCGTCCGGCGCAAAGCAACACGTCGGCCTGACGCGGGGAGAACGACAGCCGCTCCATGCCGAACCGGGCGAGATCGTACCTGGCGGCGGCGGTCGCCATGAATTCGATCGCGCAGCAGGCGGTACCGAACGGCATCGGCCACAAGCTGTTGGCGCGCGCCCAATTGACCAGGAAGTCGAGCCTGGAAGTCACCCAATTGGGGGAGATCTGGGACATGACGGAGCGACCACCCACGGCTCCACCCAGATCTGGAGCGTCCCCCAGTGGACTCAATCCCATTCGAGGGCTCCCCGTTTCCATGCGTACACATAGCCGATGGCGAGAATGAGCATAAACACCCCCATCTCGACCAGCCCGAGCAACCCCAGTTGGCGGAACGACACCCCCCACGGGATCATGAACACGGTTTCAATGTCGAACACGATGAAGAGCATCGCCACGAGATAAAACTTGACGCTGAACCGGTCGCGCGTGTGCCCCAACGCCGGCATGCCGGACTCGTACGGCATTTGCTTGATCGGCGTGGGCCGAGCGCGCAAGAGGAAGTGGGACGCCACGAGCATCCCGATCGCGCTCGCGATCACGACGCCGGTCAGCATAAGGAGCGGAACGTATTCCTGCAGCACGAAATCGAGGCTCGCCGGGGCTCGTGAAAAATTTCACGTAGTGATGCGGCTGGGAAGTTACCCACGGTCGCGAACGAGTGTCAAGCAACCTAAGGTGGCGTCCGCGAGAGGCTTACGTATCTTTCCCGAGCGTCTCAGGACCATTCCTTTTCCACTTGCCTCGAGCCTATGTCCATCAAGTCCGACGGCTGGATTCGCCACATGGCCCGCACCCGTGGGATGATCGAACCATTCCACGATTCCCAGGTTCGCGAGGGGGTCATCAGCTACGGCCTGTCCTCCTACGGTTACGACATGCGCGTCGCGCGCGAGTTCCGGATCTTCACCAATGTGCACTCGTCGATCGTCGATCCGAAGGCGTTTGACCCCCGGTCGTTCGTGGAGCACGAAGGGGATCAGTGCGTCATCCCTCCCAACTCGTTTGCCCTCGCCCGCTCAATGGAGTACTTCCGCATTCCGCGTGAAGTGCTGACGATTTGCGTCGGCAAGAGCACCTACGCGCGGTGCGGTATCATCACCAACGTCACGCCGTTCGAACCGGAATGGGAAGGTCATGTGACGCTCGAGATTTCCAATACCACACCCCTCCCGGCGCGCATCTATGCGGAGGAGGGTATCGCGCAGGTGTTGTTTTTCGAGGCCGACACGCACGATGTGTGTGAAATCTCGTACGCCGACAAGCAGGGCAAGTACCAGGCACAAACAGGGGTCACGCTCCCGCGACTCTAGGGGTCGGTATGCCGGTCGTCCGGTGCTCAATCCACGACATCCCCTACAACCCGGAGAATCCGCGGGGCTGTCCGGCGTGCGCACGTGAGAAGGAAGGCGACGCGAGCGCCGACCTGATGCGGCAGCTCGCGCACACCTCCCGGCCGTCCCGCAAAGTTGAAGTGCCCGAACCTGAGGTACTGAAGGCCACCGTCAAGCAGTTCGTGCCGGCCTGGCCGGTGACGACGCCGCCGCGGAAGCCCGAAACCCGCCAGACGACGATCGACCGGCTCGTCCTGGTGGCTTTGCGCCGCAAGTTGTTGACCGCGGGCATCACGGCGACCGTCTTCCTCGCGATCATGCTGGCGATCACCACCAGGAGTCGATTCGTCCCTGAGCCCGAGCCGCCCCTACTCGACGATCCGGCCACGGTTCGACCGCTACCGCTGACCGTGAACGTCCCAGTCAGCACCGCGTTTAGCATTCTTGGCTCGCAGCCGCCGCGCAACGTTCCCGATCAGCCGGGACTGCAGCGACACGCGTACGGAGCCAAGCTCGTGGTGGACGCGATCAACGGCGTCGTCTACGCCATCCGCCTGGGGGTCCCCAGCCATGTGTGGCGGGGACTGCGCGTCGGCATGCCGCAATCGAACGCTCGCGGTGCCCTCGCCATCATGGTCGGACTCGACGGGATCCGGCAGCTGGAGGCATCGGCCGACCTCTCCACGCGCGAAGTGCGCGGCTACACCGTGTACCGCTCGCTCGACGTACCCCGGCGGGTGCTGGGAGCCGAGGTTCGCCCACCGAACGGCTGCTTCGATGTCGCGGTCACGCTGCAACCGCAGATCGTCGGTGTGCTGGTGGACGGATCACAGCGATATGCCGTGCTCGGCCCGGGCGGCAGCACGCCCGCCTGGGTGGTCACGGAGATCGCCGTCGTCAGTCGCAGCATTCGTGGACCGGATGCACGGCCGGCCGTATGTTAGGTGACCGTGTTCCTCAACTGGGAGGTGCAACGTGACGAGTACCGAGCCCGATGCGGCAACGCCGGGCCCTCTGTGGTTGGCTCTCCGCGTCATCGACGAACCTGACAAGGTCTTCGAGGCGCTTGTGGCGCGACCCGTCGTGCTCGTGCCCCTGCTGATCCTCATGTTGATCTCCCCGGCGCTCATGGCCTGGGGGATGCCGGACGCCGTCTTACGGCAACAGGCGGAGCGACAAGTCGCTGCCTTTGCCGAGCGCCAGAACCTGGATGACGAGGCGCAGGCGCGTATGATCGCGGACAGTACGACCCCAACACGTCGCGCGATCATTTTTGCGAGCGGCGCCATCGGAACCATCATATTCATCGCGGTCACGGCGGGACTCTTGCAGCTCATCTTCAACGCCACGGGAAGGGAGCGACTCCGGTTCAAGCAGGAGTTCGCGCTCGTGACACATGCGTGGATGCCGATGTTTTGGGGCGGTGTACTGATGCTGATGCTCTGGCGAGTGGGCGGAATGACCGACATCGCCCTGTCCCTCGGCTTTCTCTTCGACCGGGAGGACTCGCCCTTCCTGGCGTCCTTCGCCGGTCAGCTCACGCTGTTCGGCGCGTGGAGCATGGTCCTTGTCGCGATGGGAAACCAGATCTTCACCCGAGCCAAGAGCCTCACCGGGCCGCTGATGATCGTCGGCGGGTTGTGGTTGGCGGCGAAGGTCGCCTTTGCCGCAATCGGAGCCGTCGTGGGGGGCCTCGGGGGCTGAGTGCGCGGGCGCGTTGGGCGGATGGTGGCGCCCGACACGCCTGACCAGCATCCGAACGGCCGACGCGCACCACCTTGTGACGCGGTTCGGAGCGACGTACTCTGGACCGCGGAGTTCATCTGCCATCCAATGAGCGTGTAGTGGATCCATCCACCCTCACGGTTCGTTCACTCGTCACGTTCGACGATCTGGAGTCCTGCCTGTCGCTGCAACGTGACACGTGGGGCGACAGCTTCCGCGAGCAGGTACCGCCAGCGCTGCTCCTGGTCACGCAGAAGATCGGCGGCGTGCTGCTCGGGGCATTCACGCCGCAAGGGGTGCTCCTCGGGTTCGTGTACGGTATTACCGGAGTGCTGGACCGCGAGCCCGTGCACTGGTCGCACATGCTGGCCGTGCGCGAGCCATGGAGAGATCATGGCGTCGGCCGGCTCCTCAAACTGCGCCAGCGGGATGCGGTGCGCGCGATCGGCGTCCACCGCATGATGTGGACCTTCGACCCGCTGGTCGCCCGCAACGCGCACGTCAACCTCAATCGCCTGGGCGTGCGCGTGGTGGAGTACGTCCCCAACCTGTACGGCGCGGGCCCAATGACGCCGCTGGATGCGGTTATCGGCACCGATCGCCTCATCGTGGAGTGGCAGCTCGAGTCCTCGACCATCCGCGGCCAGTTCGCGGCCGACGGACAGATCGTCGCTGACGATCAGGGCGGCGACTTCCCAGCGGCACCCGTGATTCGCCTGCCAATTCCATCTGACATTCAGGCACTGAAGCGCCGTGAGCCCGAGCGAGCATTGGCCTGGAGGACATTCACCCGAGAGGCCTTCACGCATTACCTGCGCGCCGGCTATGCCGTGCAGGGCCTCGCGCGAACCGGCCCGGGCGCTCCCGCCTACATCCTCGAGGCCGGCGATCGTGCCTGACGTCGCGTGCGTCGTGCTGCGGGAGATCGCGCTGCGCCTGCGCGAGCCGTTTCGCATCGCCTCGGGCGTCACGGATCTGCGACGGGTGCTGCTGGTCGAGCTCCGCGGCCATGACGGGGAGTCGGGTTGGGCCGAGTGCGTTGCCGGTGAAAGCCCCAACTACTCCGCCGAGACCATCGACACGGCATGGCTCGCGATCACCCAGTGGGTGGCGCCGCTCCTGCTCACCCAACCGTGGCCGCTCGCCACCCAATTCGACGCACACGTCCGTGTGGCCTTCAAGGGTCATCGTATGGCGAAGGCAGCGGTCGAAATGGCGTTGTGGGACCTCGCCGCTCGCCACCACGACACGTCACTGGCGCGCCTGCTCGGCGGCAATCGTCCGAGGGTCGAGACCGGGATTTCGATCGGCATGCAGGCCAACCCGGACGATCTCGCCGCGCGCGTGCAGTTGGCGGGGCGCGAGGGATACCGCAGGATCAAGGTGAAGATCCGTCCCGGCGAGGATCTGGCGTTCGTCGAGGCGGCCCGCGCCGTGTGTCCCCCCGATCTTCCGCTCAGCGTCGACGCCAATGCCTCGTATTCCTTCGACGACCTCGACACGTTGCGGCGGCTCGACCGCCTTGGACTGCGCATGATCGAGCAGCCCTTCGGCGAGGACGACTTGGTGCGCCATGCGCGATTGCAGCGGGAGCTCGAAACCGACATCTGTTTGGATGAATCGATAACCTCCGTGGAGCGGGTGGAGGATATGGTCGCCCTTGCGAGTGGTCGCATCATCAACATCAAACCGGGTCGCGTCGGCGGCCATACCGAGTCACGAGCCATCCATGACCGTGCCGCGGCCCATCACATCCCGGTGTGGTGTGGTGGCATGCTGGAGACCGGAATCGGCCGCGCCCACAATGTGGCACTGGCCTCGCTGCACAATTTCTCCCTTCCAGGCGACTTGAGTCCGAGCGCGCGATATTGGGACCGCGATATCGTGCTGCCGCCGTGGACGATGCGGGAGGGGTGTCTCGAGGTCCCGGAGGGTCCCGGAATCGGAGTGGCGCTCGACCACGATTTCATCGACGATCTCACCCAGCGGACGATCACCATGGACCGCGCATGATTCAGATTCCTGACGACTTGCACCGGCACCTGGTGGCGCTACGTCGAGACCTGCATCGCCAACCCGAATTGAGCGGTCAGGAACAGGAGACCGCCCAGCGGGTGTGTGCCGAGTTGGATGCGCTCCACGTGTCCCACCGTAGCGGGGTGGGCGGGCACGGTGTCGTGGCTGACCTGCCCGGGCCGGACGGCGTTCCCGCCGTTGCCCTGCGCGCCGACATGGACGCGCTGCCGCTCACCGAAGCCACGGGCTTACCGTACGCATCGGAGCGGCCGGGGGTCATGCACGCGTGCGGTCACGATGGGCATGTCGCGATACTCGTCGGTGCGGCCACGCTTCTCGCGGCCGAGCAGCGCCTTCGCGCTCCCGTGCGCCTCCTGTTCCAGCCCGCAGAGGAGGTCGGCGAGGGCGCCGCCGCCCTCATCGCCGCGGGGGCGCTCGACGGCGTCGGGATGATCTTCGGAGGTCACATCGATCCGTCGCACGATCCGGGCACCTTGGTGGTGTCGGAGGGCCCCGTGAACGCGTCGACCGACGACTTCCAGATTGATCTCGAAGGTCCGGGTGGTCACGGTGCCCGACCTCACGAGACCGTGGACCCGATTCTCGCCGCGGCGACAATCGTCCAGGCGCTGCAGTCGCTCATCACACGTGACCGCGACCCAACCCGCGCCGGCGTACTCACCGTCGGCGTGCTGCGGGGTGGAACCGCCCCCAACATCATCCCCACGGAGACGCGGATCGCAGGCACGCTGCGTGCTCAGGACCCTGCGGTGCGACGACAGTTGCAGGACGGTGTTCGCCGCGTGGCGGAACTGGTGGCCGCGGCCCACCGCGTTCGCGTCCGCGTGCAGCTCCGCGGAGGCACCCCACCGGTGGTCAATCGGGGGCGACCGCTGGAACTCGCTCGTGAGGCCGCGGCATCCGTCGTGGGAGCCGAACGTGTGGAATCACTGCGCACCGGCAACATGGGTGGCGAGGATTTCGGCTTCTATCTCGAAAGCACGCCAGGCTGCTTCATCAGGTATGGCGCGCGGCCGGCAGGTGATCGCTTCCCCGCCCATTCCAGTCGATTCTGGTGGGACGAAACCGCGATGGCGGTGGGAGCGGCATTTCTTCATCGCGTGACCATGCTGGCCGCGGCAGACCTCGCGGATGCGGCGGCGGGCTAGCCTTTGCCGAGATCCCGGGTCGCACGCCCCCATCGGACGAGGGCGAGCACCCAACCCGCCAGCATCAAGAAACCGGCGGTGAAGCCCGAGAGCACCAGCGCCACGATGCCAACGGCATCTCCGCCGATCACCGCTGTCAACGTGGTCCCAAAAAACGAGGCCGCCCACACCACAATGGGCGTGAGCAGCCACGCAATGACTCGAAGCGCGCCCGCGCGCGAGGTCACTTGACCCGCGTCACCTTCGCGATCGCGACATGGACGGGAAGTGCGAGCATAAAGGCCAGCGCGGCGGTCGCCGGATGCAGGCTCCCCACGTCCGTCACGATCATGATTGCGGCCAGCACGAGGGCGATGACCACCGTGAGGCCCGCGACCTTGATGAGCATCGCGTCTGGAGCGGAGATCGTGACGATCCACGCACCCAGCCACGCCAACACTGCTGCACCCATCCACCAGACCGGGATGTACCACATGCCCGACCCACCACCGATGGCGTCCCAGGTCCAGTGGTAGACACCGACGCGCCGCAGCAGCACAGCATCCGCCACGGTGAAGAACAGGGCGCCGAGCAACCCGAGCAGTGCGGCCCACGCGATGAAATCCGTCGACCGCGGCCGGACACGCAGCGCCGGGAAGAACGCGCACACACTCGCTCCGAGCAGGACCAGCACGATTTGCCCCACCGACTCCGTCGTGCCTGTCGTCGCACGCGACAGTACGGAGAAGGCCGCAACGCCAAGGGCCGTCAGCATTCCCAACACGGCTCCCCCGCCCACCAGCGTCCGAACGTCCGCGCGTTCCATCGCAGGCGGCTCAATAGCTGAGGTCATCGATGTGCTCCACTGAGAACGGTGATCGGCCGCAACTTAACACGGGTCCGCGCTGGGCAGCCACCGCGGCTCGCGCGAACGTCGCGGAGCGCGGATGTCACCACGCAAGCCCCACTTGATGCGCGGCGTGGCGGAGTCCGATCAGTGTCAGGTCGGGTTCCTGGTGCTGGATCTCTTTGCAGAGCGCGACGACCACTGGCGCCAGACCTCCGGTCGCCACGGCAAAGGGCGCTGCATCCCCGGGCCATTCGGCGCGGATCCGCCGGATCATGCCGTCCACGGTGTCCGCGGCGCCAAACAACACCCCCGAGCGTATGCAGTCGTCAGTTCTGCGGCCAATCACGCGCTCAGGCGGTATCAACTCCGTCGCGGCGAGTTTCGCCGCTCGCCGCACGAGATTGTCTGAGGCGGTGACCACGCCGGGGGCAATCACCCCACCAATGAACCGCCGATCGGCGGTCACGCAGTCGAACGACGTCGCCGTGCCGAAGTCGACCACGATCGTATCCCGCGCATAGAGTTCGATCGCCGCGAGCGCGTTCACCACTCGATCGGCACCGACGCTATGGGGCTCGTCCACATCGAGTGTCACCGCGAGGTTGCTCTCCGGACCGATCGATACCGGCCGGATGCCGAACGCTCGCTCCACCCCCTCGGCGAGAGGAACGGTCGTCGCCGGCGCCACCGAAGCCTCGACCGCCGCCCGCACTTCCTGCGTGGAGATCCCTGCCTGCCCGAGATAGGACGTGAGCAGCGCCCCCCATTCGTCGGGCGTTCGCCGCTCAACCGTCGTCAACCGCCAGCGCGCGGCCACCCTCGTGTCTCGAAAGAGACCGACGGTGATTTCGGTATTGCCCACATCGACGGCAAGCAGCACGAGCGACGACCTCAGCGCAATCCGGCAAAGATGCCGTTGCGGCGGCCGACCATCACCAGCAGCCCGAGGGCGACCGCGGCGTGCGCCATCGTGGCGCGGCCCGCCACCGCGAGCCCACCAAGGGTGGCATCGGGGTCCATCGCCGCGAAGGAGACCGCGGCGGTGCCCGCCAGCACCAGACCCGTGTACGTGGCCGACACCACGACGGAGCGCGAGAGCACGTAGAGGCTCCCCGCGCTCGCCGCCGCCGATGCGCCCAACCACCACGTGTCCGGCGCCAGCACCACCTGATCGCCGACCAGATACGCCCACGCCGCCGCCACGCCGGCCGCGGCGAGCACGGCGAGCACGCCCGCCGATCCGTCCACGCCCAGGAACACCCGCCTGAACGCGAGTTCGTGCGACACCAGCGCCGCCGGGGCGATGACCACGGCCAGAAACAGCACCGTCCACGGATAGGCGATCCGGCACCCGGCGCCCGTGGGCGACTCCAGGAGCTGGAGCCAGCAGACTTCGGAGGTGAACCCCGACTGGACGCCACCGAATGGCATCGTCGCCAGGGTTGGCGCGAGCGCCAAAACGACAGCCAGCCCCATCCAGGGCAGGAAAGGACGCAGGGTCACGAGTCCCGTACCCAACCCCCAGGCGACCGCGCCCGCGGCGACGAGGAGGTAGACACCGGGATCGACCAGGTCAACCAGGGCTGGGTCGCGCGCCGGCGCCGCGAGGAGGACGGCGGCGGCGATGACGCCCGCGGGACCGAGCGCCGCGCGGGGAAGGAATCGACGGCGCCACGGCCCGCTTGGCCAGAATCCCAGCGGCACGTTCATCCCGCGCAGCATCGAGGCGGCAACGACACCCAACCCGACGAGGACAACGGACGAGCCCACGGCGGTCACGACCGCGGCGGTGCGCAACAACCACCAGGACGCCGCGAGCAATAGCCCGGCGGCGACCGCCCGCGCCCACAAAGGAAGGTCAGACCGTGACAATGCTCCCTCCAACCACTCGTTCAGTACCCGCGCCGGTCTCGACGAGCAGCGCCCCATCCGCGGCGACTCCCTGTGCCGTGCCGGCGACGGGCGCCCTCAGCACCCGCCCCTTCAGCCAATCGCACGCGGCGAACTGTGCCCGCTCGTCGTCTGATAACCCCGGCGCATCCGGCAGCCCCTGGAGCGCCGGCAGCACGACTTCGAGCACACCCAACCGATCGACCGTGTCCAACAGCTCATCCAACGTCGCCGCGCGATCGAGCAGCTCCGGCGGGAGCGGCCCATGAACGTTGATACCGATGCCCACCCCAATCCAGCGGATCCGGACACCCTGCCACCGCGCCTCGCAGAGAATCCCGCCGAGCTTGCGTCCTTCCCACACGATATCGTTCGGCCACTTGAGCGACGTCACCGCTCCGAGCGTGCCGAGCGCGCGCACGACCGCGAGTCCCACCCGCACACTAACAAGCTGTGCCCTCGCCGGCGCCGCGTCCCGCAGCAAGTACCCGAGCCAGACTCCCTGCCCCGCCGGGCTATGCCAGCGCCGCCCCATCCGGCCGCGGCCAGCCACCTGCTGATCGGCAATCGCCAGCGTGCCCGAGGGCGCGCCGGCGGCCGCCAACTCGTGCACCACGTCGAGCGTCGACGACACGCGGGAGCGTACGACACATGTGGGAACTCGCAACCGGGTCGCCAGTTCCGCGCTCGACACACCGTCGTAGGACGCTACGCCAGCATGGTCCATAAGATCGTGCTCAACCCCACTGTCCAACAGTACGGCGCGAAATGGTAGAAGGTGCCACGACGCAGCAGGTAGACGAGGAACCGAATGGCGAAGATGCCGGTCACGACCGCCGCCGTAAAGCTCGCCGCGAGCGGACCCAGCCCGACGGCCGTGACGCCCGTCGCGACCTCGGGCGTCTGCAAGATCGCGGCGCCGAGGATTGCCGGTATGGCAAGGAGAAACGAGAACTCGGCGGATTGAACCGGTCCCACGCCGAGCCAGATGGCGGAGCTGACCGTCGCACCCGACCGCGAGATCCCCGGCAACAGCGCGAACGCCTGTGCAATCCCTACGGCGATCGCGCCCTTCCTTGACGGGTGGGCATCGGTACCCGCGGAGCCGCGGAACCGCGTGCTCCAAAGGATCGCCCCGGTCACCAGCAGGTTCACTCCCACCAGCCGGATCGAATCGAAGCTCCGCTCGATGGCGCCGCCGAGCGCCAGCGCGGCCCCGACGGCCGGGAGCGTCCCGATCACCAACAGGGCCGCCATCCGCCAGGCATCCCGGCGACCGCGCGCGCACCCCACGATCAGTCCGAACACGGTCTCCCGATACACCACGACCACGGCGAGAAGCGTGGCAAGGTGGACGGCAACCTCGACGATGACCCCCGGTGTTCTGAGCCCGAGCGCCGCTTCCGCGAGCACTAAATGGCCGGAACTCGAAATCGGGAGAAACTCGGTGAGCCCCTGCACCACCCCCAGCGCCACGCCCTCCCAATAGGTCACGCGCCCAGCACCCGCGCATACAAGGCCTCGTACTGCGGCACGATCTTCGCTTCGTCGTACATAGCCGATAACCGAACCCCCGCCTCCCGCGCCTCGCGCCACCGGGCGGGTTCCAGCACCGCGTCCATCGCGCGTACCATGCCGTCAACGTCTCCTACGGGAACGAGCGTCCCTGCCACGTCGTCACGAAGGAGCTCCCGCAAGCCGCCGATGTCGCTGGCCACAACCGGCACGCCGCACGCCATCGCTTCGAGTGCGCTGAGTCCGAAGGACTCCGAGGAACTCGGCAACAGGAAGAGATCGGCACAGCGGAGCAGGTCGGCGACGGCATCCACCTTGCCCAAGAAGTGCACGTCGCTTCGGAGACCGAGACGCTCCACCTCTTCCTCTGCGGCTTTTCGGTCGGGCCCGTCTCCGACGAGCACCAGGACCGCCTCCCGCAGGGCCCGGAGTCCCGCGAAGGCGTGCACCACGTCGCGCACGCGCTTGACGGGGCGGAAGTTGGAGATGTGCATCACCACCTTGGCGTCGCGCGACCCCCAGGCGTCACGATAGCCGCGTCCCTCCGCAGGGTAGTAGACCGCCGGGTTAATGAAGTTCGGGATCACGTCGATCGCACAACCCGTGCAACCGAACGCCCGATACGTCTCCTCCTTCAGATAGCGGGAGACAGCCGTCACGGCGTCGGATTCCTCGATCGAAAACTTCGTGACTGTGAAGAAGGAACTCTCCTGCCCCACGAGCGTGATGTCCGTGCCGTGCAGTGTGGTGACGACCTTCAGATCGCGCTCGCCGGCCGCCATCTCCCGAGCCAGAAACGCGGCCGTCGCATGGGGCACGGCATAATGGACGTGGAGGATGTCGAGCTGTTCCCGCACCGCCACCTCGTGCTGCTTGACGGCCAGCGCGAGCGAGTATGGATAGTACTCGAGCAGTGGGTAGGCGGCCGTAAGATCGACTTCGTGGAAGTAGACGTGTTCGGCAAAGCCACGCAGGCGAAACGGCGACGCGTACGAGATGAGGTGGATCTCATGTCCCCGGCGCGCGAGCTCGAGGCCGAGCTCCGTCGCGACGGCCCCGGATCCGCCGTACGTCGGGTAGCAGGTGATGCCGATGCGCATTATCCGATCCGATCCCTCCACATGGCGTGAATCGACGCCGCGACCTCTTGCGGACCACCCGTGGCATCGAGTGTCAGCGCGTCGTGGCCGAGCTGGTGCCGAAACCACGTCTCCTGACGCTTCGCGTACCGCCCCGTCGCGATGGTGATGGCCGAAACCATCGCATCGAGATCCAGCTCGCCATGAAGGTATCGTATCACTTCGCGATAGCCCACCGCGTCGAGGCCCGGACTCGCGGGTGGCACCCCGGAGTCGAGAAATGTGCGCACCTCGCCGACCAGGCCGCGCTCCACCATGGCCTCCACGCGTTCGGCAATCCGCTGCCGCAGCACTGCCCTGGGCACGGTCAGTCGGACGGTCCACGCGCGAACGCTCGCGCGCGCCTTCGCACGGCGCTGCCACCACGACAGGGACTTGCCGGTGAGTAACGCCACCTCCACGGCCCGTGCCGCTCGCTGCCTTCCGCCGCCGGTGAAGCCCGTGTCAAGTCGCCGCGCCCAACTGGCGAGCGAGTCCCGCTCGCCCAACCACGCCCGGAGGCGCGCGCGCCGGTCGCGATCGAGCGGCGGCTCGCGAAACAATCCGTCCGTCAAGGCACGCACGTAGAATCCTGTCCCCCCGACGACGACCGCCTGCCGGGTGTCGCGGATCTGCTGCAGCCAGCCGGTCGCCTCGCGCGCGAAGCGTCCGGCACTGTAGCGCTCTCCCGGGTCGACGACGTCAACGCCGTAGTGCGGCACCCGTGCCCGTTCGTCCGCGGACGCCTTCGCCGTCCCGATATCGAGTCCCCGGTAGACCTGCCGGGAGTCCGCTGAAATCACCGCAACCGGCAGCAGGTCGTGGAGCGCCAGCACCACGGCCGTCTTGCCGACCGCGGTCGGTCCAACGATGACCGGAATCACCGGCCGGCTATGACCGCCCAAACCGTCGCTCCAGTTCTGCCTGGGGGAGCTGCACGATCGTCGGGCGACCGTGCACGTCATGAGGGGGCAACTCGCACGCAAATAGTTGATCGAGCAGCGTACGCATCTCCAAACTCTCCAGCGGCTGGCCGGCCTTGATCGCCGCGCGACATGCGTACGTCGACGCGAAGCGTTCCAGGCGATTGGTCAGCGACCCCAGCCGATTCCGCGCAAGGTCCGTCACCAGCTCCTCGAAGCAGCGCAGCGCATCGAATCGAGGATGTGGATTGGGCACCGCATGCACCACGACCGATCGACCGCCAAACGGCTCTACCTCGAAGCCGACGGCTCGGAGCAGTTCCGTGTGCGCATCCAACGCTTCGAGCTCCGCCGTATTGAGTTCGATGGTCAACGGGAGGAGCAGGTGCTGCGACGCGGCTCCGTCGCCGCTGAGATCCCGCATCGCGCGCTCGTAGAGGACGCGTTCATGGGCAGAGTGCTGATCGACGATGGCAATGCTGTCGTCGGACTGGAAGATCAAATACGTATTGAACGCCTGGAACACGGGGCGCTGAGCATGGATACCATGCGCCGCCGGAACACCGGCAAAGAGCGATGCCTGCGCGTGGGCACTCGTGCCAGACGCGCCATACCCGGCGGACCACGGTCGCGAAGCTCCCGGGAAGCCCGAGGCTCCTTCAGCACCCTCCGCCCCTCCCGGCCCGAACTGCGGCGCCGCATCGAGCGGTCGCAGCGCTTCGCGCACGACCCGTTCCACCGCCGTCTCCACGACCCACTTGTCACGAAACCGCACTTCCAACTTGGCCGGGTGAACATTCACGTCCACCCGGTCACCGGGCAGTTCGACGCTCAAGACGATGGTCGGGCGATGCCCGACCGGCAACGTCGCGCGATATCCCGCCTCGGCCGCACGCACCAGAAACGGGTCGCGAAACGGTCGGCCGTTCACGAACAAATAGGACTTCCGGCCCGCCGGACGCGCGTGGGCCGGGCGCTGTACGAAGCCCCGCACCGTGACGTCCTCGTGGCGGCCGCCAACCTCGAGCAGCTGCTCGGCCACCGCACGTCCGAACAGCGCGGCAACGCGATCGATGGGATCCGTGACGACCGGCGCATCGACGAGCACGCGACCGTCGCTTGTCAGCGTGAACGCGACGTCCAGCCGCCCGAGCGCGAGTGCGATCATTGCTTCCACCGCCGCGCGCGTCTCGCTGCGCTGCGAACGTAAAAACTTTCGGCGCGCCGGCGTGTTGAAAAACAGGTTCGTGACGGTCACGACGGTGCCTGGCGATCGCGCGACGCGCTCCACGCCCTCGACCCGCCCACCACGCACCCGCACCCGCGTCCCCATCCCGTCGCCGTCACGCGGCGCGCTCTCGAGCTCCAGTTGCGCCACCGACGCAATCGCCGGCAGCGCTTCTCCGCGAAACCCGTACGTCGCGACCGCAATCAGATCGGCCGCGGCATGGATCTTGGACGTGGCGTGTCGCATCAGCGCCATCGTCGCGTCGTCCGCATCCATCCCTTCGCCGTTGTCGCTCACACGCACCGTCGTTCGCCCCCCACCCTCGAGGACTACTTCGACAGACGACGCACCGGCGTCGAGCGCGTTTTCGACGAGTTCCTTCACCACCGAGGCCGGTCGCTCGACCACTTCCCCCGCCGCGATCTGGTCGGCGACGGTCTCGGAGAGTACAGCGATCCGCGGCATCAGAATACCGCCACATCCGCCCGGCGAATCCAGCCCACTCGGTCGCCGCGACGCACCTTGAGCCACGCCCCCTCACGTCGCTCCACCCGCATCGCATCGCCAGCCCCGAGCGGCAGCAACCCCGCTGACGGGCCGAACGGCGCCTCGTGCAACACCGCACCGTCCGCCGTGACAAACGCCACAGGGGCGTCGTATCGTCGGCCCAAGGCCAGCGCGCCGGCCAGGCATCCGACCGCCACGGCCATGACGAGGATGCTCCAACGCGCCCGCCGTCTGAGCATGACGGCGCCCCACGCCAGCACCCACAGCCCCGTTCCCACCGCGAGAAGCTCTCGCGGCGTGATCGGGGCAATCCAGGTCAGCGCTGCTCGCCCGAACGCAGCCTGCCGGTCGACCCGTCTCCTGATCGCGACGTTCCGTGGGGCGCGGCGCGCGGCCATCAGCAGCGCCCCCGTGGCTCTTCCCCGGTCGCCGAGCGCCTGATAGGAAAGCGACAGATTGTACCAGTGCGCCGCTGCCTCCGGCTGCAACCGTACCCGGTGCGCGAAACTGTCGGCTGCTTCCCGCACGGCGCCGGCGTCGTACAGGGCCTCCGCCGACTGTGCGAGGAGGCTCGACGGCAATGTCAGCCCGAGGAGCACGAGCACCGCCGATGCCCGCGCGCCGGTTGCGACCGCCTGCGGCGCGAGGGCCAGCGCACGGAGCACTTCTTCCGCCTCGAGACGTAGCTCGTCGGCATCCAACTCGTCAGCGGGACCGAACAGGGACTGCTGCAGCCGATCGCGCACCCGCGCCGCATGATGCGCCAGCGACGGGTCGACCCCCGCCGCCCGTAGCGCAGCGGCGAGCTCGGGCGCTCCCAAGTGTGCCTCCTCCGGCACTCTGCGTTGCAGCACGCCACGCACGGTGTTCAGGAGTGTTGATTGGTGAGAGCGGGTGCGCGCCACGCGCGCCGGCGGAGCGCGGCGGATGCGCCGCGGGAAGGCCCGCGCCGCCAGGCCTCCAAGCGCCACAGCAAGCCACACGCCGTACACCACCCACCGGGACACCGTCGTCCCCGCGAGCGGACCGCGCCTGTGTTGCAGCAAGGGCTCCCGCCCTTGCTGCACGGCTCCGCCCGTGGACCGCGTGACGAACTCCAGCGGCGCCGTCCGCAAGACGCCGTAGGCGCCAGATCCGGGATCGAAGTAGTCATACTGCACCGCCGCCACCCGATGCACGCCGGCCGTGTCGGGCACGATGAGGTAGTTGAACGTCTTCGACCCCCTGATCAGCGATCCGGCGGGCAGTACCTCGACCACCACGTCCTGCGGGTACGCGCGGACCGTTGACGGCCACGGAACGTCGGGCTCGGGCCACAGGGCGACGTTGCCCACGCCCGTCAGCCGCAACTCGACACGCGCGGCGCTCCCTATCGGCAGATCACGGTCGGACACGGCAAGGTCCAGCGTCATGCCGGCCGCGATCGCGCCTGCGAACCCCTGCGGCCCCCCTGACGGGAGCGACGCGACCGGAACGCGCGTGGGTGCGCTCGCGACTTCCAACCGCACTTCTCGACTCAGGAACGAGAACGTCAGCGGCAGGCTATAGGAGACCTTCGCCGGCCCGATGTCCATGCCACCCGATGTGAGCGGGAACGCGGCCAGATGCACCACGAACACGTCGTACTCGCGCCCGCCGATCGCGCGGGTGAGCGCGACTCCTGGAGGTGTCGGCCGCTCGTACACCCACGCTCCACGCACCTGCGGCGGCTGGATTGTCGGTTGGCCGCGCACGCGCAAACGGATATCGCGCGGGAACCAGGCAGCCAGCACGAGATCGGCCTGTTGCCCCAGCATTACGGAGTCCGGCGCAACGACAAGCGTGAGCGCCACGCGGTTGGAGTCGGCTCCCTCGGGTGTGAGCGTCAGCAGCAGGGTCCGCACGTTGTCGGGCACCGCAGTGGGCGGGCCGGCGCGTACGATGTCGACTGTAATCGCGTCGACCGCCACGCGCGATCCCCGATGAACGACCTCCACGGGGCCGATGCGCCCGACTCCCACCATGGTCGCCCGTAGGCGGAACACCAGGGTGAGCGTTCGGTGCGGCGTATCGCCCACAAACCGCACGCTCCGACGATCCCGCTGGCTCGTCACCTCCAACCCCACGAGTGAGAGTGAAGCGATGCTGGGTGGCTCATCGCCGACCGATTCGATGGCGACCGTGAGCTCGACCTCCTCCCCCACGGCAACGCGATCCCGGTCGAGACGGGCCGTCGCGGTCGGCTGCTGCAGCAGCACGAGCACCAGGAGCCCCAGTCTCACCAGTTCTTCTTCCCCCGCACGTCCGTGACCGTGCGTCGTCGGTTGCGTTCCATCCGGGACCGTCGCTCTTCCTCCGCGATCGAGTTGAGCAACTGCTCCGCTTGCTGGAGAGTGAGCCCGGACGGTGGTTGTGGTCCGCCCGGCGGCGGCTCGGCACCGGCACTCGGGGGTGGTGAACCGTCGGGCGGAGGCGGCGTGCGCCGGAGCGCCAGTTCGAGATTCCATTTCGCCGCCGTATCCGACGGGGCCAGCAGCAACGCCTCCCGGTACGCCCGTCGCGCCTCCCGGAGGTGCTCCGCCGCCCCAGCCGAATCCCGTGCGGCCAATCGCAGGTGGAGCAGTCCCAGGTTGTAGAGCGCTCGGAACCGAAGGTGCGGTTCCGCCGACCTCGCCGCACGGCCGAGGGCGTCGCGGGCCAGCATCGAGTCCCCCACGGCGAGCGCCGCCGTCCCGACGTTGTACCACGCGGTGTCCCCACCCTGCGTCGCGCGGGCGATCGCGAGGTAATGCGTGAGCGCCGCGGCGAAATCGCCCGATGTCCAGGCCCGATCCGCTCCTGAGCGCGGCGCTTGGGCGCGGATCGGCTCGCGAGCGCCGCCAGCCAACACCAGCAGCGAGACCAACGCCATCGTGCGCCGCGTGAAGGTGTGTGCCAGTAACAGCAGCGTCGCGAGGAGCAACGGAATCCAGGCTTGGGACAGATCCTGGGCAGCCGTCGTCGTTGCCTCCGGCGCCCGCTTATAGGCGTCCACCAGTTCCCGCACGGCAGCCGCCTGATCTTCGCGGGCGGCCGTGACCACCACTCCGCGCGCCGCGTCCGCCACGCTGTTGATGATGTCGTCGCGCCGCGACGTCTGCACGACCTCATCGGAGTCGTCTCGCTGGTACTCGACAAACACCCCGTCTGGGTCTCGTACCGGAATCGGCACGGGCTCACGCCCACCCTCACTCACCACGATCAGATGGATCCCGGCCGTTGCCAGTCGCTGCGCTTCGCGCACCGCACCCGGAAGCGAGTCGTGCGCCTCGCCGTCGGTGAACAATACGAGCACGCGGTCCGCCACCTGGTCCCCCGCCATGAGGAGTTCGCGTCCCTGCCGCAATACCGTGGCGAACTCCGTCCCGCCCGCCGATGTCAGACTCGGGTCGAGCGCGTCGACCAGCATCTGGAGCGCGGACTGATCGACCGTCAAAGGCGAGAGGATGAAGCTCTGGCCGGCGAACGCGATGAGGCCGACGCGGTCGCCGCGTAGATCGTGCACCAATCGCCGGGCCTGTCGCCGTGCCGATTCCAGACGGGTTGGCGCGCCGTCCTCGGCAAGCATCGAGCGGGAGATATCGACCGCGACCACGAGGTTGAGCCCTTTGGTCTCCGTGATGACCGTGCGGCTGCCCCAGCGGGGGCCCGCGAAGGCGACCGTGACGAGCACGCCCACCACCATCAGTCCGACCGGCGACCATCGTCCGCTGGACTGCGCCTGCGTGCCGAGGTCCCGCGACCATCGCCGGGCCCGCTCCACCCGCACCGCACGCACCCACCACGCGATCGCCCCGACCAGCGCCGCGATGAACGGCGCGGCGATGAGCATCTGCGGGTAGTCGAATCGCATCCTCAGGGTACCCGGACAATGAGCGTGGCCGCCAGCGTCAACTCGAGCAGGAGCGCCCCGAAACCCGCGAGCAAGAACCCGCGGTACGACTCGTCAACATCGCTGTACCGCGTGACCGCCACCGGGGTCTTCTCGAGTTGATCGATCTGCTGAAAGATCCGACCGAGCGCTTCCGGTTCGGTGGCGCGGAAGTACCGACCGCCCGTCGTGCGGGCGATGTCCCGCAGGAGCTCCTCATCGAGACGCACGGGAAGCGTTTGGTACCGCAGCTGTCCCCCTGGGCCGCGTCCAATGGGCATCGGCGCCTCACCTTCGCTGCCCACACCGATCGTGTAGATCTTGATCCCGAACTGGGCCGCGGCCTCCGCCGCCGTGCGAGGGTCCAGCATGCCGCGGGTGTTCTCGCCGTCGGTGAGCAGCACCATGACCTTGCTGGCGCCCGGCGCTCGGCGCAGCCGATTGGCCGCCGTCGCAATGGCAGTGCCAATCGCCGTCCCATCCTCCAGCTCGAACGCATTGAGGGCGCGCACCGCCGCAGTGAGCACCGCGTAGTCCACCGTGATGGGGACCCGCGTGAGGGCCTCTCCCGCGAACGCCACGAGCCCGATTCGATCGAACCGGCGTCCCTGGATGAAGAGCACCGATTGCTCGATGGCCACCTCCAATCGGGTGGAGGGCTCGAAGTCCTTGGCCAGCATGCTGCTCGATACGTCCACGGCGAGCGCGATCGCGATTCCCTCGCTGCGCGTCTCGACCAGGTTGGACCCGAACTGCGGTCCGGCGGCACCGACCGTCCACGCCACCAGCGCGAGCGTCCGCAGCAACGCCGGCGTCTCCCCCACCCAGCGGCGGGCCCCGGCCACCGCGCCCAACGCGCTCGTGTCGCTGTACCCCGCCGCCCGTGAGCGGCGTGCATACCGCCGCCACCACCAGATCGGCAGGAGCAGCAGGAACAGAAGGACCCACGGCCGAACGAGGATCACGGGGTCACCTCGAGCGGCACGTGCTCGAGGGTGCGGATCACACCCTCCGCACGATCGATCATCGCGGAGACGTCCCCGGGAACCGCTGGCGCAAACCGAGCCCGGTCGAGCTCGTGGAGCACTCCGGCAATCTCGCGCAACGGCCATGCGGGCCCTTCGTCCGCAAGCCGCGCGAGGCACTCGTCGGTCGTCAGCTCCGCTCCCGCCGTCGGGACCATGGTGGCGATGCGTGCCCGGATCGCGTCCGACGCGAGCGTCACGACCGCCCTCCGCTCTCCGGCGGCTTCCCATCGCTCCAACGGCGAACTCACCGACCGATCCGCCGCGAACTCCCATCTCGCGCGAGGACCAACCCGGCGTCGTCTGGCGACCCAAGCGGTGACGGCCCCCGACACTGCCACCAGCAGCACCGGCAGCAACCACGCCCGGCGCGGGGACGCTGCGAAGGGCCCCAACGAGGTGTGCGGCGCCACGGCGGAATCCGGGAGGATCGACACGACGGTCACCGCGATGTTCTCCTCCGGCAGCACCTGGACCGTGCCGTCCGCCGCGATCAGCTCCGCCGTGGGGATCGTCACCGTGTGGACGCCGGTCGCGAAGAATGCCAGCTCGTACTCCACCAGGAGGCGGCCCTCGCTGATCCGCGTCACTGGGTCGGCCAGCGGCTCGAGGACATCCGTCGCCGCCACGGGTTGCGGCCGCACGGCGACCTGTCCCTCTACCACGACGACCCGGGACACACGCACCGTGTCACCGACACTCGGCCTCGCCGGCGCGACCTGCCAATTCACCGCCTGAATGAGCAGTAGGAGTCCGGCCACGCTCATCGGCGCAGCCGCCTTGCCCTGCGCGCGAACGTCTCGTGCAACGCCTCCGCATACGGGTGATCCGTCCGCAGTGCCACGTGATCCACCTGCAGGCGCGCGAACGTCCTCGCGCGACGCAGTCGCTGCTGCTCCGCCATCATGCTTGCGTGCACCCGCGTGGGCTCGTGCGCCGTGTCGACCAGCACGCGGTGGCCGGTCTCGGCATCCTGTAGCTCGATCCAGCCCACGGCCGGCAGATCGAATTCCCGCGGGTCGTCGACCGTGACGGCCACGACTTCGTGGACCCGGGTCATCCGGGCAAGTTGATCTTCCCACCCCGTCGCGCGGAAATCCGAGAGCACCACGATGACGGCCCGGTGGCGGAGCAGGCGCGCGGCGTATGCGAGCGCCGTGGCGAGGTTCGTGCGCGCCGAGGACGGTTCAAATGCGACGAGGTCGCGTATGACACGGAGCGCATGCCGCCGGCCTTTGCGAGGCCGTACCACGTGCTCCACCGCATCGGCAAAGATGAGTGCGCCCACACGGTCATTCTGCCGCGCGGCCGCCAGCGCCAACACCGCGGCCACTTCGACGCCGACCTGCGCTTTGGTGGCCGGATCCCCGAACTCCTCCGAGCCCGAGCGATCGACGACCAGGAGCAGCGTGAGCTCGCGTTCCTCGTGGAACGTCTTGACGTAGGGTGACCCCATCCGGGCGGAGACATTCCAATCCACTGCCCGATAGTCGTCTCCCTGCTCGTACGCGCGTACCTCCGCGAACTCCATGCCCTGTCCGCGGAAGACGGACCGGTACTCCCCGGAGAACAGTGTGGTGACGAGGCGACGCGTGCGGAGCTCGATCGTCTTGACCTGACGCAGCACGTCGGCCGATACGACGCGCGACACTTGCATCAGGGAACGTCCACCGCCTCCAGCATCCGCGCGATCACGTCATCGGAGGTCATGTCCTCGGCTTCCGCCTCGAAAGTCAGCAGGACGCGGTGCCGCAGCACGTCGGGCGCGACGGCCTTGACGTCCTCGGGTACGACGTACGCCCGTCCACGCAGAAACGCATGGGCGCGCGCGGCGCGCGCGAGGTAAATCGACGCGCGCGGGCTCGCGCCGTACGCCACCAACGGCCGGAGATCGGGTAATCCAACGTCCTGCGGCGCCCGCGTTCCCCTCACGATGTCCACGATGTAGTCGACGAGCTTCTGATCCATGTAGAGTTCGGCGATGGCCTTGCGCTGCCGCAAGATGTCCACGGGATCGGCCACGCGCGCTACGGGGATCTCCTGGCCTCCCGCCATCCGCCACAGGATCTCCTTCTCATCGTCGCGCGACGGATAGTCCACCCGGATCTTGAGCATGAAGCGATCCAGCTGCGCTTCCGGAAGCGGATACGTGCCTTCTTGCTCGATAGGGTTCTGCGTCGCAAGCACGAGAAACGGATCCTCGAGCCGATACGTCTCCCCGCCGATCGTCACCTGCTGCTCCTGCATCGCCTCGAGCAGTGCCGCCTGCACTTTGGCCGGCGCCCGATTGATCTCGTCGGCCAGAATGACGTTCGCGAAGAGCGGTCCACGTTTCGGATGAAAATCGCCGCTCTTCTGGTCGAACACCATCGTCCCGATGATGTCCGCGGGGAGGAGATCCGGTGTGAACTGGATGCGATGGAAGGTCGAGTGAATCGTCTCGGCCAGCGAACTGACGGCCAGGGTCTTGGCGAGTCCGGGCACGCCTTCGAGCAGAATATGCCCGCCAGTCAGCAAGCCGATCAGCAGGCGCTCGACCATCGCGTCCTGCCCGACCACGCGGCGACTGACTTCGGTCTTGATCGCGTCCGTCAGCGACGCGTCGGACCGCTGCACGGCTCTCGACGTCATGGCGCGTCGCCCCGACTACCGCTTGATGCGCTCACCATCATCCTCGTTGCGGAAGATCCAGGTCGCGAATGCCGGTGGCCGAATGGGACTCGACGCCTCCATCGCTGCCCACTCGAAGCCACTCCCCGACCCCGGAACCCGCTCGGCCGCCTCCCGTACGGCTGCGGCGGCTCGCGCGATCCACGTGGCGCAGTTCGCCTCCCGGAGGTCGACCCACCCGGCGTGCACCGCGCGCTCCACGTCACCGTTGATGGGCTGGACAATCACTTCGCCCCCGCGATACACCCGGTCACCGTCCACCACGATGGGCAACCCCACCGAGATGACCGTCTGTCGCAACTCCGCGTCGTCGCGGACCAGCTGCTGTGCCTCCGCGGCCAGCGTGGCGGCGTTACTCTCCGCGAGCGCCGCGACCGAGTCGCGCAGACGCGACCACAGGAATCCCTCATAGAGCAGTTTCGACAGCCTGGGCGGCCCGAGCATCTCGAACGCGATCGCCCGCACGCCGTGCGCCTGCTCGAGTTCCGCGAGGCGCTGGATCGCCGCGGCCCGCAGGACACCGGCTTGGTACGTCGGGCCGGCCGTCGACGAATCCAAGGCGGCGACGATGTTGCGGCCCGACGCCCGCCCTTCGAGCTCCATCACGACGTAGTCGGCGACCTCCTCGGGCGTGATGAACTCCATCTGGCGCAACGAACTCACCGTTTCGAATTCGTCGCGGGCGAAGTAGCCGTTCTCGCCGACGTCCGCATACACGGACTCCAACACCTTGCCAGTATCGGTCCATCTTCCCTCGCAATCCGAGATCGCCTCCGAGGCGGGCACGGGCTCGAGACACTCGTAGCGCGTGATCGTGCGCCCCCACCGTTGAATCGGCCCATACGCGATCTCCCGCCAGGCGATCGCCGCGGTCGGCTTGATCTCCGCCGTGGCCGGTGCGCCGGGCGTGCGGGCGATGAGAAACAGCATGAGAGAATGGGCCCCCGCGATCGCGGACTTGGTCATGAGGGTCCGCGAGGGCCGCTCTTCCGAATGCGTGTACGGGATGTTCAGCCCCATGCCGCCCGTGCCACTGGTTCCCACCTTCACGTACGCTTCGGTCCCGACCGCCTTGACCGCCTCCAGCACGACTTGCACATGCCGAATGAGTTGCGGCGTGGGAATCGACAAGACGTGTTCCTCGACCATCTCGGGCGTCGCGGTTCCGGCTCGCGCCGCCTCGACGAGTTTCTGTGCCGACGTGAAAACGTCCTGATAGGCGAACGCCGTGGCGGTATTGATCGAATCCACCACGGCGTCCGGCCGGAACTCCATGAAGAGCTGGTACAGAAAGCTGCGCTCGAGGACGTGGGGTGTCAGCTCGCCCAGCAGGTCGTCGAGGACCGCTCGACGATGCTCCGGATCGGCCAACATGTCCTCCCGCCTCATCCGAGCCACCGCCGTCGGTGCGAACACGTTGCCCCACGCTAACTCAAGCTTCGTGTCGCCCGCGATCGGCGTCAGCACGTCGAGTTCGCGCCGGAGCTCGTGCTCGTAGAGACCCACGAGCACGATCCTCGCCGGCCGTCGCGCGATGAGCCGACGCGCGACCGCGCGTCCCACGAGGCCGCTGCCGCCCATGATGAGAATCGTTTTCCCACGAAGATCCATGACGTTATCCGTTCGCTGTCCCCACGACCTCAGCCAAATGCACACGCTCCACGCGGCTCAGGTAGCGCCATTGCCCCACCGGAAGTCGACCCAGTTGAATCGGTCCGTAGCTCAATCGACTCAACCGCTGCACCCGCAGTCCCCACTGCTCGCACACTCGCCGGACGATCCGGTTGCGGCCCTCGGCCAGCGTGAGGCTGAGGTCGATCGCACCCTGCCCACGTTCTCGAACCCGGTAACGTACGATGGAGACTGGCCGTCCGTCTACAACCGTCGTCGCAGCCAACCGCCGTCGAATCTCGCCCAGCGACCGTCCGCGCACCAGCGCTCGGTACGTGCGCTCGACGGCGAAGCGCGGATGCGTCAGACGATGTGCCGCCTCCCCGTCCGTGGTGAGCAGCAGCAGACCCGAGGTCATGAAGTCCAACCGACCAACGTACACCAGCCCCGGATGCCGTGGGACCAGAGAGAAGACGGTCGGCCGGCCCTCCGGATCCGACCGGGTCACCACGGCGCCCACCGGCTTGTGCAAGGCGATCCAGGCTTCCTGCACGGGGCGCACGCGCCGCCCCCGTACTCGCACGTCGTCGCGGTCGAGGTCCACCGCCATCCCCAACGTCGCCACCACCCCATTGACCGTGACGCGGCCCTGGCGGATCAGTTCCTCTGCCTTGCGGCGCGAAGCCACGCCGCTTCGTGCGAGCGCGCGCTGCAGGCGAACGTCGCTCACATCGCGGGATACTGCACGGGACGCAGCGCCACCGACAACTCCTCCAGTTTCGGCAGCTCGCTGGTATCCTTGAGGCCCAGCAACTCGAGAAACCGCGGTGTAGTTCCGTAGAGCAGCGGTCGCCCGATGCCGTCCGCGCGCCCCGTGACGGTCACGAATTCCCGCTCGATCAGCATCCGCAACACGCCCTCCACCGACACCCCCCGGATCTCCTCGATCTCCCCACGGCTCACCGGCTGGCGGTACGCGACGACCGCCAATGTCTCGAGCGCGGCCCGGGACAACTTCCGCGGTCGCTGCACGAGCCGGGCGGCGGCGATCTCGTCGGCATACTCCGGGCGCGTGAAAAGCTGGAAGCCTCCCGCCACCTCCACCAGGACGACACCATGCCCTTCTTCGTCGAGATGCCCACGCAGTTCCTCCAGCGCCGCGGTAACCTCCGCCTCGCTGCCGTCGGGCATCAAGCGCATCAGGTCCTCCGACCTCAGGGGCTCCGACGCGCAGAAGAGTGCCGCCTCAAGCAGACACGTGTTGCGGTTCACGGCGCACCCCCAGATCGGCGAAGGGTCTCGACTGTCGTAACACAACGCGCCCCACGCGCGCCAGCTCCAACAGCGCGAGCAGGACCGACAGGACATCGACGATCGACGGCGTGGGTCCGAGCGCGTCGCGGAAGTCGAACGTCTCGCGTTGATCGAGCATCTTGATGATTCGTCGTGACGCACCTTCCACATCGAGCGGCCGAGGAACCACGCGATGCAGCACCGGCTGCGGCATCGACTCGATCAGCTGGTTGGCCGCGCTCAGGAGATCGTCCAGATCGACGACGATGGGGGCCGGCGGAAGGTCCGGCGCGTCCGGCTGCCAGCCCCGAGCGAACCGGTCGGCCGTCCCGCTCGCTTGCCCGGCGATCCAGGTTGCCAACTCGCGGATCTGTTCGTACTCGAGCAGCCGGCGCACCAGCGCGGCCCTCGGATCCTCCCAGTGCTCGTCATCGAACGGGCGCGGCAGCAGCATCTGAATCTTGATCCGGAGCAACATGGCCGCCATCTCGAGGTAGTCCGCCGCCTCGTTCAGGCCCAGGGTGGCAATCGCCTCCAAGAACTGATCCGCGACGACCGCAATCGGGATGTCCGCGATGTCGATCTCCTGCTCGCGGATGAGGTGCAGCAGGAGATCAAGCGGACCCGAGAACGCGTCGAGCCGAACCATGAAGGGCCGGTCCGTGTCCGCGATGCCAGCTCCGTGTGCGGGCGCCACCCCCGGATTCGTCACGCGGCCGTGAACCGGCCGCGAACCCGCACAGGGGTCGCCCGCCCCGGCCTGCGGCAGGAAGTGCTATGGCGAGTTGTCGGCATCGGGCGTCTCGGGATACGAATCGCGATTGGGCCCACGGAGGGCGTGAAAGCGGCAGAAAACTAACGGCCTTCAGCGGCAAGTGTCAAAGGCGTAGTGCCTTGACTTGCCGAGACTTGCGGAATTAGAATTCGCGCCCCGCAGTCGCGGGCGACAGACCGCAACTCGATGAGGATACGACGTGCCGAATATTCGGTCAGCGAAGAAACGAATGCGTCAAGCAGCCCGGCGGCGCGAACAGAACCGGCAGCAACGGCGCCGGCTGCGCTCGGCGGTCAAGCGGGTCCGGCTCGCCTCGGGTGACGCGGCGCGGGAGGCGTTTAATGATGCCGAGCGCCTGCTGGATCGCGCGGCTCGCAAGGGCCTGATCTCGCGGAACGCCGCAGCTCGGTCCAAGCGGCGCCTCTCGAAAGCATTGTCCGCCTCGAAGTAGGTCCGCTACAACGAAGCGAGTTCCGCCCCGCAGCGCTCGCAGTACCACTCCGTGGGGAGGTTGTTCGCCCCGCATTCCGAGCACACAAGCGTCTTCTTGGCTCCCTTGCCTTTCGGGGCCTCCGGCGGCGCTGGCTTCGCACTCTGCGACTCCGTCACGGACTTGAGGAACGCGAGCTCGTCAAACTCTCCCTGTGCCGCCTTCGACGGCTTCGCGTGGGCTGGCTCGAGGTCCTCTTGCTCGAGCGGGATTTCGGGCACCTCGACCGATCTCCGTTCCGGCTCGGGCGGCGCCGGCGGCGCCTCCGGCGCTTCGGCGACTGCTAGCTCGGGCTCTGCAGGCTCTTCGGCCGGCCGCGGCGTCGGCGGGGCGTCGATCAATCGAATGACAGCATCCAGCGTCTCGACCTCATTGCGCACGGACTTCAGCTCCCCCCGGATGCCCACCAACTCTTCGAGAATGTCCGTGCGCAGCTTGGACCACGTCGCCTCGTCATACTCGCCCACCGCATGCCGCAGCTCGGCTTCCGCGAGCCGCTCCGAGGCCTGCGACTCCGACTCCGTGAGCGCCGCACGCCGTTCCTGCTGCTCCTGGAGCGCATCGGCGAGGTCACCGCGAAACCCCTGGAGATTGGCGACCACACCGTCCAAGCGGGTCCGGTAGTCCTTGGCGACTCGTTCCCGAACCTCGTTCTTGGTTTGATCGGCAGCGTTGTCCAGCCGGTCCAGCCACTGCTCGATCCGCTGCTTCTCCTTGAGCAGATCCTGGATAGTGTCTGTGGTTTCCCCGCGCTTCGGCATGTCGCCCCCCGCAGTAGCCGACTCAAGGTTGCAAGTTACTCAGCCGCTCTGGCAGGCACGACCTACGTCCCGAATATGACCTCCCCACCCACCATCGTGCGAACGACCCGCCCCTTCAGCTTCCGGCCCACGAACGGCGTGTTCCGACTCTTCGACCGGAAGGCCGTGGGGTCCACCGTCCACTCGGCCCCGGCATCGAATACCACGATATCCGCTGGTGCCCCGACGCGCAGCGTCCCCGCCTCCAGATGGAAGATCTGTGCAGGCCGGGTGCTCATCCGCTCCACCAACGTCGCCAGCGACATGTGGCCGGCATCCACCAACTCCGTGATGCCGAGTCCCAGGGCCGTCTCGAGCCCCACGACCCCGAACGGCGCGTCATCGAACTCGCGCTCCTTCGCCTCGTAGTGATGGGGCGCGTGGTCGGTGGCGACGGCGTCGATCGTTCCGTCGGCCAACCCCTCCAGAATCGCTCGCACGTCCGCCGCTTCGCGAAGCGGCGGGTTCATCTTAGCGTGCGTGTCGTAGCCGGCGCACGCCTCGTCGGTCAGCGTGAAATGGTGAGGCGTCGCCTCAGCGGTCACACGGACCCCACGCTCCTTGCCGCGTCGGATCAACTCCACCGATCCCCGGGTCGACATATGGCAGAGGTGAACATGGCCGCCCGTGAGCTCCGCGAGCAAGATATCCCGCGCCACCATGATATCCTCAGCAGCGGCCGGAATACCACGCAACCCCAGCCGAGTGGAGGTCAGACCTTCGTGCATCACCCCACCCTGGGCCAGTGCCGGATCCTCGCAGTGATCGGCCACCGGAACGCCGAACGTCTGGGCGTACTCGAGCGCCGTCCGCATGAGGTGCGACGAGAGCACGGGCCTGCCGTCATCGCTCACCGCCACCGCGCCGGCGGCCACCATCTTCCCGATCTCGGCGAGACGCTCGCCTCGCTGCCCCACCGTGACGGCACCGATCGGGTACACCCGTGCCGCGTTCGCTTCGCGGGCCTGTTTGAGAATGAACCCTACCGCCGCTTGGTTGTCGGTGACCGGGTCCGTGTTCGGCATGGCGCACACGGAGGTGAACCCCCCCGCCGCCGCCGCCAGCGCCCCCGTGGCGATCGTCTCGGCATCCTCCTTTCCCGGCTCGCGCAGGTGGACGTGCACGTCCACGAAGCCGGGCGCGACGACGAACCCGTCGGCCGCAAATACCTCCGTCTCATCGGACACCGCGATGTTCGGACCGACAGCCACGATCTTGCCATCGCGCACGAGGACGTCCGCACGCCCATCGATCCCCTGCGAGGGATCGACCACATGACCACCCGTCAGGAGTACCGGCTTCACTCGGCCTCTCCGCGCTTCGCCGCCTGTGCGGCCTCCGCGAGCTCCGGTCGTCCGCCAGCCAGCAGATACAGCACGGCCATGCGCACGGCGACACCGTTCGTCACCTGATCGAGGATCACACTGTGCGGGCCGTCGGCCACCCGCGAATCGATCTCGACACCGCGATTCATCGGCCCAGGATGCAGGATCAGCAACTCCCGCGGGGCCCGTGCCAGCCGCTCCTCACTCAACCCGAAGACGCGGGCATACTCGCCGAGCGACGGGAGATACCCGGCCTGCATGCGTTCGAGCTGCAAGCGCAGGATGTTCAGGACGTCGGCCCACTCGATGGCTTCCTCGATGCGTGGCAGCACCGTGACGCCCAGCCCCTCGATACCCCGCGGCATGAGCGAGCGTGGGCCGCAGACGGCCACCTCGGCCCCCATCTTGATCAGACCCCACACGTTGCTGCGCGCCACCCGGGAATGCAGGATGTCGCCGACGATACACACGCGCTTGCCCTCCAGCGTGCCGAGTCGGTCACGGATGGTCAGAAGATCCAACAGTCCTTGTGTGGGATGCTCATGGCGTCCGTCACCCGCATTCACGACGTTGGACCGAATGCGGTCGGCCAGGAACTGCGCGGCGCCGGAGGACGGGTGGCGGATGACCACCATGTCGATGTTCATGGCCTCGAGATTGCGCGCCGTGTCGACCAGGTTCTCGCCCTTCTCGACGGACGACCCCTTCGACCCGACATTAACCGTGTCGGCCGACAATCGCTTCTCGGCGAATTCAAAGGAGATGCGCGTGCGCGTGGACGCCTCGTAGAACAGGTTGACGATCGTCTTGCCCCTCAGCGTCGGCACCTTTTTGATCGGGCGCAGACTCACCGCCTTGAAGGGCACCGCGGTGTCCAGGACCAGACCGATCTGCTCGCTCGTCAGCGTCTCGAGTCCCAGCAGGTCCTTTCCGAGCACCGCCGTCACGGTCCCCCCTGCACGAGCTCGACGGCGTCCCGGCCGTCCCGTTCCTCGAGCAACACGTCGATGCGGCTCCCCGGATCGACCGCGATTGTCTCGCCCACGACATCGGCGTGGATCGGCAGCTCGCGGCCCCCACGGTCCACCAGCACGCAAAGTCCCACCCGCGCCGGCCGGCCGAAGTCGGCCAACTCGGCGAGCGCCGCACGTACGGTTCTCCCGGTGTAGAGAACGTCGTCAACCACCATGACCCACTTGCCGGTCAGATCCACGGGGATATAGGTCTCGCCGACGATGGGGCGCGGCCCGACCGTCTGGAGATCGTCTCGATAGAGGGTGATGTCGACGGCGCCCTGAGGAACGCCACCTCGCTCGCCGGCGATTTGGCGCGCCAGCCGCTCCGCGAGGTCGACACCACGCCGCTGAATCCCAACGAGAACCAGCTCATCGGTACCGCCCGAGAACCGAACAATCTCCTCCGCCATACGCGCGATCGCCCGCGCGATCGCACGGGCGTCGAGGAGGGCGGTCCGGTTCGCCTCGGTCATGGCTGGCCGCAAGTTAGACCGGCCCTCCGAGACCGTCAATCGTCGACAGGTGTAAGCGCTTCGCCCCCGGCCAGCACCGACCTGACGTTCGCCACGGCCAGTTCCGCCATCGCACGTCGCGTGCTGGTCGTGGCACTCCCAAGATGAGGGAGCGTGACGACGCGCGGATGCTCGATCAGCGCCCCCGGTACCCGCGGCTCGCGCTGGAAGACGTCCAGACCGGCCCCACCCAGGTGTCCCGCCGCCAGCGAATCGATCATGGCGCACTCATCGACGAGGTCGCCGCGCGCCGTGTTGATCAGAATCGCGCCGGGTCGCATGCGACCGAACTCCGCCGCTCCGATAATGCCGCGCGTCTCGTCGGTGGACGGAACGTGCAACGTCACGACGTCGCATCGCTCGAGGAGCTGCGCGAGCGGTGCCCACGCGGCGCCGGTCTCCCGCTCGAATTCCCGCTTGCGATTCCGCGCGTGGTACACGATGCGCAGGCCGAACGGGACCGCGCGCCGACCCACGGCTTGACCAATGCGGCCCGCCCCGACGATGCCCAACGTCGCGCCGGAGAGTTCGAGCCCCAGCAACTGCGTGGGGTGCCATCCGTCCCACTGCCGCTCGGCCAGCAGTGCGGCACCCTCCTTCAATCGCCGAGCGACGGCGAGGATCAGTGCCCACGTGAGGTCCGCCGTCGCCTCGGTGAGGACCCCCGGAGTATTCGTCACGATGACACCGCGTTCCCTGGCCGCGACGAGGTCGATGTTGTCCGTCCCCACCGCGCAGTTCGCCACAATGCGCAGGTTCGGCGCCCCGTCGAGTTCCGTCGGTCCGATCGCGCGAGACAACAACGGGACAAGCGCCTCGTATGATCCCGTGGGAGTCGCAGCCGTGCCGGGGAGCCATTGAACGTCGTGTCCTTCGAGGGCGCGGCCGGGAAGGAGTTCCCGGATCTCATCGGCAATGAAGATGGTGGCCATGCGGCGCGGGGTTTCAGGACACGTGCAAGTCGGGTGGAAACTATGCCAGGACCCATCTATTATGCAGGGCTTCGAGGAGAGGTGTCCGAGTGGTTGAAGGAGCCGGTCTCGAAAACCGGTGGGCTCGCAAGGGTCTCGTGGGTTCGAATCCCACCCTCTCCGTGGTTCCCCGGTAAGAAGCCAGTGGCTGGGCGCGGTGCGCGGTGCGCGGGACGCTGCCGCTCTCGCGGAGCCCTACCGCTTCACTCCCATCTGCCGGCTCACCCGCTCCCAGCGGGGGTCACCGCGGAGTGGCCTGTACGCGAGCCGGCCGTGCGCGAAGATCAGCCCCTCGTCACGTATCGCGAGCATCGTATCGACAACCGCGAACGCTCGATCGAGCAACCCCAGCATCGCCAGCTGCTTGGCGCGATCGTTCAACGGAACGCTATCATAACCGGCGCCGGCTCGGTCGATTGCGGCGATCGCGGCGGTGCGGGCAGCCGGGTCGGCGATGCCGCGGTATAGGACAGCAATGAACTGGGTTTGGCCGGGAGTGAGCCCGAGCAAGGTACCCCACTTGTGTGCCTCCGCCACCGCCTCGTCCGCCCGTCCCTCCAAGGCATGGAGATCCATCAGGTTCCCCCACACGGCTGCCAGCTCCGGTTCCAACTCCGCAGCCCGCCGCAACACCCGCTCAGCTTCCGCCATCCGCCCCACCCCGGTCAAGAAGAACCCAAGCTGGTTCTGGATGATCGGCGAGAAAGGATCCAATTCCGCCCCGCGAGCGACGGCGGTGACGGCCTCGTCCAAGCGACCCGTGGCCAAGAGTACCTCACCCAACCACTGATGTGCGGTGGCGTAGTCGGGATCCAGCGCGACGGCCCGACGACATGCCCGCTCGGCGTTCTCCCAATCCCAACGCCCGTTCTGCAATACCTGACAGAGCGACGCCCATCCTTCCGCCAGCGTACTGTCCAGTTCCAAGGCCCTGCGTGCCGCCTGCTCTGCGCGATCGTAGGCGGCGGCCTTCGGAATGTGACGGATGCCGAAGTACGGAAGCAGGCCCACGGCGTCAGCCACCCCCGCCCAGCCACGCGCGTAGTTCGGATCGAGGTCGACAGCGCGTTGAAAGTGCTCGACCGCCTGGAGGAGACCGTCCGTGGTTCGCTTGCGCCACTGAAACCGACCGATCAGGTACTCGCTCTGGGCCTCCGGATCGGACGTTCCGGCGTCAGCAAGCCTCTGCCGCTCGTCTCCGCCCAGCTCGACACGCAGGGCGTCTACGACCTTTCCCGAGATGTCCGATTGGATTCCAAGAACGTCCTCCACCACGGCGTCGTAACCCTCTCCCCACACCTGTTGCGCGTCGCGTACGTCGACAAGCGCCGGGGTCACCCGCACGCGAACACCCGCCGCGCCGCGCACCCACCGCACGGTCCCGTCCAGCACGTAGTCCGCACCGAGCCTGCGTCCAAAGTCTTGAGCGCTCGTCGCGGATGGATCGAACCGCAGCGCGCTATTGCGTGCGATGACCCGCATCCCCTGAATCCGCGACAGGCGCGACGTGATCTCCTCGCTGATGCCGT
>DASWII010000017.1:0-44966 GCA_036397755.1 Gemmatimonadales bacterium | reverse complement strand
TCCCGCCTCACCCCCAAGCAACTCGTCCAGCGCCAGTTTCGTCTTCGGCATCAGCTGCGCTTCGTCGAAATACTGCGTCACGATCCGCAGCGCCTCGTCGGATGACGTGATGTTGAGGTAGCGCAGCAGGTAACGGACGTCGTCCAGGTCGTGGAACTCCGCACCCAGGCGCATGGCCGCACACTTCATCGCGAGCAGGTACGCGGGGCGCGCAACGAAGACCCGCAGGTGCGGCAATTCGAGGTACGTCTCGAACTCGCCGCGCGGGCTGAGATACGCCTTCACCGCGTCGTTCAACCAGTTGACCGGCACGTTGGCCCTGCGCCCCACCCGCGCGGCGGCTTCCCGAATCGCCTTGGTCGGCCGGAAGAACGCGTCCACATCGCGCGTCGCGGGCCGGGCGTCGAGCGCCACACTCATCACGGCGCCACCCACCAGATACACCTCCCCCTCGACCCCTACCGACGCCAACTCCTCATCCAACAGGGTGAAGCAACGGCGAATGTCCGCTGCGGTGAGTGCGACCGGCTCCGGCACGCCGCCCCGCTACACGCGATCGCCGACCGCGGCGTCCACAAAGATGTTGCGGCGCTTGAAGGCGACGGGCGCCGCCCGCAACAGGTGCGGACGCAGGCTACGGAGCGGTGCGCCGAAGAACGGCTCCTCCAACGGGACGATGTCCGCGACCCACGACGGAGGGCGCACGCCCTTCTGCGCGGCGGCGTGCTCGACCATCGCCGCGACGTAGTTGGCCAGCGCGGGTGAGAGACGGGGCAAGGGCGGGGGCGCGGCGGCAACGGCCTCGACAAACTCCCCGGGAGCGAGATCCACCAGCACGTCGTGCAGCGCCGCGAGCGCGAACCGCGCGTCGGCGTCCCGCCCGAGTCGCCGCAGGTTCTCCGCGAAACGCTCGGTCGCCGGCGGCAACACCCGCGACAGGACGAACGTCGAGACATCCTGACCCGCTGCCCGGGCCAGACGCTTGAGCGCCGCCTTCTGCTTCGGCGACACCCGGATCTGGAGCTGAGCGGTCTTGGCCATGGATCCAGTATGCGCCGGCGCCCTCGCACCGTCAATACGGCTGTATTGACGGACGGCTGCGGTCCGCCTTTCTTTCCGCTTCCCGCTTCCCGCTTCCCGTTTCCCGCTTCCCGCGTGCAGCGCACGGCGTGCAGAGGGGCCTAAAGCGCCGTCGCCATTGCGTCTTTTCAAGACGCGTCGCGTCGCCGAGCCGACGCTTCAACGTCGGAACACTCGATTCGTGCAGCGTGCAGCGCGCACCCTCTCCCCCTTGAGAGATCCCGGACCAGCCCCCACACTTCCCAACCGGGCCAGCGTCCTGGCCGGAACTATCACGATGGAGCCCACCATGTCACGCGCGCGTGTCCTCATTCTCGCGGCTTCGATGCTCACCGTCGTTTCCGCGCCGGCGCTCTGCCAGGTCCAGCGCAACGACGAGGCGTACACCGATGCGATCCACGAATTCACGACGGAGCCGTTCTTCACCACCCCATACGTCGATCATCTTCCCGCCTCCGAAACGGTCCCGACACCGCTGGATGTGCTTGGACACATAAGCGGAGCCGCCGACATCCTGTCCTACCCGGAAGAGGTGTACCGCTACATGCGCGCGGTGGCCGAGGCGTCGCCGCGGGTCGAGGTACTCTCGATCGGCCAGACCGAGGAAGGCCGGGAGATGATTCTCGTGATCGTCGCTGACGAGGCGACGATGGCGGATCTGGACCGATACAAGGACATCCTCGCCCGATTGGCGGACCCGCGGGTGACGCCGGCCGAGGAGGCCGAGGCCCTGATCGCGGCCGGGAAACCGATCTATTGGTCAACCGGCGCGATCCACTCTCCGGAAACCGGCTCGCCCGAGATGTTCATGGAGCTGGTGTACCGCCTGGCCGTGGAGGAGACGCCGTTCATTCAGGCCATCCGGAACAACGTCATCTTCATGACCACCCCCATCATCGAGGTGGATGGACGGGCCAAGCAGGTGGACGTGCACATGGCCAAGCGGAAAGACGAGGATGCGGTGGTCCCGGGACGCCTCCTCTATTGGGGCAAGTACGTGGCCCACGACAACAACCGCGACGGCATCGGGCTCTCGCTGGCGCTCTCGCGGAATGTGAATCGCGTGTACCACGAGTTCCACCCCACGATCTTCCACGATCACCACGAGTCGGCATCCCACCTGTACACCTCGACGGGTCGCGGGCCGTACAACGCGTGGTTCGATCCGATCGTGATCAACGAGTGGAACACGCTTGCCTATCAGGAAGTGCGCGAGATGACGGCCCTCGGCGTCCCCGGGGTGTACACGCACAACTTCTACGACGGGTGGGCGCCCAACTACATGTTCTCGGTCGCCCACATGCACAACTCGATCGGGCGGTTCTACGAGACCCAGGGGGCGGGGGACGGCGCGCATCGCATCATCCGATCGCGGGTCGAACGCGAGTGGCACCGTCCCAATACGCCGCTGCCCGAGGTCGTCTGGTCCATCCGGAACAACGTGAACCTGCAGCAGAGCGGGTTGCTCATCGCGCTGAACTACGTGGCCCAGCACAAGGAGGACTTCCTCCGCAACTTCTATCGCAAAGGTCAGCGGTCCATCGGCAAGGCACACGCCGAGGGCCCGGCCGCGTACGTCCTGCCCGCCGACGACACCCGGCCCATGCTCCAGGCGCGCCTGCTTCGGCTGCTCGACGCGCACGGGGTGGAGATCCACCGGGCCGATCGTGAGATCAAGGTCGCCGAGCAGGCCTTCCCCGCGGGCAGCTACGTCATCCGCATGGACCAGCCCTACTCACGCGCCGCGGACATGCTGCTCGACAAGCAGTACTACAACCCCGACGATCCGTCGCCCTATGACGACGTCGGCTGGACGCTCGGCCCGCTGTTCAACGTGCGGGTCGATCGGGTGGAGGACACGGCGGTGCTGGACGCGCGGATGACGTTGATCGAGCGCCCGGGCGCACCGGCGGGACAGGTGACGGGAGACCGCCGGGCAACCGCGTGGGCCATCGACTACCGCGGACAAGGCCAGCTGGCCGGCTTCCGCTACGCCAACCCGGATCTCCGGATCCTGGCCGCCGAGGAGGGGTTCGAGGCCAACGATCGGGCGTTTGCCCCGGGCGCGTTCCTGATTCCCGGAGACGGCAACGCGGCGGACGTTGGGCAGCGCCTGGCGGCGGCGGCGGACGAGTATGGGTTCACGGTCCACGGCCTGCGGCGCATGCCGTCGGTGCCGATGCATCCCGTGGAGACGCCGCGGGTGGCCGTCGTGCACACGTGGAGTACGACCCAGACGGAAGGCTGGCTGCGGAGCGGGCTGGACGAGTACGGCATCCCGTATGACTACATCTCGGTCCACGAGCTACGGGACGATGCCCACCTCCGGGACAAATACGACGTCATCGTGATGGGGCCGTCGACCTCGCCCCTGGGCATTCTCAACGGCGTGGACGGCGACGAGCCGATTCCGTGGAAGCGGACGGAACTCACGCCGAATCTCGGGGCCAACGATGCAACCGACGATATGCGAGGCGGCCTTGAGCTCTCGGGTCTGCTCCACCTGCAGGACTTCGTGGAACACGGTGGCGTCTTCGTCGCCATCGCCAACACGGCGGAGTTGCCGATGCACTTTGGGCTGGCCGAAGGCGTGCGGGTGAAGGACACGCCGGGTCTGTGGGCGCGCGGGGGCGTGTTCCGAGTAGACTTCGCCGACGCGGCGAGTCCCGTCACGTACGGGTACGACGAGACGCTGGGCGTGTACTTCAACTCGGCCCCTGTGTTTGCGCTCGGGGGGGGTGGCGGGGGATTCGGGTTCTTCGGTGGCGGTGGTGCTGCTACAGCCGGTAGGGCGACGGACGGGTCCACCACCGCGCGGCGCACGGGACGAGGAGGGCTGGGGGAAGCGGACATCGTACAGGGTCGGCCACGCGATCTCGGCGCGGCGGGCGTCGAACAGTTCCGCGAGGAGCAGGCGGACGAAGAGGAGAGCGATGATGAGGCGTCACCCGTCACCGTGCTTGCGTCGTTCCCCGGCAACGCGCGGGACTTGCTGATCTCCGGCGGCTTGCGAGGCGGCCAGCAGATGACCGGAGCGCCGGCCCTCGTCGACGTCCGGCGGGGTGACGGTCACATGGTGCTGTTCAGCTTCAACCCGTTCTGGCGTGGCGAGACACATGGGTCGTACGCGCTGGTGCTCAACACCTTGCTGCACTGGAATCATCTGAACCGGGCGGACGGCGAGACGGTCGCGGCGGAGGAGGGGAGCAGGTAGCAGGCGGTCGAAGGCGACCAAGACGGTCTCAGTTCGTCTTGTCCGCCCGCGCCACGAGCTGCTCGGCGAGGCGTACGAACTCGTCGTGCACGCCTTCCTCCTCCTGGACGCGCGCGACCTCATCGGAGACGGTCTCGCCCCGTTGACCCGGCAGGAGCTGCGCGGCCATGGGGAAGAGCACGTTGTCTTCCTTCGCGATGTGCTCGTGCAGGAGACGGATATATCCCCGCGCGTGCCGCACGAGATCGTCCCGAGCCGCATCGTCTTTCTCGCCGAGCCGGGAAGCAGCGTCGCTGATTCCGCGAGCGTAGCGCCGCCCCTGGTCGTGCTCGTGGAGCATCACCGCGAGCGGACCGCTCTCCATCGGCAAGCCGGCGGCGTGCATCGCGGGGAACAAGACGCCCTCTTCCTTCCGGTGGTGACACCCGTCGGCGAATTCACGGATGAAGGTCACCGCGTCGACAAAGAAGGCGCTCTCCACCAGCTCGCCCGCCTCCAGTCGGTTACACGCGGATTCCAGCGCGCCAAGCACGCGCTCGATCACGCGGTGTTCGGCCATCAGGATGTCGGTAGCACGCATGGGCTCGAGTCTCTTTCCTCAGGATGTAAACGCCGGCGCGGCCGGCGGGGGACAACGCGTGGGATGCGGAAGGTGAGGTGGGGACCGCACACCCGGCGCGCCGTCCACCGCACGACGCTGTTGCCTAGGGACCGACCCGCGTCGCCAATGTCACGATCTGTTGCACCCCTCCGCTGGTGGCGTAGACGATGGTGCCTTCCGCATCGAGTACGTGGACCAGCCGCGGGTGTGTGATGTCGCCGCTCGCGGGGTCGCGTTCCCACGGCACGCCCCACTCCCGGAGCACGCGGTGCACGGCGTCGCGGTCGCCACTGAGCGCGTGGGCGCGTTGGCCGAGATGCCACTGCTCCGCGATGGCGGGAAGCCGGCTCGGCAGGTCGCGCCACGGGTCGAGCGACACCACCACGACGGTCACGTTCATCGCGCCGGCGAGCCGGTGCTGCGCCTCCAACACGTCGCGCACGACGATCGGGCAAACGGTGACGCAGTGCCCGAACGCGTACGTGACGAGGGCGGGGCGCCCGGCGAGTGAAGCAAGGCTGACGGTCGCACCGAACTGATCGACCAAACCGAGTTCCGGCGCCGGTCGGTCGAGCCGCGGATAGGTGTCCGGGGTGGCGCCATCGTCGACTTCGAACAGGGAGAGCGACGCGAGGCGGGCCGCCGTCGCGACCCGCGCCGTCGTCGCCATGAGCCCACCCGCAACCGCGAGCGTGGTGAGCGCGAGTCCGATTCGTCCCAGCGGCGCGGCGGCAACGCGTGCCAACCCGTCCCACGTGCTGCGACCCCAGAGGACCAACACGACGGCCGCCATCGAGATCGGCTGCGCGACCAGCAACAACCAGCCGCCGCCGTGCGGTAACCCGTTGTCCAGCGCGCCGAAACAGGTGTACCGCACGGCCGCGATCCACTCCGGCGCGTCCGCCGGCAGGGGCCACAACGCCAGCGCCCACCACGTGGCCGTGACCACGAGGATGAACGCGAGGGCCGTGAGTGCCTGGGTTTCCCGGGGCATGGTGTCCTGCTCTTACCCGATTCTCCACAACACCGACAGCAGTTTCCAATTCACGAAGTAGTAGACCACGAAGGCCAGGAGGAACACCAGCACGAGTACCATCGTGCCGGGGGCCTGGCCGCCGAAGCCTTTCTCTTCCAGTTCCGTGCCCTGCGGCACCGGCTGCGGCGGGTTCGAAACCCCTTGCGGGACTCCATACATGCCCATTTAGGCCTCCTGTGGCATCGGCCGGCCGAGGAACACCGACCATACCGTGACGAGAATGTAGATCGCGCCGCCGACCGCCGCGATGAGACCGCCGATCGCCATGATCGTCATGACCAAGTCGACGCTAGGATTGAACTGCACATCGAAGGGGGCGCCGGCAAACGTGATATCGTAGTGACGGCGAGGCACGCCGAACGTCCCCGCGAACGTCATCGCGGTGGAGAAGATCAACATGCCCACCGCGAAGATGTACGGCTGGATCTTGGCGAGCGGCCAGAAGGCCACCTGCTTCCGGAAGATCAGCGGCAGGACGTAGTACGTGACCCCCATGAAGGCGAGCGCCGTTCCGCCGACCACCGTGGCGTGGAAGTGGCCGGGAATCCGCAGGGTGTTGTGCGCGATGATGTTGATCTGCTCGGTCCCGAACGTCACCCCCGTGATCCCGCCGATGAAGCCGAAGATGATGACCGAAAGAACCAGCGCCGAGAACCCCGGGTCGCCCCACGGCGCCCGCTTGAGCCACTCGAACAGTCCCTTCGTGTAGCCGCGCAGCCGCTGTCCGACTTCGAGACCCGCCGGAACCGTGAAGCCGTGGATCATGCTGGCCAGCACCGCCAGATACATCGCATAGCTCGTGTTCCACACCTTCCACGTCGGCCCGAACCCGGGATCGACGAGCAAGTGGTGGGCCGAGGCCATGGAGATGAACAGCACGTATAATGCGAACGCCGAGCGACTGACCTTCTCGTTGAGCACGACCGAGCCGATCGTCAACGCGCCCAGCAGATACCAAATCGACACCATCGCGGCCACGTTGATCTGCTGCGAGGCGTGTCCCAGGCCCCACCAGACCAAGCGGTACACTTGCGGGTCGACGTTCATGAGGTCCAGCGACCAGAGGAACGTCGGGATGTAGATCCCGGCGCCGTGTCCGAGCGTGATGACCGCGATGATGGCGGCCGTCGCGGCTCCGAAGGTGACCAGCGGTACGGAACCCGTGTAGGTCTTCTCCCGCTTCGCGATGACGAGCGTGGCGAAGAAGATGCTCACGACGAAGATCGCCCCGACGGCGAACAGGATGATCCCCAGGTAGAAGAGCGGGTCGGCCTTGAGCGGTACGTAGGACGTGAACAGCACGTCGGCTTTGCCCGCGAACATCATCCACTCGACAAGCGCCGCGCCGACCACCATGAGCACGAACCCGAGCCACGCGAGCTTGGGCGTCGCCACCCGGCTGTTGAGCAGGACGGCGCTGGCGAAGTACAGCACGGCCATCTCGAAAAACAGGATGAAGAAGATGAGCATGTTCATCCCGTGGACCGTGAGCATGCGATAGAACATCTGGTCGCCCAGCAGGTGAACCGCTTGCCACCGCGTGAGCAGCACGAGCAGGGCCGCGATCCCGCCGATCAGCAGCGTGACCGTGGCGACCACCGCGTTGGCCTTGATGAGCGCGTCGGCCTGTGAGTGTACTCTGAGGCCGGTCGTGGGACACGTACGGAACGTGCCGTTCATTGAGCACCTCCTTGCTCTTCCACGATCACCTTGCCCAGCATCAGGTGGTGCCCGATGCCGCAGAACTCGTTACAGATGATGCGAAAGTCCCCCACGGCCGTGGGCGTCACCCGGAGTCCGTAGTCGTAACCCGGGATGACCTGGAAATTCACGTTGATCGGGCTCACGCTGAACCCGTGATTCACGTCGAGCGACGACAGATGGAGAGTGTACTCGACGTCTTTCTGCAATCGGAGAATCGGGCGCCACTGGTACTGCATGGCGAGGAGATAGATGTCGCTTCCGGGCGGCGGGGCGACGATCGGAATGCCCGCCTCTTCACCGACCTGATAGGCGTTGATGAACTCCTGCACGCGGGCCATGAAGGCCGTCGGCTCCACCTTGGCGCGGATACCCGACGGGTTCTGCCCGCCCTTGAGGTGCCAGATGGGCATCATGGCGAACAACACCATGCACCACACGAACGCGATCACGACCCAACGGCGCTCGGCGCGGTGTGCGGGCTTCCACCAGACCCCCTGTGGCGATTCGACGCCGGTATGCATGTTGTCGGCCTCCCGATTAGGGCAGGGGCGCTTGCGGGAGGTGCGTCACTTCCCACAAGCCCCAAAAAGTGTAGAACACGACCATGACGATGACGCCGGCCAACAGCAGCACCACCCAGTTGTCGAAGATGCGCTGGCCGAGAGGGATGTGTTCGTGCTCGTTCGCCATAGGGGACTCCTCGCTGACTAGGCGGCGGCAGGGTTGTGTCGCCGATCGGTGATCAGATCGGCGACGGTCGTTTCCTCGAAAAACGTCGCGAGCTCCTGCGACAAGGGTTTCCATCGGGCGTGCGCCTGACACGGGGTGCCGTCGCTGCACGACGGACGGCCGAGCAGGCAGGATCGAGGGCCGCTGACGTCGGTGAACTGGCCCACCACCGCGGCCAACGAGATCTGATCGGGTGCCATGGCGAGCTGAAAGCCCCCGTGCTGGCCACGGGTGGATCTGAGGATGCCGGCTCGCGCCAGGACATGAAAGATCTTGGACAGGTAGTTCCGAGGGACCCCGACGCCTTCGGCGATTTCGCTGACCCGCACCGGCTCGCCGCCGCTTCGCTCGGCGAGGTGTAGCACGGCCCGCAAGGCGTATTCGGCAGTGTTTGACAGCACGGGCAACTTCTCCTGGGTACTTTTGCGCACCCGGCTAGTCTCGTTATTATCATGTTAATATCCTAATTGATCCAACGCAAGAAACCTTTATGGCACGCTTTGCAGCACGGCTCGAGCTCGTGGTCCGCCGCCCGATTGCCTGGGCTGATCGGTGGATGAACCGGGTCTATGGATGGCGACTGAACCCGCTCTACCACAGCGGAGCGCTGACGCTGGCGCTGATTGCGGTGGTACTGATCACGGGCGTGTATCTGCTGTTCTTCTACAAGATCTCCGCGCCGCACGAGTCGGTGGCGCGGATCAGCGAGCGGATCTGGTTGGGGTCCTGGACCCGCTCGCTCCATCGCTATGCATCCGATGCGGCGGTCTTGGCCGCCGCGATTCACGCCCTGCGGGTGTTCGCCCAAAGGCGGACCTGGGGACCGCGGGCCCTGGCGTGGCTCTCCGGGTGCATGCTCCTGTTCGTGATCTTCGTGTGCGGCTGGACCGGGTACGTGATGGTGTGGGACGTGCAGGGGCTGGTGCTCGCCCGGGAGGGCGCCCGCCTGCTCGATGCGCTCCCCGTGTTTGCGGAACCGATCGGGCGCACGTTTGCGGGCGATGGCGAGCTGCCCAGCGCGTTCTTCTTTCTCAACCTGTTCCTGCACGTTGCGCTCCCGGTGGGGATGGCCGTGCTCTTGTGGATCCACGTGGCCCGGCTCGCGCGCCCGGCGCTGCTCCCCCCCAAGCCCCTGATGTGGGGTGTCATCGGGCTCCTGGCGGCTCTGGCACTGCTGTGGCCCGCTGCAATCGCGCCGCGCGCCGATGTGTTCACGCTCGCGGTCCCCGCGCCCTACGACGTGTTCTTCAGCTTCTGGCTGCCGCTGACCCGGGCCATGCCGCCCTGGGTTGTGTGGGCGGTGCTGGTGGTGGCGGGTGGAGCCGTCTTTCTCCTGCCGTACTGGATTCGGCCGCCGGCCAGGGCTCGGCCCCCCGCGTCGGTGGTGGACGAGAACCTGTGTCAGGGGTGCGGCCAATGCTACCTGGACTGCCCCTACGAGGCGATCACCATGATCTCGGTGCCCGACTCGCCGCGTGGTCTGGTGGCGCGTGTGGACCCGACGATGTGCGTGAGCTGCGGAATCTGCGCGGGATCGTGTGCGCCGATGTGCGTGGGCCCGCCGGGGCGGACCGGACGGGATCAGCTCGCTGACGTGAAGGCGTTCGCGGGCAGGCAACAGTGGACCCGGGGAGACGTGGCACTGGTGGCCTGCGACCGTGGGGGTGGAGCGGCCGCCGAGGCCGGAGAGATTGATGGTGCTCCGGTCTTCGGCGTGCGGTGCGTTGGCAGCCTGCACACGTCGGTGGTCGAATACCTCGTGCGCTCGGGCGCCGGCGGCGTGTTGATCGTCGCGTGTCCGGCGCGTGATTGCTGGAACCGGGAGGGCGTGACGTGGATGCTGGAACGACTCTATAACGATCGGGAAGCCGAACTTCCGTCCCGAGTCGATCGCCGCCGAGTGCGTGTGGCGTACGCCGGTGAGGCCGAGTTCCTGACGGTGCTGGCCGAACTCCAGACCTTCCGAGCCGACGTTGCGGCGCTGGAGGCGGTGGCGGGCGAATCGAACATCGCCATCGACGATTCGTGCAACCCGGTGCCGGAGGAGGCCCTGCGATGATGGGCGCGTGGCAGAGAGGATTGGCGTGGACGCTCGCGGCGTTCGCCACGCTTGGCGTGGGGGCGTTGAGCCAGGTGCCGTACGAGGCCGACTCCATGGACGAAGCGGTCGTGCGCGCCGCCTGGCGGTTCCGTGGAGCCCGCGTGGACGAGTGCCGCACACTCACACCGGCGCAACAGGCCGAACTCCCGGCCCACATGCGCCGTGAGCGCGTGTGCGACACCCGCGTGATACCGTACCGACTCACGGTGCGTATCGACGGAGTGCTGGTTGTGGACGACACGGCGCGCGCCGGTGGGGCGCACGAGGATCGACCGCTGTACGTGAGTCGGGATGTCGTCGTCGTCCCGGGCACCCACGCCGTCGCCATTGGGTTCGAGCGGCTCGAGGAGCTGACGGGTGACGCGGCCGCGGCGGTACCCGCCGCGCTCGAGTTCGCGGCGCACCTCGAACTCGCTCCGAAGCAGGTGGCTCTCATCACGTACGATCCCGCGACCCAGCGACTCGTGCACCGGGGATACGGACGCGATCGGCCCTAGCGGTATTCCTCGCGCACCGGGTGGAACACGTCCATCAATTCGCAGTCGGTCAGTGCCCTTCCCGAGTGCGGCACGTTGGAGGGAATGACCGCTACCATGCCGGGCGTCAGGACCCTCGTCTCCCCACCCACCACGAGTTCGTACTTGCCTGCCACCACGCTGGCAATCTGCTCGTGCGGGTGCCGGTGCTCCGGCAAGGGGGCGTCGGCTGCCACGGTCCAGAAGGCCACCGTCATGTGCTCCGAGTGGACGAAGCGCGCGTGGTATCCGGGAATGGGGTTTTGCTCGGGCAGGCCATCGACGTCGACGAATGGCATGTTCAGTCTCCGCTTCCGGGTGCCGTGAATCCGGCCGCGCGGTGCGCCGCATCGCAAAAGGGCTTGGTGGCTGAATGACCGCAGCGGCATAACGAGGTCTTGGGTCCGCGGGGGATCGCCTCGCCCGAGGCGGTGCGCACCGCGAAATGGCCCTCCACCTTGAGCGAGCCGTTCTCCCGCATGGTGATGCGGAGAGGACCAGTCGTTTCCGTCCCCCGCGGCTCGACCTCGGCGGGCGGCGCCGATGTGAACCCCGCGCCAGAGTGACTGTCGTCGCAGAACGGTTTGTTGGCGGAGGCCCCGCACCGGCAGAACGCCGCGCGAGTGAGCTTGAGCACGCCCTCTGAAGTGTGCACCTCCAGGTCGCCCCGCATGTAGAGCGGTCCGTCCTCGACCACGGTGACCTCGTTCGGGGTCGGGACCAGCTCCTCCGCGCCGCCGTCGTGTCGGGTGTATCGCAGCGCGCCCGTCGGACACCGCTGCACAACCGCCGCGATGGCGTCGGCGTCCGCCGCCGACGGATCGACCCACGGCCGGCCGTCACGATTGAACACGGCGGGCAATCCGTGGGTGCACTCGGCGGCATGGATACAGCGGCGCAGATCGTACGTGACCGTGATGGCTGAGGACTCGTAGCGCCGTGGCTTGGATGGCATGGGCTCGTCGCGGGTGCGTGTGGAAGGGGAAGACGAGAATACTAATGGGATGATGGGTGATGCGTGGATGCGAGCGAGCCGAGGAATGCCGACGACTTCATGCCGGATCTCCAGGCCCCCTTCGGCGACCTGCTACGGCAAGAGGGGAGTGCCGAGAGGGTCCATGGCGCTTCAGCCGCTCCGCCGCATGCGCCACATGGTGAGCAGCATCTTGAATCGCTCCGGCGCGAACACGGCGTGCGGGACGTCGGCGGGCAGGTGCAACGCGTGTCCGGTCTCGACGCGGTGGCGGATGGCGGCAACCGTGACCTCCGCGGTGCCCTCGAGCACCTGAACGATGGCGTCGTGCGGAGTGGTGTGCTCGCTCAACCCCTCGCCGGCGTCAAAGGCGAACAACGTCAGGGACCCGGTCTCGCGTTTGAGCAGCACCCGGCTCACGACCGCCCCCGATTGGTAGTCAACCAAGTCTGCCAGTGTGTCCGGAGCTTCGAGGGGCGCCCTTGGATCCTGTGTCATCGTCCGACCTCACGGATAAGCGTCTCGCGCTTCCGTCGAATCACGGTCACGCGGCACACGACGGCCAGCACCCAGCCTCACGCCTCCTTCGGGAAGCCGCGACGCGTCATCTTACCCCAACTCTGCTTGCCGCGAATCGCTGAGACGAGACCGTGGAATCGCCACACCGTGGTGAGCTGGCGGTATCCAAAGTTCTCGACGATCGCGAGACCAAACAGGTGGACCAGGTCGCCGACGCGGGGGTAGCGTCGGAACCCCAGCTCCTCCAGCCCGACGGCCGCCAGGGACAGCACCATGCCAAAGACGAACGCCAGCATGAAGAACGTGATGACGTACGTCGGCGACGCGACGCCGATGGCGATGGCCGTGATGAAGGCCGCGTAGCCGGCCAACTCGATGAACGGCCCGAAGGTCTCGAGCAGGAAGAAATACGGATAGGCGAACATGCCAATCCGCCCATACTTGGGATTGAAGAAGAGATCACGATGCCTGAGCAGGCTCTCGGCCATGCCTCGCTGCCACCGGTCGCGCTGGCGTCCCAGCTCGCGAAACGACTCGGGGCACTCGGTCCACACCACCGGGTCGGGCACGAAGCGGATGCGGTAGGGCATCTTCTTCTCGCGGCACACCTTGTGGATCCTGACCACCAGTTCCATGTCCTCACCGACGGTGGCGACCGACGTCTGCGAGGACGCGTATCCTCCCGCCTCGACCACCAGGGAACGGCGGAACAGTCCGAAGGCGCCGGAAATGATGAGCGTGGCGTCCAAGGCCGCCCACCCCATCCGGCCGGCGAGAAACGCCCGGAGGTACTCCAGCACCTGGAATTGCGCGAGGAGGTTGCGGGGCATGCGGATCCGGCGCACGCTCCCGCGCACCACGTCGCAGTCGTTGGCGATCCGGATGATCCCGCCGGCGGCCACGGTCTTCGAGTCCTCGAGAAACGGCCGCACGATGCGGATCAAGGCGTCGCGTTCGAGGAGGCTGTCGGCATCGACCGCGCAGAACAGCGGGGTCGTGGAGTGGTTGAGCCCGGCGTTCAGCGCGTCGGCTTTGCCACCGTTTTCTTTGTCGATCACCCACAGGTTCTGGTGCAACCGGCTCTGGTACGTCCGGCGCACGGCGCGCGCGGGGAGTTCGGCGGTCGGCAGGCGCGCGGCGCGCACCATGTCGAACTCCGCGATCAGCCGCTGCAGCGTGGCGTCGTCCGATCCGTCGTTCACCACGAGGATACTGTAGTCCGCGTAGTTCAGCGACAACAGGGAACGGACCGACTCGACACATGACGCTTCCTCGTTGTACGCCGGCACGAGGATCGTGACCGGGGGCATACCGGCCGAACCGAGAAGCTCGCTCAAGTCGAGCGACTTGAGTCGGAGCACGTACTGCCGGATCTCGCGAAACGCGATGAGACTCGTGAAGAGGTACACGCCGTTGAGCGCAATGAAATAGAAGAACACCAAATAGTTGAACACCAGGAGCAGCAGCAGTCCGAGTTCGTACATCACTCCTCCTCGAGCTCGGACAAGACCTGAATGGCCAAGGAGGCCCGCGAGTGGCGGCGGGCGACGATCTCCTCGAGCGAGCGCACGTCACCCGCATCCACGAGTGCGCGGGCGGCATGCATGGCCACCCACGGTGAGGCGTCGTCGTACCCCTCTCGGATCGCCGCCAGGTCATCCGGACCGCCGATGGCCCCCAGCGCCGAGATCGCGGCCGCGCGCACGGCGAAGTGTCCCGAGTCGATCAGCGGTCGCACCGCGGCTGCGTGTTCCGGGCGTCCGAGTTTGGCGATGAGTCGGAGCGAGGACGCGAGCAGGTCGGGAACGTCGTGGCGACCGCCCAGCACCGTCACCGCGACGTCCGCCGCCTCGAGATCGCCCAGGTAGGTGAGGGCGGTCGCGGCGATGGCGCGCACCGGCGCCTCCCGCGCGGGGTCGCCCAGCGCGGCCCGCAAGGCCGGCACCGCCGCCATCCCAGCATCCGCCAGCATCGCCGCCAGGAAGTTGGGACTCCACGTTGGGAAAAGATGCAGCTTCTCCAGGACGAGCCCGACCTGGTCCGGGTGCTCGGGCCGCGTGAGCGCGCGCGCAGCGATCATGCGTACGAGCGGGGCTTCGTCGTCCAACGCGGCGATGACGGGCTCCTGATACCGTACGAACCCGAGGTCGCCCAGGGTTTGGACGGCGCGCGCGCGCCGATCCGCGCGGCGGTGACTGAGGTCCGGCTCCAACACCGCCAGAAACGGTGCGGCCAGCTCTTGGAGCTGCTCGCGCTCCCGTCCCTTCACCCGGCGCGCAAACCGCACCAGATACTCGATGAAATCGCGTCGTTCGCTTTGGCGTACGTCGTCCCGCAGCGACTGCGGCGCGGCATCGCCCGCCAGCACCGCAAGAAGCGTGGCCTCCCAGCGCGCTTCACGCTGCGCCCAATCGCGCGCCGTGCGCGCATGCTTGAGACGCAGCACGATGACCACGACGGCAAACACCAGCATCGCCAAGGCGAGGATCCCCACCCCGAGCGCCAGCGCGCGGAAGACCCACTCTTGGCTGGCGAGACTGAGGGGCGAAGGCATCTGGACCGCGACTAGCTTCCGTCGGCCTTCAGGAGGCGCTGAATGCGCGCCATCAGTTCCAACGGGGAGAACGGCTTGGCGATGTAGTCGTTGGCTCCCATCTGCAGTCCGCGCACCACGTGATCCTCGCCGCCGAGGGCTGTGAGCATCAGGATCGGGGTTTGCTCGTACCCCGGGAGTTCCCGCAGCTGCTTGAGGACTTCGAACCCGTCAATGCCCGGCATCTTCACGTCGAGCACCACGATGTCGAAGGCACGTTCCCGCGCCAGCCGCACCGCCTCCGGTCCGTCAGTGACGTGCTTGACGAGGTAGCGTTCCCGCTCCAGGCGGTGCACGATGAGCGAGGAGGTGACACGATCGTCTTCCGCGACGAGCACCGAGATTTTCCCCCGCGCGGGGGCGAACGCGACCCGCAGCTTGATCGCTTGCTCGAGCACGTGAATCAAGCGATCGAGTTCCCCATAAACGTGATCGTCCGCAACGTGCTCGATGTTGCGCGCAACCGTCCGCACCTCTGGAAAATCACGCGTCGCCTGGGTGGTGGCGATCAACCGGGCGAGACCGCGCGCGCCCGCCACGCTCTCGTCGTGCGCCGCGTCGAAGTCGGCGTGAATCGCCCGTAGTGCCTCGAGATGGTCCTGGAGCGCATCCGAAGTCGAAGAATGAGGCATTGGGTTCCGTGTGCGGGACGAACGATCCGGTCCGGTTGTCCGTAAGTTAGGAGGTAACCTGTGATCCTCCAAGGACTTGAGTCGGGAACGCGGGGGAAGGGCTGGTGGAGCTGGGTGGCGGGCGCCCGCCCGGAAGGGCCTTTGTGTCCCGCGCCCTTGCGGGCGAAAGCCCCAACCTCGATGATGCAGCATGAGCGCCACGCAGCCGGCATCCGCGCTGGCATGCCAGCGCGACGCGTTCGCGTTGCCGCCCGGCACGCATTACCTCAACTGCGCGTACATGTCGCCCCTGGCGCACCGCGTCGAGCGGGCGGGCGTTCGCGGGCTCCGGCGCAAGCGCGCCCCGCACACGATCGAGCCCAGCGACTTCTTCCGGGATGGGAATCGGGTGCGGCGTCGCGCCGCCGATCTCATCAATGCCGAGTCTCCCGACCGGATCGCGCTAGTGCCGTCGGTGTCGTATGGGGTCGCGGTGGCGGCGCGCAATACCCCCATCGACCGCGGGCAGTCGATTGTCCTTGCGACCGAGCAGTTCCCGTCCAACGTCTACCTGTGGCGCCGGCTGGCCCGCGACGCCGGGGCCGAGCTCCGGGTGGTGGGACGCCTCGGTGTCGGCGCGGAACCGTCAATCACCGATGCGGTGCTCGACGCGATCGATGCGACCACGAGTGTGGTGGCATTGGGAACCGTGCACTGGACCGACGGCACGGTGCTCGACACCGTGGCCATCGGTGAGCGGGCGCGCGCCGTCGGGGCGGCGTACGTCCTCGACGGCACGCAGTCGATCGGTGCGCTGCCGTTCGACGTCCGGACCGTCCGCCCCGACGCGCTGATTGTCGCGGGCTACAAGTGGTTGCTGGGACCGTACGGCATCGCGTTTGCCTACTATGGCGAACGATACGCCGACGCGACGCCGATCGAGGAACCGTGGATCGTGCGGGAGGGCAGCGAGGATTTTCGAGCCCTGGTGGACTACCGTGACGCATATCGGCCGGGCGCGCTGCGGTTCGACGGCGGCGGTATGAGCAACTTCATCACGGTTCCCATGCTCGACGCCGCGATCGAGCTGCTGCAGGAGTGGACGGTTCCGGCGATTCAGGCGTATTGCGCGGAGCTGGTGGCGCCGCTTCGAGCGGCGGCCGCGATGCGCGGATGGTCCGTGTCGTCGGGCGCGTCGCACATCGTCGGGTTGCGGTTGCCCGCGGGCGGTGATCCGAGCGCCCTGCGCGCCAGGATGGATGCCGCGGGCGTGTCGGTGTCGCTGCGCGGCAGCGCGGTGCGCGTCTCACCGCACGTCTACAACGACGAGGCCGACGTTGCCGCGCTCATCGCCGTGCTGGAAGAGATGCTGTAGGAGACCGCTGCATGGGCACACGTCCGAACGCTCGACGAATCCGACCGCCCCGCTGATGGGTGATCGCGCGGCGGTGCGTCCTCCCGCGGTCGCGGGGCAGTTCTACCCGGCGCATCCGGACACGCTCCGCCGCGATGTGGAGCGCATGCTCGCCGGAGCCGACGGCCGTGACGCGGTCGTGCGCGGCATGGTCGTTCCGCACGCCGGCATCATGTATTCGGGGGAGTGCGCTGGCAGGGTCTGGGGCGCGGTGGCGATACCACCCACGGTCGTGATCTGCGCGCCGAACCACACGGGACTCGCGGCCGCGCCCGGCGGGGTGAGCGTGTGGAGCCGCGGGGCGCTCCGCACGCCGCTCGGCGACGTGCCGGTGGCGGAGGAGTTCGCCGCCCTGCTGATCGATCGGTGCACGCTCGCCAGCCACGACCCGCTGGCACACGCGCGGGAGCACGCCATCGAAGTGCAGCTCCCGTTCCTCCAGCTGCGACGTCCGGATGCGGAGGTCGTCCCTGTCGTGCTTGCGTGGGACCGATGGGAGGCCGCGCGCGAACTCGCCGGTGCGTTGGCCGCGGTGATCATCGAGTGGCCGCACCCGGTGCTGCTGGTGGCGTCGTCGGACATGACGCACTACGAGTCCGCCGAGTCGGCGGCGCGCAAGGATCGGCTCGCGCTCGAGAAAGTCGAGCGGTTGGACGGGGAGGGTCTCCTCGACGTGTGCCACCGGGAAGCCGTCACGATGTGCGGGCGCGCTCCCGTCGCGGTCACGGTCGCGGCCGCCCGCGCCCTCGGCGCGACGGCGGCGACGCTCGTGGACTACCGGCACAGCGGATGGGTGACCGGCGATGACCGCTCGGTCGTTGCGTACGCCGGCGTGCTGATTCCGTGATCGCCCCCGCCTACCAGACGAGTTGGACGAACGTCGCCGGGTTGGTGGGATAATTGCGCGAGGCGAGGCCGTACGTCGGACGCTGCTCGCCTTCCGACGTCGTGACCGTCAAGCTCAGCCGCTGTTGGTGGTCCGATCGCAGCGGCACCCTGATCTCCGCGACGTATCCCCCGGCCGAGCGCCGCGCGGCGTAGCGAATCCCCGCCACACGATCGGCGGCGGCAGGCTGGCCGAAGGTGGTCAAGTGAAATTCACCGAAGGTCATGCCGCGATTGTCCGCCATGTACTTCGCCATGAACCCCTCGTATCGCTGCACCTGCGCGACCATGACCGTGGTCACCTCGGCCCGCGGGGCTGGGAACAGCAGCACGAGGTCGTCAGCGGCCAGATGGTAGCGGTCCGTGGCGCCGTCGCCCTGGAGCACGAGCGCGAGATGGTCCGCGTCCCCCACCTGCTCGCCCTCCGCCACGCGACGCACGGGCACATCCACGTCGACCACGACGTACAGCCACGCGGTGTCGCGCATCAGCGCCGCGCGAACCTGTCCGGCCGCGTTCGGGTGCGTGAGGGCGACCCACGGCGTCTCGAGCCCCTCGAGCCTGCCGTCGATGGTGCGCGGACGCTCGAGGAACGGGATCCGCAGCCTGTCGACCGATACGTCGTACCGCAGCACCCCCCGCTCATGGAGGTACCGAACGTCGGAGCGGATCGACCGCCAACGTTCCTCGGTGGCGCGATACATTGGGGTGAGTTCCTCACCCACAGCCTGCGCGAGCCCGTTGCGTTCGCCGGCCGCCCGCAGTCCCTGGATCGCGCCACGCACCGTGGCGAGCGCCGTTTCCACGGCGGCGGAGTCGATCGGCCTCCCGGGCAGATACACGGGATCGAAGACGTTGAGTTGGTCGGCGGGCGAACCCCACACCTCCTGCAACGTCAGCACGGCCCCAGCCGCGTCCCCGAACAGATCGTCGGCGGCGCGCGCCAGCGCCACATCAGGGTCGTACTCGCCCGGCGCTCGCGCGTACTGCGCGAGGGTGGCGAGGGGAAGCATGGAGGCGTGCGCCTCGTTCATGGGGTTGCTGACCAACCCGCCGATCGAGCGCCCGAGTGACGGCCCACGGCCCCGGAACGGCCCCAGGAACGGGCGCCACCGGGCGAAGTCGTTGACCGGGTAGTTATCCCAAATCAGCACGCGCCGTCCAAGCAGTCCGTGCCAGCGGTCGCCGTCGGCGGCGGTGATCATGGGGGACACCACATCGGCGCCGGTCCAGAAGAACGGCACGGTGGCATCGGTGAGTTCGCCCAAGCGACGCGCGTACAGCTGGTCGCCCCAGGCATCGGTATAGGTGGTCGGCGTGACGGTCAGCGTCGCACCCTCGGAGCGGAGATCGGCGGCGAGCCGATTAATCAGCTCCGCCTGCGCGGTCGCGAGATCGGCGTAGCGTTCCCGATCGGCCGCGTGACTCAGCCTTGGCGGGACATCGTCGAAGAACAACGCGAAGTGTGCGATACCCAGGTCCCCGACGTCGGCCAGCTTGCGACGCAGCGTGCGATAGTCAAGCGAATCGCTGTAGACCATCGTCCCGCCGGGGCTTATCGCGAAATGCATCCGCACGCCCGCCGCCCTCGCCGCCGCGGCCAGCTCGCCGAGCTGCGCTCGGGCATCCGGCGGATAGGGATCGCGCCATCGGTCGCGATGGTACGGGTCGTTCTTGGGAGCGTACACATAGTCGGTGAGCCCAACGCGCCCGAGGAACGCGAGCATGTCCAGGCGGTCACGATGTGACCATGGCGGACCGTAGAACCCTTCGATTACCCCCGCCATCGCGAGCGCGGGCTCCTCGGCGGGCTGCGGACTCGCCGCACAGGCCACGGCAGCGCCACAGCAAAGCAGAAGTCGCTTCATCAGGCTAATATGTCTCGCGCAGAGAGGTCGAAGCCAGCGTTCCTCCACAGAGGGTAGTGGGTCAATTTGAATGAGGCCGTTCTCATTGGCCCGCGCAGCCTCGGTGTTTTTCCGCACCCCCTCCCGGTCCCGTTGGCCCTGGCCGCATATTCGTTCTCCCCTCAAGCGGAGGAGGAGACCCGCCATGACGGTGTGTATTGCGGCAATCTGCCAAGAAGATGGGCGTCAGGTAGTGGTTGGAGCCTCCGACCGGATGGTCACCATTGGCGATCTTCAGTATGAGCCGAAACAGCTAAAGCTCGTTCCCTTCAACAACGGCTGCGTGGCCCTGGTGGCCGGCGATCACACCCAACTCACCAGCATTCTGCGAAAGACTCAGCGGCTCCTGACCGCTCATCCCACGGAGAGCGTCACCGAAATCGCCGCGTTGGTGGCCGACTGCTACGTAAAGCTCCAGCAGTTCTACATCGAGCGCCTGGCGCTGGCGAAGTTCGGGCTTACCTACGTCAAGTTCCTACGAGAGGCAAGGAATCTTCCCCCTGATGTGCTGCGGGAAATCCTCGCGGGAATCCGCGAGGCGGAGCTGGAGGCTGAGTTCTTGGTGGTTGGTCTCGATTCCACCGGCCAAGGCCAGCTCTACAAGATTCAACGCGGAGTGCCTGAGCCTTATGACGCATCAGGGTTTGCGGCGATTGGCTGGGGTGAACGCATCGCCGGTGCGCAGTTCATGGCCTCGGACTACAGTCGGCATGAGTCAATCGCGGAAGCTCTCTGGCTTTGCTATTACGCCAAGCGACGGGCCGAGGCGGTGCCGTCCGTTGGTGCGCGCGGTACCGATTTGTTCACGATCCGGCAGGATGGGGGATTCAAGGTCATCCATCCGCTCACCCTCAACCAGACATTCGCCGAAGCGTATGACCGTGTTCATGAGGGCGAACAGCGGCACCACACGGAGGCAGTAGAGAAAGTCGAAGCGTGGGCGCGAGAGGCGTTCACGCCACGCCAGCGCGGTATCGCTCGCTCGGCAGAAGCATCAAGAGGTCGCTCACGGTCCAAACGCGGCTCGTCAGACCAGCCGCGATTGCCGGAGTCCGATGAATCCCCCGAGCCCGTTTCGTGAGGGTCTGATGCGGACGGCAGAAGTTGTAGAACGCGAAGTACAGGGCGACCGCATGGACGTGATTCTCAGCCTTCTTCGAGAACCCATTGGTGAGCCGGGTGAAGCGGCGCATCTGCATCCGCATGGAGAGGTTCGAGCGCTCGACGTGCGACGTACAGACATCCTCAAACGCCGGGCGACCCATGATCCATTGCTTCTGCGCGCCTGTGCAGAGGGGCGGGCTGTAGCGCCGCTGATCGTCAGTGGGAGCCTGCCCGTACGTCTTCACGAGTTGCGCGTAGTCGGCCCCGTTCCAACCAAAGGCCGCTTCGACGGCGGGTGGATAGCCCTTGAGGCCGTCCGTCGAGAGCTGGACGCGGCTCGCAAGGCGGCTACGGAGGTCCGCGATGAACTGCGCGGCTGCGGCAGGGCTGCGGTTCCCAACCAGCCACGAGATGCAGAGCTTCGAGTCCTGGTCAAGTGCGACCCAGGTCCAGATGTCGCCCTTCGTGCCATTGCCTCGATCCTCAGGCCCGACACGCCGTTCCTTGGCGCTGACGAAGGACCAAATCTCGTCGCACTGGACGCGGCGAGCCCTGATGCGGCGGATCGTGTCGTGGTGGAAGGTAGCGCACGCCGTTCCGACCTCGGCCAGCAAGCGGAGGATGGTGCCCTTGGCGGCACCCGTCAGACGGCCGGTAGCGCGCACGCCGTTGCCTTCGCAGAGGGCGTGGATGATGCGGGACCGGGATTCGCGGGAAAGGCGGTACACGGGCAGCTCCTTGCTCCCCTCAATCTATGCGTGAGCGGTCTCGCAGTCAAGAGGTTGGTTTTGTGACCGCCCCAAGTGTTACACAATACCGCTTCCGGTCGTGGCCGTTCCCCTTGATAGTGGGTGTACTGAGTGGGATGTTCTATGCCCGCTCCCAGGAGCTAACGGTGCCAGAGACTATCATCGGCGGTCTAGTTGTCGCCGCCATTGGTGGCGGATGCGTATGGTGGTTCAAGCATCCTGCTCTAGTTCACCGTTACACTCCGCTTATCGGCCGTTGGCTCCAGATATCCCCTCCCGCGAGCGCAATGTGGAACAATCCACAGGTGGTGAATCGTGACGTGCTCCTTCCGATCACGAACAAGGGTGGCGCAATGCAGTTCTGGGCGACAGTGGACCGAGTCGAAGGAATACAGGAGCAGGACCCAGGCCTGTTTACGGTACGCTGGCGCGAACAGGATGGCGAGCGTTGCGAGATAAGTCAACAAGAGACACGACTTCTTCACTTGGCCCGCGTTGAACCGGAAGGCGATATCGAGAAGTACCCCCTTGCCGTGGGTGGGGCAACCAAGCGCAGCGTTGAGATCCAACGAAACTGGAAGCCGGTACGGGTATGTTTTATGGGAGTGCGCGAACAAGAATACGCGGTGTTTCTCGACCTCAGTGATCTCCCCTGGCCGAAGCGCACGATGGGGCCAGAACGTTACCAACGCCGGGTCCGGGCGACTGTACGGTTACGCTCAGCCGACGGCGCGGTGAATGAGACTCGGACGGTAGCCCTTGGGGTTCGGCAGGTTGGGGATTCGCGCCATTCACATGGCGCGAAGGACGCTATCGTGGCCGAAATCGAGGATATGCGGTGAGCGACTGGATCGGATGGCTACGGAGGAGCCCGTGAAACGCTGGCAATGGTGGGCATTGATCGCATTTGCCGTGGTGCTTATCGTCGCAACCTTCGCGGCGAATCGGTACACGATGCAGTGTGTGACGCCGCAGTTCGGGCCGCGAGATGCCGCGGTAGTTTGCCATATCCTCGACCGCTGGACCGGCGAGGTCAGCCGACATTAGAGGGAGGCCAGGGCGGTGCTAGGATATGTGGTTCTCTACTTCCTGATTTTGCTCTTGGTCCCGAAGCGATGGTTGCCGCAAGAAGGGACACGCGCGGAGTGGAGGGTCTTGGTGGGCGTTGGCCTGCTGACGCTACTGGTCGTCGTGTGGCCGATGCTGCTGTGGATCGTCGCGTTGATCTGGCTTGGCGAACTCGTCTGGCACAGACTCCGTGGCGATCGAACGACGATGCCAGCGGTCAACGAAGGCGGCAAGGAGCCCGAAGGGGCCGAGTAGAGTCCGGCGAGAAAGCCGATCTTGGCGCAACCATAGGAACGCACGAGCAAGGCGCTCGGTACACCGAAGAAGAGAGCACTGAGAGTGAGGGTAAGCAGAGTGAGGATAACCAGCCACCACAGCATGGGAGCCGAATGTAGTGGAAGGGTCACTTGGCGGCCAGGTCAGATGCCTACTCGCCCCTCTCCTGCTTCCACCGCGCCTTCGCGGCTTTCCGGGCGCTGGTGGAACGCTGTTTCTTCGAGAGCTTGGCGGCGCGGGCGGGGCCGCCCTTGAGCCCGCCCTTGCGGCCCAAGGCGACGGCATGGGGGTTCTTGCGCTTCTTCTTGGGCGGTTCGGAGCCCGTCAACTCGTTGACGGCCTCGAAGGCGGCCTCGACCGGATCATCCGCAGGCGGCCTGTTGCGTGAGCGTTTAGGCATAAGCGGAACCTAGAAAACAGGCGGGCAACACGTCAAGGTCTAAATGAGAATAGTGTCATTCAAATTGACCCACTACCTCCACAGAGTGGGAAGCCGATGACGACGCGCCCGCCGATTGCCCCGCCCGAACGGTTGCTCATGGGTCCCGGACCGTCCAACCCCGACCCACGCGTGCTCGACGCCATGGCTCGGCCAATGGTCGGGCATCTCGATCCGTACTTCCTCGAGGTCATGGATCGAACCATGGCGATGTTGCGGGAGGTCTATCGCACCGGCAATCACCACACGATCCCCATGTCCGGCACCGGGACGTCCGGGCTGGAGACCATCATGCTGAATCTCCTCGAACCCGGTGACGAGGCGATCGTGGGCGTGATCGGGTACTTCGGACAGCGATTGTACGAGCTTGCCGTGCGAGCCGGCGCGCGTGTGCGCATGCTCGAGGCGCCGGTCGGCGAGATCCTCGCTCCGGAGCAACTTGCCGTGGCGCTCGAGACCCGCCCCGCCAAGCTCGTTGCGCTGGTGCACGCGGAAACGTCCACTGGGGCGCACCAACCGCTGGAGGAGATGGTGCGGATCGCGCACGGCCACGGGGCGTTGGTCGCGGTCGACTGCGTCACTTCGCTCGGCGGGATGCCGGTGGAAATCGACGCCTGGGACATCGACGCGGCCGGCTCATGCAGCCAGAAATGCCTCGGCGCGCCTCCCGGGCTGGGGCCCATCACTCTGAGCCCGGCGGCCATGGACGTGGTGCGAGCCCGGAAGGCGCCGCCCACGACGTGGTACTTCGACCTGCAACTGCTCTTCCAATACTGGGGCGAGGGTGCGCCGAGCCGCGCGTTCCACCACACCGCACCCGTGTCGAGCATCTATGCGTTCCATGAAGCGCTGCGTCTCACGCTCGAGGAGGGTCTCGAACGCCGGTGGGCGCGTCATCGGCGGGCGCACGAGGCGTTGGTAGCCGGTCTCGCAAGGCTCGGCTTGTCGCTGTTCACGCCCGAGCCGCACCGTCTGCCGATGCTCAACGTGATTCGCATTCCCGAGGGCGTGGACGATCTCACGGTGCGGACGCGGTTGCTGGAGCGCGGCATCGAGATCGCCGGCGGCTTCGGTCCCCTCAAGGGGTCCACGTGGCGGGTCGGCCTCATGGGCATGAACGCCGATGAGGAGCGCATCGCGCGCCTGCTCGACGCCCTCGCGTCAGTGATCTGACGGTCGCGCCGCGTGGCTGGCCGCTTATCCGTCGGCGGCCACCACCGCGAGCGTCGTACCGTCGGGACTCACCGCGATCCGCGAGATACCGTGTACACCGGCATCGCCGAGATCGGCGAATTCCTCCCACGCGGCGCCGTTCCAGGCGAACAATCGGGAACCCTCTCCCGAAATGAGCGTGCCGTCAGGGGTCCAGGCGTAGAACTCGTTCCCCTCGAGGGCCGGCGCGAGATGCTCCATCGCTCCGCGGTCCACGTCGTACGCCGTGATCCAGTCGCCCGCGGGGGTCCGGTGCAGGAAGCTGACGGCGTGCCGCCCGGGGATCTTGTGCAGCGACCGCCCGATGTTCTGCGCCACGATTTGTGCCGTGCCGGAGCGCGTATCGGCGATCTGCAAGGTCGCCGGGTTGCCGAGCACGAAGAGCGCGAGTGTGTTGGCGTCCGCCCAGGCGTGATAGCCGACCGGTTTGATGTCGCGCAAGATGAGCGAAGCCCTCATACCGTCGAGCGCAAACCGCCACAGCCGCTGCGTCGAGTCCGCCTCGACGCGGATCACCGAGAACCCCTCGCCATTGGGCGTGACCGTCGGCGAATACTCGCTCTCCGGGGTGTGGGTCAGCTGCATCGGGCCACTCGCAAGCGCGTGCAGCTGCCAGATGTCGGCCTGACCGTCGTCCGCGATCGCGGTGTACAACAGGACCTGACCGTCGGTTGTGAACGAAGGCTGGTTGTCATAGCCCTTGCGGGCCGTCACGTTCGTCACTTGTGCGACGCGCAGCGCCGTGCCGGCGCCCGAGAGCGCGCCGACGTAGATATCGCTGCCCGGAGCCTGGCCGAGTACCGTGCCGCTGCTCAGCAACAGCGTGGCGATTGAAACGAGAACTCGCATCCCCATCTCCTCGTTCGCGTGGCCGACGTCACCCGTCGCCGATTGCCGGCTTGGGGGGCCCATCCGATATTGCATCCCCACTCGAGCCCGCGGAAGACCATGCGATTCAACGCGCTGCACCCGGCCGTCCTCCTTCGCACCGAAGGCGTCGCCGTACTCACCGTTGCCGTACTCCTCTATGCCGAGCTCGGGCAGCCGTGGCTACGGTTCGCGCTGCTGTTCTTGGTCCCCGACGTGGCATTCGCTGCGTATCTCGCCGGCCCGCGCGTTGGCGCGCTGGTGTACAACGCGCTCCACACCTACACGTTGCCGCTCGCGCTGTTTGCCGTCGGGTTCGCCTACGAGCTGCCGCCGGCGCTGAGTCTCGCCCTGATCTGGGCCGCGCACATCGGTGCCGACCGCGTGTTGGGGTTTGGGCTCAAGTATGCCGCCGGGTTCAAGCACACGCATCTCGGTCGCGTGGGCTGAACCACGGTCAGTGACCGATCCGCACCCACACGTCGTTCGATCGGTCGATGTCCGGAAACACCTGATCGGCGTCGATCTCGACCCGCATGACCCTCGTGCCGCGCGGCAGCGTCACCTCGGCGGTTCGCTTGCCCTGGAGCCAGCGCTCGACCGGCACTTCGCGGAACGCGATCGAGCCGTCGGCCAACGTAATGGTCAAACGCGCCGGCATCGGAGCCGATCCGCGATCCTCCACCACGATCACCGGGGCGTCGTCGTCCCGCACCTCGCGGACGGCGTGATCGAGCGTCCAGGTCTCGTAGTACCAGGTGCGCCAGAACCAGCTCAAGTCGCGGCCGGCGGCGTGATTGAAGCTGTTGAACAAGTCCCAGGGCTGCGGGTGTTTGTAGCGCCAATTGCTGAGGAAGCCCCGGTACGCCGGGAGGAACACGTCGTCGCCGAGCAGCGCCCGGAGCATCCCGAGCAAGGTCGCCGGCTTCTGGTAGGATGCGACGCCGGAGCGGCCGGGGTACTGGTACTCGGTCCAGCGCATCAACTCGCCTTCGGTGCCGGCGCGGGCTCGCTCGAGGTACCGATCGCGGTCCGATTCCATCGCGGGCGAACCGGGGTAGAAATCGCGCTGCGCCTGGATGTCATTGAAGCTCGTGGTGCCCTCGTCGATCCAGGCGTGCCGCTTTTCGTCGTTGGCGATCTGCATCGGCACCCACATATGCGCCAGTTCGTGGGCCGTGACACTGTAGAGCGACGTGTCGCTCCGCCCGATATAGTCCCCCATGAGCGTCATCATGGGGTACTCCATGCCGCCGCCGCGAATGCCGCCACCCTCGACGGACGTCATATGAGGCCACGGATACGCGAGTCCTGTGAATTGCGAGAGAAACGCGATCGAGTGTTGCGCGTAGCGCCACTCGTGCGCCCAACGGGTGGCGTTCGGACGCCAGAGGGACTCGATGAGCGTGTAGTCGAGACGCCCGTCGCCGTCACGGTCTCCGACGGGTGTGCGGGTTGCATCCCAGAGCGATGCGCGGGTGGCCGAGAACACGGCGTCGCGCACGGAGTCCGCCGTGAAGTGCCAGGTGAGCCGCCCTGCGGGGGCCGCGCGCGTGGCGCGCCCGGGACCGAAGTCCTGCTGGGTCAGCACGTGCACCACCGTGTCGCCGCGGGCCGCGGCCGCGAGCCGCTGCTGGATCGCCGGCGGCAACACTTCATCGGGGTTCCGGAGGGTACCCGTCGCGCGGATCACCCACCCGACCGGGGCTTCGATCTCGACGTCGTAGTTGCCGAACCCCACGGTGAACTCGGCGTCGCCCCGGTACGGATCCACATGCCATCCGACGATGTCGTCGTAGACCGCCATCTGCGGATACCAATAGGCGATGAAGAACAAGTTGTCCTCGCTCCATCCCATGCGACTCGCGCCGCTTTGCGGCACCGTGAAGCGCCAGGCGATTTGCAATTCGGCGGTCTGGCCCGACCGCACCGCGCTCGGCGGCACGATGGTCATGATGGTGTTCTCGACCCGGTAGTAGCTCGCGGCACTCGTGTCACGGCCGAGCTGCGCGCCCTGCACGACAACGCGTTCGAGCTGCATGCCGCCCGTGACCTCCTGGATCCGGTTCCGCTCGACGCCCGGTGCATGCAGGTTCTGGTGCAGATGCACCTTGAGCGTATCGAGCGTATGTGGTGACCGGTTGTGATATCGGATGTGCGCCGTTCCCCGCACCGTCTTGGTCTGTGGGTCCAGCGAGCCGCGCAGCCGGTAGTCGGTCCATTGCTGCCAGTAGTTCGGGCCCGGCGCCCCGGTTGCGGATCGGGTGCCCGCGGCGATCGCGCGCTGATAGTCGAGTGTGGGAACCACCGGGTAGGGAGTCGGTCGCTCCACCTGCGCCGTGGCGGACTGGAGCGCCGTCGCGCTGAGAATCGTTACGAGGACACCTGCGAGCGTACGCATTCGTGCTCCTTGGCTGGGTACGGCTCGATCAGGGTAACAGGAGGGGCCGCGACGCGGCAACCGTTTCATGTATGTATCTTTTACGCGTTCGAGTGGGGTGGTGATGCTTCGGTTCGTCTTATCTCTGTCGCTGGTGCTCTCCCCGTGCGCCAGCGGGCTCGCGCAACAGTCAGCACGCGATATCGTCGATCAGGTGGACCGCCTCCTGCGCGGGCGTTCCAGCCGCGCGACAGTTGAGATGGAAGTCGTGACCGAGCACTGGTCGCGCACGATGGCCATGGAGATGTGGTCGCTCGGAACCGAGTATGCGCTGATCCGCATCGCCAGCCCGAGAAAAGACGCCGGCATGGCGACGCTGAAGGCCGGGCCCGATATCTGGAACTACCTCCCGCGCGTCGATCGGACCATCAAACTGCCCCCCTCGCTCATGGGCGCGGCGTGGATGGGATCGCACTTCACCAACGACGATTTGGTGAAGGAAAGCCGGATCATCGACGACTACGATATCGAGATCACCTTTGACGGCGTCCGGGGTGGTGTGCGCGTGTGGGAGTTCGCTCTCACGCCGAAAGCCGAGGCCGCGGTCGTGTGGGGCCGCATCGAGGAAGAAATCCGCCAGGACGATCTCATGCCGGTGTGGGCCCGCTACTATGCGGAAGACGGGACGCTGATGCGGACCATGACGTTCGAGGACGTCCGGACGATGGGGGGGCGCCTGGTGCCCACGCTCATGCACATCGTGCCCGCGGACAAGCCGGCGGAGCGGACCACCATCCGGTATCGCGCGCTGCAGTTCGACGTCGAGCTCGATCAGTCCTTCTTCTCGTTGCGGAGGCTGCGGGACCAGCGAGTGGGCGGCTGATGCGCTCTCCCTGGTGGCGGGTGGGGTGGCGCAATCTCGGACGGAACCGACGGCGATCGATCATTGCCGCCACGACTCTGGCCGTCGGTTACTGGTCCGTGGTCATGCTCGTGGGGTGGACGCAAGGGCTCGTCGCCGAAATGATCGGCAACGGGACCGGCATTCTCACGGGGCAGTTGCAGGTGCACGCCGCCGACTTCCGTCCCGACGAAAGCGTGCACGCCACCATCGGCGGGCGCGACGGCGTGGACGTCGCGGCACTGGTCGCGAACGTGGAGGCGGATCCGGCGGTGAGCGCGGCAACCCCTCGGGTGTATGGCGGCGGCCTGGTGAGCTCGGGGGCGGCCACCGCGGCCGCGGTGTTCCTCGGGGTGCACCCGGAGCGGGAAGCGCGGGTATCGCGCATACTGCGCTCGATCGACCGCGGGCGCGTGCCCCAGAGCGGCACGCGCGAGATCCTCATCGGCAGCGAGATGGCGCGAACGCTGAACGTCAACCCCGGTGACGAGGTGGTGGTGGTCGCCCCCGCGGTGGACGGGTCATTGGGGAACGATCTCTTTACCGTCGCCGGTGTGTATCGCAGCGGGCTCACGGACCTCGACCGCACGTTCGTGATGCTCCCGATCGACGCGCTGCAGTCGCTGATGGTGTTCGAATCCAACCGCGTGCACGAGATCGCGGCGGCCGTCCCGAGTCCCTGGGATGCCGAGCAAGCCGCAACGCGCCTCGACGCCACGCTGCAGTCGGGCGCCGCGCCGCTGCTGGTCGAGTCGTGGGCCACATTACGTCCCGAGATGGTCGAGTACGCCCAGCTCACGGAGTCGTTGGAGGGCATCCTCCTCGCCATCGTATTCGGGATGGCCATTTTCGGTATCGCGAACACGATGCTCATGGCCACCTACGAACGCCGGCGGGAGTTTGCCGTCCTCTTGGCGCTCGGCGCACGGCCGGCCGGCATTTTGTGGTCGGTGCTGGCGGAGGCGGTCGCCCTCGCGCTGGTGGGGCTCGTTGTCGGCGTCGCCACCGCATTGCCGGTGCTCGTCTGGTGGCATAATGCGCCGCCGGATCTGAGTTGGCTGTTCGGCGAGTTCACGATGCTGGGCGCGCTGATTCGCCCGGTGCTGCGCGTGGAATATCCGTGGTCGGTGACGGTGCAGGCGGCGTTCGCCATGGTCCTCACGGCCGTCGTGGCCTCCGTGTATCCGGCGATCCGGGCAGCGCGGTTACCACCAGCGGACACCCTGGCGGGCCGATGAACCCCCGCGTACGTCTCATCCTGCAGCTGGCGACGCGCAACGTTCGTCGCCAGGCACGCCGCAGCGTCCTGACCGCGCTGGCCATGGTGCTCGGTGTGGCGGTGCTCGCGTTCGCGCGGACGCTGGGAGACGGTGGCCATGAAGACTGGATCGACGCCGGTGTACGGCTCGGCACGGGGCACATCGCCTTGCAGGCGCCGCGGTTCCAGGCCTCACGCAACCTGAATGATCGCCTGGGCGCGGACGCCCGCGCCCGCGCGACGGCATGGCTGCGCGAGCCGTGGGTGCGCGAGCGCGTCGTTGCGGTTGCCCCACGCCTGGAGATCCAGGGACTGGCCAGCTCGGCCGCCGCGGCTGTCCCGATCATGGTCACAGGTGTCGATCCGGCGATCGAGACGGAGTTCTCCCGGTTGGGCGACAACGTCATCGAGGGCGCCTATCTCTCACCCGACGACCGCCTGCACGCGTTCGTCGGCGAGCGGCTGGCCTCACGCTTGGAATTGCAGATCGGCTCCCGTCTCGTGTTGAGTGCGCAGGATGCCTCCGGCGAGATCGCCAGCCAACTGGTGCGCGTGGCCGGCATCTTCCGGATCGGACTGCCCGAGGCCGATGCCGGCATGGTGCAGATTCCCATCCGTACGGCGCGGGAATGGCTGGGGCTCGGGGACGACGTGACCACGCTCGCCGTGTTGCTGGAGTCGGGGTGGGTGGTCGACGAGGTGCTACGCGACCTGCGGGGGCTCGCCGCGGGAGATGCGGAGGTCGCGGTGGTGGGTTGGCGTGAGGCGATGCCGGAACTGGACGCGGCGATCCGCATGGACGATTGGGGCGACTACGTGTTCAACTTCGTGCTCTACGGCATCATCACCCTCGCCATCGTGAACACCGTCTTGATGTCCGTGCTCTACCGGACGCGAGAGTTCGGCGTGCTCCAGGCGTTGGGACTCACTCGAGGACAGACGGCCGCCGTGGTGGTGACCGAAGGGATGATCCTGACCGCGGTGAGTGGGTTGGTCGGCTTGGGACTGGGGTTGGGTCTCACCTGGCTGTTGTTTCGCAACGGGTTGGATTACTCGGCCATGCTGGACTCCGAATTCACCTTTTCGGGTGTCGTGCTCGATCCGGTCATCATCCCGGCGTTCCGCTGGCAGCAGGTCGGTCGGAGCCTCGTCGCCATCGCCGTCGTCGGGACCCTGGCATCGCTGTACCCCGCGTATCGCGCGACGCGCATCGACGTCGCGGAAGCGACCAAATTCGAGGCGTGAGCCCTATGCCCGCTGTGCGAACTGAAGGGGTGTGGAAGGTGTTCGAGCATGATGGCCAGGTCGTGGAGGCCGTGCGCGGCGTCACGCTCGCCATCGAGCCGGGCGAGTTTGTGGTCTTGGCCGGTCCCTCGGGATCCGGCAAGACCACGCTGCTGAACCTGCTCGGCGGGCTGACGCGGCCTACCAGGGGTGGTGTGTGGATCGACGGGCAGGACTTGACCACGATGCGGCCGCGCGATTTGGCGCACCTGCGGCTCCAGCGTGTGGGGTTCGTGTTCCAGGACTACAACCTCCTCCCGGTCCTGAGCGCCGCGGAGAACGCGGAGTTCACGTTGTTGCTGCGTGGGATGCCGCAGGAGGAGCGGGAGCGTCGCGTGCGGGAGGTCTTCCAGGCGGTAGGACTCCAAGGGCTGGAGGACCGGCGGCCCACAAAACTCTCGGGAGGGCAGCAGCAGCGCGTGGCGGTCGCGCGCGCCGTTGTCGGTGAGCCGGCGCTCGTCCTCGCGGACGAGCCCACGGCCAACTTGGATCGGGCCGCGAGCGACGCACTGCTGGACCTCATGGCCGAGTTGAACCGATCGCGCGGCACAACCTTCGTCTTTGCGACGCACGATCCGCAGTTGATGGAGCGAGCGCGACGGTTGATTCGGCTGGTGGACGGCGCCGTGGAGACCGATGATCGCCGGGCCTGACCTGCGACGAGCCTTCGTCGCCGCGTGCGGCATCGTGCTGGGCGTGCCACACGTCGTCGACGCACAGGGTTGGGCGCCTCGCGTGTACATCCTCAACGTTCCGGTGTTCAGTGCCAGCGGCCAGTGGTCGTCGGCGTCGGCGTCGCACATCTCCCGTGTGCGGGTCATGGCCGACCCAAGCTACCGCTCGCTCCGACTCGACGTGGCGTACGAGCACCTGGTGCAGGTGCGGTTGCAGGGAAGCCCCGCTGCCGGAGGGGTCGTTTTTGGCGCCTTGGGCGGAGGCGGTGATTGGCTTCCCCTACAGGGTACGGTGCTCCACGACGGCCGGGTCACCTGGCGTCACCGCGTCGATCGCCTCGCCGTGCGTTGGGCGTCCTCCGCGGTCGAGGTGACCGCCGGCCGGCAGACGATCTCGTGGGCTTCCACGATCATGCTCACCCCCGCCGACCCGTTCCAGCCGTTCGATCCGGCGGATCCGTTCCGGACGTACCGTGCCGGCGTGGATGCCCTCCGCGTGCGCGTATTCACCGGTCCGTTTGCCAGTGTGGAGGCGGTGGGTCGCGTGTTCGAGAGTCTGGACGGCGCGACTGGTACGCTGCTGGCCCGGTGGGCGTCCGACTGGGGCCGCCTGGGCGCCGCCGCGTGGGCCGGCATGCTGCACGATCGGGCGGCCGCGAGCGTCGGGCTCACGGTGACGGCCGGTGGCGCGGTGTTCCGCGGGGAGGCGGCGGTTCGCGAGACGATTGGTGACCCAGTGCTGCGCGTCGCCGTGGGTGTCGATCGGAGTTTCCAGATCGCTGATCGCACGCTGTATGCCCTGGTGGAGTTCCAGCACGACGGCTTTGGCGGTACCGGGCCGGCGGACTATCTGGGCGTGGCGGCGAGCGATCCGGCGCGGCGTGGCGAGCTGCAAACGGTGGGGCGCGACCTGGCGGCTGGGACGCTGTCATATGCCATTCATCCGCTCGTGAGCCTGGGCCTATTGAGCCTGGTGAACCTGCGGGATCCCAGCGTGCTCGCGGCTCCCTCACTCACGTGGTCGGTGGGCCAGGAGACCACGCTGCGGGTGGGCGGCTACCTGGGTGCGGGAGCGGTCACCGAGGCACTGACATCGACAGTCGTCATTCCCGGCTCGGAGTTCGGGCCGGTCCCGCTGATCGGCTTCGCGGCGTTCGAGATGTTCTTCTAGCCGCGTAACCGCGGGGCGAGGCCACGCGGTCCGCGTGCTTGGATCGACCGGTCAGACCGGGATCGCTGCCGGTGCGCCCGCTCCGCCCGGCTGCTTGCCCGCCTGGCGCCCCAGCCACAGACCGAGGCCGGCCCAGATCATCGCGAGCGGCACGACCACGAACGCAATCCCCGACGTGGTCAAGCCGAGTACCGTCAGTCCGCGATACGACCAGGCGGCGATCTGATCTCCGGTGCGGTACACGAAGGTATCGATGAGGTTCTTGGCTTTGTAGCGTTCGTCGCGGCCGACCACCGTGAACAGCGTCTCCCGTGCCGGCTTGCCGACGGAGAACTCGGTGGCGCGCCGCAACACCACGAACACCACGATCGTGGCAACCGCCGGCACGACGCCGACCGTTGTGAAGCCCAGCACGCAGACCAAGGGAAGCACGGTGAGGGTTGCGGCGACTCCCAGCAGTCGAATGATGCGGCCCGTGAAGAACAGTTGGGTCGATAGGGTCAACGCGTTGACCGCGACGTCGATCCAGGCGAAGAAGGCCGTGCGCGCCTCCGCGCCGACCACGAAGCGCTCGACGATTTCCGCCGTTTGGAAATAGAGCACCGTACCCGAAATGGTGTAGAGAAAGACGTAGCCGGAGATTCCCAACAGGTATGGGGACCGTACCAGGCGTTTGAATCCATCGAGGGCGCCGCCGCCAATGGGTCGCGCCTCGACGACCGCGGGGTCGGGCACGTCCGCCAACCGGCCTGTTTCCCTGGCGACGCCGCGCACGAGCCGCACGCCGACCTCGAGGAACGCGATGGAGATCAGGAGCAGGCTCGGCAGCCCGATCCGGGTGACCAGAAACGCGGTGATGGCGGCGCCGATGAGGGCGCCCAGCGTCCCCCCGCCTCCGATGAGGCCGAACACGCGTTTGCTGCGGCTGGTGGTGAAGATGTCCGTCATGAATGCCCAGAACACGGACACGATGAACAGGTTGAACACGCTGGTCCACACGTAGAACACCCGGCCCAACCACACCGTCGCGTCGTCGGGGACCACCCGCAGCAACACAAAGAACACGAACAGGTTCACCATGAAGAACCGGTACGTGATGGAGACGAACCGCAGTCGCGACAGGCGCGCGACGAGGAAGGCGAACGGGGGATGGGCGATGAGGATGGCGACGAGCGTGCCGCCCCAGAGCCACGGGAGGTTGCGCACGCCGCCGGCCACGCCCATCTGGTCCCTGATCGGCCGGATGATGTAGTACGCCGACAGGATGCAGAAGAAATACGCGGCCGCGATCGCCACCGCCCGGACTTCCTCGCGCGGGATGCCCAGGACGCGAAGCAGCGCGGCCTCCGCGCGTTTCAGGGGGTTCTCGCGTTCGTCATGGCGTCGCGAATGGCACGCAACAGTCCGTCGACCGCCAAGGGGTTGTGACCGCCTTCGGGAATGATCATGTCGGCGTACCGCTTGCTGGGCTCGACGAACTCGACGTGCATGGGTCGCACGGTCGCAAGATACTGCTCGGCCACGGAGTCGAGCGACCGGCCGCGCGTGCGCAGGTCGCGTCGCACGCGGCGCAGCAGCCGGAGGTCGGCCGCCGTGTCGACGAACACTTTGATGTCCATGAGGTCGCGCAGTGCGCGGTCGGCGAGGATCAGCGTGCCCTCGACCGCCACGAGGCGCGTGGGAACCAGGGTGATCGATCGGGCCGTGCGACAGTGGGTCGTGAAGTCGTACACCGGCATGTCGATGGTGTCGCCGTTCCGGAGCGCCCGGAGGTGCGCGATCAGCAACGGGAGTTCCAGCGCGTCGGGATGGTCGTAGTTCAGACCCCGGCGCTCCTCCGGCAGGATGTTCGACCGGTCACGATAGTATGCGTCCTGCTCGACGACGCTCACCCGATCGCGGCCAAGCGCACCGACAATCGCGTCCACGACCGTGGTCTTTCCAGAACCTGAGCCGCCCGCCACGCCGACGATGATGGTTGGATGGTTCGGGGCGGGCATGCGTTAGTACCCTCGGCGGCGCGTCACCACGGAGTCGGTCGTCCTCTTAAGAGAGTAGGAGAGTAAGAGCGTAAGAGAGTAGGGTCCCCGTTGGCCCTCGACGCCGGCGGGGTCGAGGCCCTGCTAAGCGTCTCGGCCCTTGGCCACCTCGCGCTCCTCGCCGGTCTCGAAGAACACGCGGTTCTTCTCCGTGTACTTGGCCCATTCCGGCGGCACGTCGTCTTCGGTGAAGATCGCGTTGACCGGGCACTCCGGCTCGCACGCGCCGCAATCGATGCACTCGTCCGGGTGGATGTAGAGCATGTCCGGACCTTCATAAATACAGTCGACCGGGCAGACGTCCACGCAGCCACGGTCTTTGGTGTCGATGCAAGGCTCAGCGATTACGTAAGTCATCTGAACTCGAACGATGGTGTGGGTTGACGAATCGCCCGCAATGTTGCTGGCGCCGGGGGACGTGTCAAGTGACTGTTGCGGCGTCCTTGGGACGTGACGATCTTCTCGACTCCATGAGGATTGCGTCGCTGTTGGCGAGCGCCACCGAGGCCGTCTATGCCCTCGGGTTGGCAGATCAGCTGGTCGCCGTCTCGCACGAGTGCGATTACCCCCCGGCCGCGCGCGGTAAGCCGCGCATCAGCCGGCCGCGGTTCGACGCGGCGGGCTTGAACTCCGGGCAACTCGACGCCGCCGTGCGACGGGCGATGTCGGAGCACGGGGCGGTGTATGCCGTGGACCAGGACCTGGTCCGTGAGCTGGCCCCGGAGCTGATCCTGAGCCAGGCCGTGTGCGAAGTCTGCGCGGTGCCGACAAGCATGGCCGAACAGGTCGCCAGGGCGCTGACGCCGCCCCCGCGGGTCGTATCCCTCGATTCCCATTCGATCCAGGACATTCTCGATGGGATACTGGCCATCGGGACCGCGGCCGGGGTACCGCAGCGGGCCGAGAGGTATGTTGCCGGATTGACAGCGCGCCTTGCGGGCGTGCGAGCCGCCGTGAACGGTCGCCCAGCCCCGCGGGTGCTGGCTATCGAGTGGCTGGATCCGCCGTTCGTGCCCGGCCACTGGACGCCGGAGATGGTGCAGTGGGCCGGGGGAGCTTTGCTCGCTGGATCGAGCGGCCGTCCTTCTCACGAGGTATCATGGGATACGCTCGCCGCGCGTGAGCCGGATGTCCTCGTCGTCATGCCCTGTGGCTTCGGGCTCGCGGCGACGCAGTCGGAAGCCGACCGGTTCTCGGACCGCTTGGCGCGGGTTGCCCCTCGGGCAGTGGAGAGCGGCAACGCGTTTGTGGTCGACGGGTCGGCGTACTTCAATCGGTCGGGGCCGCGCATGGTCGACGGCGTCGAGCTACTCGGTGCGCTGCTCCATCCCGATTGTTTCCCCAACTACCGGATCGAGGGCAAGGCCAGGGTATGGACGCCTCCCCGATCCGAGGAGACTTGAGATGCGGTATAGCCCGATACTCGTGCAGCCGATGCGAGAGGAACTGACCAAGATCGGATTCCGCGAGTTGCTCACCACGGAGGACGTGGAGCAGGCGTTCGCCGACCAGCGCGGCACGATGCTGGTGGTGATCAACTCGGTCTGCGGGTGTGCGGCCGGTATGGCCCGCCCCGGGGTCCGGATGGCGCTGGAGCATACGCGGGTGCCCGATCAGCTGGTGACGGCCTTCGCGGGCATGGAGACCGACGCCGTCGATGCGACCCGAGCGCGGTTTGCGCCCTACCCGCCGTCGTCACCGCAGGTGGCGCTCTTCAAGGACGGAACGTTGGTGCACATGCTCGAGCGCAAGAACATCGAGGGCCGGGATGCGAACGAGATCGCCGGCGAGCTGTGCGACGCGTTCGACCGTCATTGTGGGCCGTAACCGCGGGATCCGGATGTGATCTTGCTGGATCCGGACGCGCGGCCGATCATCGCCCATCGCGGTGCGTCGGGCACCCACCCGGAGAACACCTACGCGGCGTTCAGCGCCGCAATCGCGCAACGGGCCGACGCGATCGAGTTGGACCTGCGGCTGTCGAAGGACCTGATACCGGTCGTGATGCACGACGACAACGTCGATCGTACGACCGATGGGGTGGGCGCGGTCCACGATCTCGACGCGCGGACGCTGGGCGAACTCGACGCCGGTGACCGTGCGGGGGTCCCGACACTGGACGGTGTGCTCGAGCGCCATCCGGACACACCGCTGTTGCTGGAACTCAAAGAGGCTGCGTGCGCCCCCATCGTCGCGACCGCGCTGCGCCGGCACGACGCGACCGGCCGCGTCGTCGTGGGTGCGTTTGCCCACGCGGCACTCCGCCCGTTTCGGCGCCCTCCGTTCCATTGCTCGGGCTCGCGACGCGATACGGCGATCGCGTGGGCGGCCAGTCGGGTCGGGGTCGCGGCCGGCGGTCGTTGCGACGTGTTCTCCGTCCCTACCACGGATGGCGGGCTGACCATCGTGGATCGGCGGTTTGTGGCCGCCTGCCGGCGGGCGGGACGCCCCGTGCACGTCTGGACCATCGACGACGCGTCGGAGGCGGCGCGGCTGCGGGCGCTTGGCGTTGCGGGTATCATTACGAACCTCCCGGAGCGCATGCGTGTGCTCCTGACCGCCTCGGACAACGTCGGAGACGAGACATGCGAGTGAGCATCAGATCATGGATGGGAATATCGGGGGTGCTGGCGCTGGCGATCGTGAGCCCAGGACCGGCGGCGGCGCAGGCCCCGTTATGCGCTCCGGACAATGCGGGGCTCACGCTGCCGGCGGGCTTTTGTGCGCTCGTCGTGCGCGACAGTGTCGGCCGGCCGCGCCACCTCACCGTGGCGTCGAACGGCGACGTGTTCGTCGCCTTGTCGGCCCAGCGTGTGCAAGGGGGTGGTACGGTGGACGGTGGAATCCTCGTGCTGCGGGATGTCGACGGAGACGGCACGGCGGACGAATCGTACCGCTTCGGCGGCGGCAACGGCGACGACGTTGAGCTGCATGGCGGGTACCTGTACTACTCTACGAACGATGCGATCATGCGATACGCGTGGCGTCCGGGGCAGGTCGAGCCGACCGGCGCTCCCGACACCATCGTCATGAACCTTCCGGCGTCGGGTGGTCACCGTGCCAAGAGTCTCGCGCTGCTCAATGACGGCTGGGTCTATACGAACGTCGGGTCACCATCCAACGCGTGCATGGCGCAGAGCCGAACCGCGGGGTCGCCCGGAAAGGATCCGTGCGACGAGCTCGAGACCCGCGCCGGCATCTGGCGCTTCCGCACCGACCGGATGCGCCAGACCCAGGCGGACGGGGAACGCTTCGCGACCGGGATGCGCAACACGGTGGCGCTCGCATCCCGGCCCCAGGACGGCCGGCTCTACGGCGTCATGCACGGCAGGGACCAGCTCGCACAGTTGTGGCCGGAGTTGTTCACCGACGCGCAGAGCGCGGAAAAGCCGGCGGAAGAGTTCGTGCGGATCGAGCAGGCGGATGACTTCGGGTGGCCGTATTGCTATTACGATCCCGAGACGTCCACGAAAGTTCTCGCGCCGGAATTCGGCGGTGATGGACGCCAGGTTGGGCGCTGCGCGGACAAGAAAGCTCCCTTGATCGGCTTTCCCGCGCACTGGGCGCCCAACGGTCTGCTGTTCTACAGCGGCACGTCCTTTCCCGCCCGCTACGCCGGTGGTGCCCTGATCGCGTTCCATGGGTCGTGGAATCGGGATCCGCTGCCGCAGGCGGGGTACCAGATCGCGTTTGCGCCGTTTGTGGCACACGAGGCGACGGGCGAATGGGAGACCTTCGCGACGGGGTTCGCGGGTGCCGACATGAGCCCGCGGGGCGCGGCGCATCGGCCGGTGGGATTGGCGCAGGGGCCTGATGGGTCGGTGTATGTTTCCGACGACGCCGGCGGGCGTATCTATCGCATCGTGTATCGGGCCCGCTGACCGATGGCGGCACGGCGGTTCGAGAGAGAGGGGTAATGGCGCTCTGGCGAGGGTCCGGTGAACCGGACAAGCCCAAGGCGGCGCCCGAAGACCAGCCGGTGCATCGCCCGCCGTCGCCCACGCAGGTCGAATTACCCTCGCAGGAGCTCATCACCGCTTGGGTGCAGTTCCTGCGCGAGCACGTCGCCAACAGTGTCAGCGGGCTGCACAACCGCATCAACGCCGCCAACGCTCTATTGGGTCAGCTCGAATCGGAGATTCAGGAGCCCGCCCAACTGGAGCTGTTGAAGGAGATCGGCGAAGAGCTGCGCCGGGCGGTGAACATCACGCAAGGCATGTTGAGTCGCGTCACGTCCCGCGCGCCCGACATCGCACCACCGGTGTGGAACGTGCTCCGGGAGGTTGGCGAACGGCCGGGGCGCATCCTCGTCGTCGAGCACGACGATAGCAATCGCGCGGTCATGGCCCGACTCTTCCGTGGCGCGGGACACGAGGTCATCCCCGTAGTGAGCGGGCTGGAGGCACACGACGTCCTGGAACACGGCGAGGTGGACTGCGTCGTGTGCGAGCTGCACATGCCGACGGTGGGTGGGCGGGCCTTCTTCGAGCAGGTGGAAGAGGCCATGCCGCATATGGCCGCCCGCTTCGTGTTCGTGACCGGTGACTTCACGCGCCCGGAGTCGTTCGAGTTCCTCAAGGCGACCGGCCAACCCGTGGTGGGAAAGCCATACCACACCGAGGACCTCCTGGATGCCGTCGCGACGATTCTCTCTCGAGTCGGCGTCCTCAAGGCAGGCGCGAACAAGCCGGCAACGGAGTAATGCCGTCCCTCCGCCGCGGCATGGCGTCGGTGAGCGTGGCGGTGCTCACCGCCGCTTGCAGTCACGCCGCCAGACTGCCGCCGGTCACGGTGCCGCCAGTCGACCAGGGCCGCGCGGCGGTTCGCCTCTTCCTCATCGGTGATGCCGGGGCTCCCGCGCTCGACGAGCCGGTGCTGCGGGCGCTGCGAGAGGACGTGCGGTCCGCGAGGTCGACGACGCGGGGCAGGGGAGAGAAGCGTACTCGACCTGGCTTCGGTGAACGAACGGCGAATCGCTGGAAGCCGGGTGCGGGATGCTGGATGGTGGTGACGACCGGACGACGGTGCCGCGGTTCGCCAACTCCTAGTCTCTCATCGCCGCAAACACCGGCGTCAGGGTGTCGAGCGCCGACTGGAGTTCATCGCGTTCGTTCCCGAATCCAAACCGGATGTACCGCTGCAAGCCAAAGTGCTCGCCCGGAACGAGCAGGATATCGTGCTCGCGGCGAGCCCGCTCGACGAAATCGAGCGATGGCGTCGGGTGGCGGTACCGCGCGAAGCAAATGGCCCCGCATTCGGGTGCCTGCCAATCGAAGAGTGGATCGAGCTGCCCCATCCAATCGCGGAGCAGCGGGTAGTTCGCGTTCAGGATCCCTCGCGTGCGGGCGAGGATCCGGTCTCGCGATCGGAGCGCCAGTGTGGCGAGGTGGTCGCTGAGGGGGGTGGGACCGATCACGGTGTAGTCGTGACGCCGCACGACCTGCTCCTTGAAGGCCGGGGAACTCACGATCCAGCCGATGCGTAGGCCCGGCAAGCCGTAGGCCTTGGAGAGCCCGTTCACCACGATCGTCCGGTCATACCCGCTCCAGAGCGACGGCGTCGCCGGGCCCGAGTGCTCGGCACCCTGATAGACCTCGTCGGCGAGGATCCATGCGCCGACCTCCTGGGCGCGGGCCACGATCGCGTCGCGCGCGTCAGGTGACAGGATGTGGCCGGTCGGATTGTTGGGCTGGGTGACGACCACGAGCTTGGTTCCGGGCGCGATCGCCTCGGCGATATCCGCGGAGACAGGCTCCCAACCGCGCTCCGGATCCAGTCGGAACTCCGAGACGGTGGCGCCGAAGTTCTTCGCGAGCCCATAGGTCTGCCAATACGTGGGAGTCATGATGGCCACGCGATCTCCGGGCTCGATCAAGGTCCAGCAGGAAACGAAGTTGGCCTCCGAGCTGCCGACGGTCACGGTCACATGATCGGTGGTGGCACCGTCGTACAATGCGGCAATGGCGGCGCGCAAGGTCTCCGAGCCGTCGGACTGATTGTAGACCATGCGCAACGCCAGGATCGCATCGAGGTCCGCGCCGGTGATCTCGAGCAGCTCCGAGAGGGACAGCGGGTGCACGCCGCTTTCGGACAGGTTGACCCGGACCAGGTTCTCCCACGTGCTCTGCCAGCGTTCCAGCTCGAACGTGTGAAACGGCACCGGACACTCCTTGCACGAGAGATGGGGCTGTTCAGTAATGCCTGCCCGGCCGGGCAGGATCAAGGGCCAATGGGCGTCACTCCGAGAGGGCCGTCACGCCGAAAGGGGGAGCGACAGGAGGTCGGTGGGGGAGCACAGCCAATAGTCGGGACCGTGTGGCTCGAGCCACGCGCGGGGGAACGGACCCCACATGGCCGCCGCGGTCCGCACGCCGGCGGCCCGTCCCGCCGCCATGTCGTGCGGCGAGTCTCCCACGAAGACGGCGGATGCGGCGTCGGCGTCCAGCAGGTGCAGGGCGAGCCGCACCGGTTCGGGGTCGGGTTTGTGCCGCTCCACGTCATCGGCCGACACGACGACGGGAAAGAACGGCCGCAGTGCCGCGAGATCGAGGCCGCGGAACGACCCCTCCCGCTTCTTGCTGGTCACGATCCCGAGCCGCACGCCACGCTCGCTCAACGCGGTCACCACGTCCCTGATTCCCGGGTAGTTCCGCACCATGGCGTCATGATGGGCGAGATTGTGGTCACGGTACGTCTCCACCATCCGCTCGATCTCCGCGTCATCGTCGGTGAACGCGCGGAACTGCTTCCAGAGCGGCGTGCCCAACCCCGCGAGCCACACGTCGTCCGGAGGGACGGTTCCCACATGGTGCTCCATCGTATGGCGATAGGAGCTCATGATCAGATCGATCGAGTCGAGGAGGGTCCCGTCGAGATCGAACAGGAAGGTCCGGACGGCGGCGTCTGGCATGGCGAAATATAGCGCGGGCTTCGGAGCCGCCGGGGACCAACACAACGGAGGGCGCCTGCGTACATTCCCAGGAGCGGTGCGGCTTGGGTGCCGGCCGCAGGATCCTCTTCCATCGCGATAGGGAGTACGAGTGTACACGCGGACCTGCACAGGCCTGATAGTCGGGTTTGCCCTGGTCACCGGCGCCGCGGCCCGCGCGCAGGAGGCGACGGCGGTCCGGGCCAACGGAGACGTTCCGGTGGTCGACGGACGACTGGACGAGCCGGCCTGGCATGCGGCGCCACCGGTGCGAGATCTCGTGCAGCGCAACCCGGACGAAGGCGCGGCGCCGTCCGAGTCGACGTCCGTCCGGTTTGTGTATACCGATCACGACTTGTACGTGGCGATTCGCGCGTACGACTCCGACCCCGACCGGATCGTCGGGCGGCTGACGCGGCGTGACGGGTTCGCCGCGGCGGACGGCCTAACGCTCTATCTCGATTCTTACAATGATCAGCGCACCGCCTACGAGTTCACGTTCAATCCCTCGGGTGCGCGGCGCGACGTCTTCATCTACGACGATGGGGGCGGGCGCGACGACTCGTGGGATCCGGTCTACGACTGGTCGACCGCCGTGGATTCGCTGGGCTGGACCCTCGAGCTGCGAGTTCCGTTCTCGCAGCTGCGGTTTCCCGCAAAGGACTCGCTTGCGTTCGGCATTCGCGTGCGGCGGTCGATCAACCGGCGCAACGAGGAGGCCAACTGGCCGTTCGTTCCACGCGACCAAGCGGGCGAGGTCTCACGCTACGGGTCGCTCGTCGGCTTGAACGCCGTGCCGTCACCGCGGCGGGTGGAGTTTTTGCCGTACACGGCGGGGTCGGCCTCGTTTCAGCCCTCGGATCCGGCCAACCCCTTTTTGGCGACCGGCCGGCGGAGCGCGGTGCGAGGTGGCGCGGATTTCAAGGTGGGAATCACGAGCGGTGTCACCGCCGACTTGACGGTCAACCCCGACTTTGGCCAGGTCGAGGCGGACGCTTCGGTGGTGAACCTGTCCGAGTTCGAGTCCTTCTTTCCCGAGAAACGACCGTTCTTCGTCGAAGGGACGAATCTCTTCCAGTTCGGCATGGCACCGACTGAAGGTGGTGAGTTCGGGTTTATGCGGGGCGGCGAGGAGGGGTTGGTCTACACGCGGCGCGTCGGGCGCAGCCCGCACGTGGATCCCGAACTCGAGGACGGGTATGCCGAGGACGTCGGTCAGTCCACGATTCTCGGGGCGGGAAAATTGAGCGGGCGACTCGGCGGCGGCTGGTCGCTCGGGTTGCTGCAAGCCGTGACGGCGAAGGAATTCGCGGCCACGGTTGACGGCGCGGGCGTCGCAGCCCGGACACCGGTTGAACCCCTCACGAGCCACAGTGTCGCGCGCCTCGAACGCGTGCTGAACCGGGGGCGGACGGCCCACGGGGTCACCGGCACCGCCGTGGTGCGCCGGCTGGATGAGAGCGCGTTTGCTGGACTCCATGCGCGCGCATTCACCGGCGGCGCCGACATGAGCGCGCGGCTGGGGGGAGACCGGTATCAACTCGACCTCGCGCTCATGGGATCGCGCGTCGAGGGGACCTCAGAGGCGATCCTCGGCACGCAGGAGAATTCCGCACGGTACTTCCAGCGACCCGACAACGACCATACGACGCTCGACTCGACGCGGACGAGCCTCCATGGCTTCGGGGGGTACGCGCAGATTCGCAAGGTCGTCGGTTTTGCCACGTGGCGTTTCCTGTTTGCGACCCGCTCGCCGGGATTCGAGACCAACGACCTCGGGTACCTGCGGCAGGCGGACCAGCACACGCAGCGTGCCGAGGTCGAGTTGCGCTGGCTCACGCCCGGGAGGGTCTTCCGCCAGTTCGAGATGAGTCTCGACGAGCGGTCGGAGTTCACCTATGGGTGGGAGCGCACGCGTACGTCCATCGAGTCGCGCGTGTCGGGCACTTTTCTGAACTACTGGAATGTCAGTGTCAATGCGGAGCGGCGCTTCGCCAGCACCGACGTCCGCTTGCTGCGCGGTGGACCGGCGGCCGACGTCCCCGGCGCCTGGGACCTGCGGCTCAGCGTGCGCAGCGACCGGCGCCGTTCGATGTCGCTGGACGCGACGGCGTCGCGTACGACGGAGGATGTCGGGGGCGCGGAGCAGTGGCGTCTCAACGGAGGTGTCCGTTATCGCCCCGGGGCGCTGTCACTCAGCGCCAACATTCGGGGAAGCTGGGGTGTGTCTGACCGCCAGTATGTGACCCAGACGACCGTGGTGGACTCCACCTACTATGTCGTTGGGCGCGTGAATCGTCGTGAGCTAGCCTTGACGCTGCGCGCCGAGCTCGCGCTGACCCCGCGACTGTCCTTCGAGTTCTATGCCGAGCCGTTCGCGTCTGCGGCCCGGTACGAGACCCTGCGCCTCGCCGCCGATTTGCGCGCCCGGGAGTACGCCGATCGATTCGATGTTTTGAGCGGCGATCGCATGACCCGGCCGCGGGGCGAGACAGACGTGCGCGTGGATGTGGACCGCGACGGGGTGGATGACTTCTCGTTCGAGGAACCGGACTTCAGTGTCCTTTCGCTCAGAACCAATGCGGTGCTGCGGTGGGAGTTTCTCCCGGGGTCGACCCTCTTTCTCGTGTGGCAACAGAGCCGGCGCGATCGGCTGTCCGACGGGAATATCTGGGTACCCTCGGCGCTCGACGACGCGATCCGCGCCGAAGGCTCTCACGTGTTCGCGGTGAAG
>DASWII010000016.1:0-17935 GCA_036397755.1 Gemmatimonadales bacterium | reverse complement strand
GTCAGGCGGTCAGGCGGTAGGTGCTCTCCCGTGGCCTACCGTCTTACCGTCCCACCCTCCTGCCGTCGACGCCCGAGAAGCCACGACTGAAGTCGCGGCTCGGCCGTCTGTCGGTAAACCGACGGGCGCTCCCGAGCACGGACGGTCGTACGCGCGCATGAACGGTGGCCACCGTGCTTTTGGACAACGATCCCGTGGCTGATGGTGAGGCCGAGGCGCGTGCCGTGGCCCGGAGCCCTCGTGGTGAAAAACGAGTCGAAGATGCGGGACTGAATCGACTCGCCCCTGAAACCTCCGCCGTCAAGCACTCGTCGGGACAACGACGGATTGGACGTGGAAGAGGGGCGCGCACATGGATTCCATCCTCGCCGACATTCGCTACAGCCTCCGAGTCATCCGCAAGAGTCCCGGCATCGTCGCGGTCGCCGTGATATCCCTGGGCCTCGGCATCGGCGCCAACGTGACCATCTTCAGCGCGGTGGATGTGTTCATGGTGCGCCCGCTGCCCTATCCCGATGCCGACCGGCTGCTGCACGTGTTCAGCAGCGTGCCCGATCGCGGCTGGATGTACAACTCCATGTCGATCCCCGACGCTCTCGATATCCGCGAGCAGAGCCGCACCATGGACGTCGCGTTCTCCTACGGTCGCGGCTTCAACATCTCAGGGGGGGATCGGCCGGAACGCGCCGACGGCGAGCGCACCACCTGGAACTACTTTCAGGTGCTCCAGGTGCAGCCACTCCTCGGTCGCACGTTCGTTGCCGAGGAGGAACGCGACGGCAGCCACCACGTGGCCATCCTCAGCTACGAGCTGTGGCAGCGGCGTTTCGGAGGAGAACGAGAAGTCATCGACCGGACGATCCTGTTGGATGGGGAGCCCCACACGGTCGTCGGTGTCCTGCCGGCCAAGTTCCGGTTCTCCCAGAGCACGGCGGAACTCTGGACGCCGATTCCGATCACCGGAGAAGAGGTCCGGGGCAACCATTTCCTGGCTCCGGTCGCCAGACTGCGGCCGGGAGTGGAATTGGAACAGGCCGACCAAGAGGCCGCGGCGATCGCCGATCGGTTGGCCGCCGCGTATCCGGAGAGCAACGACGGGTGGCGCGCCGGCGCCCGACCGCTGCGCGAGTTGATTTTCTCCCCGCCGTTTCGGACCGGCAGCCTGGTGTCGTCGGTGGCGGTGGCGTTCGTCCTCCTGATCGCGTGCGCCAATGTCGCCAACCTCACGCTCACCCGCGTGGCGGGGCGGGGCCGCGAAATCGCGGTGCGCGGAGCGCTCGGGGCGGGCAGGGGACGGATCGTCCGCCAGTTCCTGACCGAGGCCATGATCGTCTCGCTCCTCGGCGGCACCGTGGGGGTGGCGGCGTCGATCGCCGGGATTCGCGGGTTCGTGGCCCTCATGCCGCCCTGGTTTCCCCGGGTGGAAGACATCGGGCTGAGTGGACGCGTGCTCCTGTTCGCCCTGGTGATCACCCTGCTCACCGCCCTGATCTTCGGGCTGGGACCGGCATTGCAGGCCGGCCGCTCGAGTCCCGGGGACGCCCTCAAGGAAGGTGGACGGGGAAGGGCGGGATCCAAGGCGGACCGGCTGCGCAAGGGCCTGGTGGTGGCGGAGGTGGCGCTGGCGCTCACACTCCTCGTGGCATCGGTGCTGCTCGTGAAAGGGTACCTCAGACTGCAGACGGACGACGCGGGTTGGGATGACGCGAGCGTGCTCACGTTCCGACTGTCGCTGCCCGCACAGCGGTATGCCGACGACGAGGCGGTGACGGGCTTTTACCGGGAGCTGCTGCCCCAGCTGCGCGCGATCCCGGGTGTGGACTCGGCGAGTGGCACCTCGATCCTCCCGCGGTGGGGGAACAGCAACTCATTCTTCGGAATCTCGGGACAAGAGTACCCGACTCCGGGAGACCGCCCGCTCACCGAGGTCCGCAGCGTCTTTCCGGGATACTTCGGGACGATGGGCATCCCGATGCGCTCGGGTCGCGCGCTGCTCGAGGGCGATCGGTTGGACGCCCCGCCGGTGGCCATCGTGAATCAGCGGTTGGTCGACCTGCACTTCCCACACGAAGACCCGATCGGCCGGCACATCGACCTGCGGGGCGAGACGCGCGAGATCGTCGGGGTCGTCAGCACCACGCTGGACGTCGATCAGGACCCTCGACCGATGACCTTCCTGTCGGGCCTGCAGGAACCGTCGCTCTCCATGTACTTCGTCCTTCGCACCGCCGCGGATCCGCTGTCGGTGGTCGACAACGTCCGACAGGTGATCCTGCGCATGGACGCGGATCTTCCGGTCTACCGGGTCATGAGCCTCGCGGATCACATCGAGCAGGCCGAGGGCGGCAATACCATCATGGCCAAGGTCATGGCCGTTCTCGCGCTCGTCGCGTTCGTGTTGGCGGTGGTGGGCGTGTACGGGGTGATGGCCTATTGGGTGTCCCAGCGCACGCAGGAGGTGGGCGTTCGCATGGCGCTGGGGGCGCAGCGGCGTGACGTGCTCACCCTGGTCGTCCGGCAGGGCGCCGTGGTGGCGCTCACCGGGGTGGTGATCGGGCTTGGGCTCGCGGCGGCGGCGACGCGTAGCCTGTCGTACTTCCTCTTCGGTGTGAGCCCGTTCGATTTGGCGGTCTTTGCCGGCGTGACGGTCATTCTCCTGGTGTTCGCGCTGGGGGCGACGGTGTTGCCCGGCCGCCGGGCGACGCGGATCGACCCGTGTGAGGCGCTAAGGTACGAGTAGCCGGTTCGGCGATGGTGAACGGCCATAGCCGACCTTCACTCCCACCCGCCCGCTTAGGATCTAAAGTGCGGTACCGAACCCGATCAACAACGTCACCTCGTTGAGGCGGCGGCGTCCGTGCGCTTCGTTCTCGCCCGCGCCTGGCACGACCGCCACCCGGCGCGCACATTCGAGCACCACCTGATGCCGGAGCACGCATGCGCATCCTCCGAATGTTGGTCGTGTTCGCCTTCTTCCCCGCCCCATTGCTGCCACAGAACACGTACGTGCCCTCTCCCGAGAACCTCGCCGCCCGCGCCTGGTTCCAGGACGCCAAGTTCGGGATGTTCATCCATTGGGGTATCTCGAGCCTGCTCATGGACGGCGAATGGGTGATGGAGAACCGCGGCATCCGCGTCGCGGAATACGAGCAGATCGCACCGTACTTCAACCCCACGAAGTTCGACGCCGAGGAGTGGGTCGCCCTCGCCCGGAGCGCCGGCGCGCGCTACATCACGCTGATCACCAAGCATCATGATGGCTTCGCGTTGTTCGACTCCCGTGTCAGCGATTGGGATGTGACGGACCGGACGCCGTTCGGTCGCGACGTGGTGCGGGAACTCGCCGACGCATGCCGGCGCCATGGGCTCCGATTGTTCGTGTATTACTCGCAGCTCGACTGGCACCACCCCGACTACTTCCCGCGGGGCGGGACCGGTCTGCGCGCCGGCAGGCAGGAGCGCGGCGACTGGGATCGTTATCTCGACTACATGGACGCGCAGCTACGCGAGCTGTTCTCCAACTACGGTCCGTTGGGCGGCGTGTGGTTCGACGGCATGTGGGATCGGCCCGATGCCGAGTGGCGTTTGGAGCGGACGTACCGGATGATCCACGAGCTGCAGCCCGCGGCGTTGATCATTCCCAACCATCACCAGGCCCCGCTCCCCGGCGAAGACGTGCAGACGTTCGAGAAGGATTTGCCGGGGGGCAACACCGCGGGGTGGAACACGACGGCCGTGTCGCGCGAGCTGCCGCTCGAGACGTCGGAGACGATCGGCGATGCGTGGGGTTTCCGGCTGACCGACCGGAACTTCAAGTCCGTGTCGACGCTCGTGCGCATGCTGGTCAACGCGGCGGGGAGGAACGCCAACTTCTTGCTCAACACCGGTCCCATGCCGGACGGGACGATTCAGCCGGCGCAGGCCGAGCGGCTCCGCGGTGTGGGTGCATGGCTCGAACGGTACGGGGCGAGCGTCTACGGCACTCGCGGCGGCCCGCTGGCTCCGCGGCCGTGGGGTGTCACGACGCAGCGGGCGGACACCGTGTACGTCCACGTGCTCAATTGGACCGACCCCGAGTTGGCCCTGCCGTCCCTGCCGCACCCGGTCGGCGGCGCGAGCCTTCTGGAGAACGGCGCGCCGGTGGGTTTCATCGAGCGCGACGGCGGAGTGACGTTACGGCTGCCCCCCCGCGATCCGGAGGCCGTGGATCAGGTCATCGTCCTGCAGCTGAGGCCGGGGCCCGCGCGTTAGTGGCCAACCGGCCACCCTCTCGAAAGCCAGTGCATCACGTTCAACACGAACTGTTGGTTCTGGCTGGCGACCGGGGCGTTCATCCCGACCGGTACACGGTTGGGACCGGAGACGTGGGCGGACAGCATGCCCGCCTCGCCCAGGACGACAACGCGCCCTGCGCCCAAGCCCCGCGCGGCGCCTTGTAGCCAACCATCCACCGGCGGGCTGGGTGTGTCCGGGTTGAAACGCCACGCCTCCAGCGGGTTGTACGAGATCACACCGCGCCCGAGCGTCATGAGCGGTGTGGCGCCCGGATCCAACGGCCGGAACGCCAACCCCCAGAACGTGGCGACCGAGTCGACACGTTCGGCGCCGCCGCGTCCTTCGGTGATGGGGTGCGAGGCCAAGCTCCGATCCCCGCGCCGGAACACGAGCGGCTCCCACGCGGACGTATCGATAGCGAATCCGTTCATGAACTCGAATCCGAGGGCCTCGGCCAACGCCGCGGCGGCGCCGGCAAACGGCATGTGATCGCCCACGAGCAGCACCGACCCGCCGTCCTCGACCCACGCGCGTATCGCCGCGATCTCCGCGGTTGAGAAAGCGGAGGGAGTCGGCAGGGTCCAGTTGTCCACGTTGGTGTCGTGTAGGGGATTGATGATGACCAGGACGCTCGCATGTTGGAGGGCGCGCGCCGATGGCGGCTCGCGCAGCGCGTCGGTCCGATAGCCATCCTGCCGGAGCACCTCGGCAAACGGGCGATAGGCGCTGTCCAGCGCCCGGGCATTGTTGTGTGCCTCGTCCACGAGGACCAAGGGCCCGGTGCCGACAACGTAGGTCGGAATCGTGACCGACGGCTGAAAGGCCGTATCCACGTGCTGCTGCATCGCGCGGGCTTCGAGCCCCAGTCCCGCCCACCAGAGCACCATCGCCAACGACGATCCAACACGAGCCGCGACGGCCCACGGGGGCTGAGAGGACGGTGTGCGCATTCCACCCTACCTTCCTACTCTCCTACCCTCCTTCGTTCCCGCTCTCGCCTTCTCCTCCAGCTCGTCGAACCAATCGCGTGCCAGGACGATACGTGGCGTCGGATCCCACGCGGAGCGTACCATCACAAAGCTGCGGCGGTCCGGGGTCACGTCATAGAGGCGCCGGTCCGCGGGAGAGACGAAGGGCGTAACCGAGAGCGCGAACAGCAACCGTGGGGGGCCGGCGGAGAACCCGCGGCTGGTCGCGACGTCCACGGCGACCATCCCCAGCGTCGGATCGTGGTAGAAGAGCTCACGCCCGTCGCGCCCCCACAGCGGGGCCGACCCGCCGGCGGTCGACACCTGCCACTTGCCATCGGCGACGTCGGGAAACGGGCTCACATACACTTCCACCCGCCCGGTTTCGTCGGATGCATAGGCGAGCCAGCGCCCATCCGGTGAAACACTCGGCGCCGCCGCATCGAACTCGCCCGTCAGGAGTGCTCGCGGCGCCGGATCGATTCCCGGCCGGATGGCGTGGAGATCGAGATCGCCCCTGCCGTGCCCGGTGACGTACACGAGCCACCCGCCGGGCGCGCCGACCAGGTCGTGAATCCTGTCGGCGCGCAACGCTTCGGCGGTGACGAGGAGTTCCCGTGCACCGCTGGTGTCCGCTGGGACCGACCAGATGCCCTGCACGCCCTGATCCTCGCGGACGAACACCACCGACCTGCCGTCCGCCGTCCAGCTCACCCGACGATTGGCCTCACCGTCGGATGTCAGGTCGAAGTAGCCGCTGTCCGTAAGGTCTTTGATCCAGATGTCGGTTCGCTCGCCGTCGAAAATGGCGAACGCGAGCTTGGTGCCGTCGGGCGACGTGGCGACGCTCTCCACGTTCCCGGGGCTGCGCACGACCCATCCCTCGTCAACGCCCACGACGTACCCGGTCCGATCCGCCCACACGACCTCCTCGCCGTCGACGAGCAGGGGCGGTGGCTGGTAGATCGCCGTGCCGTTCTGGGCCAAGTCGAACATGCTCGCGATGCTGACCGTCAGCACCGGCGTTGCCAAGGCCGTGGGGACGCCCGCGCGCAGATCGAACGGCGCACCCACGAGCGTCCTTGCCCCGGGAGCCAGCCAGAGGAGATGGCCGGAGGCGGTGTGGCGCGCCTCGGTTCCATAGGCCAGCGGTTCGAGCTCGCCCGTGGCGAGCCGAACCGAACTCACCTCGAACGTGCCGACTCCTCCGACTGTGACCACACCGGAGCGGCCACCGGGCAGGAGACGCAGCAGATAGTGGCCCGTTTCTCCGTCACCGAGTCGCGTGACCTGCTCAGCGGCGCCACCGGATGCCGGCACCCGACCGATGCTGTGGCTGCCCGCTTGGGTGAAGTACACGAATCCATCGGTCTCCCAGGTCGGGCAGCACCAGGCGGAGTCCACGAGCGTTCGTGGCGGGCCGCCGGTGAGCGAGGCCACACGGATGGAGCCGTCGCCACCGTGCTGGAAGACCACTTCATCCCCGCGCGGGGACACCCGCGGCCGCTGCGCCTGCTCCGTGCCCGGGATCGCGGCGGACGCCGAACCGTCCCATCGTTTGAGCCACAGCCGCGGCGCGATGGAATCGCTCTCTCGACGATACACGAGGAACGAGGCGTCGGGCGCCAGGACAACGTCGGTGATCGCCTCGTCTTCGCTCACCGGCAGGGGTGTGACTCGCGTGGTGCGGGCCGGTGCTCCGGCGTTGGCCATGTACGCCCGGATACCCAGGGCGGCCAGCAGGGTGAAGACGGCGGCGACACCATACGGCAGGATTCTTCGAAGGGTGGAGGGGTGGCTGGACGGCTCGACCATCGTGGGGAACATCCTGGGTGCGGTGGGAGAGGAAGATGGACCGACGGTGGAGCGAGCGGTAGTGTCGCGCGGCTGGCTTTTGGGGTTGCGCGGCCGCTACTCGTACCGCAACGCGACCATCGGATCCACGGCGGTCGCCCGGCGCGCCGGGATGAAGCTCGCCAGCAATCCCACGGCGGCGATGACCAGCATCACCACGGCAAACACCGGCGGGTCTTGCGGTGAAACCTCGAAGATCAGGAGTCCGATCACGCGAGTGAGCGCGAAGGCCAGGAGCAGGCCGATGCTCAGGCCCACGGCCAGCTGCTTGCCGCCCTGCCGCATGATGAGGCTGATCACGTCACGCGCGCTCGCGCCTAGCGCCATGCGGATGCCCATCTCCTTGATGCGGCGGCTCACCGAGAACGCGAGCACGCCATAGAGGCCGACCGTGGCCATGAGGAGCGCGGCGGCGCCAAAGACGATGAACAGCGTTCCGAAGACAAAATAGAACCATGTCTCCTGTTCGATGACGCCACGCATGCTCCGCACGAAGTAGATCGGGAGGTTGGGATCGAGGGTCCGTACGGCCTCGCGCACGCGGGTCGTGAGGGCCAGCGGATCGCCGCCGCTCGCCACGGTCACGCTCACGAAACCCGCGTCCCGCTGGAACAGCGGGACGTAGTATCCCGTCGGGTCGGGCCGTTCGGGGTCCATTCCCTGCATCTGCATATCGGGCACCACGCCGACGATCGTGATCCACGTCGGTATGCTGTCCAACGTCCCCTCCCGAAACCGCCGCCCGAGGGGCTCTTCGCCAGGAAAGAAGCGCTCGGCGAACGCGTGGTTCACGATGGCCACGGGCGCGCCCTCGGCGTCGTCGTGCAGATCGAAGTCGCGTCCGGCGGAGACCGTGACGCCGAATGTGCGGAAGTAGTCCGGTGTCACCATCGCCCGGCGGACATCCGGGTGATCCCGATCCGTCGGATAGGTCTCGCCCTCGATTCCGATCATCATCCATCCCGCGCTGAGCGGGAGGGAGGTGGTGAGCGCCGCCGACTGCACCCCCGGGATCGCTTCCAGGAGGGGATAGAGCTGTTGATAGAATGCTTGGCGCGCCTGCCGATCCGGGTAATCCTGCTCGAAGAGACCGAGCCGGGCGGTGAACACGTTCTCGGTGGCGAACGGGTAATCGAAGCTCCGGAGCATCGCGAGGCTCTTGATCATGAGGCCGGCGCCGATCAAGAGCGCGCACGATAGCGCGATCTCGGCGGTCACCAACACCTTCACCAACCGTCCCCCGAGCGCACCCGACGAGCCGCGCGACTCGTCATTCAGCGTCTCGTTGATGTTGGTCTTGAGGATCTGGAGTGCCGGCGCCGCCCCCGCGACCAGCGCGGTGAACGCCGTGATGGCCACCACGAAGCCGAGGATCGGGAGGTCCAGCGCGAACTCCATGTAGTAGGGCTTCCCGACCCCCTGCGTCGCGCGGTCGAACAGATCCACGCCCACGTACGCGATCCCCATGCCGAGGACGGCGCCGACGCCCGCGAGGACGGCGGTCTCCCCGAAGTATGGCATCACCACGCGCAGCCTGGATGCGCCGAGCGCCGTGCGCACCGCCGCCTCCTTGGTGCGCAGCGTGGCGCGGGCCATGAGCAGATTCGCCACGTTGGCGCAGGCGATGAGCAACACGAAGAACGTCGCCACCTGCATCGCACCGAACACCGCGGCCAGCTCGGACCCCGTGTCGTCCTCGATGAACGTCCGGAATCGGATCGAGATGCCGGCATTGGACTCGGGGTACTCCCGGGCGAGCCGCTCGGCGATCAGCGCCATCTCCAGCGCGGCCTGCTCCTGTGTCACTCCGGGCTTCAGGCGCCCGAACACGCGGAACGAGCCACCCGAGCGATTCGGGTGCTCCGCCCGGTCATCGCGCCGCACGACCCAGAGCTCTTCGTCGTGCGGGAACATGAACCCCCTCTCCATGACGCCGAGGATCGTAGCCGGCTCGCCGTTCACCGTGACCGCACGACCCACCGCGCGTGGATCCGACTCGTACCGCGTCGCCCACGCGTCGTAGCCGAGCACCACCGTGAGCGGGGCGCCCGCGTCGTCGTCGCCCGGGCGGAACGTGCTCCCGACGATAGGTCGCACGCCCAGCACGTCGAACACGTTGGCCGAAACGAACGCCCCGTCGTAGCGCTCGGGCCCCTCGGTGCCGCTCAGATTGACGGTGCTGGTGGAGAACCCGGCCAGCCCCTCGAACGAGGTCTGCTGGTCCCGCCAATCGTGGAAGTCGTGCATCGTCACGCCCATAAAGTCGATGTTGCGCTCCGGGTTGGTGCGATACACCAGCACGAGACGGTTGGCGTCGGGCACGTCGAGCCCGCGGAAGAAGACGCCGTACATGAGGCTGAACGCGACCGTGCTGAGTCCGATGCCCAGGGCCAGCGTCACGCTCGTGATCACCGCCGAGCCGGGCTCCTTGCGCAGCGAGCGGAGACCGAGGCGGAGATCTTGGAGGAGGGGCATGGAAGGTCGTACGGGTTCGGGGTCGGGGAGGTTTCCGGAGCGACGGGCGCGGCATACGGTACAGCGGCTGGAGTCCAGCGTCCAGTGTGCCCGGCCCGCATCTTGCTAGGGTACCGGATTGCCCTCGTGGCGGGGGAAGGCTATGCTAATCCGTGAGCCGGCGCACAGAATTCTGGCGGTGTGCCGTGAAATATTCTAACAGAACATAGGCTCGAGCGCGGCCGGTGGCATCCGGCCGCCACAGTTCCCAAAGGGGGAAGCATGCGTCGTATCCTTGGTCTGGGAGCAGTGCTGGTTTTTGCGGTCACCGCGTGTAGCGACGAACCGACGGCGGTTCCAACTCCGGACGGGCCCGACTTCGCGCAGTCAGCGGGTGCCCCGATCTACCTCGTCACGTTCACCGGCGACGTAACGGACGTGCCGGGTACCGCGCGCGAGCTGGCACGATCCGGTGGGTTTACGCTGCGGCACGTGCGCGAGCACGCGGCCCGCGGCTTTTCGGCCGTCGTGCCCGAGCGGTTCCTGGGCACGCTCCGGAGCGATCCACGTGTCGCATTGGTCGAACGGGACGGCCCGGTGAGCCTCATCTTCCCGGTCCGGCCCAACGCGCCACCCTGGTGCGACACCGATCCGAGCGACCCGCGTTGCGGCGGTGGTGGTGGGGAGGATCCGCCCTCGGCCCAGACGACCCCTTGGGGAATCACCCGGGTGGGTGGTTCGGGCGACGGCACTGGCAAGACCGCGTGGATCATCGACACCGGGATCGACCTCGGTCATGCCGATCTCAACACCAGTAGGGACTGCCATGCGAACTTCGTGACCCGAGGGAAGAACAGCCCCAAGGACGGGCATGGGCACGGCACGCACGTCGCCGGCACGGTCGCCGCCATCGACAACAACGCGGACGTCGTGGGCGTCGCCGCGAACGCGTGGGTGTGCGCGGTCCGCGTGCTCGACAACGGCGGCAGCGGCACGTGGGAGTGGGTTATGAACGGCGTCAACCATGTGGCGGCCAACGGCGCGAGTGGTGACGTGGCCAACATGAGCCTCGGCGGCTCAGGGTCCAACACGACGCTCGAGAACGCCATCAAAGACGCGGCGGGCAAGGGCATCCGGTTCTCGATCGCCGCCGGCAACAGCGGCGCGAACGCCAACAACTATACGCCCGCCCGCGTCGATCACGCCAACGTGTACACCATCTCGGCCATCGGCGACAACGATTGCATGCCGTCGTGGTCCAATTATGGGAACCCGCCCGTCGATTTCGCCGCCCCGGGTGTGGGCGTGCTGTCCACCAAGAAGGGCGGCGGCACGACGACGTTCAGCGGCACCTCCATGGCGGCGCCGCACGTGGCCGGCCTCTTGTTGCTCGGGAATGTCCGCAGTGACGGCACCGCGTGCAATGATCCGGACGGCAACCCCGACGCCATCGCACATCGGTAGCCCGGCACTGTTGACCGCCAGGAAGGGGTGAAGCCCGCGAGCTTCACCCCTTCACTTTTTTGGCGCCGCTGTGCATCTCCTGTCAATGAGATTACGCGTGCCATTCCGTGCACCCCCTGGCCGCACGCAAAGAGCCGGGGCCCGATGGGCCGCCCGCGTCGCGATGGTGACCGGGGCCGTCGCGGGGAGCGCCGCGGCCGCCCACGCGAACGCCGCCGGTGCGGTCCAATCCCCTCAGGATGCGAACGCGTCGCGCGGCTCGACGATCGAGGTCGCCGTCCGCACCGACAAGACGGAATACACCGTAGGCGAGCCGGTGCGGCTCACACTCGTCGTCACCAACCGCGGCGATTCCACGGTCACGCTCCCGTTCAGCTCGGGCCAGCGCTACGATTTCGTCGTGCTTTCCGCGACCGGCGACACGCTGTGGCGGTGGTCGGCGGACATGAGCTTCATCCAGATGCTCGGCGAGGAGCAACTGGAGCCCGGCGAGCGACTCGAATTCGCCGAGGAGTTTCAGGAGACCGTGCCGCCGGGCCGCTACACCGTGCGCGGGACGCTCACGTTGATGACGGGGGCGAGGGAGGCGGAGACGGTTATTCACGTGATACGGGGCGCGGGAAGGGGGACGCTGGGAGCGGTGCGCTGTGCGCCGTACGCGGGAAGGGGGAAGCGTGAAGCGTGAAACGACGTGCAACGTGCAACGTGCAGCGTGCAGCGTCGTGCAGCGTGCGTCTAGCCCCCAGGTTGAGCGGCGTGCATCGTACGTCGCACGTCGTCAGTCGACGGTCTCCAAAGGAGCCCCTATGCCCCGCGCGATTCTGTTACTCCTTGCCCTCGCTGTCGTTTCCAGCACCCCCCGTCCAGCGCGCCTCGTTGCCCAAACGACTGCCATCGTGGGCGCGACGGTCATCGACGCCACCGGAGCGGAGGCGATGCCGGACGCGGTGGTCCTGATCGAGGGGGAGCACATCACGGGCGTGGGGTCGCGGGCGAACGTGCGGATCCCGCGCGGCGCCCGTCGGATTGACGGAACCGGCAAGTACCTCCTCCCCGGGTTTATCGACACCAACGTGCATCTCTCACTCTACGGCGGAAACACGACCGACCGGCACGAGACGCTGGTGCGGTACGAGCATCGGCAGCACGAGGTGGTGCTGGAGGCGGCGCAGATGCAACTCAAGCGCGGCGTCACCACGGTGCGCGACAGTTACGGCGTGCTCGAGCCGATCCGCCGGGTGCGCGACAGCATCAACGCGGGGCACGTACTGGGCCCGCGAATCCTCGTCGCGGGCAACATCGCGGGATGGGGCGGTCCGTTCTCGCTCACGTTCAGTCTCATCCCGTCGGACGAGCTGAGTCTCTTTCAGGAGCGGATGAACGACGCCATCGCGCAAGGAGCGGGCGAGGAGCTGATGGCGATGACGCCTGAGGAGCTGCGCGTGGCGATCAACGCGTATCTCGACAAGGGCACGGACTTCCTCAAGTACGGCGGCACCGCGCATTTCAGCGCACCGTCGCTCATCGGGTTCTCGCCGGCGCAGCAGCGCGTGCTGGTGGAGGAGACCCACAAGAGGGGTCTCGTCGCTGAGACCCACGCGACCAGCAGCGAGGGCTTGCGACTCGCCGTGGAGGCCGGCATCGATCTCATCCAGCATCCGGAGATCATCATGCCCGCGACGCCGCGCGCTGGGCAGAGCATGCCGGACTCCTTGGTCTCCAATATCGTCGAGCGCGGCGTGATCTGCTCGATGCTGTCCAACACGATTACGGGGCAGCCGTGGAAGGAGCATCTGAAGAGCGTGCAACGTGCCGTGGGCAGCGTGCAGGGTGACTCGGTGAGGACCGGGCATGTGGGGAGGCAGATGCCCCGCGAACGGTCGCAGCAGGAGGTGTGGAATGCGTTTTGGGAGAGCGGGGAGTCCATGGAGATGCGGCGGCGGAACGCGGAGAAGTTGATCGCCGCGGGGTGCCTTACCACCGTCGGGACCGACAACTACCGTCGCACCGCGCCCGAGTTGGCGCGCGGGCCCAAGCCCGAATGGCAGGATCACGGCGTCGGCACGATCCTCGGCATCGAAGGCCTGGTCGAACTGGGGATGACGCCCATTCAGGCTATCCAGGCCGCGACGCTGAACGGTGCCAAGGCCGCGCGTATGGAAGACCGACTCGGCACGATCGAGGTGGGCAAGCTCGCCGACCTGATCCTCCTCGACGCCGATCCACTCGCCGACATCACCAACATTCGCAAGCTCTCGCTCGTGATGACGGGTGGGCGGGTGGTGGACCTCGAAGCGCTGCCGACAGTGAGAGTCTTTACCCTTCCGTAGCCCCAATCCCGCGCTCGCTTGTCCCGACTCGCTCCGCACGCCGCAGTGCTATTGCCGGTGAGATCGTGACCGGGCAGGGCACTGACGCGTGTGTCCGCGACTCGGACCGGCGCTCGCGTGAGAGCTCCACCGCGCTCACTACCTTCACAATTCTTCCCCCCATCGCTCGAGGAACACGGTCACGAACTCGTGCACTTGCGCCGCCTCGACGGCGAGCGGCGCGAGTGTCATGGCGACGGTGAGGGCGAGATGGTAGCCCTGCGAGCGGGACGCGAGGGCGCGGCGATAGGCGGGATGCGCCTCGTTCACCCAGATGGTGGATTCGACCAAGCGGCCGAGCGTGGGGTCGTCGGGCCGGCTGTCGAAATCGATCCGGAGGCCCAGGTGGGCGCGGCGGGGCCGCCCGCCGGCCGATAGGGCGGCCTTGGTTTCGGGAGGAGGCTCGGGAGATTCCGCCGCTGGCTCTTGCGTTTCCGCAGGCTCCGGTGTGGTGCCGGGGGTGTCCCCGGCCACGGAAACCTCCGGCGTGGGCGCGGGTGACAGTGCATCCGCTCCCATCTCCACCCCGCCGTCTCTACCCAACGGCAGGCGGCGCTGGCCTCCGGGCCGGCGATCGGTGAGCGCGGCGAGGAGTGGAAACGCGCTCGCCAACTCGGCCAGCACCTTCTTCAAGTCGCGCTCGAGTGGGCGCGCCCGCCGGCGTTTGGTCTCCTCGGACTCGCGGGTCTCACCCCACCGCGCGAGCGGCTCGGACAGCGCCTCCTGCATCGCCTTGCGGTAGGCGAGGTACGTGGCGCCGCGCGGTCCCGTGCGAATGAAGTCCGCCTTGTTGAGCGTGAGACACTCGGCCAGGGCCGGTGCTTCGATGAGGCCGCCGATGGCATCGGCGTCGGCTGGCGTCATGCCCAACCAGTCCCAGCCGCGCTTGATCACCTTGCCGAGCGTGCTGATCGCCACGCCGCGCTCCGCCTCGGCCAACGTCGCGCCCGCATGGAACACGTATCCCGCGGCCGCCGGCTTGCGCTTGCGCGGCAATTTGATCGCGACGGCGACCCGCTCGCCGGCCGGCGGACCTCGCTCGAGTGCTCGGCCGTTCACGTGAAACGCGATGCCGTGGGGATATGCGGAGGCGAGCATGGCGTCGAACGTCGGGTCGAAGAGCGGCTCGAAGTGACGGCGCAGCGCGGTCTCGATGAACGCTTCATCGAGCAGCTCGGACAGCGGATTCCCGAGTGCGAGCCGGACCGCCGTGCCGTGCTCCGCGACAAGGCCCGGCGGGTCCACCCACTTCCACGGCGCCTTGTGGCGGGACTTGAGGTGCCAGAGCGTCGCCACGTGGGTCTCACGGGTGCGGGACTCGGTGAGCACCGTCTCGCACACGAGGAGTCCGAGCTTGATCCCCACGCCGGCGAAGCCGATGCCGCGGCCCCGCCGTTTGGACGTCGTGGCGAGGTCGTGATAGCGCCGCAGCTCGCGCCGGTTCATCCCCTGCCCGTCGTCGGTCGCCGTGAGGGCGGCGCCGGGCTGATCGGTGATAAACGCGACGCGTGTGGCGCCCGAGTCGAGCGAGTTGGCGACGATCTCGGTGAGGATCGTCTCCTCGAGCGAGCCCGGGTAGGCATCGCGGAGGTCCTCGAGCAGGTGCAGCAGGTCAACGCGCGTCTCGCCCATGGCGCTGGAAAGCATAGCACCGGCGCGGACGACCGGCGAGATCTCCGGTCTCAACGGCTCCTAAAGGGTCCGGGTACCACAAGGCTACCCGGCCAGCTCGATTCCGCTCGATTTCTGACGGTGATGGGCGCTAGACCTTGGCGATGAACGGGACGACGAGCTGGTCACCCGCGCCAGCGCCGTCACGCGCGCAAAATGGCTCGAGAAGAACGCCTGACGTACGCCCCACGTTGCCCGCTGCACACTGCCGTTGCACGCTGCACGTTGCACTCTGCACTCTGCACCCTATACCCTGCACCCTGCACCCTGCACCCTGCACCCTGCACTCTGCACCCTTCACCCTGCGCGCTGCCCGCTGCACGAAGCACGTAGCCCGCTGCACGAGCCCGGCGCGCCTATCCCGCCAGCTCCCTCAACCGCTCCACCAACTTCACCGTGGCCCAGGTGTCCCGTTTGCAGTACTCGAGCAAGTCGTAGCGCGTCTTCTCGTGCTGCTCCGGGCTCAACTTTCCGGCCACAAACAGCAGCCGGGCGATCTCCACACTCGCGACCAACCCATCCACAATCACGAGATCGTCGTACGTCAGCGCGGGCACGAGTGGGTGCAAGACGTACTTGAGACCGAAGCCGCCCATGAAGTCGGGGTGGTACACATAGTTCCGCACCACGGGCAGGAGATCGATCAGTTTCTCCTCCAGGTCACGAAGCCCCGGGGCGAGATCGGGCACAACCTCCTGCAATTCCCGAATGCGCGTCTTCTCGAAGTGCGAGTACATCACCACCCGCTCGGCGTTCGCGGTCGCCCGGAGCATCGCTTCAGCCAGCGCGGGCCGCGCATCCTCGGGACCCTCGGCCAGGAACTCCGCATGGGAGTACGTGCCGTCGCCCTTCGCCTCGTGGTAGCTGAACTGCGCCGCCGCCTGATGCCACGGCCCCATGCCCGGCCACACCGGCACCGCCCGTGAAATGGTCTCGAAATCCAGAAAGCCGAGCTTACAGTCGAATGGCTCCAGCGCTTTGCCGAGTCCCGGTTCCACGATTAGCCGATCCTCGGCCAGCGCCCGGAGCTGCCGCCGCGCGGCGGGTGGAAGCTTCTGCGTCGGGGGAATGTCCGAGATCCATTGAATCCCTTGCAGGAAGTACTTCTCAACGGTCTTCGCACCCACGTTGTACAGCTTCTTGATGTGATTGCGATCCTGCGGCCAACACCGCTCCAGGAACGGACAGTCCCGCGGGTCGAAGCAATGTGTGCCGATGGCGACGTCCGGCAGCGGACCCGCGAGCACGGCGAGTTGCGCGTCCAACTCGGCGGGAACGCGGCCCAGCCACTCGTCCACCGGGGTGGTCACGTCGGTTCGCGCCAGCAATTCCCCCCGATCGGGATGCCGGAACTCGTTGTTCAAGTGCATGACCTCGGCAGCCGCCACGTCGAGGCCCGCCCGGCCGAGGACGTACCACTGCACCGCGACGTCCGGAATGTGCTCGTCCTTGAGTGACGACGCGGACTTGACCTCGATCAGTCGATAGCCTCCGTTCAGCCGCTCGATGATGTCCACGGCGACGAACGTGTCGTGCTCGAAGAAGCTCGCTTCGTAGATGGACGGCGTCCCGGCGTCCAACGCAGCCCGCGTGTCCCGGACCGCGCGTTGGAGATCGCCGCGATCGAGCTGGATTACCCTGCCGCCCGGAAAGTGCGCCGTGGCGAGCCTGCCAACCTCGCGGCCTTGATCGAATCGATCCTGCAATACGATGTCGGGCTGTAGCTCCACCGCTTCGGGCTCGTGCACCTTCCACCAGAGGAGCTTGTGGCACTGGAGGCCCGCGGTGAATCGGGATTTGGAGAGACGGCGGGAAGAGGCCATCAGCCAAGAATACGGTTGGGTCGCGTCGGCGCTAGGCAAACGGCTGGAAGGAGGCAGCGGCCAACGGGGCAACGGGCAGCGTGCGGTGGGCAGCGGGCCCACCGGAGCCGGTGTAATATCGTTGAATCGAAGGAGGTCTTTGCGATGCGAAGTCCCCGCTTTTCCCTAATCATCCCCGCTCACAACGAGGAGGCATATCTCCCACGACTCGTCGACTCAGTGGAACGGGCTCGGGAGCGATACGCGGGCGGCATCGAGGCGATCGAGGTGATCGTGGCGGACAACCAGTCCACCGACCGGACGGCCGAGTATGCGCGCAGCCGCGGCTGCCGGGTGGTCGCGGTCGAGAAGCGCGTGATCGCGGCGGTGCGGAACGGCGGCGCCCGCGTCGCCCGCGGTGAGGTGCTCTGCTTCGTGGACGCCGACGCGCGGATCCACCCCGACACGTTCAACGCCATCGATCGGGTGCTCGCGACCGGCAGGGCGGTCGCGGGGGCCACCGGCGTCACCCTCGATCGCATGTCCCTCGGCCTCGCCGTGACGTTCGCGCTCATGCTGCCGCTGATGTGGCTCACCGGTATGGACACCGGTGTCGTATTCTGCCGACGCGAGGACTTCGACGCGGTGGGCGGCTACAACGAGAACTTGATGCTCGCAGAGGACGTCCGCTTCCTGCTGGACCTCCGCGCCGTGGGCCGCCGCCGCGGCCAGCGGCTCGTTCGCGTGCGCGCGGCCAAGGCGGTAGCGTCCACCCGCAAGTTCGACAAGCACGGCGACTGGCACTACTTCCCGATGCTCGCGCGCGGGCTGTCGGCCCTCCTCTTCCGAGGCAAGTCACTTGAACGGTTCGCGCGGACCTATTGGTACGGACGACAGCGGACGCCGTGATCGCCGCCGGCCCCGCACCTAAAACGAGGAATGGGACACGGGAGCGGAACACTGACCACACCGGGGCGCTGGACGCGCGGTTTGTGAGTCGCGCGTCTGGGCTCAGGGGTCGGGGAGTGGGAGGCGTTGTGTCCCCACCGTCCCCGCGAGGGTAATATCTATTGATGCG
>DASWII010000015.1:0-12387 GCA_036397755.1 Gemmatimonadales bacterium | reverse complement strand
GACAGGGGAGCAGAGATCGATCAACAACCAGGAGCACGAACCATGATCCGACGCGTGTCTCATCTTCTCGCGGCGTGTGCGGCCGTCGTCGTGGCCACACCGGCCGTCGCTCAGCTCACGCAGCCCATCCCCGAATCGATGATGGAGGAGATGCGCTGGCGATCCATCGGACCCGCCAACCAGGGTGGGCGCGTGTCCGATGTCGAAGGTATTCCCAGCCCGTCCAAGACGTTCTATGTCTCGACCGCGGCTGGCGGGGTCTGGAAGACGACGAACAACGGGATCACGTTCAAGCCGCTCTTCACGAGCGAACGCGTGGTGGCCACCGGCGACCTCGCGATCGACCCGAGCAACCCCGACGTGATCTGGGTGGGGACCGGCGAAGAAGACTCCCGCAACTCCATCTCGCCGGGCGGTGGGGTCTATCGGTCCACCGACGGGGGTGAGACCTGGACGCTCATGGGGTTGGAACGGACGCAGGCCATCGGCCGGATCGTCGTGCACCCGGACAACGGCAACATCGTGTACGTGGCCGCCCTCGGCCACGTCTGGGGTTCCAATCCCGAGCGCGGGCTGTACCGCACGACGGACGGTGGCGCGACCTGGAAGCTGGTCAAGTTCATCAGCGACAAGGCGGGGTTCGTGGACATCGTGATGCGTCCCGACGATCCCAACGTGCTGTTCGCGTCGTCGTGGGAGCGCCAGCGCGGTCCGTATTTCCTCCAGAGCGGCGGTCCGGGGAGCGCGCTGTGGAAGTCCACCGACGGCGGCGACTCGTGGGTGGAGGTCTCAGGCAACGGGTTCCCCACGACGATGAAGGGTCGCATCGGTCTCGCGATCGCGGCGTCCAACCCGGACATCATGTACGCGATGGTGGAGGCGGAGGGTGAGAATGGCGGGTTTGGCGGGAACGGGCTGTATCGCTCGGAAGACGGTGGTGTGACGTGGGAGAAGATGAACGATGTGAACACCCGTCCGTTCTACTACTCCCAGGTCCGGGTCGATCCCTGGGATCCGGACCGCGTGTACTTCTCCTCCACGCCGCTCCAGGTGTCCAACGACGGGGGCAAGACGTTGGGTACGACCACCAACCAGGTGCACGTGGATCACCACGCGATGTGGATCGACCCGAACGACCCCGATCGGATCGTCGTGGGGAACGACGGCGGCGTGGCGATCACATGGGACAAGGGTGGGAACTGGCGGTACCTGAATCAGATGGCCATCGGCCAGTTCTACCATGTGTCGTACAACATGGACTACCCGTATCGGGTGTGCGGCGGGCTGCAAGACAACGGCACATGGTGTGCGCCGAGCCGCGTGTCCGGTCAGATCAGCAACTATCACTGGGCGACCATCAGTGGCGGTGACGGGTTCGTCACCGCGCAGGATCCCGAGGATTCCGATATCGTGTTTGCGGAGTCGCAGGGCGGCAGCATGACTCGGGTGAACATGCGTGCGGGCTCCGGCAGCTCGCTGCGGAAGCCCGATGCGACGGAGCAGATCCAGGCGCTGAAGGACTCCATCGCGGTCAACACCAGCGTGGACGGTGAGCCGCTGGCCGGAGCGCGCGAGCGCGTAGCGTCCTGGCGGTCGGAGATCGGGTCCCTCGAGGCCTATTACGACCTGCGGTGGAACTGGAACACCCCGTTTTTTATCAGCCCGCATGACCGCTTCACGTTCTATGCGGGCGCGAACAAGGTGCTGCGCTCCACCGAGCGTGGCGACAACCTCGAGATGATCTCCCCGGACCTCACGTACGCCGATCCCGAGAAGATCAAGATCAGCACGGAGACCACGGGCGGCATCACGCCGGACGCCACGGGCGCGGAGACGTTCGCGACCATCGTATCGCTCGACGAATCGCCGCTGCTCAAAGGGTTCCTCTTCGCGGGCACGGACGACGGGCGCGTGTGGATCACGCGGAACGGCGGCCGCGACTGGACGGAGCTGACCGACAAGTTCCGCGGGGTGCCGAAGGGCACGTACGTGAGCCGCATCGAGCCGTCCAAGCATGATGTGGGCCGCTTCTACGTGACGTTCGACAACCATCGGCGCAATGATTTCACGCCGTACGTGTACGCGACCGACGACGGTGGCAACAGTTTCCGTTCCGTCAGCAACGACTTGCCGCGCGGCGGCGTCGACTTCGTTCACGTGGTGCGGGAGGATCCGATCAATGAGAACCTCCTGTTCGTGGGCACGGATGTCGGTGCCTACGTGTCGACCGACCGCGGCGCGCATTGGCAGCGGTTCATGCAGGGCCTGCCCACGGTGCCGGTGCACGACTTGAAGATCCACCCGCGCGACCGCGAGATCGTCGCGGCGACGCACGGCCGGTCCATCTGGATCGCCAACGTTCAGCCGCTGCAGGAGCTCACCGATGCGCGGATGACCGTGGCGGCGACGCTGCTCGCGCCGACGCACGCGGTCCAGTGGGGGATGCAGGACGTGGGCGGCGAGTCGATGGCGCAGAACAACTTCCGGCGCCCCACGCCCGGCATGGGCGCCGCCATCACGTATTACCTGTCGGAGGACGCCACGCCGACAGCGTCGGCCGAGCTGGCAGGTGACGGCCCGGCGGCGCGAGGCGCTGGAGCAGAGGGCCGACCCCAAGCTGGCTCGGGCGGTGCTGTTGGTCCCGGTGGTCAGAACGCCGGTCCACAAATCGACATCACGATCACGGACGCCAACGGGCAGCTCGTCCGGCGGCTGCAGGGACCGGGCCGTGCCGGTCTGCACACCGTGAGTTGGAATTTCCGGACCGAGCCGCTGCCACCACGCGCGAAGACGCCGGCCGAGGTGCGCGATAGCGTACGCGCTGTGGCGAGAGCCGAGGTAGTCATCGATTCGTTGATCGCCGCCGGCGAGGACGAGCAGCTGGTGCGGCGCATGATCGGTGGCATCCTGTCGGGCGATCGGCAGCGCTTGGGACTGGGTGGAGGCTTTGGCGGAGGAGGGTTTGGTGGCGCCGGTGGGGGTGACCCCGAGCAGTTCCGCGACCGTCCAGGTGAGAACTTCAGTCAAACCGGCGGTCGTGGTGGGGGTGGCGGGTTCGCCAGAATCCGCGACTACGTCCGGATGCTCTACCCGGAACAGAGCACTGGGGGGCTCGGTGCGCTGTTCCGTCGCGCCGGCGGTGGACAGGGCTCGATCGTGGAGCCCGGGCTGTACACCGTCACGATTGTCGCGAACGGCGTGACGCAGCGGCAGACGATGCGCGTGGAACGGACTGACACGTTTGCCAGCGGTGGCGGGTTTGGGTTCGTCGAATGGCTCGACGAACGGGAACCGTTGGAACCGTAGCACCGGCAAACGCAAGAGGGGGCAAGATCAACCCAGCCCTCGGTCCTCCACGGATCGAGGGCTGGGTCGTTCGATGCCCGATGCTTCGAGGTTCGCCAGCCGGCGTTCCTCGGTCGATACTTGGGTCAGCCATCTACCCTGAGGTCCTCCCCACCGTGTAGATAGGCCGCGAGCACCCCGGCCGTCGGGCTCCGCGCAACCGCCGGGGCAGCGCGTGTCTTATCTTGCACCCGTGCATGACCTTGCGTTGTTACGGGATCTCTTGATCCTCGTTGCCTTCGCGATCCCGACGGTTGCACTGGCCGAGCGAGTCAAGATCCCCTCCGTGGTGGCGCTGCTGATCACGGGGGTGTTGATCGGTCCGTCGGGTTTGGGGCTCATTGGGCAGAGTGAGGATGTGGCGGCGCTGGCCGAGCTTGGCGTGGTCCTCCTGCTGTTCGAGATCGGCCTCGAGATCTCACTCGCGCGTGTCGTCCGGCTGCGCGCCATTGTGCTCGTCGGTGGGTTGCTCCAAGTGGCGGTCACCATAGCGGCGACGGCGGGCATCGGCGTGATGGTGGGTTTGCCGCCCGCCGAGTCGGTCGCTTTTGGCTGCCTGGTCGCGCTGTCGTCCACGGCAATCGTCCTGAAACTGTACCGCGATCGCGGCGAGCTGGATTCCCCACACGGCCGAGTGGTGCTCGGCATTCTGCTGTTTCAGGATCTGGCTGTGGTGCCGCTCATGGTGCTGGTGCCCATCCTGGCCGGCGGGTCCGAGGCCCTGCGGGCCGGGGGTGTCGGGCGCATTGCCGTGAGTCTCCTAGCGGTCGCCGGCGTGGTGGGAGTCGGCCGGCTCGTCGTGCCGTGGGTGTTGGAGAAGGTAGTGCGCTTGCGGGAACGTGATCTCTTCACGCTCACGGTCGCGTTCTTCGGTCTCGGAGCCGCCTTCGTGACCGCTTCGGTCGGGCTCTCGTTGGCGCTGGGCGCCTTTCTTGCCGGCATCGTGATTTCGGAGTCGGAGTACGGGGCGCAGGCCGTGTCGGACGTGTTGCCGTTCCGAGCGGTATTCAGCGGGATCTTCTTCACGTCGGTGGGGATGCTGCTGGACTTGCAGTTCATTGCTGACCAACTGGTCCCGGTCCTGGCGGCGTCGATTGGCGTGGTGGTGGGTAAGGCGGTCATCGTGGCGGCAGTCACGCGCGTGGCCCTGCGGCGTTCGGCCAGCACCGGTTTCCTGAGCGGTGTGGGACTCGCACAGATCGGTGAGTTCTCGTTCGTGTTGGCCGGTGTCGCCGCGGTGTCGGGGCTGTTGCCCGAACCGCGATACCAGGTATTCCTGGCGGCGACCGTGATCTCCATGCTCGCCGCCCCGTTCCTCATCGAACGTGCGGCCGCGCTGGCCTCGGTCGTGCCGAGCGTCGCCGCGCTGCGGGGCTCGGAGGGAGGCTCCGCTGATGGGGCGAGCGGCGTAGCGAACGCGTTGCGGGATCACACCATCATCGTTGGGTTCGGCATGAGCGGGCATCACCTGGCGCGGGTGCTGCGAGCAGCTCATCTGCCCTACATCGTGTTGGAGATGAACGGTCAAACCGTCCGCACGGCGCGGCAGGCGCTGGAGCCGATCTACTTCGCCGACGGCACGCGGCGTGACGTCCTGCTGCATGCCGGAGCGAAGGAGGCGCGGGTCATCGTCTTCAACATCTCGTCGCCCTTGGATGAGCGGCGCGGCGTCACCGTCGCGCGGGAACTCAACCCGAGCGCCCAGATCGTCGTACGAACCCGCACGGTTGACGCCATTGGCGATCTCGAGCGGCGCGGCGCCACGGACGTGGTGGTGGAGGAGTTCGAGGCCGCGCTGGAGTTGTTCGAACGGGTGCTACGGCACTACCGTATTCCGGTCAATACGATCGGTGCCGAGCTCGACGCGGTCCGCGCCGAACATTACGGAGTGCTGCGTGGTTTGCCCAAGGAGACGCTCAGGCTCGATGATCTGCGCTACCTCGGCGTGCACCATGCGCTCGAGTTGGTGGCGATCGAGGAGGGTGCGGAGGCCGTTGGTGGCAATCCAACGAGCCTGGATCTCAGGAGTCGAACCGGCGCCACGGTGATTGCCGTCATCAGGGAGGGGAAAGCCCACTACACGCCTGATCCCCTGTTCAGCATGCTACCGGGGGACACCGTGGTGCTCGTGGGCCCCGGACCGTCGCTGCAGCTGGCCGCCAAGGTGTTTCGGAAACCGTCGGCGGCGGACTGAACTTCGGGGGCAAACAGCCGTGAGGACCGCGCGGGGCCCGGTTCGGCAAGGAACTACTGGGACGCCCCAACCGCGGCCACCCAGTGAACCGCGAAAGCGGCGCCTTGCGGGTCCAGGCACTGCGCGATCCGGTCACCGCCCGGCACCTCCATTGGTCCGATCAACACCTGGCCACCCGAAGCCTTCACGGTCTCGACCGAGTCATCCACGTCGGGCACGCGCACGTAGAGCATCCACGCCGGCACCGGGACTTCGGGCGGTTTGTTGAAGAATCCACCCAGCGGATGCGCGCCGTTGCCGTACACCAGATATGTCCCAGCCTCACCCATCTCCATCCGATCCGTCTCCCGCCATCGGAACAGCGCCGAATAGAACGCCCACGCCGCCTGCCAATCGGTGGTCATGAGCTCGTGCCACGAGAAATCCCCGATGCCCGCCGGCGCGTCCGTACCGGGCGGCGGGCCCGCGGGTTGGAAGCCGCAGAACACCGCGCCTTGGGGGTCGGCGATCACCACGATGCGGCCGACTTCGTCGATGTCGAACGGCGCACGGATCACCCGACCGCCCAGCTCCGTTGCACGGGCCGCGGTCGCGTCCGCATCGTCCGTTGCGATGTACAGCAGCCAATGCGGTGGCACACCCATGTTCTTCATCTCGGCCGTCAACTGCATGTACCCGCCGATGGAGGTCTCGCCGTTCATGATGACGGTGTAGTCTCCTGGGCCCCACGGGGCCGAGGTCCATCCCGTGAGCTTGCCGTAAAACCTGGCGGCGGCGTTGGGATCGTCGCAGTAGCACTCGTACCAGCAGAATCGACCTGTCGGAAAGTCGGCCATCGCGGTCTCCTTGTGTCAGCGCAAGACTATCTCCGGGCATCGCGCTCGGCAACCGATCGGTGACCAACACTCCCGCTGCGGCACCCGGGCGCCAACGGCGAACGGCGGCCTACTCGCTACCGATAGGGATTTCGCGCAGTCCTGCCCGCAGGTGAGGATGTCTTTGGAGCAAGTACCATCCCATCCCCGCTGCCGCGGCCACACTCGACGCTCCTATCCCGAAGGCGTCTCCCTGTGCCACCAGTGGGATGGCGAAGAACACCAGGGCGGCATACACGTGGGCTGCAACGAAGATCAGGACGAACAGAATCAGATACCGAACCACCGGGTGGCGGTCGGCCTCCGTGACGAGCCAGGAAGCCAGCGTCCCCAGCACGAGGAAGGCGAGCATGTGCACCATGTTGTACGCCAGGACGGGTCCCGGGGTGATGGACAACTCCGAGGCGTCCTCGAGCCCGTAGAACAGTGCGCCGCCGAATAGCGCCGGCGTAAAGAACAGCGACCGTCCGGCGAGCAGGTTCAGGAGTGCGAACCCGACGACTACGATCCCGTAGCCGATCAGCGCGCAAAACAACCCGTCGATCCACACCGCCCGTGTTTGGTTCTTCATGTGGCCTCCCAGTCGGTTGCCGGGAATACGTTAGACCGATGCCGTCACACCAGCGCGTGACGGCCGCATGAAGATCGGTTCAGGGCCTGGTGCCTTGCGCGGCCCGGCTCAGGTGTGAGGATTGCAGAGGTGGACGAGGTGACCAACGACCCCCGTAAGGAAAAGCCAAGGCTCGGGCCATGGCTCTCGAGCTACGGACGGCGCGAGCGGCGACCCCTGCGCGAGCGAGCTACGGAGTGGACGCTGGCAGGCCTGGCGGCTGTGGGGTTCCTTGCGGCGGCCGTCGGCATGCTCTGGCTCTTCATCCGCTATCCGTTCCCCGTGCTCGGGGCCCTGGCGGCCGTGTGGGTGATCGGATTCGTGATCTTCACCGTTGTGAGTCGCCGCTCGCGTGCCCGCGAACGGTCCTTGCACGATGGGTCGCTGTTCGAGGAACTGAGGCGCGTCCGGCGCGAGCGGCGCTGACCTGGTGAAGTTCCCGGGATCGCGACTCCAGGTTAGACTGCGGTTTCGCGCTCGTAGCTCAACTGGATAGAGCACCAGACTTCGGATCTGGGGGTTGGGGGTTCGACTCCCTCCGGGCGCGCTTCTTCCCATGCACGGTCGGTGATGGAGCGTACGGCGCTGGTGCTTGGCGCGACGGGCCTGGTCGGCCGGCAGTGTGTGGACCTGCTCCTTGCGGATCCGGCGTGGACGGTCGTGCGGATGGTCGGACGCCGCCATCCGGACCTCGATCATCCCCGGCTGGAGCGAGTCACGCTTCCGATCGACGCGTGGACCCGCCGACCCGATGCGTTTGCCTGCGACGTGGCTTTCTGTGCCCTGGGCACAACGATTCGCCAGGCGGGGTCGCGGGAAGCGTTCAGGGCGGTGGACTTCGCGGCGCCGCTGGCGGCGGCGCGCGCCGCCCGTGAGCGCGGTGCCTCGGGGTTCGTGCTGGTGTCGTCGACCGGGGCTTCGTCCGCGAGTCGCGTGTTCTACTTGCGCGTGAAGGGCGAACTCGAGGACGCCCTCAAAGAGATGGACTTCGGGTCACTCACGGTGCTCCGGCCGTCCCTCTTGCTGGGGCGGCGATCCGAGCGCCGCGTGGGCGAGGCGGCGAGCGGTGTGGTCCTCGCGATCCTCGGCCCGCTGCTGATGGGCCGCCTCCGTCGATGGCGCGGGGTTGATGCTCGCACCGTCGCGGCCGCGATGGTGGCGGCCGCCGGAACGAACGGACCGCCGCTCCGCATCATCGAGTCGGAAGAGATCGGGAGATGGGCCGGCGCGTCGTCCTAGTATCAGCGGTCGCCTTCCCGCAGATTGTCCACGCGGCCAACCTGGAGCCTTTGGCGTGATCCAGAGCAATCTCGAGCAGGGTCCGTGACCATGCTGACGTTCCTCGTGATTGGCTTCACGGCCGGCGGTATCGGAGCGCTGCTGGGTGTCGGGGGCGGGATCATTCTCGTGCCGGGACTGATTCTCGCGGGAGGACTGCCGTTCACCAGTGCGGTGGGCACCAGTCTCGTATGTATCGTGGCAACGTCATCGACCGCGACGGCCGAGTATCTGCGACAGCAGCGGGTGGACCTCGGACTCGGGTTGGAGATGCAGTGGTACACGGTGCTGGGAGCGGTGGCCGCGAGCCTGGTTGCGGCGAGCATCCCCGCGCAACCCCTGTATGCGGCGTTCGCGATCCTGCTTGCCGTGACGGCGGTGCGCATGTGGCCCCGGACGCCCGGGCGCACGAGCGGGCCGACGACCCACGTGGTGGACCGCCGGTGGGTGGCGGGCGCCGGCGTCGGGGCGGGGTCGGTCGCCGGTCTCCTCGGCATCGGGGGAGGGATTCTCAACGTACCGATTCTCCACCTCATGCTCGGGGTGCCCTTCGATCGGGCGGTGGCCACGAGTGTGTACATCATCGGGATCACGGTGGCCTCCGGGAGCGCCGTGTACCTCATGCGCGGCGACGTCGAGATCGGGGCGGCGGGCGCCACCTTGCTCGGCGTCATGGTGGGTGCGGCCCTGGCGGCGCGGTGGGGCCGCCAGCTGAATCAGCGAGCGGTGAAGATGGCCTTTGCGCTGCTGCTCCTCTATGTCGCTGCCCGCATGGCCGAAACGGCGGTGTCCGGTGGATAGCGCGCACAGCCAGCCCGAGATCCGTGTGCGCCTGGTGCTTCAGGTTGGGCAGGTCGCGGCGGGCGTGCTGGTGCTGGTGGGGTTGATCGGGTTCCGCCCGATGGTGATGTGGGGCCTGCTCGTTGCACTCGGTACCCCGCTGGCGGCGCTCGGGGCCGTCGCGCTCACGGGGCATCAGACACCACGTCTGAGGCTGTTTGCGGTGCTCACCGCCGCAACACTCCTGCTCGGCGTTCTCCTGGCAGGGTAGGGTGATCCCCGACGTGCTGGGCGTCATCGGTCTGGGGGCCATCGGGGGCTCTATTGCGGCTCGTGCGGTGCGTGCGGGCATCCCACATGTGCTGGGCTACGCCGCCAGCACGCGGGACCGCTCGATGGCGGCGCGGGCGGGGGCGGTCACCGATTTGGCGACGAACGCCGAGCACGTCGCCGCCCGCGCGGACTTCGTGGTGCTGGCGGTGCCGCCTCGCGCGTGCCTGGAACTCCTGGAGCGGCTCGCGACCCCGATCCGGGATCGCGACGCGCTGTGTACCGACGTGGCCAGCGTGAAGTCGCCGCTCGCTGATTCGGCAGCCGCATTCGGGCTGCGCCACCACTACGCGGGGTCACATCCGTTGGCCGGGTCCCACCACACCGGATTCGCGGCGGCGTCGCCCGAGCGGTTCGAGCGCACAACGGTCTACGTGACCGCGCTGGAGGGTGGCGAGCGGGCTGCGACGGAAGTCGCCGACTTCTGGACGCGTGTGTGTGGGGCGGAGCCCGTGAGGATCGATCCGCGGCGCCACGACGAAATCGTGGCGTGGACCAGCCACCTGCCGCACGCGGTGGCCTCGGCCCTCGCGCATGCCTTTGCCCGGTCCGGTCCGAAAGGAGTAACGCTGGGTCCGGGCGGACGCGAGGCGACCCGGATCGTGGCCGGCGGTGCGGAGATGTGGGCCGACATCCTCCAGCTCAACCGCGAGGCTGTCCTGGCGCGGCTCGATGACGTGGAGGCCTCCGTGTCGTTGTTGCGGGAGGCCCTGGTCGCGGACGACGGCGATGCGCTGAAGGCCTGGCTGCAAACGGCTGCCGACTGGCGAAAGACGGTCGAACAATGAAGGTGTCCGGCGTCGTTCGCCCGCCCGGTGACAAGAGCATCTCGCATCGTGCGTTGATGATGGCCGCGATGAGCCAGGGTGGCAGCGAGATTCTCGGATTGCTTCCGTCCCTGGATGTTCGCAGCACCGCGCGAGGGCTCCGCGCGCTCGGAGTTCACATCTCCCGTATACGGAGCGGACGCCGGGTGCGCGTGGAAGGCAGCCGCTGGACGTCGCCCCGCGAGCGCCTGCACTGCGGCAATTCGGGGACGACCGCCCGCCTCCTGCTCGGAGCGACGGCGGGAAAGGCGTTGTCGTGCGTGATCACCGGGGATCCTTCGCTGCGGCGGCGACCGATGCGCCGCGTGACGGAGCCACTGCGATTGATGGGGGCGGAGTTTCGGGAACCGCGATCCGACGGGCTGCCTGTCGAGGTGTGCGGGGCAAAGCTGCACGCGTTGACCTACACGTCCCCCGTCGCGAGTGCCCAGGTCAAGGGCGCGCTCCTGCTCGCGGGACTGACGGCGGGCGTCGGCGTCACACTCACCGAACCGACCCGATCGCGGGATCACACCGAACGGTTGTTACGGCACCTTGGGGTGCCGCTCGAGGTGCGCCATACGACAGTGACCTTGCCGGAGAGCGCCGCCCCGAATGGACTGCCGGGGTTCACCCTGTCCGTCCCGGGTGATCTTTCGTCGGCGGCGTTCCTCATCGCGGCCGCGCTGCTTGCCGATGGCGGAGAGTTGGTGGTGCGAGGGGTCGGCGTGAACCCCACCCGCACTGGCATGCTCGATGCCTTGGCACGCATGGGAGCCGACATCGAGATAGCGGCGGCTGAGGTGCGGGCGGGCGAGCCCGTTGCGGACCTGCTCGTCCGGCCGGGGCCGCTCGGGTCGGTGGAGGTGGGGGCGGCTGACGTGCCGCGACTCGTCGACGAGATTCCGATGCTGGCCATCCTGGCCTCCCGCGCCGAAGGAGTCAGCCGGTTCGAAGGTGTCGGTGAGCTCCGCTTCAAGGAGAGCGATCGGCTCGAGCTTCTCTCCCGGAACCTCCGTGCCGTGGGGGTCGCCGCCCACGCGGAGGGGGACTGTCTGGAAGTTCGCGGCGGCAGCGGGATACCGCGCGGGGTGGTCGAGACCGAAGGCGATCACCGGATGGCCATGGCGTTCACCATCCTGGGCCTGCTGCCCGGCGCGCAGATCCGTTTATCCGAGCATCAGTCCCCCGACGTCAGTTTTCCCAACTTTCATTCCATGCTCGCGGAAATCGTCCGATGACGCTGCCGGTGATCGCGATCGACGGACCTGCCGGGTCCGGGAAGTCCACCACGGCGCGCGCCGTGGCCGATCGGCTGGGAGTTCCCTTCCTGGAGACAGGAGCGCTGTACCGGGCGCTGACCCTCGCCGCCCTTGACGCAGGGACGGAACTGACGGGCCAGCGGTTGGTTGCCCTCGCGCGGTCGAGTCCGGTGAGGTTCGCCCTGACGAACGAGGGTGTCCGGCCCGACGTTGCCGGTGTCGACGTCAGCGCATCCATCCGCGCCGATCGCGTGACTCGGCTCGTGTCTCAGGTGTCCGCGATTCCGGAGGTTCGCTCGTGGGTCAACCAATTGGTCCGCACGTTGGTGGCCGAGTTTCACGCCGGTGTGGTGCTGGAGGGACGCGATATTGGCACCGTCGTGTTCCCCGACGCGGTGCTCAAGATCTTCTTGACGGCCGACCCGGCTGCTCGGGCGGAACGGCGGTTGCGCCAGGACGCCAAACTGGTCGATCCCGCGGCGATCGCGCGCGAGACGGCGGCGCTGCGCGCGCGCGATGACGCCGATTCCTCGAGGGCCGTGGCGCCTCTCCGGCAGGCCGCCGATGCCGTTGTGATCGACACCTCCGCGCTGACGTTCGAAGACCAGGTGGAATGCATCGTGCGCTATGCGAGAAACGCCTTGGAATTCACCCGACCCCGTGGGTAGGGCCAACCCGTTGCAATGAGTTGACATAGGCAACCTCCGCGCCTACCCTTCAAGGCTTGCCACCCCCACGATCGGGGGTGCCGTCGCCCCCTGGTGACGCCAACGTTCACGTCAACCGCAGTGCAGGTGTTTCATGGTCGAGTCGTCAGACGACTCCACGACGACGTCTCCGACGTCCCCATCCTCCCTAGATTCGAGTCTCACCGCGTATCCCGTCCGGCACGATCTCTACGACGAAG
>DASWII010000014.1:0-13948 GCA_036397755.1 Gemmatimonadales bacterium | reverse complement strand
CGCGCCGCGCCGAGTGAGGGGCGTTCTCGACACCAACGTCCTCGTCTCGGGGTTGCTCACGCCTCACGGCCCGACAGGGCGCGTTGTGGACCTGCTGCTCGCCGGGCAGGTGGTGCTCCTCGCCGACGATCGCATCCTCGGTGAATACATCGAGGTGCTTGGACGACCGAAGTTCGCCTTCCGCCCGGAAGACATCGTCAACCTGCTCGAGTACCTGCGAGCCACGGCGGAGCTGGTGGTGGCACCACCGCTCCGCGTGCGCGTCGCGCAGGTCGTGACTGTTCCGGACCAGCGCCATCCCGACCGGCCGGGTCGCGATGTGTTCCAACGACGCTTGCCCTGCGGTGATCCGGGCCGTGACTACCTGGCCCGGGTCTTCGTGGACATGGACCGAACCCCGGCGGAGGTTGTCACAGCATACCGGACCAGCAAGATTGACAAGTACTGGAGGGCCGAATCATGAGGATCGAGTACGACAAGGCGACCGACAGCCTGACCGTGGTGCTGAGGGACGGCGTCGCCGTCTCGGAGAGCGACGAGGACAAGCCCGGGATTATCCTCGACTACGACTCGGCCGGCGAACTGGTCTCGATAGAGATTCTCGACGCCTCGCGGCGGGTCACCGACGCTCGGAAGGTCGAGTTCTCCTTGGCGGGCTGAGGCTTCTGCCTCCCATGGGAATGACCAACCGTAAGGTGCAGATCTGGTACGATCAGGAAGGCGACTTCCTTGAGGTGATTTTCGACCAGAAGGCGGGGTTCTTTCGGGAGACTTCGTCCGACCGGGTCATGGAGAAGGTGGACCAGCAGGGCAACGTGCTCGGCTTTTCCGTCCTCAAGGTCTCCGCGTTGCGCCAGGCGCCGCTCGAGGTAGCCCTGTAGGTCAGTCCGACCGCTCGGGTCGTCACCTCACGATGAATTGGATCGTATCCGTCAACGCGCCGGCAATGCGACGGTGCTCGTGATCCCCCAGCACGGCGATGATGACATGCGGCCCGGGCGCGAGATCGTCATAGGTATACTCCCGCTGCGCGGCGCCGAGATGCACGATCCCCGGGGCGGCGGGAATGACCGTGTCAACCGGCACGATGGCACGATCGATGAACAAGTGGTGGTGCCCGGTGCCCGGTTCCATCGTGCCGGCGGGACGAAGCTCCACATTGCGGGTCTCGAGCATGAGCGTGAACGCGGCGTCGACCGTGTCGCCCGAGGCCGGGCTTGCAATAACCGCCGCCATCACCGCGGTCTCGCTCACGGCGGCTTCCACCGCGGCACCTCGATCACCCGCCTCACCTTGCTCGGCAGGCGCGCACCCCAACATCAATGCCATGAAGCCGAACGGGAGCACTCGGACCGGTGACTGCATGCAACCTCCTGAAGTCGAGTGTGGATCGAATGTTTCCTGGCCTACCGCCCCCCTCCCAACTTCGACTTGAGTTCCTCAAGGAAGTTCGCCACGATCACGACCGGCTGCTGCTCGATAGGCTGATCCTGCGACGCCGCCTCGAACACGACGAACAGCGAGTCGCCGGGAAATACGCTGACGCCGAGCGTCGAACAACAGGGAAGTTCGAACAACGGCCGCACGGATCGAATCGAGATATCCCGATCGACGCTCAACGCCGCGGCATACACCGAATCACGGGCGACGAAGAACAACTCTCGGCCCGAACGGCCCCAGAACGCGTAGTCGCCACCCTGACGCGATACCTGCCTGCGCGTCCCCTCCCCTTCCAACGGCCGCACGTACACCTCCGAGTTCCCGCTCTCGTTGGACGCATACGCCAACCACCGCCCGTCGGGCGAGACCGCCGGCCAATCTTCGTTATACACCGGACTGGGAAACAACGCGCGGGTGCTGTCGGGTGACCCCACGACGGCCAACCCGAGATCACGGTTGGTGCTGTTCGGGAGGAGCTCGTAGAACACGAAGCGTCGCCCGTCCGGCAGCCAGCTGGTGCGCCACAACTGGCCGTCCCGCTCGAGCACCGGTTCCGCCGCGGTGCTGCCGTCCCACGGCTTCCAGTAGAGGCTGTTCTTCCCACTGCGATTGGAGTTGAACAGCACGCGACGGCCGTCCGGCGTCCAGCTCGGGTCGTCGTCGCGGCCCTCAAAGGTGAGCCGGGTCAGAGGACCGTCGGGCAACTCATACACCCAGATGTCCATGTCCTCCTCGCCCGCGGTCGGTGCCGAGACGCGGAGCGCGATCTTTCGTCCGTCAGGCGAGACCGCGGGATATCCGTACGCCATCGCGGTCTGCAGGTTCTGCAGCTGGGTGCGCCGGCCTTGCCGATCGATGAGTACCGGGCGGTTCCCCCCTCCCACCTGACCGCCACCGCCATACGCCATCGTGCCGCCACCGTACGCAAACCACTCGACCGCGCCGCTCGATACTTCCGCAACCGGCGTCGGCGTTCCGGTCAGTTCCATCCTGCCGAGATCGAATGCCGCCGCCATGATGAAGCGATCGCGGGAGAACAGGATATGGCCCGTCTCGACATACTCTGAGGCTCGGCCGCCCGCCGTGAGGGTTCTATGCTCTCGCGTTTCGAGGTCGAGGACGGCAATCGACAGGTTTTCCGCGTTCGGCCCGACGACGAACAGTAGACCCCGACCCCCCGGCAGCAAGCGCGGGCAGCAGGCACCGCCCGCCGCGGGCACGAACAGCGTGTCGACCGCCCCTCCGGCACTGGAGACTCTCGCCAAGGCGAACCCGGGCAGCGCGAAGTAGATGAACCCGTCGGCTCCCCAATCGGCCTCTCCACCGCCGACGCCTTCGTAGACGGTTCGCGGTGGTCCGCCGCCGGCTTGAACGACTCTGAGCCCCGGGGTCGGTCCCGCAATGAACCCCATTTCGGCGCCATCAGGTGAAAAGAACGGTCGCCCCGATACCACGTAACCGACCGACAGCGTTTGCGTCGGAATGCCGGCGAGCGAGCGCTGCACGAGCTGCGGAGGCCCGCCGCCTCCGAAGACACCCATCACGATCTGCGATCCATCCGGGCTCACCGCACCGCTTCCCGCTGTCCGCTCACCCAGGTCGGCCGGCGCGAGCGCAAAGCGCACGACTGGCACGGCCGCTCCTCCCGAGCCCCGCAGCCAGCCCAGCGCGGCCACGCCAACCAATATGAGCGCTGCCACGCCGAGTCCGGTGGCAATCCGTCGCCAGCGCGCTACGTCCCCGAAACGCAGGCCGCCCGCGGCCGCTCGGGTGGCCGCGTGCGTGAACCCGGGATTCCCCAGCGCCTGGGCAAACGATGCCGCGGTGGCGAACCGATCCGCGGGGAGCTTGGCGAGAGCCACTTGCAGCGCCGCGTCCACATGGGGAGGAACGGTATCGCGCCGCTTGATCACCGGCTCGGGATGATCGGTGAGGATCTTGGCGACGACGGCCTGCACGCTGTTCCCCAGGTGCGGGGGCTCGCCCGTCAGCATCTCGTACAGCATCGCCCCCAGCGAGTACACATCGCTCCGTGCATCCAGCTCGCGGTCGCCCGTCGCCTGTTCGGGAGACATGTAGTGCGGCGTACCGAGGGACAGGCCCGTTTCCGTGAGACGCGATCCGCCCGCATGCGAGACGGCCAAGGCAATGCCGAAATCGGCGACGAGTGGCTGGCCGCGCTGGAGCAGGATGTTCTCCGGCTTGATATCACGGTGCACGATGCCCTGCTCGTGCGCGTACTGGAGCGCGCCCGCGACCGCATCCGTGATCTTGAGCGCGTCATCAACGGACAGCTGCTTCTCTCGGTTCAGTCTGTCCCGCAGGGACTCACCTTCCACGTACGGCATCACGTAGTACAGGAACGTGTCGGCGACCCCGGAGTCGTAGAGCGGGAGGATGTGGGGATGCTGGAGGTTGGCGGTGACCTTGATCTCGTTGACGAACCGTTCGCCACCGAGGATCGCCGACAACTCCGGACGCAACACCTTGACCGCCACCCTTCGGTCGTGCTTCAGGTCGTGCGCCAGGTAGACGTTGGCCATGCCGCCTTCGCCGATGTGGCGTTCAAGACGGTAGCGGTCGGCGAGGGCCGTGGACAGACGATCGGTGGCTTCGGTCATTGAGAATGCGGGCGTGGGAGGTTGGGCATGGTGCAAGGTGCAGCGTGCAACGTGCAGGGTGCAAGGTGCGGGGTACGCGGTGCGGGGTGCGCGGTGCGGGGCCGCGGGGCACGGTGCACAGCGCACGGTGCAAGGTGCAGGGTGCAAGGTGCGCGGTGCGCGGTGCGCGGTGCCGGGTGCGGGGTGCACCGGAGCACGGCAACCAGGCGTCTCCCTATTCCCGAAACTGCTCCCACTCGGCGAGCACGTCCATCAGCGCCCGTCGGGTTTCTCCGATGGCGTCCAGCTTGACCGGGCGGTATCACGTCGGCACTTTGGTACCTATCGCTACGTCAACGCCTCCCGGGCGCAGCTCCACGGACCACCGATGCGTCACGAGTCCGACAGGGAGGACGCGATGCCACAGCACACCCTGCGATACCGCCTAGCCGTCGTGGCGATGACCGCCACGACCCTGGCATCCTGCGACGATGCCCCCCCCCAACACCCGACCGGACCTGATCTGGCGGCTGCGCTGACAGCAGCCCAACCCGAGCTCACCGACGTTCCGCGGCTGGTAGTCGATCTTCCCAGCAGACTTCGTCCCTGGGACACGAGCGACGTCGCCCTCGCTGAGGAGGTAGCCAGACAGGATGGCGTGGTCGCGATCGGGTTCAAGGATCGAGGCGCGGCAAGAACCATCCAAACCGGCGTTCGTGAGGCGCTGACCGCGGTCACGTTCACTTCGGGCCTCAAAGCCGTCCAGGAGCTGGGCGGCGAGTTACTGTATGTGCGGAAGCACTTGGGGAGCGTGCACGCGCGGATTCCAAGCGAAGTGGCAGCCGAGTTGCGGGGACATGCGCTCGTGGACTATGTGGAGCCTCGCCTCTGGGGCGAACTCGCCGGGACCCCAACGCGCGCAACCGCTGTCGCGCTGGCGGTGATGCAAGGGTGCGACCCATACACTCAGGAGTGCCTCACATGGGGTGTCAATTGGGTGAACGCGCGCGACGCACACCTCCAGGGGTCCGCGGGCTTCGGCGGGCGGGTGCTCATCATTGACACGGGCCACGAACGCGGACACACAGACCTTCCCCTGGTGTGGCTCAGCCATTGCGGCGGTCCCTACAACGGTTGCGCAGACCATTCGTCCGGTACGGGAAGATCGCACGGAACACACGTCACCGGAACGCTCGTGGCACGGGACAATACTGGCGGCATCGTCGGGACCGCCCCTCTGGTCGCCGCGAGCCGGGTGTACGTGTGGGGCGCGTGTGATATAGAGGGCCACTGTAGCTTTACCGACGTGGCGGATGGATTGGACGCAGCCATCACTTGGGACGTTCAGGTTGTGAACATGAGCCTGGGCGATAGGGCGGATGCGCCTGGATACCTCGACTTGGCAGCGGGCGTGGCCGCGGCGAACGCAGCGAATATCCTGCTTGTTGCCGCTGCCGGAAACATCCAGGCGGACCCCATCACCGGCGAGTACCTGCAGCAGCCCGGTACCGTGGTATACCCTGCGGCGTACAATGGCGTCATCGGCGTCTCGGGCATCATTCCCGATTCGACCTTTGCCGCTCACGGCCATAACGGTCCCACACGGGACTGGTGCTCGGGGCCCCCACCATTCTTCCCCAACGAGAACCCCGGCTCGAACTACGGATCTCACGTAGACCTGACCAGCGCATTCTTTGCGCTCAGCACGGTCGTATACAACGGGTACGAAGATTACGACGCAGGCTGGTGCGGTACGTCAATGGCCACGCCGCACGTCTCCGGAGTGGCGACGCTGATCCGCGCCAAGTACCCGGCCCTGTGTGCCAGTCAAGTTGCGCAAATCATGTTCAGCACCGCGGTGGACCTCGGCGCACCGGGGCGCGACGACTACTACGGGTATGGGCTGCCGGATGCCGTGGCCGCCCTGGATCTGGCGAGCGTCACGACGCCATGCAGCCCGCCTCCCCCACCAGTGGACGTCAGTATCGAGGGCCCGACTCAGATTCGGCCGGAGGAGATATGCTCCTGGGAGGCGGTGGTGGAACCCCCAGGCGGCGGATACACGTATAACTGGTACAACGACGGCATTTGGGGAGGGACGGGCCGTTACTACATGGGCGGGAAGGACCCGGGAAGCTTCAGTGATCATTTCACGCTGCGTGTTGATGTGAGCGGAGCAGGCGTGGGCTCGGCGACGACCACGGTGTATGAGAATTCGTCGGCGCCCATCTGTTTCCAATGACGAAGGAACGCCCTGTACCGCAGCGCGGAGTCCTTGGACGCTCTTGCCGAATCAGTGAAGGCAACGAGACGTTCGGGACCCAGAGCCGATCACCACGGATGCACGCAATGCTGCAGTAACGGAGGTTGACATGATCCGGTACCGGATGCTCGTGTGCTGCTTCGCTGCCTTGAGTTGCGGGCCAGACATCTTTGGCGGAGATCCCGCAGATGTCGCGTTCGATTTTGAGATCGTTTGCTCGTGCAACGCGTGCGCGCCCGAGCCTGCGTCGTTGGAAGAGTGGAAGCACCTGTGGGACGAGTGGCGACTCTGGGATGTGACCCTTGCGTTCGGCGATCAACCACCGTCGCAGGTTGAGACCGAGCGCCTTCGCGAGGCCGGCGCACTCATCGTCCACCAGTTCAACGTCCCGATGGTGCGGGTGGTAATGCGGGCAGAGGAGCTCCGCCGTGCGGGATTGCATCCGCCCGTGATGCGTGGGGTAACCGACCCAGAGGAGTATGTTGTAGAGGCCGAGGTTCGCTTCACGTCGGATGATTCGACTGGCCAGGCGGCGGTGCTCGACACTCTCGCGGCCAGGATTCACTCCGCGCGGCGCAGGCTCGGAACCTGGGAACTCATCTGGCAGGTGGCGGTTGCGGATTCGCTCATTCCAGCGCTCCGTGCACGCGAGGACGTAAAGCTCGTTGGGCTCCCGGCGTTCGGATGCCTTGCCGGGGGCGGGTAGTTGGAGACAACCCTCGTGAATGCGGGCGTTCGAACAGGAGGGGTTAGGGGCAAGGGAATGACACGCGCAGGACCGTTGCGCAAACGGTGTGTTCCCTACCCCTGCCCGGCTTAACGCTTCATCGCAGACCACTCGGCGAGCACGTCCATCAGTGCCCGTCGGGTTTCTCCGATAGCATCGACGACCTGCGATGTCGGCGCGACATCGGCGCCCTCGACGGTACGAAGGAGCGAGCCCAGCGCGCCGTTGAGCTGTGTCAGCCGCCCCTGGATCCGCGCCGCCGCCTCGTCGCGCCCGGCGTTACGCGCATCGGCGCGAAACTCGCGCACTTCCTCGAGCGCCGCCATGTCCCGCTGCAACAACTCGTAGAGCTGCATCGAGAGCCGGTGCTGTCGCGCGAGTTCGGCCGCCGGCGTCGTGACGCGGGGATCCATCTTCACTACGAGCGGCTGGGTTTGCACGGTTCCATCGACGAACAGGCGCACCTCGTAACGGGCAGGCAGCACCCACGGTCCTCGCGGTTCCACCGGCGTATTGTGCGCGACGGCCGAGATGGGATAGCCGAACCGTAAAACCGCCGGCCGCGCGTACCGCAGATCCCACACGAACCGATGGAGTCCGGCGTCGTCGGACAAGACCTGCGGCGGTCGCGGCCAGTAGTCCGGTACGTTCTGTCCCTCGAGCGGTGGCTCGGGAGCGTCGGCGCTGGAATACCGCCGCACGACCTCTCCCTGTTCGGTCCAAATCTCGAGGGTCACCGCGCCACGCGCCGGACCCTGGAGGTAGTAATTGATGACCGCACCGTCGGGTGGGTTCTCCCCGGCAGGCTCGTCCGGCGGCAGCGGCGTGTCGGTGTACTTGTTCCAGTCGAAGCGCCACGCCTGCTGTGGCGCGAACAGCACGGCGCTCCTGGCCAGATCGTTCGCATTGATCTGACGGAGTGGCGTGATGTCGTCGAGGATCCAGAAACCGCGCCCGTGCGTCCCGACCACGAGGTCATCGTCCTTGATCACGAGATCGCGGATCGACGTCGCGGGCATGTCATTCCGCAACGACTGCCAGTGGTCACCGTCATCGAACGACACGTAGACCGCCTGCTCGGTGCCCGCGAACAACAATCCCCGCCGCACCGGATCTTCGCGCACGACGTTCACGATGCCGCCGTCGGGAATGCCGCTGGTGATGCGCGTCCATGTGGCCCCGCCGTCGCGCGTCCGATAGATGTGGGGTCGGAGATCGTCCAGCCGCAGGGTGTTGATGGCGGCATACGCGGTGTTGACGTCGAAGTGCGAGGCATCCATAAGGGATACCTTGGCCCACGCGCCGAGATCCGGCGGGGTGACGTTCGTCCAGCTCGCCCCACCATCTCTCGTGACGTGGATCAAGCCGTCGTCCGTGCCCACCCATATCATGTCGGGGTCGAGATACGACGGCGCGATCGTATAGATGACGCCCCGTCGCGTCACGCGCGCGGCCGGCGTGCCACGATACGTCCCGACGTTGGCCGGAACGTCCCAGGTCTCACGCGACAAGTCGGGACTGATCCGCTCCCAGCTGCCGCCCCCGTTGGTCGTCTTCCAGAGCGTGTTGGACGCGAAGTACAGCGTGTGCGGATCGACGGGTGAGAAAAGAATCGGCATGGTGCGGATCACACGATAGTCCTCGCCGCGCAGCGGACGCGGACTCACGTTCTGCACCTGTCCGGTGCGGCGGTCGAAGCGCGACACCTTGCCGCCGTACACGATGTCCGGGTCGAGTGGGTCGGGCGCGGCGTACCCGTATTCTTCGATCCCCACGGGACTCCACTCGCGGAACGTGATCTGTCCATGATCCCCGCGGCTTTGCACGCAGGCCGAGCCGCTTTCCTGCTGGCCGCCGCACACGCGGTACGGGAAGGCATTGTCCGTCGCGACGTGGTAGAACTGCGCGGTGGGTTGGTTGTACCACGAGCTCCACGTCTCGCCGCCGTTGACCGTCACGATCGCGCCCTGGTCCGCGGCGACGAGCATGATGTCCGGGTCGAGCGGATTGATCCAGATGCGGTGGTAATCGTCGCCGCCCGGCGCGCCGCGAATACCGGTGAACGTGTGCCCGCCGTCGGTGGATTTCCACATCACGATGCTGCCGGTGAACACGATGTCCGGGTTCGTGGGATGCACTTTCACTTCGGCGAAGTCCGACCCGCGCTGCGTCACACGGCCATCGTCATTGACCAGGTACCAGTGCTCGCCCGCGTCATCGGAGCGGTACAGACCGCGGTTCCGCGTGGCGTCCACGGTCGCGAACAGCCGGCTCGGCAGGCTCGGTGCGACCGTGATGCCGATGCGCCCCAGACCGTCGTCGGCGAAGGTCGGGAGCCCGGAGACGATCGCGCGCCAGCTGTCGCCGCCGTCGATCGATTTGTACACCGCGCTGCCCGGGCCGCTGAAGGCGCCGTTCTCCCACGGTCCCTCCCGCGCCTCCCACAAGACCGCGTACACCGTCCGGGCATCGGACGGATCGAACACGACGTCCACACCACCCGTGTTCTCATCCCGATACAGCACCTTGTCGAAGGTCTGCCCCCCATCGGTGGACCGGAAGATGCCGCGCTCCTCGTTGGGCCCGTACGGGTGACCCAACACGGCGACGAACAGCCGATCGGGGTCTTCGGGATCCACGATGATCTGCGGAATCTGCTGACCGTCGCGCAGACCGAGGTGCGTCCACGTCTCACCGCCGTCGGTCGACTTATAGATCCCATCGCCCGTGGACAGATCGGGGCGCTGGAGTCCCTCACCGCTTCCCACGTACATGATGTCCGGGTTGGACGGCGCCAGCGCGATCGCGCCGATCGACCCGGTGGGTTGGTCGTCGAAGATCGGATTCCAGATGCGCCCGTAGTCGGTCGTCTTCCACACCCCGCCATTCACGACCCCGATGTAGAACACGTTCGGCCGGTCGGGTATCCCTGCCGCGGCTTTGGTGCGCCCGCCGCGGAACGGCCCGATCGTGCGCCAATGCAGCTCGGCAAACAGCTCGGTTGGGAACTGCTGGGCGGGCAGGGGCGCCAGGGGCACGAGGAACGCCGCGGCCGTGGCGGCGATGAGCGTGAAATGACGACGTTGCATCGACAATACTCCTCCGTCCGTCGGCGGTCGTGAGCTGACCGGGCGTGCGGCAGGTCCGCCGCCACGCGGCGCTACGGTGTGCCGCTCCGGCGCCGTACCTCCTCGGTCCAGTTGAGCACCATCACGATTTCGCTCAGCGATCCCTGGTGCACCAGGGCAAAGCGCGAACCGTCGGGCGCGATGTCGTAGTTACGATGGGGCGCCGAGGGCTCGAACTCCGACAAGTCGAACAGGGCCGTGTGCCCGCGGACCGTGAAGGGACCCGACGTGGAGACTGCGGCGGCTATGAGGTACGGCACTCCTTCCCGCTGGCCGAAATAAAACAGCTCGTCGCCGCGAGGGCTCCACGCGGGCTCGCGACCTCCACCCTGTGACACCAGGTTCTTACGCCCTCCGTCGGGAAAACTCCTGACGTACACCTCTTCGACGCCGGTCTCGTTCGAATGATAGGCCACCCAGCGCCCGTCCGGCGACAGCGTCGCCGATTCCTCGTTGAACGGACTCGCGAGCAGCTGATTCCGCTCACCGGCGCCGTCGACCGGCAGGACCTCCACATCGAAGCTCGTCGCGAGCACCGTCGAGGCGAGCACGAACTTCCCGTCGGGCGTGAACTCCAGCACGTTGTTGACGAATGACGGCGTCGCCAGCGCCAACGAGTCGAGACCGCCACTGCCGTCGATCCGGCGGCGCAGGGTGGTGGCGCGGCTCGTGTACGCAATCTCCTCACCGTCGGGCAGCCACATGGCGTCGTGTCCGTCGTTCTCGAATGTCACGCGCGTCAGGGTGCGTTGCGCCAAATCCACCGTCCACACATCCCGGCTGCCTTGCTGTATGAAGTCCACCGCCAGAAGCTTTCCGTCGGGCGAGAAGCGCGGATTGTGAAACCGGCGACCGTCGGCGACGATCTCGCGAGCGCCATGCCGATCCACCAGAGCCAGATTGAAGGGTTGCTCCGGGATGTACACGACGGATCCGTTGGCCGAGACCGCCACCTGGGCCTGTCCTCCGACCGCCAACCGCACACCGTCGGCAAGCGCGACCGGCTGCCCGATCATGCGCAGCCGGTTCGCGTCGAACCGGGCTCCGAACAGCGCGCCGTTGGGATCGGACCAGAGGATGTGGCCGTCCGCGTACCACACGGCATTTACCACCGCGTCAGAGACCGGCGTGCGCTCACCGGTCACGATGTCCACCGCGATGATGGGGCCGTTCACGCCGGTGCCGATCGCCGGGATCGCGAGTACCGTGCGGCGATCAGGTAGGACCGCGTTGGCGCCGATGAACGTCTCGCCGGCGGCCGTATCGGGCGCCAGGACCTTCCGCGAGACACCATCGAGCCCAAAGAGGATGAGGCCGCCGTCGGGTCCCGTGGTGGCGAGGGAGTTCGCATCCACCCACACGGCCTGACCCTGCGCCACCTGCGCCTGGGTCGCGGCATTCGGCACCAGGATCGGAGTGCCGCCGGCAATCGGCATTTGATAGATGCCTCCGGCGGCCCCGAAAAACGCGATGCGGCTCCCATCCGGCGAGAAGATGGGATAGGCGGCGCCGGCGGTACCCGGCAGCGGCGCGGGTTCGAGCTCGCCCAGGTGACGGACATAGAGACTCATGGCCGCCCCAAGACGGCTGACGAAGACAATCGTCTGCCCATTCGGTGACAGTGCCAGGGTGTTCACCGGCGACGTGGCGATGCCGGACCCCTGACTTGTGGAAACCGGTATGCGGAAGCGGGCGACCGGCGCGGGGGGCGGTGTCGAAGCTGACGGTACGAGGACCCGCCCCGCCACCAACCCCGCGACGAGCGTCGCCACGGCCAACCCCCATGGACCGCGTTGCCGAAACCACGCCGGTGGGGCAGTCGCGGCACGTCGCGCCCCCGCCGTCGCGAGCAGGAAGCCGGGGTCCCGCAGCGCCGCGGCGAACGCCGCGGCGCTCGCGAAGCGGTCCGCCGGCACCTTCGCGAGCGCTTTCTCCACCGCCATGGCCACGTGCGCGGGCACGGACGCACGGACGTCGGCGAGGGGCCTGGGCGTCTCCGTGAGCACGCGCGACAGGATCGCCTGGATGCTCGCGCCGGTGTGCGGCGGCTCGCCCGCCAACATCTCGTAGAGCACCGCCCCGAGTGCATACACGTCCGTGCGCGCATCCACGTCGCGGTCACCGGCCGCCTGCTCGGGGCTCATGTAGTGCGGCGTGCCGAGCGAGAGCCCCGTCTCGGTCAGCCGATCGCCGCCCGCGGCCCTGAGCGCCAGCGCAATGCCGAAATCGGCCACGAGCACCTGGCCATCCTGCAACAGCACGTTGGGTGGCTTGATGTCGCGATGCACGACGCCCTGTCGATGGGCGTAGTCGAGCGCCGCCGCCATCTCACCCGCGATCCGGACGGCGTCCTCGATGCCAAGCTGCTTCTCGCGCCGGAGCCGATCGTCGAGCGTTTCACCCTCGACGTACGGCATCACATAGAACAGGAACCCATCCGCCTCACCGGAGTCGTACAGCGCCAGGATGTGTGGATGCTGGAGGTTGGCGGTGACCTCGATCTCCTTGAGGAAGCGCTCCCCACCCAGCACCGCCGCCAACTCGGATCGCAGGACCTTGATGGCCACGTTCCGGTTGTGCTTGATGTCGTGCGCGAGATACACCGTGGCCATGCCGCCGGCCCCGAGTTCACGTTCGATGGTATAACGGTCGGCCAGGGCCGCGGTCAGGCGGTCGGGAGGAGCGGTCATGGGCGAGAAAGATGGGCGGGGATGGGTATCGGCGCGAGGGGGAGGAGTGCGGGGTGCGGGGTGCGGGGTGCGCGGTGCGGGGTGCGGGGTGCAAGGGTGCAGGTTGCAGAGCGCAGAGCGCAGAGCGCAGGGTGCGGGGGGCGGGGTGCGTGTTCTATCTCTTAGAGCGCGCCTCCGGACTCGTAGCGATCCGGAGGTTCGAACCACGCCACGTCGTTCGAGTCGCGGGCTGAAGAGCCCGCGCTCGGCCGCGGAGCCAAGCCCTCAAGGGCTGTGCTCGTGCCCTTCAGGGCGTGAGTTGACGCCGAGCCCAGCTTTCAAGCCGGGACTTCACCGCGCTCGGCCGCGGAGCCAAGCCCTCAAGGGCTGCGCTCGTGCCCTTCAGGGCGTGAGTTACGGCCGAGTCCCGGCTTTCAAGCCGGGACTCGCTTCTACCGCGGGATCGAAAGCGGGTGTCGCAGTCGCTGATTCCTGATGTACCGTGCGACCGCCTCACGCGCGCGGGGTGACACGGAGTGAAGGCTGTAGCCGCTGGCCCAACGAAACGGTCGTGGTGCGTCGCCACGGTCACGATTGAGGATGCGCGAACTCGCACCTTTGAGACCCTGAACAAGTCGAGGTATGTCGACGACCGGTGGCAACAGGAGCAAGGTGTGCACGTGGTCTTGGAGAATACTGACTTCGAGCAGCGTGGCCCCGTGTTTCCTCGCCAACGCCGGGAGCAACTTCGTGAGCACCGCTGCCGCGCTCGCGTCCAACTCCGGTGACTGGACACGAATCTTCCACACCAGGTGGACGTAAACCGTCGAGGGCACGAACAACGGTATGCGCGGATGGTGCGACGACCTACTCGTTTCATCGCACGCAGTGTTGCAACAACGTGACGCCCTCAAGCCGTCGCCTTTGTTCGAGTCGCGGGCTGAGAAGCCCGCGCTCGGCCGCGGAGCCAAGCCCTCAAGTGCGCATTTCGCTGAAGTCGGACACCCAGTTCGGACGATCTCGGACACCCGGTTCGCCGATGTCGGACACCGGCGGCCGGGCGGAGACTCGCACGGGGCGGCGGCCCCCGAAGCGGGGGGTACCAGGATGTCTCCCCGGGC